>NZ_JACYVJ010000007.1:0-182806 GCF_014842235.1 Pseudomonas sp. CFBP 13710 | reverse complement strand
CCGCTCCTACGGATGGCCTCGACCTCACGTAGGAGCGGTCATCGGCCGCGAAAAAGGCGCCGCCGATCCAGCGGATGCCCCGCTACAGCGCTTTTTCGAAGATCTTCGAATTGCGCTGGTAGTTGTACAGCGAGGCGCGCGCCGAGGGCAGGCGTTCGACACCGCTGGGCACGAAGCCACGCTCGCGAAACCAGTGCGCCGTACGGGTGGTCAGCACGAACAGGGTGTTGAGCCCGAGCGCGCGCGCCCGTTCCTCGATGCGCTCGAGCAGCTCGTCGCCACGCCCGCCGTGGCGGTATTCCGGATTCACCGCCAGGCAGGCCAGCTCACCGGTCTGCGAATCGGCGATCGGGTATAACGCCGCGCAGGCGATGATCATGCCTTCGCGCTCGACCACGCTGAACTGGGTGATCTCACGCTCCAATACTTCCCGGGAGCGGCGCACCAGAATGCCCTGCTCTTCCAGCGGACTGATTAAGTCCAGCAGCCCACCGACGTCTTCGATGTTGGCTTCGCGCACCTGTTCGAACTGCTCTTGCGCCACCAGGGTGCCGCCGCCATTGCGAGTGAACAGCTCGGTCAGCAGTGCACCGTCTTCGGCGTAGCTGACGATATGCGCGCGGCTGACGCCACCCTTGCACGCCTGAGCGGCGGCATCGAGCAACTCGCCCTGGTAGTCGTTGCCCAGACGCAGCAAGTGCGCCGGTACCTGCTGCGGACGCAGCTCGCGCACCAGATGACCGGTTTCGTCGAGCAAGCCCGGCTCGGCGCCGAACAGCAGCAACTTGTCGGCTTCCAGGTCGATGGCTGCCCGCGTGGCCACGTCTTCGCAGGCAATGTTGAAGATCTCGCCGGTGGGCGAATAGCCCAGTGGTGACAGCAGCACGATCGAGCGTTCGTCGAGCAGGCGATTGATGCCCTTGCGATCGACCCGGCGCACTTCGCCGGTATGGTGGTAATCGACACCCTCGACCACGCCGATCGGCCGCGCCGTGACCAGGTTGCCGCCCGCCACGCGCAACCGCGAGCCCTGCATCGGTGAGGACGCCATGTCCATGGACAGGCGTGCCTCGATGGCGATCCGCAGGTGACCCACGGCATCGATCACGCATTCGAGCGTGGCCGCATCGGTGACCCGCAGGTTGCGATGGTAATGCGGGCTCAGACCGCGCGCGGCCAGGCGGCTCTCGATCTGCGGGCGCGACCCGTGGACCAGCACCAGGCGCACGCCCATGCTGTGCAGCAGCACCAGGTCGTGGACGATATTGCCGAAGTTGGGGTGGGCAACGCCTTCGCCGGGAAGCATCACCACGAAGGTGCAGTCACGGTGGGCATTGATGTAGGGAGAAGCGTGGCGAAGCCAATTCACGTAGTCGGGCATGACAGCAAAAGCCTGTAGAAAAGTGGGACGAAAAGCATCACTCGGCGCACAGCGGTATGAGGGTTATCGTCGTGACAGGCTAGGCAACACGCGTGCACTCCTTGCATGGATGGCGGCCTCGGGGGCGGTCAGATTCAGGTAATCACCGATTCGAGGCAGTAATGCCCGATCAGTTCACGCAATAGACGCACGGTAGGCTGCAAACGTGACATTTCGAGGTATTCGCCGGGCTGGTGGGCACAGGCGATGTTGCCCGGACCCAGCACCAGGGTTTCACACCCCATGCTCTGCAGGTATGGCGCCTCGGTGCCGAAGCCCACGGCGGCTGCAGTGTGCCCGGTCAGGCGCTCGGCGACCCGGACCAGCTCGGCGTCGGCACGCTGCTCGAAGGGGGGGACCTCGGCGAACAACGGGGCATAGTCGATCTTCACCTGGTGCAGCTCGGCCAACGGTGCCAGCTTGCCGAGAATCGCGGCACGCAGGACCTGCGGGTCCATGCCCGGCAACGGCCGCAGGTCGAACTCCAGCGAGCATTGCCCGCAGATACGGTTGGGGTTGTCGCCGCCGTGGATGCAACCCAGGTTCAAGGTCGGCTGGGGCACACTGAACTGGGCATTGTTGTACTCGCGCTGCCATTGTTGGCGCAGGCTCAGCAACTCACCGATCGCCCCGTGCATCGCTTCCAGGGCGCTGTGGCCCAGGCTTGGGTCCGAGGAATGGCCACTGCGACCGAGGATGTCGATGCGCTCCATCATCACCCCCTTGTGCAGGCGGATCGGCCTGAGCCCGGTCGGCTCGCCGATGACCGCGGCACGGCCCAACGGGCGACCGGCCGCGGCCAGCGCCTTGGCGCCGGACATCGAACTTTCCTCGTCACAGGTGGCGAGGATGATCAGCGGCTGCTTGAACGGCTGGTCGATCAGGCCGCGCACCGCCTCGATCGCCAGTGCGAAGAAGCCCTTCATGTCGCAACTGCCCAGCCCGACCCAGCGTCCGTCGACTTCGGTGAGCTTGAGCGGATCGGTGCTCCACAGCGCCTCGTCGTAGGGCACCGTGTCGCTGTGCCCGGCCAGCACCAGGCCCCCGGGGCCGCTGCCGAACGTGGCGATCAGGTTGAACTTGCCGGGCTCGACCTGCTGGATATCGCAGGCAAAACCCAGGTCGGACAGCCAGCCGGCCAGCATATCGATCACCTGGCGGTTGGACTGGTCCAGGCTGGGCTGGGTGCAACTCACCGAAGGCGCCGCGATGAGGGCGGCGAACTGTTCCTGCATGGACGGCAATGGCATGGCGAACCTCCCGGGGCGAGCCCCATCATAGAGCCATCGGGCGCCAAGAATAAACCGCCGTGGCGCGACTGCTGTACACTGCACGGCCTTATCTAGTCATCAGCGCGTTGTTGTCCGCCAGCGCTTGGATTGCCCCCTCATGCACAAAGAAACCGAAATCAAACTGCGCGTCAGCCGCGAAACGCTTGCTGCCTTGCGTGAGCACCCTTTGCTGAAGAAGCGCAACAAAAGTGGCTGGGAGCGCCGAGAGCTGTTCAACCAGTACTTCGACACGCCTGCGCGCGAACTGGCGGCGGCCAAGGTTGCCCTGCGCCTGCGTCGCGATGGCGAAGAAGTCATCCAGACCCTCAAGACCCGTGGCAGCAGCGTGGCCGGGCTGTCGCAGCGCAACGAGTACGACTGGACCCTGCCCAAGGCCAAGCTCGACCTGAAGAAACTCGACGGCGAATGCTGGCCCGAGCAACTGGCCGAACTCGACAAGAAGACCATCAAGCCGGTGTTCACCACCGATTTCGTGCGCGAGCGGGCAGAGATCGCCTGGGGCCGCGGCAAGGCCCGGGTGGTGATCGAGGCGGCCCTGGACCTGGGCAAGGTCATCGTCGGCAAGCAGTCCGAAGAGATCTGCGAACTGGAGCTGGAGCTGCGTGAAGGCGAGCCATCGGCATTGCTCGAGCTGGCCGCCGAACTGGCCGAGAAACTGGCGCTGATGCCCTGTGACATCAGCAAGGCCGAGCGCGGCTATCGCCTCAGCGATCCGGACAGCTACGCCCTGAGCCTGCCGGCGCCGGAACTGAACGCTGAAACCTCGCTCGACGACGCCTTCACCGCCTTGGCCTGGCACCTGTTGGCGAACAGCCAGCGCCTGGCCGAGCAGTACCGTTTCAACGGCCACTGGCGCCTGCTGCAGGACTGGGTACAACAACTCGTCGAACTGCGCGGACTGGTTGGCAGTCTCGGCCAGGCCGCTCCACGCACCAGCAGCAACGAGCTGCGCACCTCCCTCGATGCGCTGCTCGAAGACTGGCGCCCGCTGGTGCAGGCCGGGCAGGAGGACGAGGACGTGCGCAAGGCCGCGCCCGAGCAGTTCGCCGAAGAGCTGCTGGACGTGCGCTGGGGCCAGTTCTCGCTGAACACTTCGCGCTGGCTGCTGGGCCGCCTGTGGACGGTCGAGCGCAACAACCGCGGCAACCGCCAGGGCGCCGCCCATCTGCAAAGCTGGCTGGGCCACCTGCTGGCCGAAGAAGGCGCAGCGCTGCAACTGCCGCGCTACCAGCAGCAGCCCGAGGACCTGGCCGAGCAGTTGCCACGCATCGAACGCATCCAGAGCTGGTTGCATCTGGCCCGCGGTGTGCTGGACGTGCCGGAAGTGGACCGCCTGTTCGGCGAACTGAACAAGCTGCATGCATTGGCCAGCCTGGATATCAGCGATGAAGTGCTGGACGCGCGGATGCAGCAGGCCATTGCCGTGAGCCAGAACCGCGCCTGGAAACTGCTGCTGCGCAAGTAAGCTTTGCGGGGTTTTTCCGACCTCTTCGCGGCTGCCAGCCGCTCCTACAGGGTGTTGTGAACCTGTAGGAGCGGCTGGCATCGCGCCTCACCGATTAACCGGCAAACTGGTGGTGGACTTGATTTCGGACAGCGCCACCGTCGAATTCACCTCTTGAATGCCCGGCACCATAGACAGTTTCTCGAAGAAAAAACGCTCGTATGCTTCGATGTCCGGCGTGACGATGCGCAGCAGGAAATCGACATTGCCCATCAACACATAGCACTCCAGCACTTCCGGAAAGCCGCGTATCGCTTCGGTGAACTCGGTGAAGTTCGAGCGACCGTGGGCGTTGAGTTTCACTTCGGCGAATATCTGCGTGTTGAGGCCGATCTTCTTGCGGTCCAGCAGCGTCACCTGCGCCCTGATCACCCCCTCTTCCTTGAGCCGCTGGATGCGCCGCCAGCAGGGTGACTGCGACAAGCCCACCTGCTCGGCGATCTGCGCGCTGGAGAGCGTGGCGTCCTCTTGCAGCAATGCGAGGATGCGCCGGTCATAAGCATCCAAAGAACTTTGCATAGAAATGCCTCTGCCTTGCTGTTTATGAAATTGCACAATTCAAGATAGCTCAATAACTCGCCGAGTCAGGCAAGAAATACCCGTTCCAGCGTGGGAGACTTTCTCCCATCGACCACGGAGATCGCCCATGTCCGCCTTTGAACTGCTGACCTCGCCGCGCCCCGATGTCTGGGCCGCAGGCAAACTGACCACCACCGTGCAGTTCAGCCTGAGTGCCGAGATCGAGGCCGACGTGCTGTGCCGGGTGCTCAATCTGTTTGCCATGCAGTACCTGATCCCCCGGCAGCTCGCTGCATCCCAGGTAGCGGACAGCCTGCAGATCCAGGTGCAGGTGGGCGAGTTGACCTGGCACCGCGCACAGGTCATCGCGGAAAAGATGCGCAACCTGATCAGCGTGTTCGATGTGCAACTGGTCGATGCCCAGCACCCGGCCCAGGTACAGTCGTACGCTTGAGCGGCCGACAAATGCGGCAACGGTTGCCATGACGGCGACTTCCGGCACGGGCGCTAGGCTGGGTAGCACGACAGATCGCGCACCGCCAAGGAGGCCTCCGCATGACCCTCGTCGCCACTCCCCGCCGACATTGCCACGACGGCAGCCTGAACCTCGATGATCTGATCGACGGCCTGATCGACGAAGGCCTCATCGCAGCGGACGTCGCCCAGGCACTGTGCGACGACTTGAAACAGGAATGCGCGCACCCAGCCCACCCCCTGCAACGGCTCGCCGACTGCCGATTGCCCGACCCGCGCCAACCCGGGCACCTGCTGACGCTCGAGGTCCTGAGCCGGTGGCTGGCGGACCACGCCGGGCAACCCTACCTGCGCATCGACCCGCTGTGCATCGACGTTGCCACCGTGGTCGCCTTGATGCCCCAGGCCTTCGCCATGCGCCACAACATTCTCGCCGTGGCCGTAGACGAACACAGCGTTACCATCGCCAGCGCGCAGCCCTGGCAGCGCCAGTGGGAAGCCGACCTGGCCCACGCACTCAAACGCTCGATCAAGCGCGTGGTCGCCAACCCCGCGGACATCCAGCGTTTCACCGAACAATTCTTTCAGCTGGCGCGCTCGGTCAGCGGCGCCAGGGTCCAGGGCCAGCCCGGCGCCGCGGGCAATCTGGAGCAGCTGCTGCAACTGGGCGACATGGCCACGGTGCCCGCTGCCAGCGACCAGCACGTCATCAATATCGTCGACTGGCTGTTCCAATACGCGTTCGAGCAGCGCGCCAGTGACATTCATATCGAGCCGCGGCGCGACTTCGGTGCGCTGCGCTTTCGCATCGATGGCTTGCTGCATTGCGTGTACCGGTTCCCCGAGCAGGTCACCCTGGCTATCGTCAGCCGCCTGAAAAGCCTGGGGCGCATGAACGTCGCCGAGAAGCGCAAGCCTCAGGATGGCCGGATCAAGACCCGCCTGCCGCAGGGCCAGGAAATCGAGCTGCGCCTGTCCACCCTGCCCACGGCCTTCGGCGAAAAGCTGGTGATGCGCATCTTCGACCCTCAGGTGTTGCTCAAGGATTTTGCCCAGCTGGGCCTGGTGGCCGAAGACCTGCGGCGCTGGCAGCAGATGACCTCCCAGGCGCACGGCATCGTGCTGGTGACCGGACCCACGGGTTCGGGCAAGACCACCACGCTGTACACCACCCTCAAGCAGCTGGCGACCCCGCAGATCAACCTGTGCACCATCGAAGATCCGATCGAGATGGTCGAACCGGCCTTCAACCAGCTGCAGGTGCAGCACAACATCGACCTGGACTTTGCCAGTGGCCTGCGTGCACTGATGCGGCAGGATCCGGACATCATCATGATCGGTGAGATCCGCGACCTGGAGACGGCCGAGATGGCGATCCAGGCGGCCCTCACCGGCCATCTGGTGGTATCGACGCTGCACACCAACGATGCCGTGGGCGCGATCACTCGCCTGCTGGAACTGGGTGTCGCGCACTACCTGATCAAAGCGACGGTGCTGGGCGTCATGGCGCAGCGCTTGGTACGTACGCTGTGCGAAGACTGCAAGGCGCCGGTGCGCATCGACCCGAAGAGCTGGCAGGCGCTCATCGAGCCTTGGCGCATGGCCGTGCCCGAGGGTGCGCGGCGGGCCGTCGGCTGTCCGCGCTGTCGCGACACCGGTTACTGCGGACGTGCCGGGGTCTATGAAGTGCTACTGATAAGCGACGGCGTGAAGGCCTGCATCGACGCCCACACCGACCTCGCCGAGCTGCGGCGCCAGGCCTGCCGGGAGGGCATGCGCAGCCTGCGCCTGAGTGGCGCACGGCAGATCGCCGCCGGCCTGACCACGCTCGAGGAGGTGCTGCGCGTCACCCCGCGCATCGAGTCGCTGTAACGCCACCGCGGCAGGCAAGCCGTTGGCCTTGGGGAACTTGGACGTGGTTGGCCGTATCCAACATGCGAACGACAACTGCCCCGGATTACATTCGTACCGGATCACACTGTGGAGTCTCGATCATGCGCCTCAAAACCGCCGTTGCTACCCTCGCGTTGCTGTCCCTGCCCGTAAGCTCGGCCATGGCCGACCCCTTCTGGCGCAACGTGCTCTCTTCCGGCGCCACGACCGGCTCCTCCTACCTGACCTTCAAGGATCACAAGTTGATCATCGCCGCCCAGGACGATGCCGGCAGCTTCGTGGCCAGCGAAGGCGGTATCCGTGGCCCGTACCTGGAAGCCGCGATCCACAAGGTACGCGCCGAGAACCCTGGCCTGCAGGCTTCCGACATGGATCTGGCCAACGCCATCCTGGCCCGGAACGCCGTCGCCGACAACTGACAGCGCAGCCATGAAAAAACCCTCGCACCCAGGTGCGAGGGTTTTTTTGTGTGCAGGTTATTTGCACGGGCGCGAGCAAGGGGCTGTCAGCGCACCAGATGCAGGAACTGCATGTGCCGTTCGTACTGGTCGAGGATGTCGTTGATGATCTGCTCCTTGCTGTAGCCGACCAGGTCGTAGTCCTGGCTGCCTTCGGCCAGATGCACCTCGGCACGGTAGTAGCGCCGGTTCTTCAGTTCCTGATTGCCCATGCCGCCACGGGCGAAGGATGGCGTGAAGTAACCGCGCATCTGCACCTGATAGATGAACGGACGTTCTTCACCATGACCGATCTCGAAGATCACGTTGTCGTGAGGGGTGTCCTCTTGCGCAACGGCATCCAGGCCCTTCTCGGCGAACGATGCGGTGACTTCGGCCACGGCCGGCCGTACGTGGGTGTCCATGAACCGGTACACCTCGTCACGCGAAGGGAAGCTCACGGCCTGGCTCAACCGCTGTCGCCAGCCGCCTCGCCCTGGCCGCGAGCTGGCAACCGGCGCCAGCGAATACAGCTGGGCGATCTTGCGCTGGCTTTCCATGTGGAACGCCTTGTGCAGTCCCCACATCATCGCCAGCAGAATGATCGAGAACGGCAGCGAAGTCAGCACCACCGCCGATTTCAGCGAGTCGATGCTGCCGGCGAACAGCAGGCCACTGGTGACCAGCGCGGTCATCGCACCCCAGAATACCCGCAGCCATTTCGGCCCGTCTTCGTCGGGGTTGCCGCCACGTGCCGACAAGGTGGAGAGCACGACGGTGCCCGAGTCGGCCGAGGTGACGAAGAACACGAAACTGATGAACACCGTAACGGCAATCACCGTCCTCGCCCATGGGTAGGTTTCGAGCAGCAGGTAGAGGGTCATCGACGGGTCGTCGATGGCCGACTGGCCGATGGCAGCCATGCCGTGGTTGATCACCTGGTCGATGGCGCTGTTGCCGAAGATCGACATCCAGGCCAGGGTGAAGCCCAGTGGGATCAGCAACACGCCGAAGACGAACTCGCGAATGGTGCGTCCGCGCGAGATGCGCGCAATAAACAGCCCCACGAAAGGCGACCAGGCAATCCACCAGGCCCAGTAGAACACCGTCCAGTTACCCAGCCAGTCGCTGGGTTTGTCGTAGGCGTAGACGTCGAAGCTCTTGCTGGGCAGTGCACCCAGATAATCGCCGACGTTCTGCACCAGGGTGCTGAGCAAGTGCTGGGTCGGCCCGGCGAACAGCACGAAGAGCAACAGCGCACAGGCCAGTAGCATGTTGATGTCGGACATCACCCGCACGCCCTTGTCGACACCGGAGACCGCCACCAGAATCGCTGCACCCATCATCAGGGTGATCAGGATCACCTGCACCCATTGGGTGTGAGCGACACCGAACAGGTAGTCCAGGCCGGAATTGAGGTGCAGCACGCCGAACCCCATGTCGGCCCCCAGGCCGAAGATGGTGGCGATGATGCCGAAGCCGTCCACGGCGTAGCCGATCGGCCCGTTGATGCGTTTGCCGATCAATGGGTAGAGCGCCGAACGCAGCGCCAGCGGCAGGTTGTGGCGATAGGCGAAATAGGCCAGGGCCATGCCGACGAAGGCGAACACGCCCCAACCGTGCAGGCCCCAGTGCAGGAACAGCAACTGCATGGCCTGGCGCGCGGCCTCCTGGGTGCCCGCCTCACCCTGCGGCGGTTGCAGCATATGGGTCAGCGGCTCGGAGACGCAGAAGAAGAACAGCGTGATGCTGATGCCGGCGGCGAACAACATGCCGGCCCAGGACAAATAGCTGAACTCGGGCTCGTCGTGATCGGCCCCCAGCTTGATCTTGCCGTAACCCGACAGCGCCGTGACCACGACGAACACCAGGTACAGGGTCATGGCCAGCATGTAGTACCAACCGACCGTGTTGGCGGCCCAGCTTTGCGCCGCCATCAGCCACTGGCCAGCTGCCTGCGGAAAGGAGATGACGACGATGCCGAAAATCAGGATGAAACTGGCGGCGAAGTAGAACACCGGAGGGTTCATGCGCACGTTGCCGCTTGGCGCTGATGAAGATGCACTCATGCGCTGTGCACTCCACACGTTCGTAAATGGAAGAAACTGGGCGTTTTCAGCAAGGGATGGCCTCCTGTTGAACGCGAATCGCGATCCATGGTTTTATTGAACGAGCGTTCAATTAAAACACGACTGATGGGTAGATGGCCAATTGATGGGCCGAACGGTCCTGCCTGGCAGGCCGTTCGCGGCGTCCTGCCAAGCCCTATTTCTGACTGCCGTCGTCGTGCACCAGGTTGGCCTGGGTGAGGTTGCTGCCGGCCGGCACGGTGCGCGTGAGCCAGACGTTGCCGCCGATGGTCGAGCCCTGGCCGATGGTGATGCGACCCAGGATGGTCGCGCCGGCGTAGATGACCACATCGTCCTCGACGATCGGGTGGCGCGGATGCCCCTTCTGCAGCTGCCCGGACTCGTCCGCCGGAAAGCGCTTGGCGCCCAGGGTGACCTGCTGGTAGATACGCACCCGCTCGCCGATGACGGCGGTTTCGCCGATCACCACGCCCGTGCCGTGGTCGATGAAAAAGCTTGGGCCGATGCGCGCGCCGGGGTGGATATCGATGCCGGTCGCCGAATGCGCCAGTTCCGAGCTGATGCGCGCCAGCAACGGCAGGCCGGCGAGATACAGATGGTGAGCGAGGCGATGATGGATCACCGCGAGCACGCCGGGATAGCACAGCAATACCTCATCGACACTGCGCGCCGCGGGATCGCCGTGATAGGCGGCCAGCACGTCGGTGTCGAGCAAGCGCCGCAGGCCGGGCAGCGCCGCAGCGAAATCCTGGATCAGTTCCAGGGCCCTGGCGTCGACGGCGGGCAAGTTGCAGTCGCCATTGCGCGCGGCGTAGCGCAGTTCCAGGCGGGCCTGGGTCAAGAGTTCGTTGAGCGCGGCGTCCAGGGTATGGCCTACATAGAAATCTTCGCTTTCTTCGCGCAGGTCCACCGGCCCCAGGCGCATCGGGAACAACGCGCCGCACAACTGCTCGAGCACTTTGGCCATGGCCTCGCGCGACGGCAGCTCGCGGCCGCCCTGCATGCCGCAACTGCGTCCGTTCTGCCGGCGCCAATCGGAGCGCGCCTCATGCAACTGGCCGACGATGGACTGCAACTGCCAATGGCCTCTGCGTGCCTGAGGAATGTCGTTCACGGTTATACCCTGCCTTGTGTGGAAACAGCGATGGCCGCCGGTTGGCGCCCACCATACGGGAAAAATCCAGGCGGTAAAAAGAACGCTTTGGACGTGTCGTGGAGCATCTGAACATAAGCCGCGGTCATACGTTCCGTGGGCGCCGAGGGGGCTTGTGGGCCAGCGTGGCGGTGCCTATAGTCCTGTTTTCCCATTGCGCCTTCGCCTCGACGACCGGTAACCGCACAGGTGGCCGCCAACGCTGCGAAACCCTCCCTCATTTCAAGGATCCGCCATGAAGTTTCCCGCATTGCGCAAACACCTGCTGATCGCCGGCCTGGTTCTGGGCAGTTCGCTGCTGGGCCAGGCAATGGCTGGCGAACAGTTGCAGAAAATCAAGGACGCCGGTGTCATCAACATCGGCCTGGAGGGTACCTACCCGCCGTTCAGCTTCGTGGACGAAAACGGCAAGCTGACCGGCTTCGAAGTGCAACTCTCCGAGGCCCTGGCCAAGGAACTGGGCGTCAAGGTCAAGCTGCAGCCCACCCCATGGGCCGGTATTCTCGCAGCGCTGGAGTCCAAGCGGCTCGACGTCGTGGTCAATCAGGTGACCATCTCCGATGAGCGCAAGAAGAAGTACGACTTCTCCAAGCCCTACACCGTGTCCGGTATCCAGGCCGTGGTCGCGAAGAAGAATGCCGACAGCATCAAGCAGGCCTCCGACCTGGCCGGCAAGAAAGTCGGCATGGGCCTGGGCACCAACTACGAGCAGTGGCTCAAGGACAACGTGCCGAGCGCCGTGGTGAAAACCTACGACGATGATCCGACCAAGTACCAGGACCTGCGCGTCGGCCGTATCGATGCGATTCTGGTGGACCGCCTGGCCGCCTTCGACCTGATCAACAAGACCAACGAAACCCTCGCCCTGGCAGGCGATGCGTTCTCGCGTCAGGAAGCCGGGATCGCCGTGCGCAAGGGCGAGCCGGAACTGCTCAAGGCACTCGACGACGCTCTCGACAAACTGCGCGCCGACGGCACCCTGGCCAAGCTGTCCAAGCAATGGTTCAGCGCTGACGTCACGCAATGATCGAGAGCAGCCTGCAGCTGATGCTCGATTCGGCACCCTTTCTGCTCAAGGGTGCCTACTACACGGTCTTCCTCAGCCTGGGCGGAATGTTCTTCGGCCTGCTGCTGGGGTTCGGCCTGGCGTTGATGCGGTTGTCCCGAAGCCGCCTGCTGAGCTGGCCGGCCAGGGTCTACGTGTCGTTCTTCCGCGGCACGCCGTTGCTGGTCCAGCTGTTCGTCATCTACTACGGCCTGCCGCAGATCGGTATCGAACTGGACCCGTTGCCCGCTGCACTCATCGGCTTTTCGCTGAACATGGCCGCCTATGCCTGTGAAATCCTGCGGGCGGCGATCGCGTCCATCGAGCGCGGTCAGTGGGAGGCAGCTGCCAGCATCGGCATGACCCGCGCGCAGACCTTGCGCCGGGCCATCCTGCCGCAGGCCATGCGCACCGCCCTGCCGCCACTGGGCAACAGTTTCATTTCACTGGTCAAGGACACGGCACTGGCAGCGACCATTCAGGTACCGGAGCTGTTCCGCCAGGCGCAGTTGATCACCGCCCGTACGTTCGAGATCTTCACCATGTACCTGGCGGCCGCATTGATCTACTGGCTGTTGGCAAGCGTTCTGGCGCACCTGCAGAATCATCTGGAACGGCGGGTCAACCGCCACGACCAAGAGGCATGAAGCAATGATCGTGGTAAAGGGCCTGACCAAACAGTTCGATGGCCACAGCGTGCTCAAGGGCATCGACCTGGAGATCGCCGCCGGTGAGGTGGTGGCGATCATCGGCCCCAGCGGCTCGGGCAAGACGACCTTCCTGCGCTGCCTGAACCTGCTGGAAACACCTACCAGTGGCCAGATCCGTGTGGGCGACATCGAAATCGACGGAGCCCGCGTGGCGCAGCAGCAGGGCCTGATTCGCGAGTTGCGCCAGCAGGTGGGTTTCGTCTTCCAGAACTTCAACCTGTTTCCCCATCGCACGGCGTTGGCGAACGTCATCGAAGGGCCGCTGGTGGTAAAGAAGATGGCCAAGGCCGAAGCGACCGAACTGGGCCGCGAGCTGTTGGCCAAGGTTGGCCTGGCCGGCAAGGAAGAGGCCTACCCCAGGCGGCTCTCGGGCGGTCAGCAGCAGCGCGTGGCGATTGCCCGGGCGCTGGCCATGCAGCCGCAGGTCATCCTCTTCGACGAGCCGACTTCAGCGCTGGACCCGGAGCTGGTCGGCGAAGTGCTGGCAACGATTCGGGGCCTGGCGCAGGAAAAGCGCACCATGGTCATCGTCACCCACGAGATGCAGTTCGCCCGCGACGTGGCCAATCGTGTGGTGTTCTTCGACCAGGGGGTGATCGTGGAACAGGGACCGGCCCGCGAGTTGTTCGCCAACCCGCAGCAGGCACGGACCCGGCAGTTTCTCGACAAGTTCCTGCACCCCGAGGGCTAGCGCCGTTCAGCGCTTGCGGAACACGTAGAACAGGTTGGGTTCGCTGACCATGTACAGGTTGCCATCGTCGTCCATGGCGATGCCTTCGGGTTGCGGCACGCTCTTGCTCAAGCCTTGGCGGCCCTTGCGCAGCGACATGGTGCTCAGGGGCCGGCCCTGCACGTCCAGTTCCAGCACCAACAGCGATTCGTCCGACAGGGCCAGCAGGTGGCCGCTGCGCTCGTCGTATTGCAGACTGGAAAGGTCGCGCACGAACAGGCCGGCATCGCGCCGGCGGTCCTGGGTCACCTGCACGTCCAGCGGCTTGTCGCTGACCCCGCGCGGAAAGCCCTGCACTTCGTAGATCAGCATGGGATCGCGCTCGCGCGCCACGAACAGGCGCTTGCCGGTCGAGTCGTAGGCCAACCCCTCGAAACCCTTGTTGCTGCGGCCACCGAAGTTGAGGCTCAACTGCTCGGCCTGCTGGGCGTCGATGATCTGCGTATCGTCGGTGACGTTGACCTTGATCAGGCGCTGCTGGCGCTCGTCGGTGATCACGTAGACGCCAGGGCTGATGTACTCGACCGCCTCCGGGTCGCCGAACCCGACCAGCGCGATACGTCGCAGGATGGTGCCCTGCAGCGACAGCTCGATCAGCTCGGAACGTTGGTTGGTAACGGTGAACAGGGTCTTGCGCGATGGATCGAAGGTCAGTGCCGAGATGTCGTCGTCCAGGCCTTCGACCACCTGCGCCTCGATATCCACCTGATAGCTGTCCAGGTTGATTGCGCCTGGCAGCGGGCCTCCGAGCCAGCGCTCGACGTTGAAACTGGCCCGTTCGATCCAGCGAAAGTGATGCAGTGCGGCGAAGGCGCAGATCAGTGCAAGCAGTGCCGCGATCAGCAGCAGGTGAATGGGTCGAACGAAGAAACGCATCGCGTCGGGCTCTGAAGTGAAGTGTGCGCATCAAACCATTAAATGATGAAGCCAGGCTTAAGTTTCTACGGATTGATTTGTAGGAAACGTCGAAGCAATTGCAGCGCCAGAAGACGCTGCTATCCGGCTCAACGCTTGCGCAATACGTAGAACAGATTCGGCTCGCTGACCAGGTAGATCGTGCCTTCGTCGTCCATGGTCACGCCTTCGGCGCGGGGAATGGTGTCCTTGAGGCCGTTTATGCCGCCCAGCAGGGTCATGAAGCTCCACTGCTTGCCGGTTTCGTCGTATTCCATGAGCAGGTGCGAGTCGGCCGAGAGCAGCAGGCGGTGACCGGTGCGCGGATCCACTGCCAGCGCCGAAAGGTTGCGCATGTCCAGGTCGGGCGCATCGAGGCGTTGCTTCTCGCCGGTGGGCAGGCCATCGCTGCCCAGCTTCAGCGAGAACAGCGCCGGTGGTCTTTCTTCGCCAAGCAACAGGCGCTGGTTGCGCGGATCCCAGGCCAGGGCTTCGAAAGCCTTGTTCTGGTCCGCCGAAGGGCCGAGGTCGAACGGCGCGAAGTCGGCGATGTTCAGCTCGCGGGTGTCGGCCTCGACCTTGACCACGGTCAGTTGGTGCTGGCGCTCGTCGATGATCGCCAGGCGCCCATCGGCGAGTGTGGTGATGGCCTCCGGATTGCTCCAGCCGGTCAGCGGCATCTTGCGCAGCACGTCGCCCTGCAGGCTCAGCTCGACCAGATAGGGGTTCTTGCCCATCACCGCGAACAAGGTACGGGTGCCGGGGTGATAGGTGATGTCCGAGGCTTCGTCGCCTTCCATGCCGGGCAGGGCCTTGGCGTCGATCACGGCTTCATAGTCAGGTAGCCAGACACTGGCCTTGCGCTCGGTGCTGTTGTGCGTCCACTCCTGCACCCACAGCTCGGCGCGGTCGTCCCAGTGCAAGACCACCGCGACGATGTAGGCGATCAGCAGCACCAGCAAGGTCCACAGGTACCAACGTTTATGCAGGGGGCGGGATGAATGCAGCGCGGCGCGGACCATGAAGTACCCTTGCTGGAGACGGATTCATACGGGCACATCCGAACAATGCACCCACTTGGGTGGGGGCATTATCCAGATCGAATGTAAAAAAAAGGTGAGGCGTGGGGCGACTACTGGACGCGGCTGGTGAAGCGGCTGACACCGGGCAGTTCCAGCACGATTTCGGCGCCGATTTCGAGCGGGCCTACCCCGGCCGGGGTGCCGGTGAGGATCACGTCGCCAGCCTGCAGCGAGAAGCACCCGGCCATGTACTGGATCATCGGCACGATGGCGTTGAGCATCAGGTTGCTGTTGCCGTCCTGGCGCACGTCGCCATCGATGGTCAGGCGTATCGGGATGTCGGTGAGGTCGGGGAAGCTGTCGGCCGACACGAACGGTGCGATCACTGCCGCGCCGTCGAACGACTTGGCGATTTCCCACGGCAGGCCCTTCTCGCGCAGGCGCGCCTGGACGTCGCGCAGGGTCAGGTCCAGCGCCGGGGCGAAGCCGGAGATGGCATCGATGACTTCTTCGGCACTGGGCCGGGTGCTCAGTGACTTGCCCAGCAGCACCGCGATTTCCGCCTCATAGTGCACCGCGCCGCGATCGGTCGGAATGGTGAAGGTTTCCTGCAACGGCACCACGCAGCTGCTTGGCTTGATGAACAGCAGCGGCTCGGTCGGAATCGGGTTGTCCAGCTCCTTGGCATGCTCGGCGTAGTTGCGGCCGATGCACACCACCTTGCCCAGCGGAAAGTGGATGCGGGTACCGTCGATGTACTGGTGCTGGTAGCTCATTGCTCGAACCTCTGCTCAGATGAACGTATCAAATGGAAAAGATCTTGCCAGGGTTCATGATCCCATTGGGGTCGAACACTGCCTTCATGGCTTTCATGTACTGGATTTCGACCGGCGAGCGGCTGTACTGCAGGTAGTCGCGCTTGACCATGCCCACGCCGTGCTCGGCGGAGATGGAGCCGTTGTACCTGCGCACGGTTTCGAAGACCTCGGTATTGACCAGCGCACATTCGGCAAAGAATGCGTCCTTGTCCATGTGCTCGGGCTTGAGGATGTTCAGGTGCAGGTTGCCGTCGCCGATGTGGCCGTACCAGAGCACGTCGAATGCCGGATAGCGCTCGCTGACGATGGCGTCGATCTCGCGCAGGAAAGCCGGCACCTTGGAAATGGTCACCGAGATGTCGTTCTTGTACGGCACCCAGTGGGAAATGGTTTCGGAGATGTACTCGCGCAGCTTCCACAGGTTGCGCAACTGCTGCTCGCTCTGGCTCATGACGCCATCGAGCACCCAGCCCTGCTCCACGCAGTGTTCGAAGGTGGCCAGCGCGGTGTCGGCGATGTCGTCGGTGGTGGCTTCGAACTCCAGCAGGGCATAGAACGGGCAGGCCGTTTCGAACGGCGCCGGCACGTCGCCGCGGCCCAGCACCTTGGCCAGCGCCTTGTCGGAAAAGAACTCGAACGCCGTGAGGTCGAGCTTGCCCTGAAACGCATGCAGCACCGGCATGATCGCATCGAAGTCGGCGGTGCCGAGCACCATCGCGGTGAGGTTCTTCGGCGCACGGTCCAGGCGCATGGTGGCCTCGACGATGAACCCCAGGGTGCCTTCGGCGCCGATGAACAACTGACGCAGGTCGTAGCCGGTGGCGTTCTTGACCAGGTCCTTGTTCAGCTCCAGTACATCGCCCTGGCCTGTGACCACCTTGAGGCCCGCCACCCAGTTGCGCGTCATGCCGTAGCGGATGACCTTGATGCCGCCGGCGTTGGTGCCGATGTTGCCGCCGATCTGGCTGGAACCCGACGAGGCGAAATCCACCGGGTAGTACAGGCCGTTTTCCTCGGCCAGGTTCTGCAGCTGCTTGGTGATGACGCCTGGCTGGCAGACCACGGTGCGGTCGGTGGCGTTGAAGTCGAGCACCTTGTTCATGTAGTCGAACGACACCACCACCTCGCCGTTGGCCGCTACCGCCGCAGCCGACAGACCGGTACGCCCACCCGAAGGGACCAGCGCCACCTTGCGCTCGTTGGCCCACCGCACGATGGCCTGGACCTGCTCGGTGGTCTTGGGAAAGGCGATGGCGCTGGGTGCCGGGGCGTACTGTTTGGTCCAGTCCCGGCCGTAGGTGTCGAGCGAAGCGGCATCGGTGAGGACCTTGCCAGGCTCGAGCAGGGTCTTGAGTTCATCGATCAGGGCATGACGGTTCATGGACGCGACTCTGCAAGTGAAGGATTCACGAATCGGGCGATTCGCGGCCCGCTAAACCTCGGACCATTCATAGTCACCCTGAGAACGGCTCATGACCCAGGATGGGCGTACGACAGGGAGGCTATGCTAGCATACGCCCCCCGCCAATCGAGCCCTGGCCCGGTGTGCGCCGCTTCACTTCCTGCCATTTTTTTCGGGACACAGGTTTACGCAGATGAGCAAGACTTCCCTCGACAAGAGCAAGATCAAGTTCCTTCTTCTCGAAGGCGTCCACCAATCCGCCGTGGACGTCCTCAAGGCTGCCGGCTACACCAGCATCGAGTACCACACCAAGTCGCTGCCCGAAGCCGAACTCAAGGAAAAGATTGCCGATGCGCACTTCATCGGCATTCGCTCGCGCACCCAGCTGACCGAAGAGCTGTTCGACTGTGCGAAGAAACTGGTCGCCGTGGGCTGCTTCTGCATCGGCACCAACCAGGTTGATCTGGCCGCCGCTCGCGAACGCGGTATCGCGGTGTTCAACGCACCGTATTCCAACACCCGTTCCGTGGCCGAACTGGTGCTGGCCGAAGCCATTCTGCTGTTGCGTGGCATCCCCGAGAAGAACGCTTCCTGCCACCGTGGCGGCTGGATCAAGAGCGCGGCGAACTCCTTCGAGATCCGCGGCAAGAAACTGGGCATCGTCGGCTATGGCTCGATCGGCACCCAGCTGTCGGTCCTGGCCGAAGGCCTGGGCATGCAGGTGTACTTCTACGACACCGTGACCAAGCTGCCGCTGGGCAACGCCACCCAGGTCGGCAGCCTGACCGAGCTGCTGGGCATGAGCGACATCGTCACCCTGCATGTGCCCGAAACCGCCGCCACCCAGTGGATGATCGGCGAGAAGGAAATCCGTGCCATCAAGAAGGGCGGTATCCTCATCAACGCCGCGCGCGGCACCGTGGTCGAGCTCGACGCACTGGCCGAGGCGATCAAGGACAAGCACCTGATCGGCGCTGCCATCGACGTGTTCCCGGTCGAGCCACGCTCCAACGACGACATCTTCGAAAGCCCGCTGCGTGGCCTGGACAACGTCATCCTGACCCCGCACATCGGTGGTTCCACCGCCGAGGCGCAGGCCAACATCGGCCTGGAAGTGGCCGAGAAACTGGTCAAGTACAGCGACAACGGTACCTCGGTGTCGTCGGTCAACTTCCCGGAAGTGGCTTTGCCCGCGCACCCTGGCAAGCACCGTCTGCTGCACATCCACGAGAACGTGCCGGGCGTGATGATGGAGATCAACAAGGTCTTCGCCGAGAACGCCATCAACATCTCCGGCCAGTTCCTGCAGACCAACGAAAAGGTCGGCTATGTAGTGATCGACGTCGACGCCGATTACTCGGACCTGGCGCAGGAAAAGCTGCAACAGGTCACCGGAACCATTCGCTGCCGCGTATTGTTCTGATAGCGGCCGGATTGCGGTGTGCCTGGCACACCGCGTCCTCTGGTTCGCGGCTGCCAGCCGCTCCTACAATCAACCCAGATCCCCTGTAGGAGCGGCTAGTAGCCGCGAACCAGGCGACGCGGTGTATCAGAACGGCTCGTTGCCCCGACGGCGGAACCAGCCGGTCAGCGACAGCCGATTGCGCTGCGCCGGCATCACTTCGTGCGGCACCTCGCCGGAAAGAAACACCACCAGCGTGCTACCGATCGGCTGCACGTCGTACACCGTGTCGCCTTGCAGGTACATACGCAACTGACCGCCATCCTCCTCGCCCCAATCCGCATCGTTCAGGTACAGCACCGCTGACACCATGCGCCGGTCATCGTCGCGAAAGCGATCCAGGTGACGCAGGTACACGCTGCCCGGTGGGTACAGGGCGAAATGGCATTCGAAGTCTTCCAGGCCCAGAAAAAGACCACGATTGAGCGCTTCGCGCAGGCTGTCCATGATCTGCATGTAGGCGTCGCACGGCACGGCTTCGCCCGGTTCGATCCACTGGATGCGGTCACCGCGAATGCCTTCGCGGATCTCCTGGGATGGACCGCGCCCGACGGCCGCCGGCGCCAGTTCGCCTTGGGCATGGCGGGTACGGCACTCGGCCGCCAGCGCCAGGGTCAAAGCCTGGGGCACGAAGAGTTCCTGCTGCGACCAGCCGTGCTCGGCCAGGTCGTCGACGATGCGCAGCAGCAGTGGATGATCAGAAGGTATTTGCATGCCCGGCATAGTATCCATACGCCTGCAAAACCGACAGAGGC
Source organism: Pseudomonas sp. CFBP 13710 (assembly GCF_014842235.1). NCBI lineage: Bacteria > Pseudomonadati > Pseudomonadota > Gammaproteobacteria > Pseudomonadales > Pseudomonadaceae > Pseudomonas > Pseudomonas sp. CFBP 13710. The sequence continues at coordinate 163,186 of NZ_JACYVJ010000007.1, read as the reverse complement.
TTGCACGAGGTCGCTGCGCAGTCGATGCATCGAGGCGCAGCGTGCATGTCACTTCTCGACAAAGCCAGGCAATGCCACGGACAATGGCCCCTTGCCGACAGGAGTCCCTATGCGCCGCGTCCTTGTGTTCTTGATGATGTTCAGTACGACGCCCGCCTGGGCCGACGACCACGACCTGCTGTACAAGGCCGCTGGCTGGCCTGAACAAAGGGCGCATTTCAGCGACGCCCTCAAGGCGGCCCAGCAGCGCTACCAGAGCAGCTTGCCACCGGCGGTTTTCCAGGCACTGGTGAGCAACAGCGACCAACGCTTCGCGGCCCAGGCCATGGACCAGCGTGCCGAAGCGCGGCTGCGTCAGGGGTTGGCCGATCCCAAGCCTGCCCTCGCCTTCTTCGAGTCTGCCCTGGGCCGCAAGATCGTCGCCGCCGAGCTGCTGGCCACCCGCAGTGATCAACTGGCCAAGAACGCCCAGGGCCTGCCGAAACTGCAGGTCGAGTCGACCCGCGCGCTGTTGATCGGCCATCTGGCGCAGGCACTGCCGGCGCGCCAGGCGGGCGCAGAGGTCAGCCTGGCGATCGCCGGGGTGGCCGCCGACAGCCTCAGCTCGATGATTCCAGGTCTGTTGGGGGGCGGCCAGGCTGCAGGTCTGCTCGATGGCCAGCGTGAGCGGCTGCAACAGCAGATCGCCATCGACCTGAACAATACGCTGCTGTACGTGTACCGCGAATTGTCCGATCCGGAGCTGGAGGAGTTCGTCGGCTTCGCCGAGTCTGCCGCTGGCCAGGCTTATTATCAGGCGGCCCTGGAGGCGGTACGGGCAGGATTGGCGGTTGGACAGACACCGGGCAAGGCGGGAAACTGAGGGGCGCCGTTCGCGGCCGCTGACCCACCCGCAGCAATGGCCCACCCCCGTAGGAGCGGTCAGCGGCCGCGAAGCCGACGACTCGGTTACAGATTCTGTTCGAAGAAATCGAAACACTTCGCCCGAATCGCAGGCAGCTCATTGACCAGATGATGCCGGGCCCCCGCCACCTGCAACACCCGCACCTCGGCGAACTTTGCGCGCAGCACCTTGAGGTTGTGCCGCCAATCCACGGTGTCGTCATCCTCTCCCTGCACGACCACCACCGTGCGCGGGCTGCGCGGCGCTGCCTCGATGTGCTGCACCCACTGCACCAACGCCCCCACCCACGCTGTCGGCAGGCGCACGGGCTGCAGCGGGTCCGCCTGCAGGAACGGCATGAAATCCGGGTCGTTGGTATTGACGCTGAACCGCCTGGCAATGCCGTTGACGAACGGCTTGAGCACGCGATAGCTGAGTTTGGACAAACCCCATGCGCTGGGCCGCACCAGCGGCGCCATCAGCAGCACCTGCCCCTGCGCCGCGGACTGCGCGCCCTGGTGCAGCAGATGGTCGACGATGATCGCGCCACCGGTGCTCTGCCCCAGCAAGTGCCAGGGCTGCGGCAGCTGCAGGGTACATGCTTCGGCGAACAGGCCATCGAGCGTGGCCTGGTAATCGGCAAAGCTGTGAATGCTGGCTCGCTCGCCGCTGGACAGACCATGGCCCGGCAGGTCGCAGGAAATGACCGCGAAGCCACGCGCCAAGGCCCACTGCACGGCGTGCCGGTACAACCCCATGTGATCGTAGAAACCGTGCATGACGAAGAGCGTGGCGACAGGCCGCTCCGACAGCCACACTTGGGCCACCAAGTCGAAGCCGGCAGCACTGAAGCGCCCCAGCCAGCTTTGTACGGGCAGGTCTAGCTGATAGAAGCGCTGGTAGGCCTGAGCCTCAGCGGACAGCGGCTGTCGGGCGCCCAAGGGTGGCAGGGAATTTCGCAGGGTGTCGGGATGAAATGCAATGGGCATGGACGATTGTTCCAAGGCAATACGTGTGCTGGCAAGGGCGCTGGAGACCCAGCGCCCTTGCCTCATCACACCGACGCTGCCGGCCGCTGAGTCTTCGGCTGTTGCCAGGAGTTGGCGGCGCTTTCCTCGATGGCTTGCTGGATCGCCTTGCGACGACGCTCTTCGGCCCGACGCCCGAAATACCACACCAGGAACGTCACCAACGAAACGGCCAGCAGAATCAGGCTGGCCACCGCATTGATCTCAGGCTTCACGCCCAGACGGACCGCCGAAAACACTTCCATCGGCAGGGTCGTGGAACCCGGCCCGGAAACGAAGCTGGCCAGCACCAGATCGTCCAGCGACAGCGCGAAGGACATCATCCCGCCGGCCGCCAGCGATGGCGCGATCATGGGAATAGTGATCAGAAAGAACACCTTCCAGGGCCGCGCACCCAAGTCCATGGCCGCCTCTTCGATCGACAGGTCCAGCTCGCGCAACCGCGATGACACCACCACCGCCACGTACGAGGCACAGAAGGTGGTATGAGCGATCCAGATCGTGGCGATGCCACGCTCCTGCGGCCAGCCGATCACCTGGGCCATGGCCACGAACAGCAGCAGCAAGGACAGACCGGTAATCACCTCGGGCATCACCAGCGGCGCCGTCACCAGGCCGCCGAACATGGTGCGCCCCTTGAAGCGACTGATGCGCGTCAGCACGAACGCCGCCATGGTCCCCAGGGCCACGGCCGTCACTGCCGTGTAGCAGGCGATTTCCAGCGAGCGCATCACCGCGCCCATCAGCTGGGAGTTGTCCAGCAGGCCGACGTACCACTGCACCGACCAGCCGCCCCAGACCGTCACCAGGCGCGAGGCGTTGAAGGAATAGATGACCAGGATCAGCATCGGCGCATAGATGAACACCAGACCCAGCACCAGGATCAGTTTGGAGAACCCGAAACGCTTCATGCCTTGCCCTCCAGTTCTTTGGCCTGGCTGCGATTGAACAGCACGATGGGCACGATCAGAATTGCCAGCATCAACACAGCCAATGCCGAGGCAACGGGCCAGTCACGGTTGTTGAAGAATTCCTGCCACAACACGCGGCCGATCATCAGGGTTTCCGGGCCACCCAGCAGCTCGGGAATCACGAACTCGCCGACCACCGGAATGAATACCAGCATGCAGCCGGCGATGATGCCGTTCTTCGACAACGGCACGGTGATTTTCCAGAAACTGTTGAAGGTGCTCGAGCCCAGGTCGGAGGCGGCCTCCAGCAAGCTGTTGTCATGCTTCACCAGATTGGCGAACAACGGCAGGATCATGAACGGCAGGTACGCATAGACCACCCCGATGTACACCGCCAGGTTGGTGTTGAGAATCTGCAGCGGCTGATCGATCACCCCCAGCCACATCAGGAAGGCATTGAGCAGGCCGTTGTTGCTCAGGATGCCCATCCAGGCATACACGCGGATCAGGATCGCCGTCCAGGTCGGCATCATGATCAGCAGCAGGAGCACGGTCTGCAGGTCCTTGCGTGCCTTGCTGATGGCATAGGCCATGGGATAGCCGAGCAGCAGGCAGATCAGGGTGCTGAAGAAGGCCATCTTCAACGAGCCCAGATAGGCCGAGATGTACAGATCGTCTTCGGTGAGCAGCGCGTAGTTGGCGAAATTGAGGATCAACTCGAACTTCTGTTCGGCGTAGCTCCAGATTTCGGTGTACGGCGGGATCGCCACGTCGGCTTCGGCGAAGCTGATCTTGAGCACGATGAAGAACGGCAGCATGAAGAACAGGAACAGCCACAGGAACGGTACGCCGATGACCATCTGGCGACCGTTGGGGATGATCCTCTTGAGCTTGCGTTTGATCTTGCGCAGCTTCATGAGCGCAGTACCACGCCGCTGTCGTCTTCCCACCAGACGAACACTTCGTCGTCCCAGGTCGGCCGGGCGCCACGGCGCTCGGCGTTGGCCACGAACGACTGCACCAGCTTGCCGCACGGCAACTGCACGTGGAACACCGAATGGCCGCCCAGGTAGGCGATGTCATGGACCTTGCCGCGCGACCAGTTGTGTTCGCTGTCGGGCTGCTGGGTGGTCACCAGCATCTTTTCCGGGCGAATGGCGTAGGTCACGTTCTTGTCTTCGGCAGCGGTACTTACACCGTGACCGACATAGATGCTGCGCTCCAGCTCCGGGCTGCTGATCAGTGCGTAGCCTTCCATGTCCTCGACCACCTGGCCTTCGAACAGGTTGACGTTGCCGATGAACTCGCACACCAGGCGGCTGGTGGGGGTTTCGTAGATGTCGATCGGGCTGCCGATCTGCGCGATCCAGCCCAGGTGCATGATGGCGATGCGCTGGGCCATGGTCATGGCCTCTTCCTGGTCGTGGGTCACCATCACGCAGGTCACGCCGACCCGCTCGATGATCTCCACCAGTTCCAGTTGCATCTGCGAGCGCAGCTTCTTGTCCAGCGCGCCCATCGGCTCGTCGAGCAGCAACAGCTTGGGCTTTTTCGCCAGCGAGCGTGCCAGCGCAACGCGCTGGCGCTGGCCACCGGACAACTGGTGCGGCTTGCGCTTGCCGTACTGGGTCATCTGCACCAGCTTGAGCATTTCCGCCACGCGTGCGTCGATTTCGGCCGCCGGCAGTTTGTCCTGCTTGAGCCCGAAGGCGATGTTCTGCGCCACGGTCATGTGCGGAAACAATGCATAGGACTGGAACATCATATTGATCGGCCGCTCGTAGGGCGGCATATCGGTGATGTCCACACCGTCGAGGAAAATACGCCCCTCGGTCGGCCGTTCGAAGCCAGCCAGCATGCGCAGCAGGGTGGACTTGCCGGAACCGGACCCGCCCAGCAAGGCGAAGATCTCACCCTGGTTGATTTCCAGCGACACGTCGTCCACGGCCACCGTTTCGTCGAATTTCTTCGTTACCTTTTCGATCCGGACCAGCACCTTTTTCGGTTGCTGGCTGCCTTCGAGGGCTTTTTTGTAGGCGCTGGAGGCAACAGCCATTCACGAAACTCCCAAACTTGAGTGGGGGCGGCTCTGGATCGGGCCGCCCCGAGTAGTTATTTGCCCGACTTGACCTTGGTCCAGCTGCGGGTCATCAAACGCTGCACCTTGGGCGGCAGCTCGACGTTGACGTAGAGCTTGTCCTGGATGGCCTGTGGCGGGTAGACCGCCTCGTCGTTGCGCACGTCCTGATCCATCAGCTCGCCGGACTTGAGATTGGGGTTGGCATAGCCGACATAGTCGCTCACCTTGGCAATCACTTCAGGTTTCAACAGGTAGTCGATGAACGCCAGGCCCTGCTTGGCATCCGGCGCATCGGCGGGGATGGCCAGCATGTCGAACCACAGGTTGCCGCCTTCCTTGGGAATCGAGTAGGCCAGCTTGATGCCCTTGCCGGCTTCCTCGGCCCGTGCCTTGGCCTGGAATATGTCGCCGGAATAACCCACGGCCACACAGATGTTGCCATTGGCCAGGTCGCTGATGTACTTGGAGGAATGGAAGTAGGTCACGTACGGACGGACCTTGAGCAGCTTGGCCTCGGCTTGCTTGTAGAGCTTCTCGTCGGTGGTGTTGGGGTCCAGGCCCATGTAGTTGAGCACGGCCGGGAACATCTCGTCGGGCGAGTCGAGGAAGGCGACGCCGCACTTGGACAGTTTCTTGATGTTTTCGGGCTCGAACACCATGGCCCAGGAGTCGATCTTGTCGACGCCCAGCACGGCCTTGATCTTTTCCACGTTGTAACCAATGCCGTTGGTACCCCACAGATAGGGAACGGCGTACTGGTTACCCGGATCGTTCTTTTCCAGGCGCTTGAGCAGCACCGGATCAAGGTTGGAATAGTTGGTCAGCTGGGCCTTGTCCAGTTTCTGGAAAGCCCCGGCTTTGATCTGTTTGCCCAGGAAGTGGTTGGACGGCACCACCACGTCGTAGCCGGTATGGCCGGCCAGCAACTTGCCTTCCAGGGTTTCATTGGAGTCGAAGACGTCGTAGATCGGCTTGATCCCGGTGGCGGCTTCGAAATCCGCCAGGGTGCTCTCGCCGATGTAGTCGGACCAGTTGTAGATGTGTACGGTGCCTGCCGCTTGAGCATTGAGCGCCAGGGTCAGACCCGCACCGATCAGCATGGCCTTGCGAAACAAAGAGTGTGACAAGTGGAGGTCCTCTCAAGCGTTTGTTCTATAAGACAAACCGGCGCGCAACTTACAGCCCATGCGCGCGCGCCGCAATTGCTGATTCACCTGGCCCGAGCTCGCGGTGCGCCATTCGTGGCCACGGGCCGCTCCTACGGGGTATGTGTGGGAGCGGTCATCGGCCGCGAAAGGCGCATCGCAATACCAGCCCGGCTTACTTGCCCGACTTAATCTTGGTCCAGCTGCGCGTCATGATGCGCTGCGTCGCCGCCGGCAGGTCGGCAATGGCATACAGCTTGGCCTGCACATCGGCCGGCGGGTAGATGCCCGGATCGCCGCTGATGGCTTTATCCACCAATGCTGTTGCAGCCTGGTTACCGTTGGGGAACTGCACGCTGTTGGTGATCTCGGCCATGACTTCCGGTTTCATCAGGAAGGTCATGAACTTGTAGGCGCCTTCGACGTTCTCGGCATCCTTGGGGATGGCGACCATGTCGAAGAAGCTGCCAGCGCCTTCCTTGGGAATGTTGTAGCTGACCTTGACCTTGCCACCCGCTTCTTCGGCGCGCGACTTGGCCTGGTAGATGTCACCCGAATACCCCACGGCCACGCAGATATTGCCGTTGGCCAGGTCGGAGATGTACTTGGAGGAATGGAAGTAACCGATCGATGGACGCACCTTGAGGAACAGCGCCTCGGCCTCGGCAAGCTGCTTCTTGTCCTGCGAGTCCGTCGGGTAGCCCAGGTAATGCAGGGCGATCGGCAGCATCTCGGTGGGCGAATCAAGGAAGCTGATGCCGCACGACTTCAGCTTGGCCGCGTTTTCCGGCTTGAACAGCAGGTCCCAGCTGTTGGTCGGTGCATCGGCGCCCAGCGCAGCCTTGACCTTGTCGGCGTTGAAGCCGATGCCGATCGAGCCCCACATGTACGGGAAGGCATGCTTGTTGTCCGGGTCGCTCACCGACACCGCCTTGAGCAGCGATTCGTTGAGGTTTTTCCAGTTCGGCAGTTTCGAGCGGTCCAGTTCCTGGTACACACCGGCCTTGATCTGCTTGGCCAGGAAGTTGTTGGAAGGCACGACGATATCGTAGCCGGACTTGCCGGCCAGCAGTTTGGCTTCCAGGGTTTCGTTGCTGTCGAATACGTCGTAGACGACCTTGATCCCCGACTCCGCCTCGAATTGCTTGATCGTGTCCGGCGCGATGTAGTCCGACCAGTTGTACACGTGCAGAACCTTGTCGTCTGCCTGCGCAGCACTGGCCATCGCCCCCATCAGGGCCACGGCGAGGAGGGTCTTGCCAAATATCTTCATGCGTTGTGCTCCTAAATGTTCTTGGTCTTAACCTGATGCCAATATTGATCGAGTGCCGTGTTTTGATGATCCGTAGGAGCGGTCATTGGCCGCGAAGAAACCACTGCGGTATCAGTCGAGACCGCGTCGCAGCTTTCGCGGCCGGTGACCGCTCCTACGGAACGCCGTCGCATTTTGCGTACCGATGCTCCCGACGGGAGCAAGCCTAGCATCTAGCCCCCGAGTGCTTCGAGTGTCAGGTCCAGGCAAAGCCGTGCCTTGCTCACCAGCTCGTCGATCTCGGCGTGGCTGATGACCAGCGGCGGTGCAATGATCATGGTGTCACCGACGGCCCGCATGATCAGCCCGTTGTCGAAGCAGAACTGCCGACAGATCATACCGGCGCCCCGCCCTTCGTGACGGCTGCGAGTCGCCTTGTCCTTGACCAGTTCGATGGCGCCGAGCATGCCCAGGCCACGGACCTCACCCACCAGCGGATGGTCCTGCAGTTCGCGCAGACGCTTTTGCAAATACGGTGCCGCATCGGTCCGGACCGTGTCGACGATGTGCTCGTCGCGCAGGATACGCAGGTTTTCCAGCGCCACCGCCGCCGCGACCGGATGCCCGGAATAGGTGAAGCCGTGGTTGAAGTCGCCACCCTGGTTGATCACCTGCACCACCTCGTCGCGCACGATGACGCCGCCCATGGGGATGTAGCCGCTGGTGAGGCCCTTGGCGATGGTCATCAGGTCGGGCGCCAGATCATAGTAGTCGCTGCCGAACCAGTGGCCGGTACGGCCGAAGCCGCAGATGACTTCATCGGCCACGAACAGGATGTCGTAGCGCGCCAGCACTTCCTTGACCTTCGGCCAGTAGGTCTCGGGCGGAATGATCACACCGCCGGCGCCCTGGATCGGCTCGGCGATGAACGCCGCGACGTTGTCTTCGCCCACTTCCAGGATCTTCTTTTCCAACTGCTCGGCGGCCCAGATGCCGAACGCGTCCGGGGTCATGTCACCGCCCTCGCCGAACCAGTACGGCTGGGCAATGTGCACGATGCCCGGGATCGGCAGATCGCCCTGCTCGTGCATGCCCGCCATGCCGCCCAGGCTGGCGCCGGCCACGGTGGAGCCGTGGTAGCCATTGATGCGGCTGATGATCACCTTTTTCTCGGGCTTGCCCTTGAGCGCCCAGTAATGGCGCACCAGGCGCAGCACGGTGTCGTTGCCCTCGGAACCGGAGCCAGTGAAGAACACATGGTTCATGCCCTCGGGCGCCAGGTCGGCGATGGCCTTGGCCAGCTCGAGAGCGGGCGGGTGGGCGGTCTGGAAAAACAGGTTGTAGTACGGCAGTTCGCGCATCTGCTTGCTGGCTGCCTGCACCAGTTCCTCGCGACCGTAGCCGATCGCCACGCACCACAGGCCGGCCATGCCGTCGAGGATCTTGTGCCCTTCGCTGTCCCACAGGTACACGCCGTCGGCCTTGGTGATGATCCGCGGACCCTTCTGCGCCAGCTGCGTGTAGTCGCTGAACGGCGCCAGGTGGTGGGCGCTGCTCAAGTCTTGCCAATGCTGGGTCTGGGGGTTGTTGTTGCTCATCTGTCGCTCCTTTTTCTCACACCGCGAACAGCAGGAACTCACGTTCCCACGAGCTGATCACGCGTTTGAAGTTTTCGTGTTCGGCGCGCTTGACCGCAACATAGCCAACGACGAATTTCTTGCCCAGGTACTTCTCCACCGTCTTGCAGTTTTCCATGCGCTCCAGCGCATCCTCGATGGTCAACGGCAGGCGCAGGTTGCGCCGTTCGTAGCCACGGCCCTGCACCGGCGCACTCGGGTTCAGGCCCTCGACCATGCCGATATAGCCGCACAACAGGCTGGCGGCGATGGCCAGGTACGGGTTGGCATCGGCGCCCGGCAAGCGGTTCTCGACCCGCCGGTTCTGCGGCGTGGCGTCGGGCACGCGCAGGCCAACGGTGCGGTTTTCCTCGCCCCACTCGACGTTGACCGGCGCCGAAGTGTCGGGCAGGAAACGACGGAACGAATTGACGTTGGGCGCGAACAGCGGCAGCAGTTCGGGAATGAATTTCTGCAGGCCGCCGACGTGGTGCAGGAACAGCTGGCTCATCGAGCCGTCTTCATTGGCAAAGATGTTCTTGCCGGTGGCCGAATCGACGATGCTCTGGTGCAGGTGCATGGCACTGCCCGGCTCGCCCGTCATCGGCTTGGCCATGAAGGTGGCGGCGACGTTGTGCTTGAGCGCGGCCTCGCGCATGGTGCGTTTGAACACCAGGATCTGGTCGGCCAGGTGCAGGGCATTGCCGTGCCGGAAGTTGATTTCCATCTGCGCCGTGCCGTCTTCGTGGATCAGGGTGTCGAGGTCAAGGTTCTGCGCCTCGCACCAGTCGTAGACGTCTTCGAACAACGGATCGAACTCGTTCGCCGCCTCGATGGAAAACGACTGTCGACCGGTTTCCGGGCGTCCCGAGCGGCCGATCGGCGGCTGCAGCGGGAAGTCCGGGTCTTCGCAGCGCTTGGTCAGGTAGAACTCCATCTCCGGCGCCACGATCGGCTGCCAGCCTCGGTCCGCATACAGTTTCAAGACCTTCTTGAGCACGTTGCGCGGCGACAGCTCGATGGGGTTGCCCTGCTTGTCGTACGTGTCGTGGATGACCTGCGCCGTGGGCTCTATGGCCCAGGGAACGAGAAACACCGCGTTCTCGTCGGGGCGGCAGATCATGTCGATGTCGGCAGGGTCGAGCAACTCGTAGTAGATGTCGTCTTCTACATAGTCGCCAGTCACGGTTTGCAATAGAACACTTTCCGGCAAGCGCATGCCTTTTTCGGCGATGAACTTGTTGGTCGGGGAAATCTTGCCGCGGGTGATCCCGGTGAGGTCGGCGATCAGGCATTCGACTTCGGTGATCTTGTGATCTTTCAACCAATCGGTGAGCTGGTCGAGGTTGGGACTCATAAATACCTCAGGAGGCCATTGACCTGGCTCGCGGCGAGCCGGGCACGAGTTGACGCGTGGGCGTCGTTGGGAAAGCGGTCAAGCGAGGGCTGCACACTGCCCACCCGGCCTCTCGATACCCGGCCGGAACGTGAAGCTCAGGGTAGCGGTTTCGGGGCTCAGGCAGTACAGGAGGGACAAAAAAACAGAGACGCAACGCCGTGGGCTGTCAATTATTCTGGTCGCCGGCAACCGGTGGCTGCAGCGAGCTCCATCAGATAATGGCAGGCGTGCCATGACTCACCCTCGGTATTATTGAAATGGCGGGTTGAAAACGAGCTTAGCCTTGTTCATTTTTTTCCACAACTATCAGGCGGCAAACTTCCGCAGACACTTTTCAGCCAGTTGCAAGGCACCGTAATTGCCAGGCGCATGCGCCCCGATATGCAGCAAAAGAGGCTCAACAGCGCTCTTTCAGGGCAAAACCCGGCTCGCTTGACTTAGTGTTGGCTTTCGGATTGACTGAAACCTGTTCGACCCAATGATTGATATTTTTAACAACAAAGGTGTTGCATCATGTCGGTACCCCCGCGTGCCGTTCAGCTTAACGAAGCGAACGCATTCCTTAAGGAACATCCTGAGGTTCTGTACGTCGACCTTCTGATTGCAGATATGAATGGTGTGGTGCGTGGCAAGCGCATCGAGCGCACCAGCCTCCACAAGGTTTACGAGAAAGGCATCAACCTGCCCGCCTCGCTGTTTGCCCTGGACATCAACGGCTCTACCGTGGAAAGCACCGGTCTTGGCCTGGACATCGGCGATGCCGATCGTATCTGCTACCCCATTCCCGACACCCTGTGCAACGAGCCTTGGCAGAAGCGCCCTACCGCGCAGTTGCTGATGACCATGCACGAACTCGAAGGCGAGCCGTTCTTCGCCGACCCGCGTGAAGTGCTGCGCCAGGTCGTCGAGAAGTTCGACGCCATGGGCCTGACCATCTGCGCCGCCTTCGAGCTGGAGTTCTACCTGATCGACCAGGAAAACGTGAACGGTCGACCGCAGCCGCCGCGCTCGCCGATCTCCGGCAAGCGTCCGCATTCGACCCAGGTGTATCTGATCGACGACCTGGACGAGTACGTGGACTGCCTGCAGGACATCCTCGAAGGGGCGAAGGAACAGGGCATCCCGGCCGACGCCATCGTCAAGGAAAGTGCGCCGGCGCAGTTCGAGGTCAACCTGCACCACGTCCCGGATGCCATGAAGGCCTGCGACTATGCAGTGCTGCTCAAGCGCCTGATCAAGAACATCGCCTACGACCACGAGATGGACACCACGTTCATGGCCAAGCCCTATCCGGGCCAGGCGGGCAACGGGCTGCACGTGCACATCTCGATCCTGGACAAGGACGGCAAGAACATCTTCACCAGTGAGGATCCCGAGCAGAACGCCGCATTGCGTCACGCGATCGGCGGTGTGCTCGAGACCCTGCCCGCGTCGATGGCGTTCCTGTGCCCGAACGTCAATTCGTACCGCCGCTTCGGTGCTCAGTTCTACGTGCCCAACTCGCCCTGCTGGGGCCTGGACAACCGTACCGTTGCCTTGCGCGTGCCTACCGGAACCCCGGATGCCGTGCGCCTGGAACACCGCGTTGCCGGCGCCGATGCCAACCCTTACCTGTTGATGGCCGCAGTATTGGCCGGCGTGCACCACGGCCTGACCAATCAGGTCGAGCCCAACGAGCCGGTGACGGGCAACTCCTACGAGCAGAACGAGCAGAGCCTGCCGACCAACCTGCGCGATGCCCTGCGCCTGCTGGACGACAGCGAGGTGTTGGCCAAATACATCGATCCGAAATACATCGATATCTTCGTGGCCTGCAAGGAAAGCGAGTTGGAAGAATTCGAGCACTCCATCTCGGACCTCGAGTACAACTGGTACCTGCACACCGTATAAGGGCCGGACCCTGTGGTATGCCAGCCATACCACAGCGTTCATGAACGCGTCTTCTGGCCTGCGGTGCGGCAGGTGCACCGCGTCGCACCCGGACGCGGCTTGCGCCGCTGCTACAGGGTTTCATCGTGTCATCTGAATGCGGTGTGTCTTCTGGGCTGCGGTGCGGCAGGTGCATCGCGTCGCACCCGGACGCGGCTCGCGCCGCTGCTACGGGGGATCGCCGTTTCGTCTAGGTATGCAGTCCCTGTAGCAGCGGCGCGAGCCGCGTCGGCGGTACGTGCGGATACCTGACGTACCGCGTCCGGATCAGCGTGCCCAGCGCAACTGGGTCGGCAACGGCGACGGCGGCTCGGGCTCCGGTGGATTGCCCGGCAGCGCCAATACTCGATTGAGCACTTCGCTTTCCAGCGCCGCCAGGCGATGGGAACCGCGAGCGCGCGGACGTGGCAACTCGACGGCCAGGTCAAGACCAATGCGCCCCTCCTCGATCAGAATCACCCGGTCGGCAATCGCCACCGCCTCGGCCACATCGTGGGTTACCAGCAACACGGTGAAACCGTGCTTGCGCCACAGGCTCTCGATCAACTGCTGCATCTCGATGCGCGTGAGCGCATCCAGCGCCCCCAAGGGCTCGTCCAGCAGCAACAGCCGCGGCTTGTGAATCAGGGCCCGCGCCAGCGCCACGCGCTGCTTCTGCCCGCCGGACAACCCCGCCGGCCACTCATCGGCGCGCTCGGCCAGGCCCACCGCTTCGAGCGCCTGCAAGGCCTGCTCGCGCCAATTGCCGGACAGCCCCAGGCCCACGTTGTCGATCACTCGTTTCCATGGCAGCAGGCGGGCTTCCTGGAACATCAGCCGGGTGTCGTTGCGCGCATCGCTGAGCGGACCGGAACCTGCCAGTAGTTGTCCGCTGGTGGGTTGGTCGAGTGCTGCCAGCAGGCGCAGCAAGGTGCTCTTGCCGCACCCGCTGCGGCCGACGATGGCCACGAACTGCCCGGCCGGAATGTTCAGGTCGATCTCGCGCAGTACCTCGCGCTCGCCAAAGGTCTTGCGTAGCTGGCGAACCGCCAGTGGAATCCCGCGCCGCAGGTTCTGCGGCTGTTCCTTGAAAACGGTCATGCTGCACCTCCCTTGGTTTGGTAGGCCGGGTGCCAGCGCAGCCACACTCGCTCCAGCCCACGCGCCGCCAAATCGGCCAGCTTGCCGAGAATCGCATAGAGCACGATGGCCAGCACCACCACGTCGGTCTGCAGGAATTCGCGCGCGTTCATGGCCAGGTAACCGATGCCGGAGCTGGCGGAAATGGTTTCCGCAACGATCAGCGTCAGCCACATCAGGCCGAGGGCGAAACGCACGCCGACCAGAATGGAAGGTAACGCCCCGGGCAGAATCACCTGCCAGAACAAACGAAATCCGGACAGGCCATAGCTGCGTGCCATTTCCACCAACGCAGGGTCGGCGTTCTTGATGCCGTGGTAGGTGTTCAGGTAGATCGGGAACAATGTGCCCAGCGCGACCAGAAAGATCTTCGCCGACTCATCGATACCGAACCACAGAATCACCAGCGGAATCAACGCCAGGTGCGGGACGTTGCGGATCATCTGCACCGAGGTGTCGAGCAGGCGCTCGCCCCAGCGCGACAGGCCGCTGATCAGCCCCAGTAGCAGACCGATGCCGCCACCGATGGCGAAGCCGATGCCCGCGCGCCAGCCGCTGATGGCCAGGTGCGTCCAGATCTCCCCGGACTTGAACAGCGCGACGCCTGCAGCGAACACCGCGCTGGGCGCTGGCAGGATCCGCGTCGACAGCCAGCCGACGCTGACCGCCAGCTGCCAGATCAACAGCAGGCCCACCGGCAGCGCCCAAGGCGCCAGCCGGTGGACGATTTTGCTCGTTGTACTCATGGCAGTTTCTCAGCGCTGGGCGGCCTTGGGCAAAATGTCGTTGGCCACCATCTCACCGAACGGGCTGACGTAGTTGGCGCCGGTCGGCGCTTCCGGGCGCTGCACGTCCAGGTGCGGGAACAACAGCTCGGCCACGCGGTACGACTCTTCCAGGTGCGGGTAGCCGGAGAAGATGAACGTGTCGATGCCCAGTGCGGCGTACTCCTTGACTCGCTCGGCCACCGTCGGGCCGTCACCGACCAGCGCGGTTCCGGCGCCGCCGCGGACCAGGCCGACGCCGGCCCACAGGTTGGGGCTCACCTCCAGCTTGTCCTTGCTGCCGCCATGCAATGCGGCCATGCGCTGCTGACCCACCGAATCGAAGCGCGCCAGCGAAGCCTGGGCGCGGGCAATGGTATCGTCGTCGACATGGGCGATCAGCCGCTCGGCGGCCTGCCAGGCTTCTGCATTGGTTTCACGCACGATCACGTGCAGGCGGATTCCGAAGCGTACGGTCCGGCCGAGCTTGGCGGCCTTCTCGCGCACCTGGGCGATCTTCTCGGCCACCGCTGCCGGTGGCTCGCCCCAGGTCAGGTACATCTCCACCTGTTCGGCGGCAAGGTCTTGAGCCGCATCGGAAGACCCGCCGAAGTACAGCGGCGGACGCGGCTGCTGCACCGGCGGATAGAGCAGCTTGGCGCCTTTGACGGTGAGGTGCTTGCCATCGTAGTCGACCGTTTCGCCTTCCAGCACGCGGCGCCAGATACGGGTGAATTCCACCGACGCCTCGTAGCGCTCCTCGTGGGTAAGGAACAGACCGTCGCCGGACAGCTCGTCAGGGTCGCCGCCAGTGACCAGGTTGAACAGCGCGCGGCCGTTGGACAAGCGGTCCAGGGTCGCTGCCTGACGCGCGGCCACGGTGGGCGAGATGATTCCAGGGCGCAGGGCAACCAGGAATTTCAGGCGCTGGGTGACCGGAATCAACGAGGCCGCCACCAGCCAGGAGTCTTCGCAGGAGCGCCCGGTAGGGATCAGTACGCCGCCGTAGCCGAGGCGATCGGCCGCCTGCGCGATCTGTTGCAGGTAACCGTGGTCGACTGCCCGTGCACCTTCGGAGGTGCCCAAGTAATGACCGTCGCCGTGGGTGGGAAGAAACCAGAAAATATTGAGGCTCATGGAGTTGTCTCCTGACGTGGCTCGGAACCGATGCGCGGGCACCGGTGCAGTTGTGCGATGGCGGGGGCGCAGCGGATCACGGTGCCTTGGCAACGTTGGCCGGCGGTGTCCAGATCACATCCTGAATGCGCAGCGGCTTGGGGATCAGCTTGAGCTGGTGAAAGCTGTCAGCGATCTTCTGCTGCGCGGCGACGGTCTGCGGGTTGAGAAATTGCGCGCCGTAGCCTTGGCGTTTCACCGAGGTCAGGGTGATGTCCGCTGGCAGGCCCAGCAACGGTGCGACCTGGGCGGTCACTTCTTCGGGATGCGCCTTGGACCACTCGCCCACGGCGCGTACCTCCTCGACCAGCGCGGTGATCACCTCGGGGTGCTGCTCGGCATAGGGTTTGGTGGCCAGGTAGAACTGCAGGTTGTCGACGATGCCCTGGCCGTTGCGCAGGGTGCGCGCCTGCAACTGCTGCTCGGCCGCTGCCTGGTAGGGATCCCAGATCACCCACGCATCGACGCTGCCGCGCTCGAACGCCGCGCGGGCATCGGAAGGCGGCAGGTAGACGGTCTGGATGTCGGAGTACTTGAGCCCGGCTTCTTCCAGCGCGCGCACCAGCAGGTAATGCACGTTGGAACCCTTGTTCAGCGCAACCTTCTTGCCCTTGAGTTCAGCGACCGAGCGGATCGTCGAATCCTTGGGTACCAGGATCGCTTCGCTGGTCGGGGCTGGCGGCTCGTAGGCCACATACAGCAGATCGGCCCCGGCGGCCTGGGCGAATACCGGCGGGGTTTCACCGGTCACGCCGAAATCGATCGAACCGACGTTCAGCCCTTCGAGCAACTGCGGGCCGCCGGGAAACTCGGTCCATTTGACGTCGACGCCCTGGGCCGCCAGGCGTTTCTCCAGCGTGCCCTTGGCCTTGAGCAGCACCAGCGTGCCGTATTTCTGGTAACCGATGCGCAGGGTTTCAGCCTGGGCCTGGGTGATGGCGCCGAACGACACAGCCGCAGCAAACAGTGCGACCACGCCACGACGCAAGAACAGGGTGCGCATGGCACTCTCCTTCTGCAGGGGGAATTGGGTTGCACCTGCTTGCCCGTTGGCGGGCCAGTAAGGTGGGTACAGCGAAAAGTGTCGCGGCCGCGAGCGGCGGTTGGAATCAGATGCTCCAGCGGGCACTGCGCAGGCTTTGCATGAGCAAGGCCGGGTCATGGGTCTGTGGTTTGCGCAGCAGGAAGGCATGAAACTCCTGCAGCGCATTTTCCAGGCGCTGCTCGAGCGCTGGCGCCAACTGGGCTGCATGACTGCCTTCGCCATAGGCGATCTGGCTGTCGTCGGCGAAGATGCCCTGGAGCATTTCCTGGGCCTTGAGCGAAGCCAGCACTGGTTTCAGCGCGTAGTCCACCGCCAGCATGTGGGCGATGCTGCCACCGGTGGCAATGGGCAGCACCACCTTGTTGCTCAGAGCACGCTCGGGAAGCAGGTCCAGTAGCGTCTTCAGCGCACCGGAGAACGACGCCTTGTATACCGGCGTGGCAACCACCAGGCCATCGGCCTTGCCGACCAGTTCGTTGAAATGCAGTACGTGCGGGCTGTCGAAGCGGGCATGCAGCAGGTCTTCGGCCGGGAAGTCCCGTACCTGAAACGTCACCACTTCGACGCCTTGTCGTTGCAGCCACTGCTTGCTGCGCTCCAGCAGTACGCCGGAGCGCGAGCGCAGGCTGGGGCTGCCGCCCAGGGATACGACCAGCATGGGGTAAATCCTTGAATAGCGAAATCGGAGCGCTTCTGGAGAAGTCGCCGGAATGGAAGGAACAGTAGCAGGCAGGATTTATATCTTTAAATCATATTTATTCATTTGGTTATTCGATAAAAACATATACCTACATTTTCCTATCCCTTCTGCGCACACCGCATGGATATCACCGCGATCCCTGTAGCAGCGGCGCAAGCCGCGTCAGCGGGCCATGCGGTGCATTTGATACACCGCGACGTCCTGGACGCGGCTCGCGCCGCTGCTACAGAGGGCAAGTTGTATCAGGTTCAGATCAGCGGTTGGGCTGGGGGGTCAGGCGCAGGTAGGGTTTCACTGCCGTGTAGCCCTTGGGGAAGCGCTGCCTGATTTCCTCTTCGTCCTTGAGCGAAGGCACGATCACCACGTCATCGCCATCCTGCCAGTTGGCCGGGGTAGCAACCTTGTGGCTGTCGGTCAATTGCAGCGAATCGATCACCCGCAGGATCTCGTGGAAATTGCGCCCGGTACTGGCCGGGTACGTGATGGTCAGCCGCACCTTCTTGTTCGGGTCGATGACGAACAGCGAACGCACCGTAAGGGTGTCACTGGCGTTCGGGTGAATCAGATCGTAGAGCTGGGACACCTTGCGGTCGGCATCGGCCAGGATCGGGAAATTCACTGTGGTGCCCTGAGTCTCGTCGATGTCGCCGATCCAGCGATGATGGGATTCGACCGGATCCACCGACAGCGCGATGGCCTTGACGTTGCGCCTGGCGAACTCGTCGGCGAGCTTGGCGGTAAAACCCAGTTCGGTGGTGCACACCGGCGTGAAATCGGCGGGGTGCGAGAACAGCACCCCCCATTGGTCGCCCAGCCATTGATGGAAGCTGATGGTGCCCTGGCTCGAGTCCTGCTGGAAATCGGGGGCGATGTCGCCGAGTCGAATGGTCATGGTGATGCTCCTGGGCTGTTGTGCGCATGACTGTGCACTGAGCGGCCCGGAAACAAAAAGAATGGATCGTGCTGGGGCTAGGCGAAACGGGAATAACGCCAGGGCAGAAAACAAAAAGCCCGCACAAGGCGGGCTTTTTCCAACGGCACGTATTACTTGAAAGCGTACGTGTAGTTGAAGATCAGACGGGTCTGATCGGTGTTGGTGCCGACGTCGCTGCGGTAGGTACCGTTACGCAGGGTGGCGCCGAAGTTCTTCAGCAGACCGCTCTGGATCACGTAGTCGACGCGCATGTCGCGTTCCCACTCGGAGTTGTTCGAGTCACCGGTACCGGCCGCGCGAATGTCGTCGCCATGCAGGTAGGCAACCGAGGCTTTCAGGCCAGGGACGCCGATGCGGCTGAAGTCATAGGAGTACTGGGCGAACGTGGTGTTTTCGCCAGCGCGGGTGAACGAGTTGACCATGCTGTCGGTGAACAGATAGACGCTGGAACCGCCGTTGCCTTCGTTGCGGTTGTTGCCATCGACAACGCTGCCGTTGTTGATGAACGGCATGCCGCCGTCGTCGCCCACTTGCTGGTAACCGGCCAGGAATGCGTGGCCAGCGATGCTGTAGGTGAAGATGGCACTCCAGGTCTTGTTGTCGACTTCGCCAGGGTTCTTGGCGTAGCCGCTGTTGTTGTTGAAGCGGTAGCCAGCATCACCGTTCTTGCCGTCGGAGCTGCTGTCGAAGTAGCGCAGGTCGGTCTTGAACGACTGGTCTTCACCCAGGGGCAGTACGTGCACGGCGCCGAGGAAGGTCTGCTTGTAATAGTCTTCCAGCTGCGCGTGGTAGACCTGCAGGGTCAGATCCTTGGTGGCCTTCCAGTCGACACCGGCGAACTGGAAGTTGTTCGAGTCCTGCGTACCGCCGTTCAGGCCCAGGCCCGAGTAGTTGCTGGTCGCACGGCCCGCAGACTTGTTCAGTCGGCCGACGGTGAAGGTGAAGTTGTCCAGGTCCTTGGAGGTCAGGATACCGCCCTGGTAAACCGCAGGCAGCAAGCGACCATCGTTGGATACCAGGATCGGCAGGTTGGGCTGCAGTGCGCTACCCACCTTGAGTTCGGTCTTGGCGAACTTGACCTTGCCGTTGGCGCCTACACGCGACCACGACTTCTCGGCCGAACCGTCGGTGTCGCTTGGGAAGAAGCTGTTGTTGTTCGGGTGGTGACCACGGCCGCCGTCCAGGTGGATGCCGGTCATGCCCTGCACGTCCAGACCGAAGCCGACGGTGCCGGGGGTGTAGCCAGAAATGAAGTTGAAGAGGAAGCCTTGAGCCGATTCTTCCTGGTCGTTCGCCGTGCCTTCACGGGTATCGTTGCGGAAATACATGGTCCGCGAGCTCAGCGTTGCTTTGCTGGCTTCGAGGAAACCCGAGGGTGCCGGATCGGCGGCGTAGACACTGGTGGAGATGCTGGCGAGCGCGATGGCTGCGGCGAGCGACTGCTTGTACATGTGATGCTCCTCTGGTTTCTAATTTTTGTGGTGTCTTTGGTCGGGGGTCTGGCGCCCCTTGTCCGCAGATGCGCGATTAGCGCCAAAGCGTGACCGGTTAGTCAATGTTTACAAGCCGATTCGAGACCTTGGTCTAAGCCAAACTCTGGGTGCCGAGGTTAACGAAATTTTCACAAAACCAAAAAGAATTGTTTCAAGTTTTTTTAGAATTTAAATGCATAACAACCTTGTGCGTCCAAACAAAAAAGTTCAATCCAGTTGCAAAACATAAGCTAATTCCTAAACGGTATTTCAAAGCCGTTTCTTATATCGTTTAGATTCGCCCTCATTCGCCCTTCCGACACTTGCCGTTTCGCGCTTTGGCAGCGCGGGTTCGAAGGTCCTCAGCCACCCGACTCTCGCAAAAGGCAGCCACCATGGCCAAGCAGCATTTCGCACGAAAACTGGTCAGCACCCTGGCCCTGGCCAGCCTGGCCATGGGCATCCAGGCCGCTACGTTGACCGTCGGCTACCAGACCGGCATCGACCCCAGCAAGGTCGCCCAGGCCGATGGCACCTATGAAAAGGCCATTGGCGAGAAGATCGACTGGCGGCGCTTCAACAGTGGCCCGGAAGTGGTCACGGCGATTGCCTCGGGCGATGTACAGATCGGCAACCTGGGATCGAGCCCGCTGGCAGCCGCCACGTCACGCAAGCTGCCCATTGTCGCCTTCATCGTTTCTGCACAGATCAATTCCGCCGAAGCCCTGGTGGTGCGCAACGGCAGCGGTATCGACAACCCGCAGCAGTTGGTCGGCAAGACCATTGCCACACCGTTCGTGTCCACTTCCCACTACAGCCTGCTCGGCGCGTTGAAGCATTGGGGTCTGGAAGGCAAGGTCAAGGTGGTCAACCTGCAGCCGGCCGAAATTGCCGCTGCGTGGAAACGTGGCGACATCGATGGCGCCTTCGTCTGGTCGCCGGCCCTGGGCGAGATCCGCAAGAGCGGCAAGACCCTGACCGATGCCGCACAGGTCGGCCAGTGGGGCGCACCGACTTTCGAGGTCTGGGTGGCGCGCAAGGATTACGCCGAGAAGCACCCCGAGGTGATCGCCCGGTTCGCCAAGGTCACGCTGGATTCGTTCGCCGACTATGCGAAGAACCAGGCGCAGTGGACCGCCGATTCCGAGCCGGTACGCAAGATCGCCAAATTGACGGGAGCCAACGCCGCAGACGTCCCCGACCTGCTCGCCGGCTCCACCTACCCCGATGCCCAGGCCCAGGCCTCCGCCGCGCTGCTGGGTGGCGGCACCGCGCAGGCGGTGGCCAAGACGGCCGAGTTCCTCAAGGAGCAGGGCAAGCTGGAAGCGCTCCTGCCTGACTACACGCCGTACGTCAGCGCCCAGTTCGTTCAGTGATCGCGCGCATGCCAACCGGAGTTCGACCGTGGCCCAATTGATTCTTGACCGTATCGGCGCCCACTACCCGGGCGCCGCGCAGCCGGTGCTGCAGGACATCTCGCTGAGCCTGGGGCCACAGCAGCTGTGCGTCGCGCTGGGCCCATCGGGCAGCGGCAAGACTTCGCTGCTCAACCTGATCGCCGGTTTCGTGGCTCCCAGCAGTGGCCGCATCACCCTGGACGGCGTTGCGGTGAAGGGGCCGGGGGCCGACCGTGGCGTGGTCTTTCAGGATGACGCCTTGTTGCCCTGGCAGGACGTCCTGACCAATGTCGCCTTCGGTTTGCAACTGGCAGGCACCGGCCGGGCGCAGCGTGAGGCGCGGGCGCGGGACATGCTTGCGCTGGTCGACCTGGCAGGTTTCGGCGAGCGACAGATATGGCAACTCTCCGGTGGCCAGCGTCAACGCGTGGGCCTGGCTCGAGCGCTGGCGGCCGACCCGCAGGTGCTGTTGATGGACGAGCCGTTCGGCGCACTGGATGCGTTCACCCGGGAGCAGATGCAGGAGTTGCTGCTGCAGGTCTGGCAACGTACCGCCAAGCCGGTGTTCCTGATTACCCACGACATCGAAGAAGCGGTATTTCTGGCCACCGATCTGATTCTGCTGGCGCCCAACCCCGGCCATGTCGAGGAGCGCCTGAGCCTGGACTTCGGCCAGCGCTATGCCGCTGGCGAGAGCGCCCGGGCGATCAAGTCCGATCGCCGATTCATCGAAACCCGCGAGCACGTCCTTGCCCAGGTTTTCGCCCAGCGCGTTGTCACACAGGGCGCCATTGCGCGCAAGGAGCCGGCATGAGCCTCTACCCGACGCACGCTCTCGACAGCGCCCGCGCACCTGCCGCGCGCCGGCCCTGGCGCTTGAGTACGCGCGCCATCAGCACGTTGACCCTGGCAGGCGTGCTGGCACTGTGGTGGGCGGTGACCGCCTCCGAGCTGATAGAGCCCCTGTTCCTGCCCTCGCCCGGCGCGGTGCTGGACAAAGCCTGGCTGCTGGCAACCCAGGGCTATATGGACGCCACGTTGTGGCAACATTTGGGTGCCAGCCTGGGGCGCATCGGCCTGGCCTTGGCATTCGCCGTGCTGTTCGCCATTCCGGTGGGCATCGCCATCGGCCACAACCGCATAGCGCAAGGCATTCTCGATCCGCTGATCGAGTTCTACCGGCCCATCCCGCCGCTGGCCTACCTGCCGCTCATCGTGATCTGGTGCGGCATCGGTGAAACCTCCAAGGTGTTGCTGATCTACCTGGCCATCTTCGCGCCGATTGCCATCGCCACGGCCACCGGCGTGCGCAATGTCGATCCCGCCCGTTTGCGCGCCGCGCAATCGCTGGGCGCCACCCGGGCGCAGCTGATCCGCCACGTGATCATACCCAGTGCGCTGCCGGACATCCTCACCGGTATCCGCATCGGCCTGGGCGTCGGCTGGTCGACCCTGGTCGCCGCCGAGTTGATCGCAGCCACCAGCGGCCTGGGCTTCATGGTGCAGTCGGCCGCGCAATTTCTGGTCACCGATGTGGTGGTGCTGGGCATCCTGGTCATCGCGCTGATCGCCTTCGCTCTGGAAATGGGCCTGCGCGCCCTGCAGCGGCGCCTGGTGCCCTGGCACGGCCAGAGCCACTGAACCAGCCACTTTGCCAACAGAGCTGACCAACATGACTCTGCACATCACACCCTTGAACCCGACCATCGGCGCGGTCATCGAAGGCGTCGACCTCAGTCGGGAACTGACCCCGGCCCAGCAGCGCGAGATCGACGCCGCGCTGCTCGCCCATCAGGTGCTGTTCTGGCGCGACCAGCCGCTGACGCCTTTTCAGCAGGCACGGCTGGCGCAGCAGTTCGGTGACCTGCACGTTCATCCGATCTATCCCAGTGTGCCGGGGCAACCCGACGTGCTGGTGCTCGACACCGCCGTGACCGACGTACGCGACAACGCCATCTGGCACACCGACGTGACCTTTCTGGCGGAACCGGCGATGGGCGCCATACTGACCGCCCAGCAGGTACCGCCCTTTGGCGGGGACACTTGCTGGGCCAGCGGAATCGCGGCATTCGAGGCGCTGTCCAGGCCCATGCAGGCCCTGCTCGACGGTCTGACCGCCACCCATGATTTCGCCAAATCGTTCCCGCTCGAACGCTTTGGCAACGATGCCCAGGCATTGGCGCGCTGGGAGCAGACCCGCCGGCAACATCCCCCGCTGTCACACCCGGTGGTACGGACCCATCCAGTCAGCGGGCGCAAGGCGTTGTTCGTCAGCGATGGTTTCACCACCCACATCAACGAACTTTCGACAGCTGAAAGTCAGGCGCTGCTCGACCTGCTGTTCGCCCACAGCACGCGTCCGGAGTTCTGCGTACGCTGGCAATGGCGCCAGGGGGACGTGGCCTTCTGGGACAACCGCGTGACCCAGCATTACGCGATAGACGACTACCGCCCGCAGCGACGCGTGATGCATCGAGCGACGATAATGGGGGATCGACCGTATTGAACGCACGGGGGGCGGCGATGGCCGCCCCCGCTGGCCGTCATTCGCCGATGGCGGCCTTGTAGCCGGCAGCGTCGAGCAGCGTGTCCAGCTCACTGGCAGCGCTTGGCTTGAGCTTGAAGAACCAGGCGCCATAGGGTTCGCCGTTGACGCTTTCCGGGCCATCGGCCAACGCTTCGTTGATCGCGATCACCTCGCCCCCCACTGGGGAGTAGATGTCCGAAGCGGCCTTGACCGACTCGACCACGCCCGCCTGATCGCCGGCGGCGAAGACCTTGCCGACTTCCGGCAGCTCGATGAACACCACGTCACCCAAGGCTTCCTGGGCGTGATCGCTGATGCCCACGGTCACCGTGCCATCTGCTTCCAGGCGTGCCCACTCGTGGCTTTCGGCAAAACGGAGTTCAGCAGGGATATCGCTCATAACATTGTCCTCAACAAGGGTCAGCGGCCAGCCCGCCATACGATTCAGATCAGGGTTCTACCATGCCGGACGAAGGTCGGCTTGACCACCCGTACCGGGTACCATTTGCCACGTATCTCGACTTCCGCACGGTCCGCGGTCGCCATCGGTACACGCGCCAATGCAATCGACTTGCTCAGCGTAGGGGAGAAACTACCACTGGTGATCTCTCCTTCGCCAACTCCGGCGATGCGGACCACCTGATGCGCGCGCAGCACCCCGCGTTCTTCGAGCACCAGGCCGACCAGTTTCATCGCCGGCCCGGCGGCCCGTTCACGCTCCAGCGCCTCGCGCCCGATGAAGGCGCGCGCGCTCGGTTGCCACGCCACACTGCCGGCCATGTTGGACGCCAGCGGCGAATGCGCCTCGTCCATGTCCTGGCCATACAGATTCATCCCGGCTTCCAGACGCAGCGTATCGCGCGCGCCCAGGCCGATGGGCGAAATGCCCGCACCGATCAATTCGTTGAAGAAATCGACCGCCTGCGCGGCGGGCAAGACGATCTCGATACCGTCCTCGCCGGTATAGCCGGTGCGGGCAATGAACCAGTCGCGATGGTGACGGCCTTCGAAAGGGTTCAGTTGCAAAAGCAGCTCGCGGCGTTGGCTGCCCAGCAGGGCGGCGACCTTGCGCCGTGCCTGCGGCCCTTGCACGGCCAGCAACGCCAGCTCGGGGCGCTCGCGCCATTGCACATCGAACGTGCCTGCCTGGGCGCTGAGCCAGGCCAGGTCCTTGTCACGGGTCGCGGCATTGACCACCAGGCGATAGCCTTCCTCGGTGCAGTAGGCGATCAGATCGTCCACGACCCCGCCCTCGGCGTTGAGCATGGCGCTGTACAAGGCCTGGCCAGGGCCGGTCAGGGTGGCGACATCGTTGGCCAACAGGTATTGCAGGAACGCCCGGGCGTCCGGCCCTTGGACATCGATCACGGTCACATGCGACACGTCGAAGACGCCGCAATCGCGACGTACCTGATGATGCTCTTCGACTTGCGAGCCGTAATGCAGGGGCATGTCCCAACCGCCAAAATCGACCAGCTTTGCGCCGAGGGCAAGATGCAGGTCATACAGAGGCGTGCGCTGTCCCATGGGTTTCTCCTTCCGGGCGTGGCGAAAGCGCAGGCGAATTGTCCTTGGTGCCTGCGCCGGATGCGGCGCATTGTAGCGACAAGGTCGCGGGCGTGATATCTGTAGCGACAAGGTCGTGTAGCCGGTCAGTGGTTTCGACCGACCTGGCGCGCCGAACGTCGAATCAACCCGATGACCGGCAGCAGGCCGACCAGCACCAGGGTCAGGGCAGGCAGCGACGCCCGCGCCCATTCCCCTTCACTGGTCATTTCGAATACCCGCACCGCCAGCGTGTCCCAGCCGAACGGGCGCATCAGCAAGGTCGCCGGCATCTCCTTGAGCGTGTCGACGAACACCAGCAGCGCGGCGCTGAGCGTGCCGGGCAGCAACAGGGGCAGATAGACCTTGAAGAACAGCCGCGGACCACCCACTCCCAGGCTTCGTGACGCCTCGGGCAGCGAGGGGCGAATCCGCGCCAGGCTGCTTTCCAGCGGCCCATAGGCCACCGCGATGAACCGTACCAGATAGGCCACCAGCAGCGCCGCCACACTGCCCAGCAGCAATGGCCGCCCGGCCCCGCCCAGCCAGCCGGACAGCGGCACGACCAGCTCGCGGTCGAGAAAACTGAAAGCCAGCATCAGCGACACCGCCAGCACCGACCCCGGCAAGGCATAGCCCAGGTTCGCCACCGCCACTCCGGCGCGAATGCCTCGCGTAGGCGCCTGCCGCCGCGCAAACGCCAGCAGCAGCGCTACCGTGACCGTGATCAGCGCGGCCATGGCGCCCAGGTACAGGGTATGCACGATCAGCTCACGGTAACGTTCGTCGAGGTCGAAGCGCCCGCGCTGCCAGCACCACACCACCAACTGCAGCATGGGCACGACGAAGGCGCAGGCGAACACCAGCGCACACCAGCCGCTGGCCACCCATGCCTTGAGCCCGCGCAGCCGATACAGCGCCTGCCCACGCGGGCGTTCGCTGGCCGCATGATCCTGACCGCGCGCACGCCGCTCGCCGTAAAGCACCAGCATCACGGCCAGCAACAGCAGGCTGGCCAGCTGCGCCGCGCTGGAGAGGCTGAAGAAGCCGTACCAGGTCTTGTAGATGGCCGTGGTGAAGGTGTCGAAATTGAACACCGCCACGGCGCCGAAATCCGCCAGGGTTTCCATCAATGCCAGTGCCACGCCCGCACCGATGGCCGGCCGGGCCACCGGCAAGGCTACTCGCCAGAAGGCTTGCCAGGGGGATTGGCCGAGCATGCGCGCCGCCTCCATCAAGCCCTTGCCCTGGGCCAGGAACGCGGTCCGCGCCAGCAGGTAGACGTACGGGTAGAACACCAGCACCAGAACGATGATGACCCCTCCCGTGGAGCGCACCCGCGGCAGGCGCAGGCCGCTGCCGAACCACTCGCGCAGCAGGCTCTGCACCGGCCCGGCAAAATCCAGCAGGCCGACGAAGACGAACGCCAGTACGTAGGCCGGAATGGCAAACGGCAACATCAAGGCCCAGTCGAGCCAGCGCCGGCCGGGGAATTCACACAGGCTGGTAAGCCAGGCGAGGCTGACGCCAAGCACCGTCACGCCCGTACCTACGCCAAGCACCAGGGTAAGCGTATTGCCCAACAGGCGCGGCATCTGCGTATCCCACAGGTGGGACCATATCTGCATGTCGATGCTTTGCCAGGAAAGCACAAGCACGCTCAACGGCAGCAGCACCAGCCCGACCACGGCCAGGACCAGCGGGTACCAACGGCGTTGGACGGAAGAAGACAATGGGTTCACTCGTGGTTTTCAGGTTGCAGGCTTCTCGACGCCGTCCACTACCGTGTGGAGCTTACTGCGCAGTGTCAGCATGTACGGTGGCGCGCCGTTCGCGGGCAGAGACCCGCTCCCACAGCGGAAGCAAAAAGGCACCAATAGCACCCGTTCTTCTGTGGGAGCGGGTCTCTGCCCGCGAAGGCCGCCCCACCGATATCAGCTCAGTTCCAGCCCGCCCGATCCATCAACCGGATCGCCTCGGCCTGACGCTTGCCGGCCACTTCCACGGGCAAGGTGTCGGCCTTGAACTCACCCCAACTGGCGACTTCTGCAGATGGAGCCACCGTCGGGTTGGCCGGAAACTCCTGGTTCACCCCGGCAAAGATCGCCTGCGCCTGCGGCCCGGTCATCCACTCGACCATCGAAATGGCCGCCTGCGGATGCGGTGCATACTTGTTCAGGCCAATGCCCGACAGGTTCACATGAACGCCGCGATCGCCCTGGTTCGGCCAGAACAGCTTCACGCCCAGATTCGGCTGCTGCTTGTGCAGGCGCCCATAGTAATAGCTGTTGACGATACCCACGTCGCACTGCCCGGCGTCGATGGCCTGCAGCACCGCAATGTCATCGGAGAACACGTCGGTGGACAGATTGTTCACCCAGCCCTTGAGAATCTGCTCGGTCTTCTCGGCGCCATGGGTCTCGATCAACGTGGCGGTCAGCGACTGGTTGTAGACCTTCTTCGCCGTACGCAGGCACAACCGCCCTTCCCACTGCTTGTCGGCCAAGGCCTCGTAGGTGCTCAGCTCCTGCGGCTTGACCCGTTCGCTGGCGTAGGCGATGGTCCGCGCGCGCAGGCTCAGGCCGGTCCATTGATGGGACGCGGCACGGTATTGCGCGGGAATGTTGCCGTCAATGACGGCTGACGTGATGGGTTGCAGGATACCCATCTGCTCGGCCTGCCACAGGTTGCCGGCGTCGACGGTGAGCAGCAGGTCGGCCGTGGCGTTCTGCCCTTCGGCCTTGATGCGCTGCATCAACGGCGCTTCCTTGTCGGTGATGAACTTGACCTTGACCCCGGTTTTCGCGGTGTAGGCGTCGAACACCGGCTTGATCAGCTCGTCGATGCGCGAAGAATAGACGACCACTTCATCGGCAGCGTGGGCGTTGCCACCCAACAGACAGAGCGCCAGTGCAGCGAGAAGACGTTTGCGCGCCATCATGAGGGAACCCTTGCCATTCGAGTGAGGGCGAAATGGTAGTGAATCACATTTAGCTTCTCAACCGAACTTGGGGCCCAGCCGTTACCAAATGTTACCAGCCATCGATCACACCTAATGCCTACAGGCGTGCCAGCGCAGGCAGATCCCCCGTGAGGCCAAGCGCCTGGCGGACGAACAGCGCCTTGGCTTCGGGTAGTCGTTCCACCCATTTCAAGCCCGTGTTGCGCAGCCAGCGCAGCGGCAGCTGATCGGCCTGGAACAGGCGCTCGAAGCCTTCCATGGCCCCCATCAAGGCCAGGTTGTGCGGCATGCGCCGACGCTCATAGCGGCTCAGCACGGGCAGGCCGGCGAGCCGTTCGCCTCGCTGTCGGGCATGTATCAGCTCTTCGGCCAGCACGGCGGCGTCGAGCAAACCCAGGTTGACCCCCTGCCCGGCCAACGGATGGATGGTGTGCGCGGCATCGCCGATCAGCGCCAGGCCGGTCTCCACGTAGCGCTTGGCATGCCGCTGGCGCAATGGTACGCACAGGCGGGCATCGGCAGCGACCACTTCGCCCAGACGGCCCTCGAAGGCCTGCCCCAGGGCTTTGCAGAACGCGGCGTCATCCAGCGCCATCAAGCGCTCGGCCTGCTCCGGCGTGGCCGACCAGACGATCGAGCACCAATGCTTGCCATCTCCGCGCTGCAGAGGCAGAAACGCCAGCGGGCCGTCATCGGTAAAACGTTGCCACGCCGTATCGCGATGCCCCTCGCTGCACTGCACGCTGGTCACGATGGCGTGGTGCAGGTAATCCCACTCGCGCGTCTCGCAACCCGCCAGACCACGGACCGCCGAATGCGCGCCGTCTGCGGCGATCACCAGCGGGGTACGCACGGTCTGGCCACCGGCCAGGGTCAACAGTCGGTCATCGCCCGAATAGCGCAACTGCTCCAGCCGGGCATTGGCCAGCAGACGAATTCCGCTGTCCTGCAACTGCTCGAGCAGCGCGTCCTGAACCACGCGATTCTCGACGATGTGCCCCAGGGTGTCGGCATGCACGCTGGCCGCGGAAAAATTGATCTGCCCGGTACCGCTGCCGTCCCATACGCACATGTGGCCGTAGGGGTTGGCACGCCGCGCCTGGATACCGTCCCAGGCGCCCAGGCGCTGAAGAATGCGCTGGCTGGCCACGGACAGCGCACTGACCCTAGCCTCGAACGGCGCCAGTGCGTCGAACGGCTTGCCGGTCAACGGCCCGCCGTCGATCAGCAGGATGTCCAGGCCGCTGTCACGCAGGGCAAGTGCCAGCGCGCTGCCGACCATGCCCGCGCCGACGATGACCAGGTCGGCGCGCAGTTCATTCGTATGGGTCACTGAATTCATTGCCCTTCGATCTCCGACCGAGTGCCCAGGCCCATGGCCTGGCGTGCGAACCAGCGCTTGGCCGGCGGTAGCAGATCGAGCCCCAGCAGGCCCAGGTTACGGCCTACTGCAAGCCATGGATCGGGCGTTGCGAACAGCCGCGTCAACTGGTCCGAAAAGCCCACGGTCAGCCGCTGGTCCAGGCGCTGGCGTTGCGCATAGCCACGCAGCAGGGATAGCTGCCCCAAATGACCGGTGCTGGCGAGCAAGGCCTCGGCCAGCGCCTGCACGTCGCGCATCGACAGGTTGAAGCCCTGCCCGGCGATGGGGTGCAAGGCATGCGCCGCGTTGCCGAGCACGACCAGATTGGAGCGCACCTGCTCCTCGGCCTGCACCAGCGACAGCGGGTAGACGTGCCGAGCGCCGACGCGCTGCAGCGTGCCCAGGCGATAGCCGAACACCCCCTGCAGCTCTTGCAGAAATGCCTGGTCGGGCAAGCCCTGCAAGCGTCGAATGTCGGCGGGAGTACGGGTCCAGATGAGTGCGCAGCGGTTGTCGGGCAACGGCAACAGGGCCATCGGCCCGTCATCGGTGAAGCGCTCGAACGCCTGGCCCTGGTGCGCATTGCCTGGGGTGACGTTGGCAATCAGGGCGTCCTGATCGTAGCGCGTCTGTTGCACGGCGATGCCCAGCTGCTCGCGCAACTCGGAACGACCGCCGTCGGCCAGCACGGCCAGGTCGCACTGCAGCTGGGTGCCGTCGTCCAGGGTCAATTCATGGCCGTCAGCCAGCGCCTGCATCCGAGTCACTTCCGCTGGGCACCGCCAGCTCACGACCTCTTGGTCCAGCGCCTGCCACAGGCACTGCCCCAGCCAGGCGTTCTCCACCACATAGCCCAAGGCCGGCACGCCCTCGTCATCGGCACGAAGCCGCGCGGTGCCGAAGCGACCGCGGTCGGACACGTGGATCTGGCGGATCGCTTCGGCGCGCTGGCTGATCGCCGGCCACAAGCCCAGGCGTTCGTAGATCTGCCGGGTGCCGAAGGACAACGCCGAGGAGCGCGCATCATAGCTGGGCTGATAGGCATCGCCCGGCGCGAAACGCTCGATCAGCACGATCTTCCAGCCGCGCGCCCTGGCCCCGGCCTGCAACGCCAGGGCCAGGCTCGCGCCGACCAGCCCGCCACCAATGATGGCCAGGTTGAAGCGGCTCATGCGTCCGCCCGTGCGGCGGCCATCAGCGCCTCGATCTCGGCGACCGACTTGGGCACTGCCTCGGTAAGAATCTCGCAGCCTTTCTTGGTCACCACAACATCGTCCTCGATTCGTACGCCAATGCCGCGCCACTTCTTCGCAACGCTGAGGTTGTCGGGCGCTATGTAGATGCCAGGTTCGACGGTCAAGGTCATGCCGGGTTCGAGCACCCGCCACTCGCCGCCGACCTTGTACTCGCCGACATCGTGCACATCCAGCCCCAGCCAGTGCCCGGCGCGGTGCATGTAGAACGCGCGGTGCGCATCGCGGGCGATCAGCTCGTCGACCTCACCCTTGAGCAGGCCCAGCCGCACCAGCCCCCGGGTAATGACCTGGACCGTCGCTTCATGGGCCTGGTTCCAGTGCTTGTCGGGCCCGATGGCGGCGAAGGCCGCCTGCTGCGCCTCGAGCACCAGCTCATAGATGGCTTTCTGTTCGGGTGAAAAGCGGCCGCTCACGGGGAAGGTCCGGGTGATGTCGCTGGCATAGCAGTCGATTTCGCAGCCGGCGTCGATCAACACCAGATCGCCGTCGCGCAGCACCGCATCGTTCTGCTGGTAATGCAGGATGCAAGCATTGCGACCGGCCGCGACGATCGAGCCATAGGCCGGCATCTTCGCCCCGCCCTTGCGGAACTCGTAGTCCAGCTCGGCCTCCAGGCTGTACTCGTGCAGCCCGGCACGACAGGCCTGCATGGCGCGTACATGGGCGCGTGCGGAAATATCGGCGGCCCGGCGCATGACCTTGACCTCGGCAGCCGACTTGTACAGGCGCATGTCGTGCAGCAGGTGGTCGAGCGCCTCGAATTCATTGGGTGGCTGGGCGCCCAGGCGCGCCTTGGAACGGATGCTGTTGATCCAGTCCATCAGGTGCCGGTCGAACTCGGGGTGGCTGCCGATCGACGAATAGACGCGGTCGCGCCCCTCGATCAGGCCGGGCAGGATGTCGTCGATATCGCTGATGGGAAAAGCGTCATCGGCACCGAAATCGCGGATTGCCCCCTCCTGCCCGGCCCGCAGGCCGTCCCACAGCTCGCGCTCGGGATTGCGCTCGCGGCAGAACAGCACATACTCGCCATGCTCGCGCCCCGGAATCAGGGCAATCACCGCCTCGGGCTCGGCAAAGCCGCTCAGGTACTGGAAGTCGCTGTCCTGGCGGTAGATGTGCTCCACGTCGCGATTGCGGATGGCCACGGCGGCGGCAGGCAGGATGGCGATGCTGTTGGGCACCATCTGCGCCATCAGCGCCTTGCGGCGGCGGGCAAATTCCGATTTCGGGATGTGGCTCATGGGCAGGCAAAGGCTCCGGTCAATGCAGCGACGGCTTGGCGCTGGCTGCGGTGGGTTGCTTGGCCGATTCGGTGTAGAGCAGCAGCGGTGCTACCCGCAGGTATTCCATGACTTCCATGTAGTCGGTCTCGCCGTCTTCGGACTCCTCCAGCGCATCCTGCACCTGGGCGATGGCGGCCAGGTCCTGCAGCACTTCCATGGCTTCGGTGCTCAGCGCCGTGTCGCGCGCGGTCAGGCCGAAACCGGCGAGGAAGCCCTGGCACCACTCGCCCAGCGCGGCGGCGCGCTCGGGCAACGGCGATTCGTCGCTGGGGACCAGCAGCACCACGGTCATGTCGTCGCTGGTGAGTTCGCCCTTGACCATTTCCTGCAGGCCGATGAGCGCCTGGCGAACGTTGTCTGCGGCCGGTGTACCCAGCAGATCGGCGGCATCCAGCAGCCATGGCTCGATCTCGAAGCCGGCACCGGCGCAACTGCGACCCAGCAACAGCCCGTGCAGTTCGGCGGGCGAAACGGTGTGGCCGCTGCTGGTGAGCAGGGCGGCGAAGGCGTGATAGGGAGAATTCTGAATAGGCATGGGCAACTAGGCGCCAGACGGCGCAATGACTAGAATGAAGGCCTTGTATCCTAGCACCGGCAACCGCGCCAGACTATCGACGCGGACAACTACGTGTTCATCTTCACCGGGCCCGCCAGTTCATCGGCGGGCAACATTTCCCAACCGTACCCACCGGGACTCCATGGAACACAACGACCTGCAAGCGCTGATGAGCCGACTCGAATCATTGATCGGACGAGTCGAGCAACTAAAACGACAAAACGGACTCCTATTAGCGCAGGAAAAAACCTGGCGCGAGGAACGCGCAAATCTCATCGAAA
Source organism: Pseudomonas sp. CFBP 13710 (assembly GCF_014842235.1). Classification (NCBI taxonomy): domain Bacteria; kingdom Pseudomonadati; phylum Pseudomonadota; class Gammaproteobacteria; order Pseudomonadales; family Pseudomonadaceae; genus Pseudomonas; species Pseudomonas sp. CFBP 13710. The sequence goes on along the minus strand of NZ_JACYVJ010000007.1, from coordinate 130,560 downwards.
AGAATGAAATCGCCCGGCGTAAGGTCGAGTCCATGATTTCGCGCCTCAAGGCCCTGGAGCAAGACTCATGAGTTCAAGCAATAGCGTCACCGTTCAGATCCTGGACAAGGAATACTCGATCATCTGCCCGCCGCAGGAGCGCAGCAATCTGGTCAACGCCGCACGCTACCTGGACGGCAAGATGCGCGAGATCCGCAGCAGCGGCAAAGTGATCGGTGCCGACCGCATTGCCGTCATGGCCGCACTGAACATCACTCACGATCTGCTGCATCGCCAGGACACACCGGAGCTGTCGGTCAACGGCACCACTCGCGAGCAGGTTCGCGACCTGCTCGAACGCGTGGACCTGGTGCTTGCCACCGATCCGGAAACGCCCAAGGGCTGAAATCCGCAAAGCTTTTCTGTATACTGGCATCACTCCCTGGAGTGCTTGCCAGTCGGTCATGTCCCTGAGCCGATACGCACAACCACGGGGGTTGCACGTGGGGTTGGTGTGCATGTCCGCTCGACGGAAAGCCTTAAAACCTCCTGTGATCTCCACCTTGAACTTTCGGGTTCAAGGGCTACACCGACAGCGGTTCGTCGGGGAGTACCTGAATTTCCAGCCCATGCCGGCAACACTTGGCGTGGGCTTTTTCATTCGTCGCCGGGCAGCACTGTCCAACGGCGCCTTGATCAGGATCGACCGCGCCCATGACCGTATCCGCGCCGCTGCCTCGTCAAACACAGCCTCGTCAATCCCTGCGCCGCCAGCTACGTGCGGCGCGTCGCGCCCTTACCCCTGCACAGCAGCGCCTGGCCGCTCGCGATCTCTACCGACAACTGGCCCAGCATCGGCTGTTTCGCCGTGCCCGACACATTGCCCTGTACCTGCCCAACGACGGCGAGATAGACCCGCGGCCTCTGTTGCGCGAAGCTCAACGGCGCGGCAAGCGCACCTACCTGCCGGTGCTCAGCGATTGGCCGCGCACCAGGATGGTGTTTCAGCAGGTACGCCGAGGCGAAAAACTTCGTCCCAACCGCTTTGGCATTCCAGAACCCCGTATCCAGCGCGCACGCCAGCGCACCATCTGGGCACTGGACCTGATCCTGCTGCCGCTGGTGGGGTTCGACGACGAAGGTGGGCGCCTGGGCATGGGCGGCGGCTTCTACGACCGCAGCCTGGCCTACCGCAATCGCCGCACGGCCTGGCAAGCCCCGGTGCTGCTGGGGCTGGCCCATGAGTGTCAGAAGGTGGAGCGCCTGGCGCAGGCCAGTTGGGATATACCGCTGCAGGGAACGGTGACGGACAAGGGTTGGTATCTGAGGTGAGCCTTGCGCCGCGGCGCCAACCTGCGGGAGCGGTCAGTGGCCGCGAACAGGCGCCATCGTTACCGCGGACTTGCCATCGAACCTTGCACCATCGAAGCCTGCACCATCGAAGTCTGCACCACGATCAGCTCTGCAGCGGTATCCGCCTTGCTCGCCCACAGACTCTGCGCGTATCCAGTGGTGACGATACCCAAGCCCAACAAAATCACCAATGTCCACAACAAGTCCGGCTTACGGCGCATCGACGTTGCCCCCCTACAGGCAATTAAAGAATCGACAGAACGATATTCTGGCGTGCCGAGCAGCAGCGTCGGGCTTAAATTTGCGCGCATTCTGGGGCAAGCTTGGTAGACAAGCAAACGTTGTTCACGACCAATTGTCGGGTGCGCTTGAATCCCACAAAAGCTGGCCATTTCACATTATTGAGGAACACTCGCCATGGCCTATTGGCTGATGAAATCCGAGCCTGACGAATTGTCCATCCAGGGCCTAGCCACGCTTGGCCAGACGCGCTGGGACGGCGTACGCAACTATCAGGCACGCAACTTCATGCGCACCATGGCCGTTGGCGACCATTTCTTCTTCTATCATTCCAGCTGCCCCGAGCCAGGCATCGCCGGCATTGGTCGCATCGTCGCGAGCGACTATCCCGACCCCACTGCCCTGGACCCGGACAGTCATTACTTCGATCCCAAGGCCAGCACCGAAAAGAACCCCTGGACTTCGGTGGATGTAGCCCACGTCGAAACCTTCGACCCCGTGCTCGGCTTGGCCTTGTTGAAGCAGCAGAGCGGGCTTGCCGAACTTGCGCTGGTACAAAAAGGCAGCCGGCTTTCGGTGATGCCGGTAACGACACAGCAGTGGGAAATTGTGCTGGGATTGCGATAGAAGGCTATGTCGAACTGGCCATGACGTTACGCTTCTGGCCCTCGCTCCACATAGCCGCAGTGCGCCATGCGTACCTGCATAGCGCGTTGTGTGCACAAGACTTAACCTTTTCAGCGTCTAACGATGCAGCCCCGTCTGCGCCAAAGAAAACACCCACTCACGTCCATCCTTGCGTTTCTGAAACAAACCTAAATCCACAAGACCGTTGAGTACCGAAGCTGCCGTGTTGTACGAGCAGCCCAAGCTCTCTTTCAGGTTCACAGCCGTGAACTTCATCCCCTTCTCGTTGCTAGCCACCTGCAGTACGGTTTTCTGCTTGTCGCTCAGCTGTGCATACAAACCACTGTCGAACAGGAAGCGATTGAATGAGTTCATATCGGCCAGCGTTTTTTCGTAGGCTTCTTTGAAATCCGCGATGCCGCGAATGATCGTGCGACTTTGGTAGTCGACGAAATACGTCAGGTCCATATCGTCGGTTTCGGTATAGAGATAACTCTTGCCGTACTGCACAGGGGCGGCCTTGAGCAATTTGCTGATAGCTATGTAACGAAAGGCAGCGAAGTCATGCTTGAACATGAACCAGTAGAACAATGACCGGGCCACCCGGCCATTGCCGTCGTGAAAAGGGTGCTCATAGCCAATGGCAAAGTGCAGGACGATCGCCTTGATCAGCGGATGCAGGTAACGATTGGTCCTGAACTCACCATGGTTGCTGTTGGCCCATTCGGCCAAGGCTTCCAGCCGCGACTCCAGACCGCGTGCTGGCGGTGGTGTATACACCACATTGCCATCGCCGTCCTGGACCACTACCTCATCGTTAACGCGGAACACACCTGGGTGATAATGCTCGTCGTCGATGTTCTCCACACCCACTTGGTGGATCTCGGCGATCAAATCAGCACTCAGCGGTCGTGTGCGATGCTCCCACACGAACTGCATCATCCGATAATTGCCCAGAATCATCTTTTCATCTGGAGTGCGCGGACCTCGCTGACGCTTGAGCAAGTCCTTGGCCACTTGGGTCGTGGTCGATGCACCCTCCAACTGGCTACTGCTGATGGCCTCGTCTTCTATGAGGTCGTTGAGCAGGTATGTCACATGTTTCTGCTCACCGATCTTGTTGCTCATCCACTCCAATGCAGCACCCGTAGTGTGCCGGTCAGTCTCGGAGGTCGCGGCATGGATCGCTGGCGTCAGTAGCAGTTGGCATTGATGTGCAGGCTGACCCAGTACAACGACGTCGCTCAGTTGCCGTTCACGCGCCAACTTCACCAGCGACCACACCAGTTCATGGTTCAGTCCTTCAGGAATGCGGAAACGAAGCTTGTCGAAATGCTGATACCGGCCCTTGCCATCCAAGGGTGCGTTGAGAGCCAGGTACTCAGCTATGCGCTCCGGACAATCCCGAGCAATGCGTTGAAGCGGATCGCGGATAACGGCGGGAGGGATCTTGAACATCGCTGTCTCAAAACTCGGTAATTTTGAGACAGCCTACGCCAATGGCAATCTTCTGTCCGCCTTGCTGCAAAACAATCAGTTCACTGCACGATCAGGTTATTGAACAGCAGGTCTTCGACGATAGGCTTGCCCTCTTCGTCGTTCATCACCTGCTGCAATTGCTTGAGGGCTTCCTGACGCAGTTTCTCCTTGGCTTCGACGTTGCCCATCGATTCGGCGGTCTGCTGTGCGAACAGTGCTACCAATTGATTGCGCAGCAGCGGGTCCTGGCGCTTCACGGCAGCTTCCGCTTCCGCGCCGGTGACCTTCAAAGCGATGTCCGCCTTGTACACGTGCAGCTTGGGGCCACCGTCCAAGGCGTAGTTGCCCACGAACGGTGGGGTCATGCCGATATAGGCAACCTTGGGCGCTGCGTTCTCGCCCTCTTTGGCTGCCTCGTTGGCCATCACGGCGGTCGGCAGGGCCAACGCCAGCCCTATGAATACCCAGGCTTTCATCACATATGTCTCCGCAAGATCGTGTGCTGACTGTATCGGCCAGCACGGGCGATTCAGTAGCTCGTTCGAATCCACCGAGCTGAAACGATTATGCAGAAGCGTCAAGCGAGTTGGTGAACAGAACTGAACCGCTTAAGTTCGCATTGCAACATTTTCGCAAACTCCGCTGGGCGGTAAGTCGTTTTATTTTCGGTAACGAAACTGTAACATTCGAATCCGCAGCAAATAACAATAAATGGAGCTTGTGAATGTTCGCCTTCTTCCGCCCCGCCCCGCATCGTGCAGCCCTGCCCGATGAAAAGATAGACAGCACCTACCGTCGCCTTCGCTGGCAGATCTTCGCCGGGATATTCATCGGTTACGCCGGTTACTACCTGCTGCGCAAGAACTTCTCGCTGGCCATGCCTTACCTGATCGAAGAACAGGGCTATACCCGAGGCCAATTGGGCTTGGCGATGTCGGCCATCGCCATCTCCTATGGCCTGTCCAAATTCCTCATGGGGATCGTGTCCGACCGCTCCAACCCGCGCTACTTCCTGCCGTTCGGGTTGCTGGTTTCCGCCGGCGTGATGTTCGTCTTCGGCTTTGCGCCGTGGGCAACGTCAAGCGTCACCATGATGTTCATCCTGCTGTTCATCAACGGCTGGGCGCAAGGCATGGGCTGGCCGCCGAGTGGCCGGACCATGGTGCACTGGTGGTCGCAGAAGGAACGCGGCGGCGTGGTGTCGGTGTGGAACGTTGCGCACAACGTCGGCGGTGGCTTGATCGGCCCGCTGTTCCTGCTCGGCATGGGCTTGTTCAACGACTGGCACGCGGCGTTCTACGTACCGGCCGCAGTTGCCCTGCTGGTGGCCCTGTTTGCCTTTGCGACCATGCGCGACACACCGCAATCGGTCGGCCTGCCGCCCATCGAGCAATACAAGAACGATTACCCGGAAGGCTACGATTCAAGCCACGAAGAAGAATTCAGCGCCAAGGAAATCTTCGTCAAGTACGTGCTGCGCAACAAGATGCTCTGGTACATCGCCTTGGCCAACGTGTTCGTCTATCTGCTGCGCTATGGCGTACTGGACTGGGCGCCGACCTACCTCAAGGAAGCCAAGCACTTCACCGTCGACACCACCTCGTGGGCCTATTTCTTCTATGAGTGGGCCGGTATTCCCGGCACGTTGCTGTGCGGCTGGATGTCGGACAAGATCTTCCGTGGCAACCGTGGGCTGACCGGCGTGGTGTTCATGGCGCTGGTGACCGTGGCAACCCTGGTGTACTGGCTCAACCCGCCCGGCAACCCGACCGTGGACATGATCGCACTGGTCTCGATCGGCTTCCTGATCTACGGCCCGGTCATGCTGATCGGCCTGCAGGCCCTGGAACTGGCGCCCAAGAAAGCGGCCGGCACCGCCGCGGGCTTCACTGGTCTGTTCGGCTACCTGGGCGGCTCGGTCGCCGCCAGCGCGGCGATGGGTTACACCGTGGACCACTTCGGCTGGGACGGTGGTTTCGTCCTGCTGATCGGCGCCTGCCTGTTGGCGATCGTCTTCCTGATCCCCACGCTCTGGCACAAACAGGTGGCCAGCACCCAGCGTAACGCCTGACGCAAGGCGTGAAGCGCCGTCAGGGCAGGAATTGCTGCGAGGCTTGAGTGCAGCTGCCCTGGTGGCAACGCTTGAGCCTGGCTTCCAGGTTCTTGTCCGGCATTGCGTGATTGCGCAGGGCACTGATGGTTTGCTCGACGTAATCGCGGGTGCTGCCAAATCGCCCGCTGGCACTGTCGAGAATCTGCGTCAGCAGGTTATCCGGCAGGTTGCCGGCATAGCTGGGCAAATGCCGCTCCAATACGAACCCCAACGCCTGCACCTTGGTGCCGTCTTCGAGACGGCAGTTGAGCCAATGCGGGCGGTACGAGGGATAGGGCATCTCGCGCTTCCACAGCGCCAGCAGCGAACTCTCCAGATCTTCCTGAGGCAAGCGATAGGCGAACCCGGCGCATGAGCCGCCTCGGTCCAGACCGAACACCAGGCCGGGTCGCTCGGGTGTGCCACGGTGTTCGTGGGACCACAGGTACAGGCCCCGGTGATAGCCATGCACACGCGCTCGGCGCCGCTCCGCAGCGCTGCATTCGGGCCGCCAGATGAGCGAGCCGTAGGCGAACAGCCAGACCGGCCCGCCACGATGGCGTCGCATCGTGGTGTCCAACGAATGAAGAAGTTGCTCGTGGGTCAATTGCGGCCCGAGATCGAGCGACGGCGGATAGACCACATTCAAGTGCGCAGTTTCGAGTACCGACATAAGCAGTCGCCTGTTATCCCCGTAAGATTGCAATGAAGCCCAACTCTAACGCATTGCAACTGCCGCGTTCCTACCGTATGGCAGATAGATCAATAAATACAAGCGCTTATAATCAACTTCAAATAAATAAGTTATAAGCACCAAACAGGCTCACGGACACATCGACGTGCACGATTTCACAGCAATGCCACTGCGTCAGGTTCGACGCAGGCATCACGACAGCAGAAGCAGGCAACGAAATGACGCAGGGGCAGTGGCAATCAGGCGGGCCGCGGCGCGTAGGCAAAGACGTCGGCACGCATCTGGTGCGCATCCATCCCGGCATTCACCAGGGCATCGAGCGTGGCGTAGATCATCGCCGGTGAACCGCTGCCATAGACATGCACGGCGGTCAGGTCGGCTATGTCCTCGCAGACCGCTTCATGCAGCATGCCGCAGCGCCCTTCCCAGCCGCACAGGTCGCTCACTACCTTGTTCAGGAACAGGTTGGGCAACTGCTTCCATTGCTCCCAATGCTCCAGCGCATAGAAATCCTCGGGGCGACGTACACCCCAGTACAGATGCACCGGATGCTTGAACCCTGCGCGACGGCAGTGCTCGATGAGGCTGTTCATCTGCGCCATGCCGGTACCTGCAGCAATCAGCACCAGCGGCCCATCCGGCAACTCGGCCAGGTGGGTATCGCCATAGGGCATGTGCACACGGGCCATGCCATTGCGCTGCAACTGCTCGATCAAGCTCTGCGCACTGGCTTCGCGGACCAGTACGTGCAGCTCCAGGTCGCGCCCGCTGTGGGGTGCAGAGGCCAGGGAGAAGGCCGACTTTTCGCCGTTGTCGCGCTCGATCATCAGGTATTGCCCGGCATGGTAGCGCGGCGGCTTGCCGGCCGGCGCACGCAGGCGCACGCGCCAGACATCGCCGCCGATATCGACGCAGTCGATCAGCTGGCAGGCCAGGCTGCGCACCGGCAGCTCGCCCTTGGCCAGTACGCCGTCCCAGAGGATCACGCAGTCTTCCAGCGGCTCGGCGATGCAGGTATGAAACTCGCCGCGGTCGATCACCGCGCCCTCCTCGCGAACACTGCCTTCCACCAGCACCGCGCTGCACACATGGCAGTTGCCATTGCGGCAGCTCTGCGGGCAGTCATAGCCCAGACGCTGCGCGGCCGCCAGAATCCGCTCACCGGGCAGGGTTTGCAGCACCACGCCCGAAGGTTGCAAGGTCACACGCATCAATCTATTCCCAACTGATTCCAGAGTTCATCGATGCGGCGGGTCACGGCCTCGTCCTTGACGATGACCCGACCCCATTCGCGCGTAGTCTCGCCCGGCCACTTGTGCGTGGCGTCCAGGCCCATCTTGGAGCCCAGGCCGGACACCGGCGAGGCGAAATCCAGGTAGTCGATCGGCGTGTTGTCGATCAGCACGGTATCGCGCTTGGGATCCATGCGCGTGGTGATGGCCCAGATCACGTCGTTCCAGTCGCGGGCATTGATGTCGTCGTCGGTGACGATGACGAACTTGGTGTACATGAACTGGCGCAGGAACGACCAGACCCCGAGCATCACCCGCTTGGCGTGCCCCGGGTACTGCTTCTTCATGGTCACCACCGCCATGCGGTACGAGCAGCCTTCGGGCGGCAGGTAGAAGTCGGTGATTTCCGGGAATTGCTTCTGCAGGATGGGCACGAACACTTCGTTCAGCGCCACGCCCAGGATCGCCGGCTCATCGGGTGGCCGGCCGGTGTAGGTGCTGTGGTAGATCGGCTTGATCCGGTGAGTGATGCGCTGCACCGTGAACACTGGAAACTTGTCGACTTCGTTGTAGTAGCCGGTATGGTCGCCATAGGGCCCTTCGTCGGCCATCTCGCCCGGATGAATCACCCCTTCGAGGATGATCTCGGCAGTGGCCGGCACCTGCAGGTCGTTGCCACGGCATTTCACCAGCTCGGTGCGGTTGCCGCGCAGCAGCCCAGCGAAGGCGTACTCGGAAAGGCTGTCGGGTACCGGCGTCACCGCGCCCAGAATGGTCGCAGGGTCGGCACCCAGGGCCACGGCCACGGGAAACGGCTGGCCAGGGTGCTTGTCGCACCACTCGCGGTAATCCAGGGCGCCACCGCGATGGCTCAGCCAGCGCATGATGACCTTGTTGCGGCCGATCACCTGCTGGCGGTAGATACCCAGGTTCTGGCGTTCCTTGTTCGGCCCCTTGGTGACGGTCAGGCCCCAGGTGATCAGGGGTGCCACGTCGCCCGGCCAGCAGTGCTGCACGGGCAGCATGCCAAGGTCGACGTCGTCGCCTTCCAAGACGATTTCCTGGCAAGGCGCGTCCTTCACCACCTTGGGGGCCATGGCGATGATCTTCTTGAAGATCGGCAGTTTCGACCAGGCATCGCGCAGGCCCTTGGGCGGCTCGGGCTCCTTGAGGAACGCCAGCAGCTTGCCGATCTCGCGCAGCTCGCTCACCGATTCGGCCCCCATCCCCATGGCCACCCGCTCGGGCGTGCCGAACAGGTTGCCGAGCACCGGGATATCGAAGCCGGTGGGCTTTTCGAAAAGCAGGGCCGGGCCCTTGGCACGCAGGGTGCGGTCGCACACCTCGGTCATTTCGAGCACCGGCGAGATGGGCACCTGAATGCGTTTCAACTCTCCGCGCTGCTCAAGCTGCTGCACGAAATCCCGAAGATCCTTGAATTTCATCGACCATGCCAGTTAGAAAATAAGCGTACATCCTACCTGCTCTGGCGGCCGCTGGCAGCCGCCGGCTGGGCTTTAATGGGAATTGCCAGGCGCTGGCGCGTCTACGGGCGCAAGCAGCGGGGCGAACAAGGGCGCCACGAACCCGGCCGCGTCGTCACCCAGGTGGTTGTCGTCCATGTACAGCGAACGCCCGGCAGACTCGGCCACGCAGGTCATGCCATCGGCGCAGAACAGCTGGGTCGTATCGAGGATGCGCACCTGGGGATCACTGGCCGCCAGCTCGGCGAACAGCCCCTGCATGGACGCCTGACGCTGTCGGTGTTCGCGCAGCGGGCGCCCGATGCCGTCGGTCGATCGCTGGAGCATGGCCAGGCGGCTCAGCCGGTAAGGTGCGTTGGCGTTCTGCAAAGGGACTTCATCGAGCAGCCAGACCCGGCTGCCCGCCTGGCGCAAGGCTCGGACTTCGCGCTTGAGCGCTTCGGCCATCTGCACCGGCGCATCGGTACCGGGCAAGCGATAGGTCAGGTCGCCATGCTCGTCGCCATACAGGTACAACGTCCAGCGCGCGACCAGCACCACGTCGCGCTGCGGCGCCTGCGCGATCACGCTCCGGACCTGCGCATTGAACTGCCGGCACAGGTCGTTGCGCTCCAGCCCTGCGACCGGTACGCAGCCGGCCGAGCTGGCCAGATCGAGTGCCTGCCCGGTGCGCTCGCTGTGTACGCGCAGTGCCGGCATCAGCGCGGCTGCATGGCTGTCGCCCCAGATCAGCGGTGGCAGCACGTCTTTGCTTTGGCGTCCAAGGTGACAGATGAGGCGTTCGGGCGCAGTGGTTTTCTCGAACATGCAGTCACGCTGCCCGGCATGCCATTCGCCGGCCTCGGCGTAGGCCAGTGCCTGCGCCGACAGCCGCGACGGTACGCCATCGCTCCAGCGCAGGGATTGCCCCGCCAGGCCCACCACCACCATGGCCAGCAATGCGGCCAACAGCGCCTGACGCGGCTGGGCCAGCCAGCGCCGACCGCGCAGGGGCGTTTCGACCCAGCGCCAGGACAGGTAGCCGAGCAGCAGACTGCCCAGGATCAGCGCAAGGTTTTCGTGCCCAGCGATACCGTCCACGGCGGCATAGTCGGCGAATACGTGCACCGGCCAGTGCCACAGGTACCAGGAATAGGAGATCAAGCCCACCGCCACCATCGGCCGCGTGCCCAGCAGCCGTGACAGCCAGGTTGGCTGGCCAGCGCCGGACCAGATGATCGCCAGCGTGCCCAACACCGGCAGCAGTGCCGCCATGCCGGGGAACGGGGTACGCCAGTCATAGCAGGCAATGGCCACGCCCACGGCAGCGATCCCGGCGGTGGCCACGCCCTGACGCACGGCCACTGTCAGTGGGCGCTGGAACACCGGCGCCACCGCCAGCAGGCTGCCGGCCAACAGTTCCCACGCGCGCGCCGGCAATAGAAAGAATGCCTGCGCCGGGGCTTGCTGAACCTGCCAGACGCTCACCGCAAACGATGCCAGGGCAATGCCGAACAAGCCTGTGCGCCATGCCTTCACATACCGGCCGAGCACGGCCAGCAACAGCGGCAAGAGAATATAGAACTGCTCTTCCACCGCCAGCGACCAGGTGTGCAGCAGTGGCTTGAGCTCCGAATCGGTATCGAAATAGCCGTCCTGCCGGGCGAACAGCACGTTGGACATGAACATGGCCTGGTAGCGCGCTGAGCGCCCCAGCTCTTCATAGTCACGCGGCACCAGCAGGAACCAGCCAACGATCAAACAGGCCACCACCATCACCACCAGGGCGGGCAGGATCCGCCGCGCACGGCGCACCCAGAACTCCACAAAACTGAAGTGGCCCGAGGCACGCTCGCGGCAGATGATCGAGGTGATCAGATAACCCGAGATGACGAAGAACACGTCAACGCCGACGAACCCGCCGGCAAAACCCGGAATACCAAAGTGGAACAACACCACGGCAATGACCGCCACGGCGCGCAAGCCGTCGATGTCACGTCGATAGGCTAGGTGAGTCATAACAATCCTTGTCGGCCGAACGGGTCTGGCATGGCTATGCAACGTTGAAAATGCGAATGGCGCCGCAAGGGCGCCATTCGGGTCAAGCAGCGGGTGGGCTTACTTGCGTTTCATCGACAGGAAGAACTCGTCGTTGGTCTTGGTCTGCTTGAGCTTGTCGATCAGGAACTCGATGGCCGCCACTTCGTCCATCGGGTGCAGCAGCTTGCGCAGGATCCACATGCGCTGCAGTTCGTCGTCGGCGGTCAGCAGCTCTTCGCGACGGGTACCGGAACGGTTGATGTTGATGGCCGGGAAGACGCGCTTCTCGGCGATCTTGCGGTCCAGGGGCAGTTCCATGTTGCCGGTACCCTTGAACTCTTCGTAGATCACTTCGTCCATCTTCGAGCCGGTTTCGACCAGCGCGGTGGCGATGATGGTCAGCGAACCGCCTTCCTCGATGTTTCGCGCAGCACCGAAGAAACGCTTGGGCTTCTCCAGGGCATGGGCGTCGACACCACCGGTCAGGACCTTGCCGGAGCTCGGGATCACGGTGTTGTAGGCACGCGCCAGGCGAGTGATGGAGTCGAGCAGGATGACCACATCCTTCTTGTGCTCGACCAGGCGCTTGGCCTTCTCGATCACCATCTCGGCCACTTGCACGTGGCGGGTTGGCGGCTCGTCGAAGGTCGAGGCGACCACTTCGCCGCGCACGGTGCGCTGCATCTCGGTGACTTCTTCCGGACGCTCGTCGATCAGCAGGACGATCAGGTGGCATTCCGGGTTGTTGCGCGTGATGTTCGACGCGATGTTCTGCAGCATGATGGTCTTGCCCGCTTTCGGCGGAGCGACGATCAGGCCACGCTGGCCCTTGCCGATCGGTGCGCACAGGTCGATGACACGACCGGTGAGGTCTTCGGTGGAACCGTTGCCGGCTTCCATCTTCATGCGCACCGTAGGGAACAGCGGCGTGAGGTTTTCGAAGAGAATCTTGTTTTTCGCGTTTTCCGGACGGTCGAAGTTGATGGTATCGACTTTCAACAGGGCGAAATAACGCTCGCCTTCCTTGGGCGGACGGATCTTGCCGACGATGGTGTCGCCGGTACGCAGGTTGAAGCGGCGGATCTGGCTGGGCGAGACGTAGATGTCGTCTGGGCCGGCCAGGTACGAGGCGTCAGCCGAACGCAGGAAGCCGAAGCCGTCCTGGAGAATCTCCAGCACGCCATCACCGGAGATTTCCTCACCGCTTTTGGCGTGCTTCTTCAACAGGGAGAAAATCACATCCTGCTTGCGCGAACGGGCCATATTTTCTATGCCCATCTGTTCGGCCATTTCGAGCAGATCGGTGATCGGCTTTTGCTTGAGTTCAGTCAGGTTCATAAGGGAATGACGTAATCATGTATGGAGGGGAGAAATTAAGCTTTGGGCTTAATGAGGCCGCGCCGCAGAGAAGGCGACAGGATCGCGTACTGATTCGAGTAGGAGTGCGTCGGCGACGGCTTGCAGGGGGCAGAGGAGAAACCAATGCGAGGCCGAATGTAACACCTCGATTTGTAGGCGTCCAGTATCGCGCCCAGAAAAAAGCCCCGACGAATGCGGGGCCTTTCAGGTATCAGATATTGGCATCCAGGAAGGCTGCCAACTGCGACTTGGACAGCGCGCCGACCTTGGTCGCCTCGACGTTGCCGTTCTTGAACAGCATCAGCGTCGGGATGCCGCGCACGCCATGCTTGGCCGGGGTTTCCTGATTCTCGTCGATGTTGAGCTTGGCGACGGTCAGCTTGCCCTTGTACGTTTCGGCGATTTCGTCGAGCACCGGGGCGATCATCTTGCACGGGCCACACCATTCGGCCCAGTAGTCGACGAGTACAGCACCGTCAGCCTTGAGTACATCTGCTTCGAAGCTGGCGTCGCTGACGTGCTTGATAAGGTCGCTGCTCATGGAGTGTCTCCGTGGTCATATTCGGAAAGAAAAACGTGGCCCATCATAGCGGCACAGCGCTGCTACAGGAAGCCGATGATCATTGATCATCACTATGAACATCGGTGATACAGGCAATGGAACCCCGCTCGGCGCACCAGGAATGACCGCAGGCACTGCCCAGTGCGCTCCGCAACGGTGCGCGGCCAGTCCGGCACAGAGCACTCGTGGCAGCTAGAACCCCGATCCCACGCCGCGGCGCACGCCCCCTGCCCCATTCTGGCACGCGCTGTGCTACCTCCCTGGCAACCTCGACTCGATCGCAATCGGAGTATCGCCATGATTTCGCGCTGCAGCCTGCTGTTCACCGCCCTGGTCGCCAGTTTCATGCTGGGCCAGGCAGCCCATGCCGATGGCTTGAGCGACATCACCGAGCGCGGCACCTTGCGCGTTGCCGTGCCGCAGGATTTCCCGCCGTTCGGCTCGGTCGGCCCCGACATGCAACCGCGCGGACTGGACATCGACACGGCCAAGCTGATCGCCGACCAACTCAAAGTGAAGCTGCAGCTCACTCCGGTGAACTCCACCAACCGCATTCCCTACCTCACCACCGGCAAGGTCGACCTGGTGATCTCCAGCCTGGGCAAGAATGCCGAGCGTGAACAGGTCATCGATTTCTCCAGCGCCTACGCGCCGTTCTACCTGGCCGTGTTCGGCCCGCCGGAAGCGCCGATCGCCACGCTGGACGACCTCAAGGGCAAGACCATCAGCGTGACCCGTGGCGCCATCGAAGACATCGAGCTGAGCAAGGTCGCGCCCGAAGGCCTCACCATCAAGCGCTTCGAAGACAACAACTCGACCATCGCCGCCTACCTCGCCGGCCAGACCGACCTGATCGCCAGCGGCAACGTGGTGATGGTGGCCATCTCGGAAAAGAACCCTAAACGCATTCCAGCCTTGAAGATCAAGCTCAAGGACTCGCCGGTGTACGTGGGCATCAACAAGCAACAGCCCGAGCTGCTGGCCAAGGTCAATCAGATCATCGCTGTGGGCAAGAGTGACGGCAGCCTGGAAAAGAATGCGCAGACCTGGCTGAAGCAGCCGCTGCCCGCCGACCTCTGATTGTCGAGCGCACCCAATGGCCTATCAGTTCGCTTTCGCCCCGGTACTCGCACAGGCCGACCTGCTGCTCAAGGGTGCGCTGTTCACCCTTGAGCTCACCGCCATCGGCGCACTGCTCGGGGTAGCCGTGGGCATCGTCGGCGGCGCCGTGCGGGCCTGGCAGATCAAGCCGTTCGCCGGCCTCTTCGGGGTCTACGTGGAGCTCATCCGCAACACGCCCTTCCTGGTCCAGCTGTTCTTCATTTTCTTCGGCCTGCCCAGCCTGGGCGTGCAGATCAGCGAGTGGCAAGCCGCGGTGCTTGCCATGGTGGTCAACCTGGGGGCGTATTCCACCGAGATCATCCGCGCCGGCATCCAGGCCGTGCCAAAGGGGCAGCTCGAAGCCTCTGCGGCCCTGGCCATGAGCCGCTTCGAGGCGTTTCGCTACGTGGTTCTCCAGCCGGCCCTGGCCAAGGTCTGGCCGGCGCTGAGCAGCCAGATCATCATCGTCATGCTGGGTTCGGCGGTGTGCTCGCAGATCGCCACGCAGGAGCTGAGCTTCTACGCCAATTTCATCCAGTCTCGCAATTTTCGCGCCTTCGAGACGTATCTGCTGACCACGCTGGTGTACCTGGTCATGTCGATCCTGATCCGCATGCTGTTGAACTGGCTGGGTCGGCGTTTCATCATGAGGAACAGCTGATGGATTTCACCCTGTGGGACATCGTGCGCAACCTGCTCATCGGCCTGCAATGGACCCTGGCCTTGAGCCTGGTGGCGTTCATTGGCGGTGGTTTGATCGGCTTGCTGGTGATGACCCTGCGCATCTCGCCCACGCATCCGCTGCGCACGCTGGCACGCTGCTATATCGAAGTGTTCCAGGGCACGCCTCTGTTGATGCAGCTGTTTCTGGTGTTCTTCGGCGTGGCGCTGATGGGCGTGGACATCTCGCCCTGGGTGGCCGCCGCCCTGGCCCTGACGCTGTTCACCAGCGCCTATCTGGCCGAGATCTGGCGCGGCTGCGTGGAGTCCATCGGCAACGGCCAGTGGGAAGCCTCCGCCAGCCTGGCGCTTACCCGCAACGAGCAGCTGCGCCACGTGATCCTGCCCCAGGCCTTGCGCATTGCCGTGGCGCCGACCGTGGGCTTCTCGGTGCAAGTGGTCAAGGGCACCGCGGTGACCTCGATCATCGGCTTCACCGAGCTGACCAAGACCGGCAGCATGCTGGCCAACGCCACCTTCGAACCCTTCATGGTCTACGGCTTCGTCGCCCTGGGCTACTTCGCCCTGTGCTACCCGCTGTCGCTCAGTGCCCGCTATCTGGAAAGGAGGCTGCATGCCGCTGCTTAGGATTTCCGCCCTGCACAAGTACTACGGCGATCATCATGTGCTCAAGGGCATCGACCTGAGTGTGGACGAAGGTCAGGTGGTCGCGATCATCGGTCGCAGCGGCTCGGGCAAGAGCACCTTGCTGCGTACCCTGAACGGCCTGGAATCGATCAACGACGGCGTCATCGAAGTCGACGGTGAATACCTGGATGCGGCGCGCGCCGACTTGCGCAGCCTGCGCCAGAAGGTCGGCATGGTGTTCCAGCAGTTCAACCTGTTCCCGCACCTGAGCGTGGGCGAAAACGTGATGCTGGCCCCTCAGGTGGTGCAGAAAGTGCCCAAGGCTCGCGCCCGCGAACTGGCTCGCGAGATGCTCGAACGGGTCGGCCTGGGCGAGAAGTTCGATGCGTTCCCCGAACGTCTGTCCGGCGGCCAGCAACAGCGCGTGGCGATCGCCCGCGCACTGGCCATGTCGCCCAAGGTGCTGCTGTGCGACGAGATCACCTCGGCGCTGGACCCGGAGCTGGTCAACGAGGTGCTCAGCGTGGTGCGCAAGCTGGCCGAAGACGGCATGACCCTGATCATGGTCACCCACGAAATGCGCTTCGCCCGCGAGGTCGGCGACAAGCTGGTGTTCATGCACCATGGCAAGGTGCACGAGGTGGGCGATCCCAAGGAATTGTTCGTCAATCCGCGCACGCCCGAGCTGGCGCAGTTCATCGGCATGCAGCCGGCATGAATGCCGTTCGGGCTCGCCAGAGCTCGGACCTTGGGGCAAAGATCAGGATGGCGCGTTGGCGCCGTCGCCTGATCGTGGCACGATGCGGGGGTTAACGACCGAGATCCTTTGACCATGCCGCAGACCAAAGCCAAGAACCTGTCCCTGATCGCCGCCATCGACCTGGGCTCGAACAGCTTTCATATGGTGGTGGCCAAGGCCCACGTCAATGAAATCCGCATCCTCGAACGCCTGGGCGAAAAGGTCCAGCTGGCCGCCGGCATCGACGAAGAGCGCAAGCTCAGCGAAGAGTCGATGCAGCGCGGTCTGGACTGCCTCAAGCGCTTCGCCCAACTGATCAACGGCCTGCCCCTGGGCGCGGTGCGCATCGTGGGCACCAACGCCCTGCGCGAAGCCCGCAACCGCAACGAATTCATCGTCCGCGCCGAGCAGATCCTCGGCCATCCGGTAGAGGTCATCTCGGGCCGCGAAGAGGCCCGCCTCATCTATCTGGGCGTCTCCCACACCCTGGCCGACACGCCGGGCAAGCGCCTGGTCGCCGACATCGGCGGCGGCAGCACCGAGTTCATCATCGGCCAGCGCTTCGAACCCCTGCTGCGCGAGAGCCTGCAGATGGGCTGCGTGAGCTACACCCAGCGCTACTTCCGCGATGGCAAGATCACCCCGGCCCGCTACGCCCAGGCGTATACGGCGGCGCGCCTGGAGATCATGAGCATCGAGAATGCCCTGCACCGGCTCAGCTGGGACGAGGCCATCGGCTCCTCCGGCACCATCCGCGCCATCGGCCTGGCCCTCAAGGCCGGCGGCCAGGGCAGCGGCGAGGTCAATGCCGAGGGGCTGGCCTGGCTCAAGCGCAAGCTGTTCAAGCTGGGCGATGTCGACAAGATCGATTTCGACGGCATCAAGCCGGACCGCCGGACCATCTTTCCCGCCGGGCTGGCGATTCTCGAAGCGATCTTCGATGCCCTCGCCCTGCAGCGCATGGACCATTGCGATGGCGCCCTGCGCGAAGGCGTGCTGTACGACCTGTTGGGCCGTCATCACCACGAAGATGTGCGCGAACGTACTTTGGGTTCGTTGATGACCCGCTACCACGTCGATGTCGAGCAGGCCGAGCGCGTCGAGCGCAAGGCGCTGCATGCCTTCGACCAGGTGGCGGCGGACTGGGAGCTGGAAGACGGGGTCTGGCGCGAGCTGCTGGGCTGGGCGGCGAAGGTTCACGAGATAGGCCTGGACATTGCCCATTACCATTACCACAAGCACGGCGCCTACCTGATCGAACACTCCGACCTGGCCGGGTTCTCGCGCGAAGACCAGCAGATGCTGGCGCTGCTGGTGCGCGGCCACCGCCGCAACATTCCCAAGGACAAGTTCGCCGAGTTCGGCGATGACGGTGTGCAGTTGATCCGTCTGTGCGTGCTGCTGCGCTTCGCCATCCTGTTCCACCACATCCGTGGTACCCAGGAGATGCCGGCGGTGTCCCTGCATGCCAAGGCCAAGAGCCTGGATGTAGTGTTCCCCGATGGCTGGCTGGAGAACAACCAGCTGACCCAGGCCGACTTCGCCCAGGAAGCCGAATGGCTAACCCGCGTAGGCTTCACCCTCACCGTGCGCTGAGATCGCACCGCCATCTGCCCGATAAACCGCAGCGCATGTTTCGCGGCCGATGACCGCTCCTACAGTGCAACGCGATTCCCGTAGGAGCGCCCAGTGGCCGCGAAAGCCGCACCGCTACCTGCCCGATAAACCGCAGCGCATGTTTCGCGGCCGATGACCGCTCCTACGGTGCAACGCGATTCCCGTAGGAGCGGCCAGTGGCCGCGAAAGCCGCACCGCCACCTGCCTGATAAACCGCATCGGGTGTTTCGCGGCCGATGACCGCTCCTACAGTGCAACGCGATTCCCGTAGGAGCGGCCAGTGGCCGCGAAAGCCGCACCGCCATCTGCCTGATAGGCCGCAGCGCCTGTTTCGCGGCCGATGACCGCTCCTACGGTGCAACTCGATTTCCGTAGGAGCGGCCAGTGGCCGCGAAAGCCGCACCTCCGATCTTGCTGGCTGCTAGCGCACCGGCAGGATCGGGTTGCTCAGCCGTTCGAGCAGCGTGTCCTGCGCGCTGCGGGCGTTCTGGTTGCCGGTCGGGGTGTTGCGCACGTAGCGCCCGTCGGCCTGCAGGATCCAGGAATGGGTATTGTCGGTCAGGTAGCTTTCCAGCTCCTTCTTGACCCGCACGATCAGCTTCTTGCCTTCCACCGGGAAACAGGTTTCGACGCGCTTGTCGAGGTTGCGCTCCATCCAGTCGGCACTGGACAGGAACATCTGCTCCTCGCCCCCGTTGAGGAAGTAGAACACCCGCGTGTGCTCCAGGAACCGCCCGATGATCGAGCGCACATGGATGTTGTGCGACACCCCGGGAATGCCCGGACGCAGGCAGCACATGCCGCGCACCACCAGATCGATGCGCACGCCTGACTGGCTGGCCTTGTACAGCGCGCGAATGACCTTCGGGTCGGTCAGCGAGTTGAACTTGGCAATGATGTGCGCCGGCTTGCCTTCGATGGCGTACTGGGTCTCGCGAGCGATCATGTCGAGCATGCCCTTCTTCAACGTGAAGGGTGCATGCAACAGCTTCTTCATGCGCAAGGTCTTGCCCATGCCGATCAACTGGCTGAACAACTTGCCGACGTCTTCGCACAGTGCATCGTCCGAGGTCAGCAGACTGTAGTCGGTGTACAGCTTGGCATTGCCGGCGTGGTAGTTACCGGTGCCAAGGTGTGCATAGCGTACGATCTCGCCCGCCTCGCGGCGCAGAATGAGCATCATCTTGGCGTGGGTCTTGAAGCCCACCACGCCGTAGATCACCACCGCGCCCGCGGCTTGCAGACGGCTGGCCAGCTGCAGGTTGGATTCCTCGTCGAAGCGCGCGCGCAGCTCGATGACGACGGTGACTTCCTTGCCATTGCGGGCGGCATCCACCAACGCATCGACGATCTCGGAATTGGCACCGCTGCGGTACAGC
Source organism: Pseudomonas sp. CFBP 13710 (assembly GCF_014842235.1). Classification (NCBI taxonomy): domain Bacteria; kingdom Pseudomonadati; phylum Pseudomonadota; class Gammaproteobacteria; order Pseudomonadales; family Pseudomonadaceae; genus Pseudomonas; species Pseudomonas sp. CFBP 13710. Next base: position 111,296 of record NZ_JACYVJ010000007.1, on the reverse strand, counting down.
GTCTGCCGCACGGCCAGCACATGAGGGTCCTTGGCCGCCTGGCGCAACAGATCGACCACGGGCGTGAACGATTCGAAGGGGTGCAGCAGCAGGATGTCCTGCTTGCTGACCACGCTGAAAATGTTCTCGCTGTTCTGCAACAGCTTCGGAATCTGTGGCGTGAACGGCAGGTACTGCAGCTCGGGATGGCTGTCCAGACCAGTGATGCTGAACAGACGCGTCAGGTTGACCGGGCCGTTGACCTGATACAGCTCGGTGTCCGACAGGTTGAACTGCTTGAGGAGATAGTCGGACAGAAGCTTGGGACAGGTGTCGGCCACTTCCAGACGTACCGCATCGCCGTAGCGACGCGAGAACAGCTCGCCGCGCAGCGCACGCGCCAGGTCTTCGACGTCCTCGGTATCGACCGACAGGTCGGCGTTGCGGGTCAGGCGAAATTGATAGCAGCCCTTCACTTTCATGCCTTGGAACAGGTCATCGGCATGGGCATGGATCATCGAGGACAGGAACACGAAATTGTCGCCCGGCCCGCCTACGTCCTCGGGCACCTTGATCACCCGCGGCAGCAACCGCGGTGCCGGAATGATCGCCAGGCCAGAGTCGCGACCGAAGGCATCGACGCCTTCGAGCTCGACGATGAAGTTCAGGCTCTTGTTCACCAGCAGCGGGAACGGGTGCGTAGGGTCCAGGCCGATGGGCGTGATGATCGGCGCGATTTCGTCGCGGAAATAGCGACGCACCCAGGTCTTGAGCTTGGTTGTCCAATGCCGCCGACGAATGAAGCGAACCTGGTGTTTCTCCAGCTCCGGCAACAGGATGTCGTTGAGGATGGCGTACTGGCGATCGACATGGCCATGCACCAGCTCGCTGATCCGCGCCAGCGCCTGATGCGGCTGCAGACCGTCGGCGCCGGCCTGTTCGCGGGCAAAGGTGATCTGCTTCTTGAGCCCTGCGACGCGGATCTCGAAGAATTCGTCGAGGTTGCTGGAAAAGATCAGCAGGAACTTGAGCCGCTCGAGCAGCGGATAGGATTCATCCAACGCCTGCTCCAGCACCCGGATGTTGAACTGCAACTGCGACAGCTCGCGATGGATGTACAGGCTGCTGTCGTCCAGCCCCGGCACGACGATGTGCGGCGCCGGCGCGAGGGCCTCGCTCGGGTGCGCGGGTTCGACGATGGCTTCTATGACCAACGGCGCTTCTACCGGGGTTTCGACCACCGGCTGATCTTGGGTGAGAGCGACTTGAGTCTGGGCTTCGTTGTTCATCTGGCGTTCCCGAGGGCGTAACTGCCCTTTGCAATTGAGCGGCACGGATCGCGTAATGCGTCAGGATGCCATTGACGCCTGCACGCTTGGAAGGGGGGCGCGACAGTTATAAGCATGGATTATGACGGTTGCATGACATGACCGGCCGCATCCACAAGGTGTCTGCGTTCTCAGGTTGACAAGCATTGTTCACGACAAGACACATTTGGACACTTTCATGTATGTCCATGACGGGTTAGGCTGCGCATTCACTTCGCCAGCATCGATAAAATGCTCCAACAATTCCTGAACGATTTTGGCTATTTCGCCCTGTTCCTCGGCACGTTCTTCGAAGGCGAGACCATTCTGGTCCTGGCCGGGTTTCTGGCGTTCCGTGGCTACATGGATATCAACATGGTTGTGGTGGTGGCCTTCTTCGGCAGCTACGCAGGCGACCAGCTATGGTATTTCATGGGCCGCAAGCATGGACGCAAGCTACTGGCGCGCAAACCTCGTTGGCAGCTGTTGGGCGACCGTGCGTTGGAGCACATCCGCCGGCATCCGGACATCTGGGTGCTGAGCTTTCGTTTCGTCTATGGCCTGCGCACTGTCATGCCAGTGGCAATCGGCTTGTCCGGCTATCCACCACGGCGTTACCTGCTGCTCAACGGCATCGGCGCCGCAGTATGGGCCACGGCACTGGGCCTGGCGGCCTACCATTTCGGCTCGTTCCTCGAACACATGCTGGGCAACGTCAAGAAATACGAGCTGTGGGTCCTTGGCGCGCTGGTGCTGATCGGCGTCCTGCTGTGGGTACGGCGCCGCATCAAGGCCGCACGCATCGCCCGCCAGGCGCGCCTGGAAGCCCCTGCGGCGACGCCTGCGCCCGGTGACGAGCAGCCCTGAGGGCCCGCTCGAACTGAACACACGCCGCCGAGCGTGATCCATGCTACTGAACACATGCCAATGAAGCAGTGGCCACAATCGGAGTTCGACATGACCAAGAAAATCGCGGTGATCCTTTCCGGCTGTGGCGTCTATGACGGCAGCGAAATTCAGGAAAGCGTGATCACCTTGCTGCGCCTGGACCAGCGCGGCTGCGAAGTGCAGTGCTTCGCGCCCGACGTCGCCCAGAAGCATGTGATCAACCACTTGAACGGCGAGGAAATGCCCGAGTCGCGCAACGTGCTGGTGGAATCGGCGCGGATCGCCCGTGGCGAGGTCAAGGACATCGCCCTGGCCAACGCCGACGACTTCGATGCCTTGATCGTTCCAGGCGGATTCGGCGCGGCGAAGAATCTGTCCTCTTTCGCCAGCGACGGCGCCGCCTGCTCGGTCAACCTGCAAGTGCAGGCACTGGCCGAGGCCTTCGCCGAAGCGCGCAAGCCGGTTGGCTTGATCTGCATCTCACCGGCGCTGGCGGCAAAAATCTACGGCCCCGGCGTGACCTGCACCATCGGTACCGATGCCGAAACCGCGCAGGCCATCGAGAAGATGGGTGGCACCCACCAGGAATGCGAAGTGACCGAGATCGTCGAGGACCCCGCCCGCAAGCTGGTCAGCACCCCCGCCTACATGAGCGCCAAGACCATCAGCGAAGCCGCCGCCGGCATCAACAAGCTGGTGGACCGGGTGATCGAACTCACCCAGGCCTGACCGCCGAATTCAGGCAGGCACCCGCCGCAGCGTAGCGAGCAGGGTCGCCGCCGCCACGAACAAGCCGGCGAAGGTGCGGTTCATGCGTCGCTGCTGACGCGGCGTGCGCAGCAGCCGCAGCACCTTCGCCGCCAACCCGGTATAGCCGGCCATGACGATCAGGTCCACGGTCACCATGGTGGCTGCAATGGTCAGGTATTGAACCAGCAGTGGCGCGTGCGGATTGATGAATTGCGGCAATACCGCCAGCATGAATACCAGCGCCTTGGGGTTGCCGACGTTTACCAGAAAACCACGCAGCACCAGGCTCGAGGCCTTGCCAGCCGGCTTTTGCCCCGCTTCCTCACCGAGGTCGGCAGGCAGTGCACGCCATTGCTTGAACGCAAGATAGAGCAGATAGAGCACGCCAAACCACTTGATCGCCTGGAACGCCGTGGCCGACGCCGCGAGCACGGCCCCGACGCCAGCCGCAATGATCGCAATTTGCAGAAGCAGCCCCAACTGCAGGCCGATCGCATTCCAATAGCCGCGCAGGAAACCGTGCTGCAGGCCACTGGACATGGACGCGATAGCTCCGGCCCCAGGCGAAAGACTGATGATCCAGCACGCCACCAAAAAGGCCAACCAGGTTTCCAGCAGCATACGAACCTCGACGCTCGAATAGGGACAGCCTAAGGTAAAACGGCGCAGCGAATTTGGCTATGGGCCCGTGCAGGCAGCTCGGCATCAAGCCCCAGTATCAGGCCAATGCCTCGAGCTGCGCCTGCATGTCTTCGAGCAGTTCCAGCGCTTCCATCCACTGCTCTTCCAGCTCACCCTCGCGCACCTTGAGCTTGGCCTGTTGGGCAAGTTGGTCGCGTAGTTCATCCTTGCGCGCGGCCTCGTAGAGGGCGCTGTCGGACAAGGCGGCTTCTATCTTCGCCAGTTTCTCGTGCACTTCACCCAGATCGCGCTCCAGCTTGTCGGCCTGGCGCTTGTGCGGTGCCAGTTGCTGACGCAGCGCGGCCGCGGCCTGCCGCTGGGCTTTCTTGTCGGTCTTGTCGAGGTTGACCGGGGTATTGCTGACCGGGGCATGACGCTGGCGATAATCCACCAGCCAGCGCGCGTAGTCGTCCAGATCGCCATCGAACGGCTCGACCTTGCCATCGGCCACCAACAGGAAATCGTCGGTGGTGCTCTTGAGCAGATGCCGGTCGTGGGACACCACCAGCACCGCACCACTGAACTCCTGCAGGGCCATGGTCAGGGCCAGGCGCATCTCCAGGTCGAGGTGGTTGGTCGGTTCGTCGAGCAGCAACAGGTTGGGCCGTTCCCAGGCAATCAACGCCAGCGCCAGGCGGGCCTTTTCGCCACCGGAGAAATTCAGCACCGGTTCATCGATGCGCGCACCACGGAAATCGAAGCCACCGAGGAAGTCGCGCAGTACCTGCTCACGCTCGCCCGGCGCCAGCCGCTGCAGATGCAGCAACGGGCTGGCCTTGCTGTCCAGGGAGTCCAGCTGGTGCTGGGCGAAATAGCCCACCACCAGGTTCTCGCCACGTACCAGGCGTCCGCCGATGGGCGTGAGCTCGCCAGCGAGGTTCTTGATCAGGGTCGACTTGCCCGCGCCATTGGGGCCCAACAGGCCAATCCGCGCACCGGGGGCAAGCTGCAGCTTGACCTTCTCCAGCACGGCCGTTTCGCCGTAGCCCAGCCGACCTTCGGACAGGTCGAGCAAGGGGCTGGAAATCTTCACCGATTCGCGGAACACGAAGTCGAAGGGCGAGTCGACGTGTGCCGCCGACAGCTCTTCCATGCGCTCCAGGGCCTTGATCCGGCTCTGTGCCTGACGCGCCTTGGTGGCCTGGGCCTTGAAGCGCGCAATGTACTTCTCCATGTGCGCGCGCTGCACCTGCTGCTTCTCGTACGCTTGCTGCTGCTGCGCCAGGCGTTCGGCACGGGCGCGTTCGAAGGCGCTGTAGCCACCACGGTACAGGGTCAGCTTCTGCTGTTCGACGTGGGCCACGTGATCGACGACTTCGTCGAGGAAGTCGCGGTCGTGGGAGATCAACAGCAGGGTGCCGGGATAGCCCTTGAGCCAGTCCTCGAGCCACAGAATGGCGTCGAGATCCAGGTGGTTGGTCGGTTCGTCGAGCAGCAGCAGGTCGGAAGGGCACATCAAGGCCTGAGCCAGGCTCAGGCGCATCCGCCAGCCCCCGGAAAAATCACCGACCTGACGGTCCATCTGCTCGTTGCTGAAACCAAGCCCTGCGAGCAGCTTGCGTGCACGTGCGTCCGCGGTATAGCCGTCGGCACTGTCGAGCTCGGCATGCAGGCGCGCCTGGGCCGCACCGTCCTGCGTGGCCTCGGCGTCCGCCAGTGCCTGCTGGACTTCGCGCAGACGCACATCGCCATCGAGTACGTAGTCGACCGCAATGCGTTCGAGGGTATCGACTTCCTGGCGCATGTGAGCGATACGCCAATCGGCGGGCAGGTAGCAATTGCCGGAGTCGGGCACAAGCTCGCCACGCAGCAAGGCGAACAGGCTGGATTTGCCAGCACCGTTGGCGCCGATGAGGCCGGCTTTCTGACCGGCGTGCAGGGTCAGCTCGGCGTCTTCTAGCAGACGCTGCGGGCCACGCTGTAAAGTGAGGTTCTGAAGTCGGATCATAATGGCGGCGAAGTCTACCAGCTTCCTTGCCCACTGGCGCGAGTAGCACGATGCATGATGAGTTGTGGAAGTTTGCCCTGGACCTCTATGCCCGACCAGGCATCGAAACCACCTGCCTGCAGCTGCAGGCAGATGGCGCCAACGTGTGCCTGCTGCTGTGCGGTGCCTGGCTGGATGCCAGGGGCGTGGCCTGCACATGCGAACGGGTGACGCTGCTGGAGGCGATCGCCACGCCTTGGCATGAGGACGTGGTGCGACCCTTGCGCGAATTGCGCCAGCAGTGGCGAGCCCAGGCCGTGCAAGACCCTGAGCTGATGCACCTGCGCGAATCGGTCAAGGCACTGGAACTGAACGCCGAACGCCAGTTGCTGCAGCGCCTGCACGATCAGGCCGCACCTTGGCCCCTCGCTACGCAGGGCTTGAGCATGACCTGGCTGCCTGCTTTGCTACCCGCAGCGGCCGCGCACTCGAGCGCGGCGTTACACGTGCTGGGCGTGGCAGCCAGGGAGACTCAGGCTTGGCTCGAAGATGCGTCGCCCTTGTCGTCCTGAGCGCCAGTGGCGGGAGCACCGGACTCGGTCGCACTCGAATGCACGGCTGCGGCAAGCGACTTGGCGGCCGCAGGCTTTCTGGCCGGCCGCGCAGCCGGCTTGGCGGGTGCCTTGGCGTCAGGCTTGACCGCCGCGCCCGGGGCCGCCAGGGCCTTGCGCGTAGTGCTGCGGGAAACCGCCGGCTTGCTCGCAGTGGCGGCGGCAGCTACACGGGTGGTTTTGCTGGCTGCAGGCTTCGCGGCCGCACGTGCAGTCGACCCGGCTGGGGTGCTCTTGGCAGGCGTGCGAGCGGCAGGCTTGGCTGCCGGGCTGGCCGACTTGGCCGCGGCCGCAGGGGTTGCCTTGGGCTTGGCCGAACGGGTTTCGATTGCCTTGCTCGCCGCTTCCTGGACGCGCCCTACCCCGGCCGCCAGTTTCAGGCTTTCCTGGGCGTCGCGCTTGAGCTCGACGATGTAGGCGCGGGTTTCGGCCTGGCGGTCCTTGAGCTCGTCGAGCAGTTGTTCGAGTTCGCTCACCGAGTCGTGCGCCTTGGCTTGCTTCTTTTTCTTGCCGGCGGTAGCAGCGTCCTGCACCTTGGTGCGCGACTTGTGCAGTTTTTCCTGGGCCTTGCCGCGCTGCTTCTCGAGCTTGGCGAGCAGTTTTTCAGCATCGGCCAAGGCCTGGGAACATGCACTTTCGAGGTGCTCGAGCAAACTGCCGGAAAGCTGTTGAAGCAAATGCAACGGGGTGTTTACGGGCTTCTTGTTAGCCGACATGGGTTACCTCCTGGCCGATGGGTAGAGGCTCATACTAGACCTGTGGCTGTAGAGCCGCCAGAACATGTTGACTGTGTCCGCGAGGCCCCGTTTCCCGGTCGGTGGCATAATCGGTCCATGCTCGCCGTGTCTTGTCCTGGAGAATGTGATGTTGCCTCGCCTGCTGTTGTCGTTGTCCCTGGTGCCATTGTCCCTGGCCCTGCCACAAGCGCACGCGCAAGCTGCGCCGGACGGTGCCCGCGACCTGGCCTACAGTGTGGGCGCCAGCCTGGGGGAACGCCTGCGCCAGGACGCCCCCGGGCTTCAACTCGACGCCCTGCTCAAGGGCTTGCAGGAGGCGTATCGACAAGAGCCGCTGGCATTGAGCGACGAGCGCATCGGCCAATTGCTGGCTCAGTATCAGGCACAGGCGGACAAGACGGACAAGCCTGACGAAGCAGCCGATACGGAACAGGCGCTGGCCGCCGAGCGCCGCTTCATGGCCGCCGAACGAGCCAAGGCCGGGGTGCGGGAGATCGCTGAGGGCATTCTGGTAACCGTACTGGAACCTGGCGCAGGGGCACCTGCCACCGCCGATGGGCGTATGCAGGTTCAATACGTGGGGAAGCTGCCCGACGGCAGCGTGTTCGACCAAAGCACCCAGGCGCAGTGGTTTCGCTTGAACAGCGTCATCGAGGGCTGGCGTACGGTGTTGCCGCAGATGCCGGTCGGCGCGAAGTGGCGTGTGGTCATTGCATCGGCCCACGCCTATGGAACAGACGGCGCCGGTGCCTTGATACCACCCAATACACCGCTGACGTTCGACATTCATCTGCTGGCCACGGCCCCTTAGGGCCGCGTCGAAAGAGAGTCACGCCTGGGCGACGGACTCTTCCTTGTGAGCGTTGTGCAAGACCTCGATCAGGCAGTCCTCGAGCTCGAAGCGCTCGTGCAACAACCGACCCAGCTCCTTGAGCTTGTCCAGAATGACGGCGGCATCGGAGCAGTCGCCCTTGTCGCAGTAATCGTTGAAGTCGAGCGCTTTCTGGGTGATTTCGTCGATGCGTGGCCAGATCGTGTCGGCCAGTTCCAGACCACGCTTGTCATTGAACGCCTTGGCTTCGTCGGTCAACTGTTCGTAGATTTCAAAATGGCCGGCCGATGTGTAGTCGACCAGCAAGCCGCAGAAATCCTGCAGCCTCTTGCGATCTTCGACCAGGGCCTGAGGCGTGTCGCCCAATGCATCGAACGCCTTGATCAGCTCATTGCGCTCCTGCAGCCAGCGATCGATCAGCAGGTGAACTCCGCCCCAACGTTCCTGGGCATTCTGGCAACTTTCCAACATGATGAGTGCTTCCCTTGTGGGTCATGCCCGGCTTCGCGCTCCTGTACGACAGGAAGCAGGGCTCGGACCGATTCGCGGTCTGTGACGGCGAATGTCGATGTACATGCAGGGGGAGATTATGCCCGTGCGCCAATGGCATCAAGGTACGCATCGGATAAAGTTCATACAAGCGTTTAATCAGGGGGACATTGCGCCAAATGCCGGTTTTACTGGCGCCTGCCCCTGCCTCCGGGTGCGCACGGGGGCAGAGCAGTGGCGCGGCCTCGTTCTACACGCGAAAGCAATTCAGAGCGTGCGCACCGAAGTGGGCAGGGGTGCAGCCAGCAACCGTTCGTCAAGCAGCCCGAGGCCTTCCTGGAACAACTGGTTGCTGCGTTCGGTATCGCCCAACTGGGCGAGCAGGCGTGCAAGTTCTGCGCAGGTTTCCGGGCTGCGCTGCAGGCGCAGGCTGCTTTCCAGGTAGTCGCGGGCCTTGCCCCACAAGCGGTTCTGCAGGCACAGGCGACCCAGGGTCAGCAACAACCCGGCATCGTGGGGGTGCTGTTTGAGCCAGCCTTCGGCAGTCTGCAGTTGGCGCGCAGGGTCAGTGCCGATCACCAGGCCATAGAGGCGAGCCAGGTGCGTGTCGTACTGACGCTTCTGCGCAGTCCGTAGCACGTCTTCAGCCTGGGCTTGGGCACCCACCTGACGCAATTGCTCGGCATAGGCGAGCACCAATGCGGGTTCCTGGCGCTGTGCTGAGCTGAGTGCCTGCCAGGCGTGCTCCAGTGCAGCCAGGCCGGCCTCTCCCTGCCCTTGTTCCTGCACGGGCGCGTGCGCCGCCACGCTCAGGTTCTCGCCCCAGGCACGTCGCTCGAGCTCGGCGAGTTCGGCCGCCGGCAGGGCCTTGTCCTTGCGCAGTTGTGGCAGCAGCTTGACCACTGCTGGCCAGTCACCACGCTGCTGATGCACACGCTGCAGCTGCCGCAGCACCTGTACGTTACGCGGATGACGCTCGTGCATGGCCTGCAGGGTCTGCAGGGAGCCGTCACTGTCGCCGCGATCGCTCTGCAACTGAGCATGGCTCAAGGCAATTGCCAATTCCGCTTGTGGCTGACGTGCCAGGGCCCGTTCGAGCAGGTTGTCGCTGTCTTCGTAGCGGCCCTGCTCATTGGCGGCGCGTGCTGCGCCGAGGTAATAGAGCAATGGCTGGCGTTCATTTTCGGCTGCGTGCTGCAAGTGCTTCTGGGCACTGGCCCAGCGCCCTTCGGCGAGGTCCAGCTGGCCCTTCTCGATGGATGTCTGCACGCGGCGGTTGCGATTGCGGCCCGACCATGGATTGACCACGCGGCCGGAGCTGACCAGCACGCTGATCAGCAGGTAGACGACGAACGCCACCAAGACCAGCACCAGCAACGCCAGCAGCGTGCTCCACAGGCCCGACTCGTAGCGCATCACATGGGGGTAGTCGATCAATACGTAGCCGGGGTGTTTGGCCACGGCCAGGCCGAGGCCGACCATGGCGGCAATCACCAGAAACAGGATCACGTAGAACCGTTTCATGGTTGGCTCTCCACAGCGGCCGGCGCTGCTTCGGTCGACTTCTGCAGGCCTTCGACCGGCGTATGACGATGTTGCAGGTAGGCCTGGATGGCGTTGAGGCTTGCATCCAGATCAGGTGTGGTGACCGAAACCGGCTGATTCTTCAGGGCGGTCAACTGTTCGATCATGGCCTGGGTCGGGCCATTCTCGCGATTGAAGCCTGCCACCAGAATACTGCGGGCGTCGTCCAGCGCTTGCGTATATACCTTGCCCTGACCATTTAGCGCGGCCCACTGGGCCTGCTCAAGCGCCAGGCTCAAGGCGAGGCGAACCTGACTCAGGCTCTGCCCGGCCAGCAACGGCCGGATGCTGTCATCGGGGCTGAAGTCGACCCGGAAGAAACCGGAAATCTTGTTCCACCACTGGCGCAAGCGGGTCTCGCCTTCGGGTGAGTTGCCCTGCGCAGCTGCCGCGGCCGCCTGGAATTCGGGCGCCAGCGCCGTCAGCTGCGTGGCCTGCTCGCGCAAGGCGCTCAGCTGCAGGAACAACCCGGTGCGATCCGGCTGGGTGGTGCCTTGCAGCGACGCCAGGCTGCGGGTCAGTTGCTCGCGTGCGGCGAAGGCCTGTGGGTCGTCCTGCTCGCGCAGGATTTCGTCGGCGCCCTGCACCAGCGCCTTGGCGCTGGTGACGTCCTGCAGAGCAGACAGGCGCAGGCTGGCCAGACGCAGCAGGTGCTCCGCTTCGGCCAGACGCCAGTCCTTGCGGCTGGCGCCCAGCACGGTTTCCAGGCGCTGGCTCAAGCGCTGCTGATCGCCCTGCAACTGGGCGAGCAGGCGGTGGCGGTCTTCGAGTTCGTTGGAGTCGGGCAACTGCGCGAGATCGGCACTGAGTTGCCGTTCGTTGTGTTCCAGCGTCAGCGTTTGCGTGGCGAGCCCTTCGATCACCCGCGACTGCTGCTGGTGGCCGGCGGTCAGCGTGCGCACCTGCCACACGCCCCAGCCTGCTGCGGCCAGACCGGCAGCGGCAAGCAGCAGCGCAATGATCGCCAAGCCGTTGCCATTGGCCGAGCGCTGCGGGGGCAAGGCGGCTGGCTGTTCGAAAGGCACCTGTGGGGCGCTCTTGGATTCGTCTTTGGGCAAGGCTGTTTCGCTCACGTGTCCATCCTTTGCATAGGGGCGCGGTCGCCTCGCTGGCGGTCGCGCCTTACGATCTGGGTGCGGCCTGCGTGCGCAGCGCCGCCAGCAACGCCGAGGTACTGGCACCTCGGCAATCCACAACATTCACCGCACCGGCTTCACGCGCCAGCGCAGCTACCCGCGGGCTGGGCACGAACAGCGGCAGGGTACGGATCACCGACCACTGCTCGCCTGCCAATTGGTGCAAGTGTTGAAAACCCTGCCCACTGCTGACCACCAAGGCGTTCAAGCGTTCCGATGCGACACGGGACGCCAGCGCACCCGGTGGGTAGACCGGAATGCTGCGTCGGTACAGTTGCAGATACTCTACCGTCGCGCCCTGCTCACGCAAGTGCTCGGCCAGAGCCTCGCGTCCGCCTTCGCCACGGATGATCAGCACCCGTGGATCGGGGCTCGCCAATGCGACGCGCAATTGGGCCAGATTCAGCAAGGCTTCGCTATCGTCTCCTGTTTCAGGATACGTCACGGTCAGCCCACGCTCTTCGAGAATGGCCGCCGTGCCGGCACCGACGCTGAACCACGAGGTCTGCCTGAGGTTGGCAGGCGCGCGGTCCAGGGCCAGGCGCGCGGCGGGCTTGCTGACCACGATCACGGCATTGTATCGATTCAGTTCGGCCAGCACCTGCCGCTGAGTGTCGCTGTCCGCTAGCGGCTCGATCGCCAGCAATGGCAGGCTCGCCGCGAACACGCCCTGTTCCAGCAGCGCCTGGGCTTGCAGCGCGCACTCGTCGCAGGGTCGGGTCAGCAACACTCGCCAAGGGTTCAAGGATGACCGGCCTCGCCGTACACCGCGCGCAGAATGTCGTCGGCGCCCTGCTCCAGCAAGGCTTCGGCCACCTGTACGCCCAACTGTTGCGCATCGGCCAGCGGCGCGCGTGCCTGAGCATGCAGCAGACGCTGCCCAGCCGGGTCGCCCACCAGGCCGCGCAGCCAGATCTGTTCCCCTTCGAGCACGGCGTAACAGGCGATGGGCACCTGGCAACCACCGTTGAGGTGCTTGTTCAAGGCACGCTCGGCGCTCACGCGAAATTCGGTATCGCGGTGATGCAATGACCCCAGCAGCGCGTGGATCTCGCTGTCGGCCGTCCGGCACTCGATGCCGACCGCGCCCTGGCCGCCCGCAGGCAGGCTGTCTTCGACGCTGATGCTGGTGGTGATGCGCTCTTCGAAGCCCAGGCGGATCAGGCCGGCCGCAGCCAGAATGATCGCGTCGTATTCACCGGCATCGAGCTTGGCCAGGCGGGTGTTGACGTTGCCGCGCAGAAAGCGGATCTGCAGGTCGGGACGTCGCGCCAGCAGCTGGGTCTGGCGACGCAGGCTGGAGGTGCCGACGATGCTGCCGGGCGGCAGCGCCTCCAGGCTGTCCCAGGCGTTGGAAACGAAGGCGTCGCGAGGGTCTTCGCGCTCGCAGATGCAGTACAGCCCCAGCCCGTCGGGGAAGTCCATCGGCACGTCTTTCATCGAGTGCACGGCGATGTCCGCCGTGCCTTCGAGCAGGGCGGTTTCCAGCTCCTTGACGAACAGCCCCTTGCCGCCGATCTTCGACAAGGGTGAGTCGAGCAGCTTGTCGCCGCGACTGACCATCGGCACCAGGGTGACCTGCAGATCGGGATGCGCCTGCTCCAGGCGGGCCTTGACGTATTCGGCCTGCCACAGAGCAAGCGCGCTTTTACGGGTGGCGATGCGGATTTCGCGAATGGGCATGAATCGATCCGTATGAAGATTAGCGGACGATGATACCAGCTGTGCGCCAGGCCGCGCCCAGCCCGGCGGACTGGGCACGCCTGCTGAGGGCTAGAGGTGCTGCATCATCTTGCGCACGCCGGCCACATGGCGTCGGCTGACGATCAGCGCGTCGCCGTTGAGCCCCTTCAGATAGAGCTGAAAGTGACCCAGGGGCGTGCGCTGCAAGCGCTCGATGCGCTCGCGGGCCACCAGGGCGTTGCGATGGATACGCACGAAGCGATCGCCAAACTCGTCTTCCAACGCCTTGAGCGGTTCATCGAGCAAGACCTCGCCGCCTTCGTGGCGCAGGGTGACGTACTTGTGATCGGCAATGAAGTAGATCACCTGATCCAACGGAATCAACTCGATGCCCTTGCGGGTTCTTGCGCTTATGTGGCTGCGCGGACCGGTCCCCGCCTCGGCCGCCGGACGTGTCAGGGCGGCCAGTTGCACGCGGTTGGGTTTTTCCGCCTTCTTCAACGCTTCGAGCAGGTGTTCGGAGCGCACTGGCTTGACCAGGTAGCCCACGGCACTGACCTGAAAGGCATCCAGGGCAAACTCGTCATGGGCGGTGCAGAACACCACCGCCGGCGGCGTGTCGCGCTCGCACAGCCTGGCGGCGACCTGCAGGCCATCCAGGCCGGGCATGCGAATGTCGAGCAGGACTACGTCCGGCTTCTGTGCCTCGATCATGCTCAAGGCTTCTTCGCCGTTGCTGGCGCCGGGTTCGAGCACATGGTAGCCCTCGAGCTCGCCAACCAGTCGGCTCAAACGTTCGCGGGCAAGGGGTTCGTCATCAACGATCAGGACATTCATAGAGCGCTGGATTCCTGCGTGAGTCTCGCACATGGATAACGTAGACAAGTGAAGTGACGACCGTCACGGCGATTCACGCTAAGACTTGCGCGCGGACCGAAAAGTGCCGCAAGTCGAGCGCCAATGTTTGCCAGCGCCTGCTGGGTTCCGCCCGACGCCTGCGCTGTGGCGGCCTCTTGGTAGGGATTGCTGATGGTCAATATGAACTCTCCCCCTTTGTAGTCGGCCTCCACGCTGACCACCCCGCCCGAAATCAAAGGGGCGATGCCATGTACCAGCGCATTCTCCAACAACGGTTGCAAAGTAAGTTGGGGGATCGGCAGATCATCCGGGATTGTTTCGATCCTCCAGTGCAACTGTAGACGCTCGCCGAGACGATATTGCTCAATCGATAAATAACGTTTGGCCAACTCCACCTCATCACGCCACATCACCAGGCTGTTGGGCTGGGCCAGGCTGGCACGAAACAGGTCGGACAGATTGAGCACCGCCTGCTCGGCCTTGACCGGATCGCTGACCACCAGGCTGGCGATGCTGTTCAAGCTATTGAACAGAAAGTGCGGGCGAATGCGCGCCTGCAGGGCCTGGATACGCGACTGCAATTCGGCCTGTTGCTGGCGCCGCCACTGGCTCTGCAGGTAGAAGTAGCGCAGCAGCAAGGCCGACATGATCAGCCCGATCAGGGCGTGGCGCAGGTACCGATTGACCTCCACGGTCGGCGTGTCGAGCCCGCCCAACTGGAAGTAGTCGATCACCGCCGTGCCCGCGAGGGTCAGGCCCACCACCAGGGCGCAGCACAACCCACCCGCCATACCGGGGCGCAGGCGCGCCAGCCAGGGGCGCAGGGCACAGAGCAAGGCCGCCGAGAGCAGCACGATCCATTGCACGAACAGCGAAGTCAGGGCCAGGCGCACCCAGTTGAAGCCTGGGTTCATGGGTTCGGCCAGCACTAGCACGAACACCAGCAACTGCGCCAGCACGATCAGCATCAACAGTGCCTGGGGCAGGCATAGCTCGGGCAGGAAAAAGTCCGGCTCGGGAGGGTTCGACGGCTTGCTGAACATGTACGGTTCCCTGGCTGCTGTAGTGTGTCGCAGGCCTCTTCGCGGGCAGAGACCCGCTCCCACAGGTCAACGTGATCACTTGTGAGAGCGGAGGCGGGCGGCGAGCCCTCTGCCCGCGAAGGAGTGAATGCAGACGATAGACACCTGCACTATGCCGCCAACAGACCCGGGCCGCATTTGTTATTATTGCGGCAATTTCCCGTTCACGCCTTGCACGAGCCAATTCATGAGCACTGACAAGACCAACCAGTCCTGGGGCGGCCGCTTCAGTGAACCCGTCGACGCCTTCGTCGCCCGCTTCACCGCCTCGGTCGATTTCGACCAGCGCCTGTACCGCCATGACATCATGGGCTCGATCGCCCACGCCACCATGCTGGCCAAGGTCGGTGTGCTCACCGATGCGGAGCGCGACACCATCGTCGACGGTCTGCGCACCATCGAGCAGGAAATCCAGGCGGGCCAGTTCGACTGGCGCACGGATCTGGAAGACGTGCACATGAACATCGAAGCGCGCCTGACCGATCGCATCGGTGTCACCGGCAAGAAGCTGCACACCGGACGCAGCCGCAACGATCAGGTGGCCACCGACATTCGCCTGTGGCTGCGTGACGAGATCGACCTCATCCTCAGCGAAATCACCCGCCTGCAGCAGGGATTGCTGGAACAGGCCGAGCGCGAGGCCGACACCATCATGCCGGGCTTCACCCACCTGCAGACCGCGCAGCCGGTAACCTTCGGGCATCACCTGCTGGCGTGGTTCGAAATGCTCAGCCGCGACCATGAACGTCTGGTCGATTGCCGCAAGCGCACCAACCGCATGCCGCTGGGCAGCGCCGCGCTGGCCGGCACCACCTACCCCATCGACCGCGAGCTGACCTGCACGCTGCTGGGCTTCGAAGCCGTCGGCGGCAACTCGCTGGATGGCGTTTCGGACCGTGACTTCGCCATCGAATTCTGCGCTGCGGCCAGCATCGCGATGATGCACCTGTCGCGCTTCTCCGAGGAGCTGGTGCTGTGGACCAGCGCGCAATTCCAGTTCATCGACCTGCCCGACCGCTTCTGCACCGGCAGCTCGATCATGCCGCAGAAGAAGAACCCCGACGTACCGGAACTGGTGCGCGGCAAGAGCGGCCGGGTATTCGGTGCGCTGATGGGCCTGCTGACCCTGATGAAGGGCCAGCCGCTGGCCTACAACAAGGACAACCAGGAAGACAAGGAACCGCTGTTCGACGCCGCCGACACGCTGCGCGACTCGCTGCGGGCCTTTGCCGACATGATCCCGGCCATCAAGCCCAAGCACGCCATGATGCGCGAAGCCGCGCTGCGTGGTTTCTCCACCGCCACCGACCTCGCCGATTACCTGGTGCGCCGTGGCCTGCCGTTCCGCGATTGCCACGAGATCGTCGGGCATGCGGTCAAGCATGGCGTGGACACCGGCAAGGACCTGGCGGAAATGAGCCTGGAAGAGCTGCGCCGGTTCAGCGACCAGATCGATGCGGACGTGTTCGAGGTATTGACCCTGGAAGGCTCGGTCAATGCCCGCGACCACATCGGCGGCACGGCGCCTGCTCAGGTACGTGCGGCAGTCGCTCGCGGCCGCGATTTGCTGGCGGCTCGCTAGGCGCTTGGCAGGTCCGGCCTCTTCGCGCCCTTCTCCCACAGTAGATGTTAGATATCCTGTGGGAGCGGGTCTCTGCCCGCGAAGGGCTCCCCCCAGAACCCGACATTGACCCCGATCGAGAACATCCCCATGAGCGACAACCTGCCAGACGACGACGAAGCATTTGCCGAAGCCACCCTCACCCAGGCCATCGAGAATCAGATCGAAAGCGACAACCCGCCCGCGGCCAAGGCCACGTTCAACAAGCTGACGCTGGTGGGCTATGAGCGCGAGGACATCCTCAACATGATGGCCCATGTACTGGCGATCGAGATCGATGCCATTCTGGAGCAGGATCGCGCGTTCGACACGGCCTGGTACGAAGCCGCTCTGCGTGCCTTGCCCGAGCTGCCCGCGGAAAAAGTCTGACGCTGAACAGGCGCGTTCGCCTGCGGCTGACTACACTGGAAAAACCCCGCTGCCACGGTGTCGGGGTACAGCGTTCAGCGCCCCTCGGTGCTGTCGTTCATTCCATAAGAAAGTCGGGAGCGCCTATGTCGTCCTACACCCCGGAACTGGTTGCCGAGCTGGAAATCCTTGCCCTGTTCAACCTCGGCAACACCATGGAAGGTCTGAAAATCCACCACACTGCATCACCTGCGGCCATTGCCGCCGCGACTCGCCTGCATGAAAAGGAATTGATCACCAAGCCCGATGGCGGCTACCTGACCAGCCTGGGCCATGAGGCTGCCGGGCACGCGCAGTCATTGCTCACCATCCTGACGGTGGCCGAGCCTGCCTGAGCATCGGGGCTTGATGAAAGCAGGTGCTGTCAGTCGCCAGCAGGCGCCGACAGCGCCTGCAACCGGCGCTGCTCGGCCACAGCGATGATCTGGCGCCGCGTATCGTCATCGGCCGAGCGCCAGGCGCGGATATCCTCGACATGGCGGAAACACCCTTGGCAAACGCGTTCTTCGTCCAGCCGGCACAGGCTCACGCAAGGTGACTGTACCGACGGGCTGACGTTGCTGTAGAGCGGCTTGGGCGCGCGTGCGGGCTGGCTCACCATCAGATCTCTTCGAAATCCAGCTCGACGCCGGCCTGTTCCTCGGTCGCCCGGGCCAGTACCTCGCCCAGCAATTCCTCGGATTTCTCGCAGCGCCACTTGCCCGACTCTTCGTCGTAATCGAAGTGATAGCCACCGGAGCGCGCGGCAAGCCACAGCTGGCGCAGCGGCTCCTGGCGGCTGATGATCAGCTGGCTGCCGTTGTCGAACTTGATGGTCATCATGCCGGCGGAAATTTCGATGTCGTCGGCGTGGTCTTCGAGCAACTCCTCCAGCGCCTGCTGGGTGGCATCGACCAGGTCGTGGAAACGGGCTTCGGTCAAACTCATTGCAGGAACCTCGGAAAGTGTCTGTTCGCGCTACGGGCGGCAAGATACGAGCAGCCAGCGGTTTATGCAAAGCATAATGCACCCGTCTGGATCGGTGGCACCGCTGGCGGCCCACCTGCATAGCCACCATGCCGGGCGCTGGGTATACTCGGGCGCAATTACTGCTTATACAAAGGATTTCGCCATGAAGCGCCTGATCTCTTCCCTGGCCGCGCTCGTCGCCGTTGCCTGCCTGGTGTCCGCCTGTGGTCAAAAGGGCCCGCTTTACCTGCCCGATGACAGCAAATCTCCCGAGGACCAAGCCAAGTCGTCGCAACCGCACAAGCACTACTAAGGGAACACCATGGACGCTTTTCAACGCCGCGACGGTGAACTGTTTGCCGAAGGCGTAGCCCTGTCGGCCGTGGCCCAGCGCTTCGGCACGCCGACGTACGTCTACTCGCGCGCCCACATCGAGGCGCAGTACAACGCCTACGCCGATGCCCTGCAGGGCACCCCGTCGCTGGTCTGCTTTGCCGTGAAGGCCAACTCCAACCTGGCCGTGCTCAATGTCCTGGCGCGTTTGGGCGCCGGTTTCGACATCGTCTCGGGCGGCGAACTGGAGCGCGTGCTGGCTGCGGGCGGGCGCGCCGAGCGCGTAGTGTTTTCCGGGGTCGGCAAGACCCGCGCCGACATGCGCCGCGCCCTCGAAGTAGGCGTGCACTGCTTCAACGTCGAATCCACCGACGAGCTGGAACGCCTGCAGGAAGTCGCCGCCGAGCTAGGCGTGCGCGCGCCTGTGTCGCTACGGGTCAATCCGGACGTCGACGCGGGCACCCACCCGTACATTTCCACGGGCTTGAAAGAGAACAAGTTCGGCATCGACATCGCTGCAGCCGAAGACGTCTATGTACGTGCCGCGCAGTTGCCCAACCTCGACGTGATCGGCGTGGATTGCCACATCGGCTCGCAACTGACCACGCTGGCACCGTTCCTCGACGCCCTGGATCGCTTGCTCGACCTGGTCGATCGCCTTGGCGACTGCGGCATCTACCTGCGCCACATCGACCTGGGCGGTGGCCTGGGCGTGCGCTACAGCGAAGAGCAGCCGCCCTTGGTTGCCGACTACATCCAGGCCGTGCGCGAGCGCCTGGACGGTCGCGAGCTGACCCTGGTGTTCGAGCCGGGGCGGTTCATCGTGGCCAATGCCGGGGTCTTGCTGACTCAGGTGGAATACCTCAAGCATACCGAGCACAAGGATTTCGCCATCGTCGACGCGGCGATGAACGACCTGATCCGCCCGGCCCTGTACCAGGCATGGATGAATGTCAGCCCGGTCAAGCCGCGGGAAGGTCAGGCACGTGCCTACGACATCGTCGGGCCGATCTGCGAAACCGGTGACTTCCTGGCCAAGGAGCGTGAACTGGTGCTGGCCGAAGGCGACTTGCTGGCCGTGCATTCGGCCGGCGCCTACGGTTTCGTCATGAGCTCGAACTACAACACGCGCGGCCGCTGTGCCGAGGTGCTGGTCGATGGTGACCAGGCATTCGAAGTACGCCGCCGCGAAACCGTGGCCGAGCTTTTCGCCGGCGAAAGCCTGTTGCCGGAGTAATCCCATGCTACTGCGTTTTACCAAGATGCATGGCCTGGGCAACGACTTCATGGTGCTGGACCTGGTCAGCCAACATGCCCATATCCTGCCCAGGCATGCCAAGCAGTGGGGCGATCGCCACACCGGCATCGGCTTCGATCAATTGCTGCTGGTCGAAGCGCCGAACAATCCCGATGTCGACTTCCGCTATCGCATCTTCAATTCCGACGGTTCGGAGGTGGAGCAATGCGGCAACGGCGCGCGCTGCTTCGCCCGCTTCGTGCTGGACAAGCGCCTCACGGCCAAGAAGACCATTCGCGTGGAAACCAAGGGCGGCATCATCACCCTGGACGTCCGCAGCGATGGTCAGATCAGCGTCGACATGGGCCCGCCGCGCCTGGTGCCGGCCGACATCCCGTTCCAGGCCGACTCCCAGGCGCGCAGCTACGAGCTGTCCGTCGATGGCCAGAGCGTCGAGATCGCCGCCCTGTCCATGGGCAACCCCCACGCAGTGCTGCGTGTCGACGACATCAACAATGCGCCGGTGCACGCACTGGGGCCGAAGATCGAACACCATCCGCGCTTTCCGGCACGGGTGAACGTGGGCTTTCTGCACGTAGTCGATCGCACCCGCGCGCAGTTGCGTGTCTGGGAGCGTGGCGCCGGCGAGACCCAGGCCTGTGGCACCGGCGCCTGTGCTGCCGCAGTCGCAGCCATCAGCCAGGGCTGGATGGATTCGCCACTGCTGCTCGACCTGCCGGGCGGCCGCCTGTCCATCGAATGGGCCGGGCCAGGCCATTCGGTGATCATGACCGGCCCTGCGGTTCGGGTCTTCGAAGGACAAGTGCGTTTATGACCGAGTACAGCCAATGACCGACCAGCCTCAAGTACCCGCGCCTGCGGAGGTCCTGGAGGCTTCGGCCGTGGCCGACTTTCTTGCCGCCAACCCGGCGTTCTTCGAGCAGCATGAGGAATTGCTGACTCAGCTGCGCCTGCCCCACCAGCGCGGCGACACGGTGTCGCTGGTGGAACGGCAGATGAGTCTGCTGCGCGACCGCAACGGCGAGATGCGCCAGCGCCTTTCGCACCTGATGGAGGTCGCGCGCGACAACGATCGCCTGTTCGAGAAGACTCGCCGCCTGATTCTGGCCATGCTCGATGCCGCGTCCCTGGACGAGCTGGTGATCAGCGTCGAAGACAGCCTGCGCGAAGACTTCCAGGTGCCCTTCGTCAGCCTGATCCTGTTCAACGACATTCCCGCCCCGGTAGGCCGCAGCGTGACCAGTGGTGAAGCGCAGCAGGCCATCGGTGGGCTGTTGTCGGAGGGCAAGTCGCTCAGTGGTGCCTTGCGCGAACACGAACTGGCGTTCCTGTTCGGCAGCGACCAGGCCCCGCAGGTCGGCTCGACCGCGCTGGTGCCATTGCTGCATCAAGGCCTGCACGGCGTACTGGCCATCGGCAGCCGCGACCCTGCGCACTACAAGAGTTCGGTGGGCACGCTGTTCCTCAGCCATATCGGCGAAGTGCTCAGCCGGGTATTGCCACGCTACACCGGCGCGCTGCGCTCGGTACGTTGAGGTGCGCGAACAACTGGATGCCTACTGCACGCACCTGCGCAGTGAGCGCCAGGTGTCGGTGCATACCTTGGATGCCTACCGGCGCGACCTGACCAAGGTCATCGAATTTTGCGAGAAGGAAGGCCTGGCGACCTGGCAGGGAATGGACATCCAGCTGCTGCGGCGTCTGATCGCTCGCCAGAATCAGCAAGGGCAGTCGTCGCGCAGTCTGGCGCGCCTGCTTTCGGCCGTGCGTGGCCTGTATCGCTACCTTAATCGCGAAGGCCTCTGCAGCCACGACCCGGCCAATGGCCTGGCGCCGCCCAAGGGTGAGCGTCGCCTGCCCAAGACGCTGGATACCGATCGCGCCCTGCAGCTGCTCGAAGGTGCGGTGGAAGACGACTTCCTGGCCCATCGCGACCAGGCCATTCTCGAGCTGTTCTATTCTTCGGGTCTGCGCTTGTCGGAGCTGACCAGCCTCGACCTCGGGCAGCTCGACCTCGCCGACGGCCTGGTGCAGGTGCATGGCAAGGGCAGCAAGACCCGTGTACTGCCCGTGGGTCGCAAGGCGCGCGCGGCGCTGGAGCAGTGGCTGGCGCTGCGCTCGATGAGCAACCCCATCGACGATGCCGTGTTCGTCAGCCAGCAGGGCCGCAGGCTCGGGCCGCGTGCCATCCAGGTACGGGTCAAGGCCGCCGGCGAGCGTGAGCTGGGGCAGAACCTGCATCCGCACATGCTGCGTCATTCGTTTGCCAGCCACCTGCTCGAGTCGTCCCACGACCTGCGTGCCGTGCAGGAGATGCTTGGCCACGCCGACATCGCTACCACGCAGATCTATACCCACCTGGACTTCCAGCACCTGGCCAGTGTCTACGACAGTGCCCACCCACGGGCAAAACGCAAAGGCGGCGACTCATGAGCATCAAGCTGATCACTTTCGACCTCGACGACACCCTGTGGGATACCGCCCCGGTCATCGTCAGCGCCGAAGCCATCCTGCGCGACTGGCTGGCCGACCAGGCGCCGGCACTGGGCCCAGTGCCGGTCGAGCACCTGTTCCAGATCCGCCAGCGCCTGGTCGACGCCGACCCTTCGCTCAAGCACCGCATCAGCGCGCTGCGCCGTCGTGTGCTGCGGCACACCATGCAAGACGCTGGCTATGCCGAGGATGAAGCGGCCTCGCTGGCAGACAGGGCCTTCGAGGTATTCCTGCACGCTCGGCATCAGGTGGAGATCTTTCCCGAGGCCCAGCCAGCTCTGGAGATCCTTTGCCAGCGTTATACCCTGGGCGTGGTTACCAACGGCAACGCCGATGTGCGTCGACTGGGCATCGCCGATTTCTTCACCTTTGCGCTGTGTGCCGAGGACCTGGGCGTGGGCAAGCCGGATTCGCGGCCCTTTCTGGAAGCCATGCGCCTGGGCGATGCGGGCGCCCACGAATCGGTGCACATTGGCGATCACCCCAGCGATGACATCGTCGGCGCGCAGAAGGCGGGCATGAAGGCCATCTGGTACAACCCGCAAGGCAAGCCATGGGCCGCCGAAGGCAAACCTGACGCCGAGGTCGCCAGCCTGGCACAGTTGCCTGCACTGCTGCTGCAACTGGGCTAGCTGTGGGAGCGGACGGGCGGCGAGTTCTCTGCCCGCGAAGAGGCCGTCAGGGTCTACCCCGCACCCACAAAAAAGCCCGCAGCGACCGCGGGCTTTTTCAATGTTGCTTCGAGCGACGAGCCTTCAGATAGGGCGGCTGCCGTACTTGTTGTCGGGCTTCTTGGGTGGATCGGCCACCACGTTGGGCTCGACTTCCTGCACCTTGCCGCCGCGCGACAGGAACTCTTCCATCGCCCGAGCCAGCGCATCGCGCTCTTTGTTCTTGGCTTCGATACTCGGCAGTTCATCCACCGACACCGCCGCCTTGGCCTTGCCCTTGGCAGCGGGCACGGGTGTGTCGCCACCGTCGTCCTCCGCAACGTCTTCGGCAGCCGCCTCGAGGGTTTCTTCGGCCTCGTCTTCTTCGCCTACTTCGAGGTCGTCGTTTTCCAGATCATCGTCGCTCATGTTCTACCTCATGACTTGCGAAAGCAGATTATTTATAGCCCAGCTTTACCTTATGTCGACGGTTGCCGGAAAAAATTCACATCCACTGGTAACCAGCGGTCAAGCGTCCTCGCCATACAGCGTGGCAAGGACCCGACGCGCGCCGCCATGATCGCGATGCTCGCCCAAATAAATACCTTGCCAGGTACCTGTCGCCAGCCTTCCCGAGGTCACCGGAACGGTCACCTGGCAGCCCAGCAAGCTGGCCTTGAAGTGCGCTGGCAGGTCGTCGGGCCCTTCGTCGTTGTGCTCGAAACCGTCTGCACCCTGTGGCACGAGGCGGTTGAAGAAACGCTCGAAGTCCCGGCGAACGGCCGGATCGGCGTTTTCGTTGACGGTCAACGACGCCGAAGTGTGTTGCAGCCACAAATGCAGCAGGCCCACGCGGCATTCGCGCAGGCGCGGCAGTTGTGCGAGCAACTCGTCAGTCACCAGGTGAAACCCGCGAGGCCTGGCTCGCAAGGTG
This sequence comes from Pseudomonas sp. CFBP 13710, assembly GCF_014842235.1. NCBI lineage: Bacteria > Pseudomonadati > Pseudomonadota > Gammaproteobacteria > Pseudomonadales > Pseudomonadaceae > Pseudomonas > Pseudomonas sp. CFBP 13710. The sequence goes on along the minus strand of NZ_JACYVJ010000007.1, from coordinate 88,107 downwards.
ATGAGGGTTTGCTGCCACATACCGTTCTCGTCCGTTCGGGGCGCATTCTAGCGCGCTCTGGGAAAAAGCAAAGAGCCTGTTCGCGACTGTTTTGCACTGAGCCGCCGCGCGCGATCGCTACGGCAGCCGACAGCCCCGGCGGCAAACCCACCGGACCTGAAGCAGATGACAAATCGCAGGCAAAAAAATGCCCGGCAAGCCGGGCATTTTTTTCCGAACGGTTACAAGTTGTAGCCGCGCTCGTTGTGCTGCGCGAGGTCAAGGCCCACGGCCTCTTCTTCTTCGTTGACTCGCAGACCCATCACCGCATCCAGCACCTTGAGGATGACGTAGGTCACGATACCGGTGTAGACCACGGTGAAGCCGACGCCCTTGAGCTGGATCCAGACCTGCGCGCCGATGTCTTCGACGGTGCCGAAACCACCCAGCGCGGGCGCTGCGAACACGCCAGTCAGAATCGCGCCGACGATGCCGCCGATGCCGTGTACACCGAAGGCGTCCAGGGAGTCGTCGTAGCCCATCTTGCGCTTGAGCGTAGTGGCGCAGAGGAAGCAGATGACACCGGCCACCAGGCCGATTGCCAGTGCGCCCATCGGACCGACAGTACCGGCCGCCGGAGTGATGGCCACCAGGCCAGCGACCACGCCCGAAGCGATGCCCAGTGCGCTTGGCTTACCGTGGGTCAGCCACTCGGCGAACATCCAGCCCAGCGCCGCAGCGGCGGTGGCGATCTGGGTGACCAGCATTGCCATGCCGGCAGTGCCGTTCGCCGCTGCAGCCGAACCGGCGTTGAAGCCGAACCAGCCGATCCACAGCATGGCCGCGCCGATCAGGGTGTAGCCCAGGTTGTGCGGCGCCATCGGGGTGGTCGGGTAGCCCTTGCGCTTGCCCAGCACGATGCACGCAACCAGACCGGCAACACCGGCGTTGATATGCACTACGGTACCGCCCGCGAAGTCCAGCACGCCCCAGTCCCACATCAGGCCGCCGTTGCCGGACCAGACCATGTGCGCGATGGGTGCATAGACCAGGGTGAACCAGATGGCCATGAAGATCAGCATCGCGGAGAACTTCATGCGCTCGGCGAAGGCGCCGACGATCAGCGCCGGTGTGATGATGGCGAAGGTCATCTGGAAGGTGATGAACACTGCCTCAGGGAACAGTGCCGCCGGGCCGGTGACGCTGCTCGGCGTCACGCCGCTGAGGAAAGCCTTGGACAGCCCGCCGACGAAGGAATTGAAGTTGACGACGCCCTGCTCCATGCCGGTGGTGTCAAAGGCCAGGCTATAGCCGTAGACCATCCACAGGATGCTGATCAGGCCAGTAATGGCGAAACACTGCATCATCACCGAGAGCACGTTCTTGGAGCGCACCATGCCGCCGTAGAACAACGCCAGGCCAGGAATGGTCATGAACAGCACGAGGGCGGTCGCGGTCAGCATCCAGGCGGTATCGCCGGAGTTGAGAACGGGGGCTGCCGCCTCGTCCGCCAGGGCAAGGCCTGGCATTGCGAGGGACAACAGGGCTCCTAGCCCTGCGAATTGACGCAGAGTCATATTGTTTACTCCTGGGGCGTTGGGTTGTGTCGGCTTTTTTTTAGATTGCGTCGGTATCGGTTTCGCCGGTACGAATGCGAATCGCCTGTTCCAGATTGACCACGAAAATCTTGCCGTCGCCGATCTTGCCGGTGTTGGCGGCCTTGGTGATGGCTTCGATGACGCGATCCAGATCCTTGTCATCAATGGCGACGTCGATCTTGACCTTGGGCAGGAAGTCGACCACGTACTCCGCGCCGCGATACAGCTCGGTATGGCCTTTCTGCCGACCGAAACCCTTGACTTCGGTAACGGTGATGCCTTGCACGCCGATTTCCGACAACGACTCGCGCACGTCGTCCAGCTTGAATGGCTTGATGATGGCAGTGACTAGCTTCATGAAACTCTCTCCCGAATTGGTGGACTTGCCCCAGGAAAACAAACCCGGATCAAGTCTAAGCGCAGTGCCTGGCTTTGTAACGCGTCGTCGACCCCGCAGCCCGGACCGACAACCGATAAACGACTGCTGACGAAACACGTCCCTTGAAGCTGCGCACCGTTCTCGTCACGACGAGTCCATCAGTGCATGGGTCTCTTGGCTCTAAGCAGAAAGCTTGCCATGTCGTGCAAACCGCGAGATTTGGCCACCCTGCGCGGCTTTTGTGCAGCGCCTTGATGAAGCAGAGCGAGCCGGCGCACAACAAGGGTGCAGTGCCGGGCACCACTGTGCGCGAAAACCGTGCGCGGGCGTCCGGCTTTTCAGGCCATGGCTGCGTGATACACTGCGCATCACTTTGTCTCAGGAAATTTCCCATGCTCCCGCCCAAAGCGTTCCTCGACACCCTGAGCGACCACGCCTCGCGCTTGTTCAGCGGTGACACCGCACAGCCGCGCGCGGAGCTCGAAGGTCAGTTCAAGGCATTGCTGCAGTCCGGCTTCAGCAAGCTCGACCTGGTCAGCCGCGAGGAATTCGACAGCCAGATGGTCGTGCTGGCGCGTACCCGTGCGCGCTTGGAGAGCCTGGAAGCCAAAGTCGCCGAGATGGAAGCCAAGGCAGCACCCAAGGCCGAGTAATATCTGAGACGCAGCTCGGTGGCCGATCGGCTGCACCGCTTTGTGCCACGCTCGGCATTGCCATTGAACAGCAGGGACGTGCTTCGATGAACCGCAACGAGCTGCGCAAGGCCGATATCAACCTGATGGTGGTGTTCGAAGCCCTCATGCTCGAGCGCAACGTCACCCGCGTCGCGGAAAAGCTGTTCCTCGGCCAGCCCACGGTCAGTTCAGCCCTGAACCGACTGCGCGCCCTGTTCAACGACCCGCTGTTCATCCGCATCGGCCATCGCATGGAACCCACCGCGCGCGCCGAGGAAATCATTCGGCACCTCTCCCCCGCGCTGGACGCGATGTCGGTGGCGCTGAGCCTGACCCATGATTTCGACCCGGCCGTAAGCACCATGACCTTCCGCATCGGCCTGTCCGACGACGTCGAGTTCGGCCTGCTGCCGCAAGTGCTGCGCGCACTGCGCACCGAGGCGCCGAAAGTGGTGATCGTGGTGCAGCACGTGGATTACTGGCGCATTCCCGACCTGCTCGCCTCCGGCGACATCACCGTGGGCATCAGCCAGACCCGCGGCCTGCCGGCCAATGCCAAGCGCAAACTATTACGCCGCATGCGCCCCCGCGTGCTGCGCGCCGATAAATCGGCCACCCCTCTGACCCTGGACGAATACTGCGCCCGGCCCCACGTACTGGTGTCACCGACTGCGCACACCAGCGGTATCGCCGATGAGTGGCTGCAGGAAATCGGCCGCACCCGCCAAGTGGTGCTGTCGGTGCCCCAGTTCAGCTCGCTGCCCGCCCTGCTAGCCGGCACCGACATGCTCGCCGGCCTGCCCGACTACGCCGCCACCGCGATGGCCGCCCATGGAAACCTGTTCGACGAACCGCTACCGTTCGATGCGCCGACGCTGGATTTGTCGATGGTGTGGTTGAGCATCACCGATACGGATCCGGCGGAGCGGTGGTTGCGGTCGCGGCTGGAGGCGTTCATGGGAGATCGAGGTGGGGTAACGGACTTTTCTGCTGCTCGAGGTGTTTGAAGTAGCTACGTACTATTTCACTGAAATGTTGCAGTACGTTTGAGTTGGCGTCGCTGCGGCAAGCGAGCGACAAGCCCACTCGGCCAAGCCGTGGAAATCCATCATCCGGGCCTAGCGCGCGATAGTCACCCGTCATCGAGCTGGGGAGAACAGCCGATACATAGCGACCAGAACCGATTGCGGCTAAAATGCCAGCATACGTTGTGCTCTGTAGGCCGACGCTATATGCCTTACGCACCCGATCCAGCGCACTCAGCGCCACAGCACGGTCGCCGCATCCGGAAGTGAACAATGCCAAGGGTAGCGGCTCAATAGACGCAACGTTACTCGCTGTTGAGCATACCCAAGCGAGTGTTTCGGTATAAACAAGTTCGGCGTTTATATGATGAGGACAGGCCTGGGTCAAGACGAGATCAAGCTGTCCAAGCTCGTAAAGCTTCCATATGTCAACGCCGTATCCTGTAACAACCTCAAAATTCACCTCTGATGTATCTGTTGCAAGAAATGCGCGCAACAACTCAGATAGATAACTTGATGCATAGACGTCTGAGGTGCCGATACGAATCACCCGAACGGAGCGCTGGCCTGTAAGCTCTGACACTGCCCGATCGTTGACCTCAAGCAGGCGTAGAGCATAGGACAACAACCGCTCCCCGCTAGCCGTCAGTTCAAGGCCATGCGTATCTCTTTTGAATAACCGTACTTGTAGTTGAGCCTCCAGCTTTTGTATCTGTTGACTGACCGCTGACTGCACCCTGTGCAATCGCAAAGCGGCCCTGGAAAAACTCTTGGTGTCCACGACCGTCACGAACGCTCGGAGCTGGTTGTGATCTAAATTCACAATTTTATCGGTTATCACGTTTCAAGATACCTCTCATCATCATTTCTCGTACACAGCCGATCAATCAAGCCGCTAATATTGGCGCATCAAAAGCACAAGGAGTGCAATATGACATCCACCATCATCGGAAAAATAGACATAGCTTCTTACAATATTGAAAGTGAAATAAAGCATCTGAATGGTATCGAAAAAATCCCTGAAGCCTACGACGAGTTTGGTCAAGGGCATTGGAAGAACATATCGCTTTACAATGCTTCCGGAGACTGTGGTGATAGCACCTACCGGAACACTAGCGAATGTCGACCAACCTCACACTTGACAACGTGCGTTGAAATCAATCGCTTGATAGTTGAAAACTTTAAATTTGACGATTTGAAGATGGTCCGCGCACGCAGCCTTGTCGATGGCATGGTTATTCCGCATCGGGACTTCGTCGAGTTTGATGGACAACACCAATATTTGCGCTTATTTGTACCGCTTGAAGATAACTCTGAAGCTTTTCATTCCGATGAAACAGGTGTATTTCAAATGAAATCGGGCGAAGTCTGGTTTCTTGACGCAGCGGTGAATCACGCCGCTATCAATGTTGGCCTGAAGAGCCGGATGTTTCTGTGCTTGGACTTTCTGCTTGGGCCGGAAGACGAACAGCGATCTGTGCTCTTGCAATCTTCAAAATTATTACCTCTAGAGCAGAGAATTGATATCACGCGAGCGGCGATAGCGGAAAGCCGCATTGAAGGAATCATAGACGCAGTGGCCGTGATCATCAGCCGCCATACAATGAAAGATATTATCTTTGCCCTGTCAAAGTACCACTTCAAGTATGACATTCCTGTTCTGGCGTGTTACGACTGGATAAGGGATGCGGCATTACGTGCCGGCGATCAAGAAGTAGCGGCCAGGATGCAGGCCCTCAAACATTATCTGGTCGAACATAGGTCGATCAACGAACGCTTCAGGATCAACGACTGGCGTAACTAAGGGCGCGGTATGATGATCGCCTTACAGAGTTGCTTGCCTCTTTTATTCCTGCTGGCGTGGAGCAGTGGAGCCGTGTTTGCCAAGCTAGGGTTGGAAGACGCTTCGGTTTCAGTTTTCCTGGCTATCCGCGCATCAGGTGCTCTGCTGGCGGTGTTGGTTTTGTGCACACTGTATAGCGGAGGAGCAGGCATAAGGTCCAAGCTATCATTACCTGTCAACCTCTTGCTAAAAACGCTCGTCACAGGACTTCTACTGCAAGTTTTTTATCAATCAGCCTACTTCCTTGCCTTGGACCACGGCCTGACTCCAGGGCTGCTGGCGCTGGTATTGGGATTACAGCCATTGCTTACTCCGTTGATAGCGGGCGAGCCCATTGCCCGCCATCGGTTTCTCTTCCTAGCGCTAGGGTTAGGTGGCCTAGTGCTCGCGGTGATAGGCGCCAAAAATGTCAGCGGTTTCACATTAGCGGGATTGGCATTCGCATGGGTTTCTGTCATAGCGATCACTCTCGGCTCGGTCATGCAAAAAAAATTGAGCATTGACCCTATGGTATCTGCTTTTTATCAAAACCTGATCGCCGCAAGTGTCTTTATAACAGCACTACCATTAACGACTGTCCGGCTCGACATTACACCTACCTTCATGATGTCGGCAGCGTGGATGATCCTTGTTGTCTCAACGCTCGCCGTACTCCTGTTGTTTTATATGCTGTCATCTAGGTCGGCCAGCCAAGTTAGCTTTTTATTCTATTTGGTACCGCTATTTACGATAGCACTGGACTACCTGGTCTTTGGACACTCTATAAGCATCGTTACGTGTATCGGTGCGTTCTTCATCATCATGGCCATGAGAGGTTTCAACCAGACGTAGGAGCGTATGCCACCTCCTGCGAGGTGAACTGACAGCAACTTCCAATCAGTAGCACCGTGAATCACTTCCCCACTGGCATACCCGCCCTCATCCACTACCCTCGCACCACCACCGCAGGAAGCGGTTCATCTTTCAACGCATGGAGCATGCATGTCTCTCGCTATCGTTCACAGCCGGGCTCAGGTGGGTGTGGGTGCGCCTGCGGTCACGGTCGAGGCGCATCTGGCCAATGGGCTGCCGGCGCTGACGCTGGTGGGGCTGCCGGAGGCCTCGGTCAAGGAGAGCAAGGATCGGGTGCGCAGCGCGATTCTCAATTCGGGGCTGGAGTTTCCGGCGCGGCGGATCACCCTGAACCTGGCGCCGGCGGATCTGCCGAAGGACGGCGGGCGGTTCGACCTGGCCATTGCGCTGGGTATCCTGGCGGGCAGCGGGCAGATTCCGGCCATTACCCTGGATAACGTGGAATGCCTGGGCGAGCTGGCGCTGTCGGGCGCCGTGCGGCCGGTGCAGGGTGTCTTGCCCGCTGCCCTCGCCGCTCGCGATGCGGGGCGAACGCTGATCGTGCCCAGGGATAACGCCGAAGAGGCAGCGCTGGCCTCGAACCTGACGGTGATTGCCGCGGATGATCTGATGCAGCTGGTCAGTCACTTCAATGGGCGCAACCCGATCAGTCCTTTCAATGCCAATGGCCTGCTGCTGTTGAGCAAGCCTTATCCGGACCTGAGCGAAGTGCAGGGCCAGGTTGCGGCCAAGCGTGCGCTGCTGGTGGCCGCTGCTGGCGCGCACAACCTGTTGTTCAGCGGCCCACCGGGAACGGGCAAGACCTTGCTCGCCAGTCGATTGCCCGGATTGCTGCCGCCGCTGGACGAGCGCGAAGCGCTGGAGGTGGCGGCCATTCAGTCGGTGGCCAGCCATGTGCCGCTGAAGAACTGGCCGCAGCGGCCCTTTCGGCATCCTCATCATTCGGCCTCGGGCGCTGCCTTGGTAGGCGGTGGCAGTCGGCCGCAGCCAGGAGAAATCACCCTGGCGCATCATGGCGTGCTGTTTCTCGATGAATTGCCGGAGTTCGACAGGAAGGTACTGGAAGTCTTGCGCGAACCCCTGGAAAGCGGAGAGATCGTGATTGCGCGGGCGCGGGACAAGATCCGTTTTCCGGCGCGGTTCCAGTTGGTGGCGGCGATGAACCCGTGCCCGTGTGGGTATCTGGGTGACCCCAGCGGCAAATGCCAATGCGGCAGCGACCAGATTCAGCGGTACCGCAACAAGCTGTCCGGGCCGTTGCTCGACCGGATCGATCTGCATCTGACGGTAGCGCGCGAGGCGACGGCGCTGAGCCATGTGCCACAGGCGGGTGAGAATACGGCCAGTGCTGCCAGCAAGGTGGCCGAGGCGCGCGAGTTGCAGAGTCGGCGTCAGGGGTGTGCCAATGCCTTTCTCGATCTGCCGGGGTTGCGCGAGCATTGCAGGTTGTCGGTCGAAGATGAGCGCTGGCTGGAAACCGCCTGTGAACGGCTGACGCTGTCGCTGCGGGCGGCGCACCGGTTGTTGAAGGTGGCTCGTACGCTGGCGGATCTTGAGCAGGCGAAAGACATCGAGCGGACGCATGTGGCGGAGGCGTTGCAGTATCGGCCGTCGGCGCAGTGATCGGTAAGACGCCAGGCGTCATTGCGTTTCAGCACGCCCATCGGGGATACCGCCGACGCGGCTTGCGCCGCTGCTACAGGGGATTGGGTATTCATTCATCACCACGTCGGTCGTGAATGCGGTGTTCGGGGCTCACCACGCCGGCGGGGGATTGCGATACCTCTGTAGCAGCGGCGCGAGCCGCGTCGGCGGTGGGTGCGGTGTATCTGTCGGGACGCGATCGGGGCCAACGCGGCTTGCGCCGCTGCCACAGGGGTTGAGGCTACAAAACCACGCGCAGGACTTGGCCGGCGTGGTAGAGCGAGAAGCCGGTTTCATAGACGCCGGTGCGCAGGCTCGGTACCGAAACGGGTTTATCCGTGCAGAACGGCAGGGGCAGCCTGTCGGCCTGGCCATGCAGCAGAAACTGCGCCAAGGCCTTGCCCACGACGGTGCCGGTGGTGTTGCCGCGGCCGTTGTAGCCGGTGACCGAAACCAGCCCCGGGGCGGGTTCGAACAGGCGCATGAGGTGGTCGGGGGTGAAGTCGATGCAGCCGGTCCAGTGCATTTCCCATTCGACCGTGCCCAGTTGGGGAAAGTAATGGGTCTGGATGCGGTCGGCCCAGCGGCGGATGAACCAGGCCGGCTTGTTGTCCACGCGGCCCATGCTGCCGAGCAACAAACGGCCATCGTCGTCACGGCGAATGCTGCTCAGTACCAGGCGGGTGTCCCAGGAACCCTGTCCGTGTTTGAGCACGGCGTCTGCCGCGGCCGAGTGCAGAGGCTTGGAAGCCACCTGGTAGTAGTAACCACGGAAGAACTGGCCATGCAGGTTGCACCAGTCGCCTTCGGTGTAGGCGCCGGTGGAGATCAGTACCTTGTCGGCGTTGACTTCGCCTTTGGCAGTCTTGACCAGCCAGCCACCACCCTGCTGTTCCAGGCCCAACACCGGCGAGTGCTGGAACACCTGCCCGCCCAGGCGCTCGACGGCCGAGCCCAGGCCACGGGTATAAGCCATGGGGTTGATGGTACCGGCGCGCCGGTCGAGCAAGGCCGCTTCGATCTTTTCAGTGCCGCAGTAGTCCACGCATTGCGCCCCGGTGAGCAGCTCGACGTCGGCGCCGCGCCGCTGCCATTGCTCGCAGCGCGATTTCAGGTCGGCCACGCCATTGGCGTTGTGAGCCATGTGCAGGGTGCCGTCGTTGTGCGCCTGGCAGTCGATGCCATAGCGCTTGATCAGCGCGAACACTTCAGCCGGCGCGCCGCCGAGCACGCTGTTGAGACGACCGCCCACCGCACTGCCCAGGGTCTGCTCGACTTCGTCGGGCGGAATCCAGGTGCCGGCGTTGACCAGCCCGACGTTGCGGCCCGAGCCGCCGGTGCCGATTTCACTGGCATCGAGCAGCACCACACGCTTGCCCTGCTCCAGCAACTCGATGGCAGCGCACAACCCGGTGATGCCGCCGCCGATCACGCAAACGTCAGCGCGTAATGCACTGGCCAGCCCAGGAGTGTGGGCAGGTTTGGCGGTGACGTGTTCCCAAAGACATTGTTGCCGTAGTTCGCTCATGACTCATTCCAAGCCAGGGAAATCGGGTTCGGACCGCGCCGTCGTCATCGCGGGCAGAGCCCGCTCCCACATCACTCAACCATCAATCAAACACGATGCCCTGGGCCAGCGGCAGTTCGCGCGAGTAGTTGACGGTGTTGGTCTGGCGGCGCATGTAGGCTTTCCAGGCATCGGAGCCGGATTCGCGTCCGCCGCCGGTTTCCTTTTCGCCGCCGAAGGCACCGCCGATTTCCGCGCCGCTGGTGCCGATGTTGACGTTGGCGATGCCGCAGTCGCTGCCCGCTGCGCTCTGGAATCGCTCGGCTTCACGCAGGTCGGTGGTGAAGATGCACGAGGACAGGCCCTGTGGCACTTCGTTGTTCAGGCGCAGGGCCTCGTCGAAGTCTTCGTAGCTCAATACATACAGGATCGGCGCGAAGGTTTCATGGCGCACGACATCCGATTGACCAGGCATTTCAACGATGGCGGGTGCGACGTAATAGGCGTTCGGGTATTGATCGGCCAACTGACGCTCACCGCCGAACACTTCGCCCCCCTCGTCACGCGCCTTGGCCAGGGCACCCTGCATGGCATCGAAGGATTGCTTGTCGATCAGCGGGCCGACCAGATTGTCCTTGCGTGGATCGCCGATACGTACCTTGGCATAAGCCGCCTTGACCCGAGCAACCACTTCGTCCTTGATCGAGCTGTGCACGATCACCCGGCGCAAGGTGGTGCAGCGCTGGCCAGCGGTGCCCACGGCACTGAAGAGAATGCCGCGCACGGCCAGGTCGAGGTCGGCGCTGGGGGCCAGGATCATGGCGTTGTTGCCGCCCAGTTCGAGGATGGTGCGGCCGAAGCGCGCAGCGACCCGTGGACCCACTTCGCGACCCATGCGGGTGCTGCCGGTGGCGCTGACCAGGGCGACGCGCGGGTCATCGACCAGCGCCTCGCCCGCTTCGCGATCGCCGATGATCAATTGCGCCAGGCCTTCGGGCGCATCGCCGAACTGCTGCAGGGCCTTGTCGAACAGCGCCTGGCAGGCCAGCGCGGTCAGCGGGGTCTTTTCCGATGGTTTCCAGATCACCGAATCACCGGCCACCAGGGCCAGGGCAGTGTTCCATGCCCACACCGCCACCGGGAAGTTGAAGGCGCTGATCACGCCGACCACGCCCAGCGGCTGCCAGGTTTCACGCATATGGTGACCTGGGCGCTCGGAAGCGATGGTCAGGCCGTACAGCTGGCGAGACAGGCCGACGGCGAAATCGCAGATGTCGATCATTTCCTGCACTTCACCCAGCCCTTCCTGGGTGATCTTGCCCGCTTCGACCGAGACCAGCTCACCGAGCTGGGCCTTGTGTGCGCGCAGGACTTCGCCGAACAGGCGCACCAGCTCGCCACGACGGGGGGCCGGCACGGTACGCCAGGCCAGGAAAGCGCTATGCCCCAGCTCGATCTTGGCCACGACCTGCGCCTTGGATTCCAGGCTCACCGAGGCGATCTGGCTGCCGTCGATTGGGGTGTGAACAGGATGGTTGCCATCCTTGAATGCACTCGCCGCAACACCCAGGCTTTCGAGCAGGCCATCGACCATTGTTTTCTCCTCACAAGGCTTTAACGATAAGAACGGATTGAGATCAGTATTAATCCGCAGGCCAGACCACCACAACGGAGCAATATTCCATATATCATTCCCTCACCTCATGACCTTGCGGCGATGCCTCCATGTCAAAACGCCTTGTTCCTTCGATGACGGCCTTGCAGTGCTTCGAAGCGGCCGCCCGCCACCTGAGCTTCACCCGCGCAGCGGAAGAACTGCACCTGACCCAGAGCGCGGTGAGCAAGCAGGTTGCGCAGCTCGAAGACATGCTGCGTCACCACCTGTTCCTGCGCATCCGCCGACGCCTGCAACTGACACCGGCCGGCTCGCTGTACCTGGCCGAAGTGAACAAGATCCTCACTCAGGTGGACATTTCCAGCCGCTACATCCTGTCCTACGGCGACGAAACCGAAGTGCTCACCGTCGCCACCCAGCCCAGCTTCGGCGTGGGCTGGCTGATCCCCAAGCTCAAGGGTTTCGGCAAGGCGCACCCCAATATCCATCTGGACATCCGCAACGAACTCGAGCCGTTCGCCTTGCTGCAGGCCAAGGCCGACGTGGGGTTTTTCTTCGGCCAGGGCACCTGGCCCGGAGCGACCTGCATCGAGTTGTTCGACGATCAGGTGGTGCCGGTGTGCGCGCCCGACCTGCTCGATCAGCCGCTGACCCACGCCGAACAGTTGGCCGAGCTGGTATTGATGCAATGCACGTCGCGCCCCGAGGCGTGGCACGAGTGGTTTCTGGAGCAAGGCCTGAGCGCCCAGAACAGCTACCACGGCCCGCGCTTCGATACCTTCTACATGTGCCTCAGCGCTGCCCTGTCCGGCTGTGGCGTGGCCCTGGTGCCGCGCTACCTGGCAGAGAACCACCTGGCCAGCGGCAACCTGGTCATGCCCTGGCCGCACACCATGAGCAGCCAGGGCGCGCATTTCGTCGCCTTTGCCGAACACGCCGCGGAAGTGCCGAAGGTGCGCGCGCTGGTCGACTGGATTCTGGGGCAGATCGCCCACTAGCGGCGCAGCATGAACGACAGCGAAGCCGACCTGCGGGAATGACCCCCGCACTTTTTTTCGCTTGATCGCGCAGGTCATTCCCCGCTTTCATACTTCCAGCCCTTTGCGCCAGGAGTTCGCCATGCCTTTCGTCAGCCCCGACCAGACCCGTGCCGCGTTTTCCCGCGCCATGTCCGAGATGTACAAGAACGAAGTGCCGTTGTATGGCGACTTGATGAGCCTGGTCGGCGAAGTCAATCGCCAGGGTCTGGAACAACAGCCGGATTTGGCCGCGTCCCTGGCGCGCACCGGCGAGATCGAGCGTCTGGATGCCGAGCGCCATGGCGCGATTCGGGTCGGCACCGCCGCAGAGCTGGCAACCATCGCTCGGCTGTTCGCGGTGATGGGCATGCAACCGGTGGGCTACTACGATCTCACCTCGGCGGGTGTGCCGGTGCACTCCACGGCATTTCGCGCGGTGCACGAACAGTCTTTGCAGGTAAGCCCGTTTCGCGTGTTCACGTCCCTGCTGCGTCTGGAACTGATCGAGGATGCCGCATTGCGCGAACAGGCCACCCACCTGCTGGCGCAGCGGCAGATATTCACCTCGCCGTGCCTGGCCCTGATCGAGCGATTCGAGCGCGACGGCGGCCTCGACCAAGCCGACGCCGATGCGTTCGTCGAGCAGGCCCTGGAAACCTTCCGCTGGCACCACGACGCCACGGTGACAGCGGACCAGTATCAACGCCTGCACGACGCCCATCGACTGATCGCCGATGTGGTGGCGTTCAAGGGGCCGCACATCAATCACCTGACCCCGCGCACGCTGGACATCGACAAGGTGCAGGCGCTGATGCCCGCGCGCGGGATCACACCCAAGGCCGTCATCGAAGGGCCGCCGCCGCGTCGCCATGCCATCCTGTTGCGGCAGACCAGCTTCAAGGCGCTGCAGGAAAAGGTCGCCTTCACCGATCAGGCCGCTGTCGCCGAAGGCAGCCACACCGCGCGCTTCGGCGAGATCGAGCAACGCGGCGCGGCGCTGACGCCCAAGGGGCGTGCGCTGTACGATCGCTTGCTGAACGCCTCGCGCAGCGCGCTTGCCGGGTTCCCCAGCGAGACCAATGCCGACGAGTACATGCGTCTGCTGGGCAAGCAGTTCAGTGAGTTTCCGGATGATCTGGGCCAGATGCGCGAGCAGGACCTGGCGTTCTTTCGCTATTTCGCCAGCGGCCAGCCCAGCGCGGGCCAGACGACGCTGAAAGGTCTGCTGGACAATGGCGCGATTCGCTGCGAGCCCTTGGTCTACGAAGATTTCCTGCCGGTCAGCGCCGCAGGCATCTTCCAGTCCAACCTGGGCGACGATGCCCAGGCCGACTATGGTTTGGGGTCGAGCCAGGAGGCGTTCCATCAGGCCCTGGGCCGAACGGTACTCGACGAGCTCGCGCTGTACGCCCAGACCCAGCAGCGCTCGCTGGACGACTGCGCCCGCGCACTGGGCCTTGCCGCGCTGAACTGAGGCCGGTCGCGGCGGAGCCTGCCGCTAGCGGGCACCGCCTACACGGAAACGGTTCACTTCCTGGCGCAGCTCTGCGGCCAGGCCTTCCAGCTCGCGGGCGGTCTGGGCCAGGTTGGACACCACCTCGCGCTGCTCGCCGTTGGTCATGGCAATGCTCTGCAGGTTGCTGCTGAGCATGGTGGCCGTGCTGCTCTGCTCCTGGGTGGCGGTGCTGATGGCATCGAACTGATTCCCGGCCGAACGGCTCTGCTCGTCGATCTGCGCCAACGCCTGGGCGACCTTGGCGTTGCGCGTCAGGCCTTCGCGCATCAACACGTTGCCTTGATCCATGGTGCTGATGGCGTTGGCGGTTTCCTTCTGGATGCTGCTGATCATGCCGGAGATTTCATCGGTGGCCTGACGGGTGCGCGAGGCCAGGCTGCGCACTTCGTCGGCGACCACGGCAAAGCCCCGGCCCTGCTCGCCGGCACGGGCCGCTTCGATGGCGGCGTTGAGGGCCAGCAGGTTGGTCTGCTCGGCAATCGAGGTGATCACACCGACGATGCCGCCGATTTCCTGCGAGCGCTGGCCCAACGTGTTGATCACCCCAGCGGTGCTGTTCAGCGCGCCGGCGATCTGCTCGAGAGAATTGGACGCCTCGTCCATGGAGGTTCGACCGATGCGGGTCTGCTGGGCGTTGTCCTGGGCCATCCGCTGGGTGTGGCCCATGTTGTCGGCGATATCCAGGGACGTCGCACTGAATTCCTCGACCGCGCCGGCCATGCTGGAAATCTCGCCGGACTGGTGCTCCATGCCCTCGTAGGCGCCCGCCGACAGGCTCGACAACGTTTGCGCGCGGCCACTGACTTCATGGGCGGCATTGCGGATGTGCACGACCATGTTCGACAAGGCTTCGCCCATGTGGTTGAAACTGCTGGCCAGCTGGCCTATTTCGTCATGGCTGGACACCTTCAGGCGTGCATCGAGGTCACCCGCGCCCAGGGCTTCGGCCTGGCGCACCAGTTCGCCCAGAGGCCGCAGCTTGCTGCGCAGCAGCCAGATGGCTGCGCCCACGGCGATCAGCATGGCCAGCAGGCTGCCGATCGCCAGTTGCGTCCCTACGCTCCAGGTCACGGCATTGATTTCTGCCTTTGGCATGCTCGCCACCACGCTCCAGGGCCCGCCCGGGAATGTCACCGCTTCGGAGAAGATGTCCTGCTTGCCGTCGTTCCACAACCGGCCCTTGCCATCCAGCAGTGCCAGGTCGGCCAATGCCTTGGCGGCAGCGTCCGGGTCGTTGACGTTGGCTGGCGCTACCAGCCAGCGATTCTGCTCGTCGAGCAAGGCCAGCGAGCCGGTCTGGCCGATGCGGAAGCGCTGCAGGTTGGCGAACTGGGTGTTCTGCGCGTCGGTGTAGTCGAAGCCGACGAACAATACCGCGATCACTTGGCCCGAGCCGTCGCGCACCGGTGTGTACTGGGTCATGTAGGAACGCTCGAACAGCACCGCACGGCCGATGTAATTCTGGCCGTCGAGCAAACGCTGGTAGGCGGGATGGGCATGGTCGAGCGCGGTACCGATCGCGCGGCTGCCATCCTGCTTGGTCAGGGAAGTACTGATGCGCACGAACTCGGCGCCGCTGCGCACGAACACCGTAGCGACACCCGCTGTCAGCTGCTTGAAATCGTCGACTTCCTTGAAGTCGTTGTTCAGGGTCTGGCTGCCCAGGCGCAGGCTCGGTGTCTGCTGGTTGGCCACGGTGACCG
Source organism: Pseudomonas sp. CFBP 13710 (assembly GCF_014842235.1). Taxonomy (NCBI): domain Bacteria; kingdom Pseudomonadati; phylum Pseudomonadota; class Gammaproteobacteria; order Pseudomonadales; family Pseudomonadaceae; genus Pseudomonas; species Pseudomonas sp. CFBP 13710. The sequence goes on along the minus strand of NZ_JACYVJ010000007.1, from coordinate 72,753 downwards.
GGCTGCTGGCGTCCACGCTCAGGCCGCCGGCGAAGCGCTTCTCGAACAGCCCGCTCAGGCGCTGGGTGCTGTCGCGCAGGGTGCTGTGGAAGGTGCTGAGCTGGTCGGCCAGCAGCCGCGCCTCGCTGGCCATGTGCTGTTCGCGGATGGCCAGGTTGGCGATGTCCAGCGAACGCAGGGCGAAGGCGGTGCTGCCGGTGATGACGATCGCGAGGATCACGGCCAGGGCAATGCCCAGCTGCGTGGCGATACGAGCGCGAGGTTGAGACATGTGAAGCTCCTGGGAAACGTGTACGTGGCAGGCAGTGCCAGGGATGGTCCAGACCTTTCTTGCACCTGCCATCCTTGATTTTATTGGTACTGCTACATCGGCGATCCAAAAGAATACTTGAGCGCCGCACTGCGACATGAACGTTACACATCACATTTGCGTTGCGCTGCCACAAGGCTGAGAATCTTGCGTCCCACCCCTGAGCCGACCGAGCCGGATTCATCATGCAGCCCACCGTACGTATCGAACTTCAGGCCCTGCTTCGGCTGGCGGGGCCGCTGATCGCCTCGCAGCTGGCACACATGCTGATGGTCCTGACCGACACCCTGATGATGGCCCGCCTGAGCCCCGAGGCGCTGGCTGGCGGCGGCCTGGGGGCGGCCAGCTATTCCTTCGTCTCGATTTTCTGCATCGGCGTGATCGCTGCAGTCGGCACCCTGGTGTCGATCCGCAAGGGTGCCAACGACCAGCAAGGCGTGGCGCGCCTGACCCAGGCCGGGTTGTGGCTGGCATGGGGCATGGCGGCGGTGGCGGCGGTTCTGCTGTGGAACCTGGGGCCGGTCCTGGCCATGCTCGGGCAGACTCCGGCCAACGTCGCTTTCGCCACCCAGTTCCTCTTGCTGCTGCCCTTCGCGCTGCCAGGCTTCCTGAGCTTCATGGCGCTGCGCGGCTTCACCGCCGCGCTGGGTCGGGCGACGCCGGTGATGGTCATCAGCATCATTGCCACGGTAGCCAACTACCTGCTCAACCATGCGTTCATCGAGGGCCTGTTCGGCTTGCCCAAACTGGGCCTGGTGGGCATCGGCATGGTCACCGCGATCGTCAGCAACCTGATGGCCATCGCCCTGGCGCTGTACATCCGCTATCACCGTGCCTACACGCCCTACCCGCTGCTCAAGGGTCTGGCCCGGCCGAACCTGCCGGCCTTGCGCGAGTTGTGGCGATTGGGGCTGCCGATCGGTGGCACCTACGCCGTGGAAGTCGGCCTGTTCGCCTTCGCCGCACTGTGCATCGGCACCATGGGCAGCACGCCCCTGGCAGCGCACCAGATTGCCCTGCAGATCATCTCGGTGGCTTTCATGGTGCCTGCCGGCATGTCCTACGCGGTGACCATGCGCATCGGCCAGCACTACGGCGCCGGGCACTTGCTGGCTGCGCGCCTGGCCGGGCGGGTCGGCATCGGCTTCGGTGCGGTGGTGATGCTCGGCTTCGCCCTGCTGTTCTGGCTCGCACCGGGCCCTTTGGTGGGTGTCTTTCTGGACCGCGCCGATCCGGCCTTCCACGGTGTCATCGAGCTGGCCATCAGCCTGTTGGCGGTGGCGGCCTGGTTCGAGATGTTCGACGGCATCCAGACCATTGCCATGGGCGCCATTCGCGGCCTCAAGGACGCCAAGACCACGTTTCTGGTGGGGCTTTTCTGCTATTGGGCAATCGGTGCGCCAGCGGCCTGGAGCCTGGCGTTCCACTTCCAGCTGGGTGCGGTGGGCGTGTGGTGGGGGTTGGCGCTGGGCCTGCTGTGCTCGGCCTGCACCTTGACCTGGGCGTTCGAGTGGCGCATGCGCCGACTGCGCCGCCTGGCTGGGCCTACGGCGCTGGCGACCTGATGGCCTGGGCCTGGCCGAATCGCAGGAATGCCTGCAGCTGCTCCAATGGCAGGGGCCGGCTGATCAGGTAACCCTGCACCTGATCGCAGCCGAAATCGCGCAGCAACGCCAGCTGCTCGGGGGTTTCGACGCCCTCGGCGACGACCTTGAGGTCGAGGTTGTGCGCCAGGTTGATCATGGCGTGAACCAACTTGCTGTTTTCCGGACGCTGCTCCATGCCACTGACGAAGCTCTTGTCGATCTTGAGCAAGGCGATCGGCAGGCTGCTCAGGTGGACGAACGAGGAGAAGCCGGTGCCGAAATCGTCGAGGGAGAAACGCACGCCCAGGCAGCCCAAGGCGTCCATGGTCCGCTTCACCAGGTCGTTGCGGCGCATCACGGCGGTTTCGGTGAGTTCGAATTCCAGCCAGCCGGCGTCGATGCCGCGCTCGGCGATCAAGCGCCCCAGAGTGCTGAGCAGCTGGCTGTCCTGGAACTGCCGGAACGACAGGTTGATTGCCATGTGCAATGGTTCGAAGCCACCATCGCGCAAGGTCTGCATGTCGCGCAGGGCGCGGGCAATCACCCAGTAACCCATCGGTACGATCAGCCCACTCTGCTCGGCCAGGGGCACGAATTCGCCGGGGGCAAGCACGCCACGCTCGCGGTGGCGCCAGCGCACCAGGGCCTCGAGACCGACGATGGTATTGCCGCTCAGGTCCAGCCGCGGCTGGTAGTGCAGCTCCAGCTCGTCACGCCGCAGGGCGCGGCGCAGCTCGCTTTCCAGGTCCGCCAGGCTGCGCGCGTGACGGTTGATGCGTTCGTTGAACAGATGATAGCTGCAGCCCTGGGTGCTCTTGGCCTGCTGCATGGCGATGTGCGCATGCCACATCAGCGGATCGGCGCCCGCACCGGCGCGGGCATGGGCGATGCCCAGGCTGCAGCCGATCAGCAGGCTTTCGCCGTCCACGTAATACGGCTCGGCCATGGCCTCGATGATGTTGGCGGCCAGGCGTTCGGCGCGCGATGGATCGCGCCGGGTGTCGAGCAACAAGGCGAACTCGTCGCTGCCCAGGCGAGCGACCTGATCGCCCGCCTCGAGCTGCTTCTTCAGGCGCGCCACCACCTGCAGGATCAGCCGATCGCCGGCCTGATGCCCAAGTGCATCGTTGGCATGGCGGAAGTTGTCCATGTCCAGGTGGCCCAGGGCTACGCCGCGGCCCTCCTGCTCGGCCAGGCGCGCGGCAAGCAGTGTCTGGAAACCGGGGCGGTTGGCGATGCCGGTCAGCGGGTCCTGCTCGGCCAGGCGCTGCAGGGTGTCCTGCAGCACGCCACGCTCGCGCACATGGCGCAGGCAGCGGCGCAGCGTGTCGCTGGTGAGTTCGCCCAGCACCAACCAGTCGCTGGCACCCGGCGGCGGTTCGTCCGGCTCCTGGGTCAGCAGCAGCACGATCGGCAGCGCGCAACGGCCGGGCGCCGGCAGCAGCGCGGTGGTGGTCAGCAGCAAGGTGCCGGGCTGGTTGTCGAAGTGCGCGGCCACAGGATCCCAGGCGGACGCCTCGATCAATGTGGCCACATTGCCAAGGGTCGCCAGACACTCACGCAGCGACGTGGCCCAGGTGCGATCCTGGGCCAGCAGCAACAGCCGCGCGGGTTCGACAGGCGTAGACAAACGAGCTCCTTGGGACAGTTTCACAGTCATTCGATAGCGCTTAAAAACGGCCTCGCCAGCAGCTCGGGGCAGACCCAATCCACAGTACGTGTCAACGTGTAACCACATCCTGCTGCAAAGTCGGCAAACCGGCAAATTTTAATGGATCTGCGGTCGCGGCACAGTTGAACCAGCGGTGCTAAAATGCGCGGCCATTTCGTCAGTGACTCCCGTCATGTCCCGACTCAACCCCCGGCAGCAAGAAGCCGTGAACTACGTCGGCGGCCCTCTTTTGGTGCTCGCCGGTGCAGGCTCCGGCAAGACCAGCGTGATCACCCGCAAGATCGCCCATCTGATCCAGAACTGCGGTATTCGTGCCCAGTACATCGTCGCCATGACCTTCACCAACAAGGCGGCGCGCGAGATGAAAGAGCGCGTCGGCAGCCTGCTGCGCGGCGGCGAGGGCCGCGGCCTGACCGTGTCGACCTTTCACAACCTGGGCCTCAACGTCATCCGCAAGGAACACGCGCGGCTGGGCTTCAAGCCAGGCTTCTCGATTTTCGACGAAGCCGACGTGAAAGCGCTGATGACCGACATCATGCAGAAGGAGTACTCGGGCGAAGACGGCGTCGACGAGATCAAGAACATGATCGGCGCCTGGAAGAACGACCTGGTCCTGCCGCCCCAGGCGCTGGAGCAGGCTCGCAACCCCAAGGAGCAGACCGCCGCCATCGTCTACAGCCACTACCAGCGTACGCTGCGCGCGTTCAACGCGGTGGACTTCGACGACCTGATCCTGCTGCCGGTCAAGCTGTTCCAGGACCACCCCGACGTTCTCGAAAAGTGGCAGAACAAGGTCCGCTACCTGCTGGTGGACGAATATCAGGACACCAACGCCAGCCAGTACCTGCTGGTGAAGCTGTTGATCGGCACGCGCAACCAGTTCACCGTGGTCGGCGACGACGATCAGTCGATCTACGCCTGGCGTGGCGCGCGTCCGGAAAACCTGATGCTGCTCAAGGACGATTACCCGTCGCTGAAGGTGGTCATGCTGGAGCAGAACTATCGCTCCACCAGCCGCATCCTGCGCTGCGCCAACGTGCTCATCTCGAACAACCCCCACGCGTTCGAGAAACAGTTGTGGAGCGAAATGGGTCACGGCGATGAAATCCGCGTGATCCGCTGCCGCAACGAAGATGCCGAGGCCGAGCGGGTGGCCGTCGAGATTCTCAGCCTGCACCTGCGCACCGACCGGCCCTACAGTGACTTCGCCATCCTCTACCGGGGCAACTACCAGGCCAAGCTCATCGAGCTGAAGTTGCAGCACCACCAGATTCCGTATCGCCTGAGCGGTGGCAACAGCTTCTTCGGGCGTCAGGAAGTGAAGGATCTGATGGCCTATTTCCGCCTCATCGTGAACCCGGACGACGACAATGCCTTTCTTCGCGTGATCAACGTGCCGCGTCGGGAAATCGGCTCGACGACCCTGGAGAAACTCGGCAACTATGCCACCGAGCGCAAGATCTCGATGTACGCGGCCACCGACGAAATCGGCCTGGGCGAACATCTGGACGCCCGCTTCACCGACCGCCTGGGCCGCTTCAAGCGCTACATGGACAAGGTCCGCGAGCAGTGCGCCGGTGAAGACCCGATCGGCACGCTGCGCAGCATGATCATGGACATCGACTACGAGCAGTGGCTGCGCACCAACAGCTCCAGCGAGAAGGCCGCCGACTACCGCATGAGCAACGTGTGGTTTCTGGTCGAGGCCTTGAAGAACACCCTGGAGAAGGACGAAGACGGCGCCATGACGGTCGAGGAAGCGATCGGCAAGCTGGTGCTGCGCGACATGCTCGAACGTCAGCAGGAAGAAGAGGACGGCGCCGAGGGCGTGCAGATGATGACTCTGCACGCCTCCAAGGGGCTGGAGTTTCCCTACGTGTTCATCATGGGCATGGAAGAGGAAATCCTGCCGCACCGTTCCAGTATCGAGGCCGACACCATCGAGGAAGAACGCCGCCTGGCGTACGTGGGCATCACCCGCGCGCGACAGACCCTGGCGTTCACCTTTGCCGCCAAGCGCAAGCAGTACGGTGAGATCATCGATTGCGCACCCAGCCGCTTCCTCGACGAGCTGCCGCCCGACGACCTGGCCTGGGAAGGCAACGACGATACGCCCACGGAAGTCAAAGCCGTGCGCGGCAATACTGCATTGGCCGACATCCGCGCCATGCTCAAACGCTGAATTCAACCCTGCCCGGGCCACAGCCGGCCCGCGCACATTGGTACATCGAGGAACCACCGTGGAAGCTCTGCACAAAAAGATTCGCGAAGAAGGCATCGTGCTTTCCGATCAGGTATTGAAGGTCGATGCCTTTCTCAATCACCAGATCGATCCGCTCTTGATGCAGCAGATCGGCGACGAGTTCGCTCGCCGCTTTGCCGATGCCGGGATCACCAAGATCGTCACCATCGAGGCCTCGGGTATCGCGCCGGCGGTGATGGCCGGGCTGCGCCTGGGCGTGCCGGTGATCTTCGCGCGCAAGCATCAATCTCTGACGTTGACGGAAAACCTGTTGGTGGCTTCGGTGTATTCGTTCACCAAGCAGACCGAAAGCACCGTGGCCATTTCGCCGCGTCATTTGAACAGCAGCGATACCGTGTTGGTGATCGATGATTTCCTGGCCAACGGCAAGGCGTCGCAGGCATTGATTTCGATCATCAACCAGGCCGGTGCCAAGCTGGCCGGGCTGGGTATCGTCATCGAAAAATCCTTCCAGGGCGGCCGCGCCGAGCTCGATGCACAGGGCTATCGCGTAGAGTCCCTGGCGCGCGTGCAGTCGCTGGCCAACGGCGTCGTGACCTTCCTGGAGTGACCTGATACACCGCATCCAGCCCTTCGCGGCCGATGACCGCTCCTACGGCGAGCATCATCGGCCTGCGTAGACGCGACCCATGACCGCTACGGCGAGCATCATCGGCCTGCGTGGGAGCGACCCATGACCGCTATGGCTGGCATCATTGGTCTGCGTAGGAGCGACCCACGACCGCTATGGCTGGCATCATTGGCCTGCGTAGGAGCGGCCCATGACCGCTACGGCGAGCATCATTGGCCTGCGTAGGAGCGGTCATCGGCCGCGAAGGGAGCCACGCGGTGTAGCGCCTAGAACACCGGGGTTTCGGTCTCCTGCAGGGCGGCCAGTACCAGGCGCTGGTAAAGCTCTTCGCGCAAACCCTGCGGCTGGTCCAGCGCCATGCGCTGCAGGTGCAGCGGGTAGCGGTTGGCCGGGGGCGCTTCGAGCGCTGCCTTGCCCAGCTCGAGCATTTCGCTGAGCTTGAACTTGCTCTTGAGCCAGTTCAGCGCCCGCAGCAGGTCCTTTTCCTCATCGGTGAAGTCACACCCCAGCGGATACTCCGGAAACAGTGGAGCATGCCGCTCGCGAATCGCCTGCAGACGCTCGCTGGTGTTGTTCGCGAAGCGCGGATCGAGCACGAAATCCCGGCTCAACTTGCCGGCACGCTGGGCCTCGTCGATCAGGCTGGGCTGAAAGCGCGAATCGCTGATGTTGATCATCGCCTCGATCACCTCGGCGTCGGTACGCCCACGCAAGTCGGCGATGCCGTACTCGGTCACGACGATGTCGCGCAGGTGCCGTGGAATCGTGCAATGGCCGTAGTCCCACAGCACGTTGGAACTGATCACCCCCGCCGACTCGCGCCAACTGCGCAGGATCAGCACCGAACGCGCGCCTTCCAGGGCATGCCCCTGCACGACGAAGTTGTATTGCCCGCCGACCCCGCTGATGACCCGACCGTCTTCGAGCTGGTCCGACACCGCCGCACCCATGACCGTGGCCGTGAACACGGTGTTGATGAAGCGCGCGTCGCGCCGTTGCAGACGCTTGAGCTGCTCGTCGCCGTACAACTCGTTGATGTAGCTGATCGCGGTCATGTCGAACTGCGCAAGGCTGGCCGGGGGCAGCTCGCGCAAGCGCTCATAGAAACTGTTCGGCCCGAGGAAGAAACCGCCGTGCACCACCACCCCGTCCCGGTCCTCGTCGGCGTGCAGCACACCGGCGTTGGCCGCCGCCTGGCGAGCCACGTCGGGATACACCTTGCGGCGTATCACGCCTGCTTCGGCCAGGGCCAGCAGGCCGTTGACGAACATCTCGCTGCAACCGTACAGGCCGGTAGCGAAAGGCTCCACCCCACCTTCGGCCTGGATCAGCGCCTGCCAGGGCGACAGATCGAGCTCAGCGAGCAGCGCCCGGTAGCCGCCGTTGTCCGCCTGGCGCGCGAGCAAGGCAGCGCTCAGCGCATCGCCCATTGCACCGATGCCGATCTGCAGGGTGCCGCCGTCGCGCACCAGGGTGCTGGCGTGCAGACCGATGAAGTGATCCTGCAGGCCGACCGGCATGTTCGGCGTCGAGAACAGCGTCGAGCGCTCTGCGGTATCGACCAGCAGGTCAAAGGCCGCGCTGTCGATTTCGGCACTGCCCGGCATGAACGGCAATGCCTCGTGGACCTGGCCCAGCACCAGGATGGTCTCGCCGGCAGCGCGACGCTTTTCGATCATCGGCAGCAGGTCCAGAGTGATGTCCGGATTGCAGCTCAGGCTCAGGCGACCGGCCTGCTCGGGGTGCTGGCTGACCAGTTGCGCTACCAGGTTCAGCCCCTTGGCATTGATGTCGCGAGCGGCGTGGCTGTAGTTGCTGCTGATATAGCTCTGCTGCGCCGTCGTGCTGCTCAACAAACTGCCCGGCTGCATGAAGAATTGCTGCACGCTGACGTTTGCGGGCAGCTCGTCACGGCGCAGGTCGGCGAGAAACTCGAACTCGGGATAATCACCGAAAACGCGCTCCACGAAGGGTTCGAGCAAGCGCTTCTGCAAACCGTCGCCCAAGGGTGGCCGGCCCAGCACCAGTGCGGTGTAGATCGTCAGGCGTCGCTGGGGAAGGCTCTTGATCCGAGCATACAGCGCGTTGACGAAGCGGTTGGGTTTGCCCAGGCCCAACGGCATGCCCATGTGAATGTGGGCAGGCAGTCGTTCGAGCACCTGGTCCACGGCTGCCTCGATGGAACATCGCTGGACCATGCCCAGGCTCCCTAGAAATTGGCCGGTGTGGCGGCGCTGATAAGGCGTGCCGGCGTATCGAACGGATTGCGGAAGCGATGCGGCTTGCTGCTTTCGAAATAGTAGCTGTCGCCCTCTTCCAGCACGTAGGTGTCCTGGCCGACCACCAGTTCCAGGCGCCCTTCCACCAGGATGCCGGTCTCCTCGCCCTCATGCATGAGCATTTCCATGCCCGTATCGGCGCCGGGTGGATAGACCTCGCTGAGAAAGGCAATGGCCCGGCTTGGATGGGCCTTGCCCACCAGCTTCATGGTGACCGCGCCGTCGGAGATATCGATCAGCTCACTGGCCTTGTACACCACCTGGGTTGGCCGTTCGGCCTGCAGCTCTTCGGAAAAGAACTCGACCATGGACATCGGGATCCCGCCCAGCACCTTGCGCAGCGAGCTGATCGAGGGGCTCACGCTGTTCTTCTCGATCATGGAAATGGTGCTGTTGGTGACGCCCGCCCGTTTGGCGAGTTCACGCTGGGACAAACCCTTGAGTTTGCGAATGGCTTGCAGTCGTTCGCCGACGTCCAATGCGTAAGCCTCCTGGAATGCTGTGCAGTTCATGATGGCCGGTATCATGGCAACAGCGTTCGGGATTTACAACACATTGGCAGGCGCCGCCGCGGCACATGGGCGCAACGCGCCCTGGCCGTGGCGCCAGAGGTTGCCTTAGAGGTACTGCAGAGGCACCCGGCGCAGGTTGCAGAAGATCTGGTAGGCGATGGTCCCGGCAGCATGGGCCACGTCGCTGGCCAGCACCTGCTTGCCCCACAGTTCGACCGTGCTGCCGACGCCGGCATAGGGCACATCGGTCAGGTCGACATTGAGCATGTCCATCGACACCCGCCCTGCCAACCCGGTGCGTACGCCGTCGACCAGCACCGGCGTCCCGTTGGGTGCCAGGCGCGGGTAGCCATCGGCATAACCCATGGCCACCACGCCGATTCGGCTCGGCCGCTGGGTGACGAAGCGCGCACCGTAGCCCACGGCCTCCCCGGCAGGCAGCTCACGCACGCTGATGACCTTGGATTGCAGGGTCATCACCGGCTGCAGAGCGGCGCTGGCAGGCGTGGCGGTTTCGAACGGTGTGGCACCGTAAAGCATGATGCCCGGACGCACCCAGTCGCTGGGGATCCGCGGCCAGCCAAGCACGGCCGGGGAATTGCGCAGGCTGATTTCGGCTGACAGGCCTTGGCGCGCCGTGTCGAATACCGCCAATTGCTCGGTACTGCTCGGGCAGTCCAGTTCATCGGCGCGGGCGAAATGGCTCATCAGCACGATCTTGGCCACCTTGCCGCTGGCCAGCAGGCGCTGATAGGCGCTCTGGTAATCCTTGGGGTGCAGGCCCACGCGGTGCATGCCCGAGTCGAGCTTGAGCCAGACCTGCAGCGGCTGGCTCAACCGCGCCTGCTCGATGGCTTCGAGCTGCCACAGCGAGTGCACCACGCACCACAGCCCATGCTCGGTGATGAGGGGCAATTCGCTGGCTTCGAAAAAACCTTCGAGCAGCAACACCGGTGCCTCGATGCCAGCCGCGCGCAGTTGCAGGGCTTCCTCGATGCAGGCCACGGCGAACCCGTCCGCTTCGCCCTCCAACGCCTGCGCGCAGCGCACTGCACCGTGACCGTAGGCGTCGGCCTTGACCACTGCCAGTGCCTTGGCCCCGCTCATTTCACGCGCCAGGCGATAGTTGTGGCGCAGGGCCGAAAGGTCGATCGAGGCGCGAGCTGGACGCATGGCGGGCTTCTTGTGCAAAAGTTGACGAAGTCGCCCGGTTGTATACCGAACCGGGCGAGGAGCAGGTGTGAAACTTACGAGTGCGCCGGCGCTGACTGGCCTCGGCGAACCGTGTCGTACGGCTGGCCGTAGCGCGATATGTCGAGACCGGCAGCGCTGATCTGCGGCGTTTTACGCGCGATCAGGTCGGCAAGCAAGCGCCCCGAGCCGCACGCCATGGTCCAGCCCAGGGTGCCGTGACCGGTGTTGAGAAACAGGTTCTTGAACGGTGTGGCACCGACGATCGGCGTACCGTCGGGGGTGGTTGGCCGCAGCCCGGTCCAGAAACTGGCCTGGGCCAGATCGCCCCCCTGTGGGTACAGGTCATTGACGATCATTTCCAGGGTCTCGCGGCGACGCGGGTTCAGGCTCAGGTCGAAACCGGCGATTTCGGCCATCCCGCCCACGCGGATACGGTTGTCGAAACGGGTGATCGCGACCTTGTAGCTCTCGTCGAGAATGGTCGAGGTCGGCGCCATCGCCGGGTTGATGATCGGCACGGTCAGCGAATAGCCCTTGAGCGGGTAGACCGGCGCCTTGATGCCCAATGGCTTGAGCAACTGCGGCGAATAGCTGCCCAGTGCCAGCACGTAGCGGTCGGCGGTTTCCAGCTTGCCGTCGATCCATACACCGTTGATGCGGTCACCGGCGAAATCCAGGCGCTCGATGGCCTGGCCGAAGCGGAACTGCACACCCAGATCCTTGGCCATCTGCGCCAGGCGGGTGGTGAACATCTGGCAATCGCCGGTCTGGTCGTTGGGCAGGCGCAGGGCGCCGGCCAGAATGCCGGTCACCGATGCCAGGGCCGGCTCGACGCGGGCAATGCCCTCGCGGTCGAGCAATTCGTAGGGCACGCCGGACTGTTCCAGAACGGCGATGTCCTTGGCCGCGTTGTCCAGTTGCGCCTGGGTACGGAACAGCTGAGTGGTGCCCAGGGTGCGGCCTTCGTAGGCGATGCCGGTTTCCGCGCGCAGCTCGTCGAGGCAGTCGCGGCTGTACTCGGACAGGCGCACCATGCGCTCCTTGTTCACCGCATAGCGGCTGGCGGTGCAGTTGCGCAGCATCTGCGCCATCCACAGGTACTGGTCGACATCGCCGGTCAGCTTGATCGCCAGCGGTGAATGGCGTTCCAGCAGCCATTTGATCGCCTTGAGCGGCACACCCGGCGCCGCCCAGGGCGAGGCATAGCCCGGCGATACCTGCCCGGCATTGGCGAAGCTGGTTTCCATGGCGACGGCCGGCTGGCGATCGACCACGGTCACATCCATGCCCTGCCGAGCCAGATAATAGGCACTGACGGTGCCGATCACACCACTACCGAGTACCAGAACGCGCATGTGTGTCGCCCTCATCGCGGAAATCCGCTGACGTAAGATGTTAGGTCCGAAGATGTGGGCAGTATAAAAAGGTCCAGCCAGTGCTTTTCACTGTATGCAAGGCTATATTTGGCGACAATTCTCGGCCATCAGCGCTTTAACGGAGGGGCATCGCCTGTGCGTACCCAGCACCAGAGCAAACGCGAACTCGACAAGATCGACCGCAACATCCTGCGCATCCTGCAGGCCGACGGACGCATGTCGTTCACCGAACTGGGCGAGAAGGTCGGCCTGTCGACCACACCGTGCACCGAGCGAGTCCGCCGCCTGGAGCGCGAAGGCATCATCATGGGCTATTACGCCCGGCTCAATCCGCAGCATCTGCGCGGCAGCCTGCTGGTGTTCGTCGAGATCAGCCTGGACTACAAGTCGGGCGACACCTTCGAAGAGTTTCGCCGCGCCGTGCTCAAGCTGCCCCATGTGCTGGAATGCCATCTGGTGTCGGGTGACTTCGACTACCTGGTCAAGGCACGTATCTCGGAGATGGCGTCCTACCGCAAGCTACTGGGCGATATCCTGCTCAAACTGCCCCACGTGCGCGAATCCAAGAGCTACATCGTCATGGAAGAAGTGAAGGAGAGCCTGAACCTGCCGGTGCCGGACTGATCCACAGATGCTTCAGACCAGCACCTGACGCGTACTGGCGATCAGCTTGTGCACCTGATGTTCCACGGCAGGGTCGATCAGCTCGGTGGGGCGCCGTCCGTTGGGGCACGGCAATGTCGGCGTAGTCCCGAACAGCCGGCAGATCAGCGGGCGCTCCTCGTACACCGTGCATCCCTGCGGCCCCAGGTGCACACAGTCGAGGCGGGCCATCGCGGCCTCCTGCTCGGCGGCCGTCTTGCGCGGCAGCCGGGCCATTTCCTCGGACGATGTGGTCACCGGACCGCAGCAGTCGTGGCAGCCCGGCACGCATTCGAACGAGGGAATCTGCTCGCGAAGAAAGCGGAGCTTGTGGCTGTTGCAGCTCATGACGGGTCACCTGGTGGGCAAGGCGCCATTGTGCCGCGCGGTTGCCGCCATGGGAAACCCCGGCTTATGCTGCGTCAGGTTTTCCACACACTGCCATCAGGACCCTATCCATGAACGCTCACGCCGAGCACGCCGCTTCGTACTACGCCGCCAGCCTGCACCGGCAGCCGGTATACCCGCCCCTGCTGGGTGAGGTCAGCGTCGACGTCTGCGTGGTGGGCGGCGGTTTCTCCGGACTCAATACCGCGATCGAGCTGGCTCTGCGCGGGCTCAGTGTCGCGCTGCTCGAAGCCCACCAGATCGGCTGGGGCGCCAGTGGGCGCAACGGCGGGCAATTGATTCGTGGGGTCGGCCACGGCCTGGAGCAGTTCCGCAAGGTCATCGGCGACGGCGGTGTGCGCGACCTGACCCTGATGGGGCTGGAAGCGGTCGAAATCGTGCGCCGGCGCATCGACCAGCATCGTATCGAGTGCGACCTGACCTGGGGCTACTGTGATCTGGCCAACAAACCGGCCCAGTTGCAGGGCTTCATGGAAGAAGCCGAGGCGCTGCGCAGCCTGGGCTACGCGCATGAGTTGCAGATCGTCGAAGCGCAGGACATGCGCAGCGTGGTCGGGTCGGATCGCTACCACGGCGGCCTGGTCGACATGGGCTCCGGCCACCTGCATCCGCTGAACCTGGCCTTGGGCGAAGCCGAGGTGGCGCGGCAGCTCGGCGTGCAGCTTTTCGAGCACTCGCGGGTGACACGCATCGAGTATGGCCCGCAGGTGCGCGTGCACAGCGCTCAGGGCCAGGTACGGGCACGCTACCTGGTGCTGGGCTGCAATGCCTACCTGAACGATCTCAACCCACAGCTGAGCGGCAAGGTGCTGCCTGCAGGCAGCTATATCATCGCCACCGAGCCGCTGGATGCCGAGCAGGCGCGGCAGTTGCTGCCGCGCAACACGGCGGTGTGCGACCAGCGCGTGACGGTCGACTACTACCGGTTGTCTGCCGATCGGCGCTTGCTGTTCGGCGGTGCCTGTCACTATTCAGGGCGTGACCCGAAGGATATCGCCCAGTACATGCGGCCCAAGATGCTCGAGGTGTTCCCGCAACTGGCGGATGTGCGCATCGACTATCAGTGGGGCGGCATGATCGGCATCGGCGCCAACCGTTTGCCGCAGATCGGCCGGCTCAAGGAACAGCCCAACGTGTTCTATGCCCAGGCATACTCCGGGCACGGCCTGAACGTTACCCACCTGGCCGGCAAGCTGCTCGGCGAGGCCATCAGTGGCCAGGCCAGCCGCGGCTTCGACCTGTTCGCCAAGGTCCCGCACATGACCTTTCCCGGCGGTCGCCACCTGCGCTCGCCGCTGCTGGCGCTGGGCATGCTCTGGCACCGGTTCAAGGAACTGGGCTAGCGCTGCGAACGCTGCAGCCGCCAGGAACTCGCACGACTACAGGCGCCAGAACGGCTTCAAGCCTTCGCTACGCGCCTGCTGCGCATCCAGGCCGATATCGCGCAACTGGTCCTTGTCCAGTTCCAGCAAGGCTGGCCGTGTGCGCAGGCGATGCAGCATCAGCGCCCAACGTCCCAGGTCTGCCGGTGCACGCTCGGCGCAGGGGCGCAGCCTCGGCTCTTCCAGCAATTCTTCGGTGCGCAGCAGCAGACGTACATCGGTCAAGCCATTCATGGCCGTTCTCCTTGAAGTGTTTGGACAGCAAGGCCATGGTGCCGCAGCCGAGGGCATCTCATACAGATTCAAAAAGGGCTTATGTTTTTCATACAGTCAGCTGACCTGCCGGTCTGAATGCTGTATTTTGGGCGCATCTGTATGGTTACCCGCGCGAGCGATCCTATGACCCTGTACATGAACCTCGCCCAGCTGCTCACTCGGCGCATCGAACAGGGCCTCTATCGCCCCGGCGATCGACTGCCCTCGGTGCGCGCCCTGAGCATCGAGCACGGCGTCAGCCTGAGCACCGTGCAGCAAGCCTATCGCCAGCTCGAAGACCACGGCTTGGCGGCACCGCGGCCCAAATCCGGCTATTTCGTGCCCACCGCCCGTGAGCTGCCGGCGCTGCCAGCGGTAGGCCGGCCCATGCAGCGTCCGGTGGAAATCTCGCAGTGGGACCAGGTGGTCGAACTGATGCGCGCCGCGCCGCGTGATGATGTGGTGCAGCTGGGCCGCGGCATGCCCGATGTCAGCAGCCCGACCCTGCGCCCCCTGCTGCGCGAGCTGGCCCGTCTGAGCCGGCACCAGGCCATGCCGGGCCTGTACTACGATTCGCTGTATGGCACCCAGGCCCTGCGCGAGCAGATCGCCCGGTTGCTGGTGGACGCCGGTTGCCAGTTGAGCATTGGCGAACTGGTGGTCACCACCGGCTGCCACGAGGCGCTGTCGGCCAGCGTGCGCGCCATCTGCGAACCCGGCGATATCGTCGCCGTGGACTCGCCGAGCTTCTTCGGCGCCATGCAGACGCTCAAGGGCCTGGGCATGAAGGCTCTGGAAATCCCCACCGACCCGCTGACCGGCATCAGCCTGCAGGCGCTTGAACTGGCATTGGAGCAGTGGCCGATCAAGGCCATACAGCTGACGCCCAACTGCAACAACCCATTGGGCTACGTCATGCCCGAAGCCCGCAAGCGCGCGCTGCTGACGCTCGCCCAGCGCTTCGACGTGGCGATCATCGAGGACGATGTGTATGGCGACCTGGCCTTCAGCTACCCCCGTCCGCGCACGATCAAGTCGTTCGACGAAGACGGCCGGGTGCTGTTGTGCAGTTCGTTCTCCAAGACCCTGGCGCCGGGTCTGCGGATCGGTTTCGTCGCCCCGGGCCGCTACCTGGAACGGGTGCTGCACATGAAGTACATCGGCACCGGGTCGACATCGACACAGCCGCAGCTGGCCATCGCCGAATTCATCAAGGGCGGCCACTACGAACCGCATCTACGGCGCATGCGCACCCAGTATCAGCGCAGCCGCGACCTGATGATCGACTGGGTCACTCGTTACTTTCCCGCCGGCACCCGCTGCAGCCGCCCGCAAGGCGGGTTCATGCTGTGGGTCGAATTGCCCGACGGCTTCGATACCCTCAAGCTCAACCGCCTGCTGCTCGACCAGGGGGTGCAGATCGCCGTGGGCAGCATTTTTTCGGCGTCGGGCAAATATCGCAATTGCCTGCGCATGAACTTCGCCAGCAAGCCCACGCCGCAGATAGAGGCCGCGGTGCGCGCGGTGGGCAACTGCGCACGGCAACTGCTGGTGGAAAATCCACACCCCGATGCCGACCTTTGACGGCCTGCCAGGGTCGAACTGCACGTCTCCCCCTCTGCCAAGGATGATCGCTTTGCCCTGCCCCAGGCTGTTACCGCTGCTGTTGACCTTGATCCTGGCCCTGCAAGGCTGCGCCAGCGTGAACGCGCCGCGGGACTACAGCGAGATGTTACCGGCCGAACAATCGGCCTTCGGCAGGTCGGTGCAGGCTCAGGTACAGGCCCACCACGGACAATCGGGGTTCCGCCTGTTGTCGAGCAGCGATGAGGCGTTTCGCGCACGCGCCGAATTGATCCGCAACGCCCAGGGCAGCCTCGACCTGCAGTACTA
Source organism: Pseudomonas sp. CFBP 13710 (assembly GCF_014842235.1). Lineage (NCBI taxonomy): Bacteria > Pseudomonadati > Pseudomonadota > Gammaproteobacteria > Pseudomonadales > Pseudomonadaceae > Pseudomonas > Pseudomonas sp. CFBP 13710. The sequence continues at coordinate 56,410 of NZ_JACYVJ010000007.1, read as the reverse complement.
CATCGTCCACGACGGTTTCAGTACCCGGGCGCTGGTCGACGAGCTGCTCAAGGCCGCCGACCGCGGCGTGCGCGTGCGCATCCTGCTGGACGACACCACCAGCGATGGCCTGGACAAGACCATCGCCACCCTGGCCGCGCATCAGAACATCCAGATCCGCCTGTTCAACCCGACGCACCTGGGCCGATCCACCGGCGCCACGCGTGCAGTGGGCCGCCTGCTGCAACTGTCCCGGCAACACCGGCGCATGCACAACAAACTGTGGCTGGCCGACAACAGCGTGGCCATCGTCGGCGGGCGCAACCTGGGCGACGAATACTTCGACGCCGAGCCGGACATGAACTTCACCGACATCGACCTGCTCGGCTTCGGGCCGGTGGCCCAGCAACTGGGGTACAGCTTCGATCAGTACTGGAACAGTGCGCTGAGCCAGCCGATCGCCAACTTTCTGTTCACCGTTCCCACGGCCAGGCACCTGGCGTCCACGCGCGTGCGCCTGGAGCAGTCGCTGCTTGAATCCAGACGCCAGCACCATGTCCTCTACGAACGCCTGATGACCTATCAGAGCGCGCCACAGATGGACATCTGGCGGCAGCAACTGATCTGGGCCTGGGGCCAGGCGCTGTGGGATGCACCAACCAAGGTGCTGGCTCGCGGCGAGCCCGACCCGCACCTGCTGCTGACCACCCAGCTCGCGCCTGAGCTGACCCGGGTCAAGCATGAACTGATGTTGATCTCTGCCTATTTCGTACCGGGCGAGGCTGGCCGCGACTACCTCACCGGGCGCGCCGACGCCGGGGTCGACGTCAGCCTGCTGACCAATTCACTGGAAGCCACCGATGTACCCGCAGTACACGGCGGGTACGTGCCCTACCGCAAGGCGTTGCTCGAACATGGCGTGAAGCTGTTCGAACTGCGTCGCCAGCCAGGTGACGATGGCGACGTGTCCCTGAGTTTCACCGGCAGTTCCGATTCCAGCCTGCACAGCAAGGCGATGATCTTCGATGCGCGCAAATCCTTCATCGGCTCGTTCAATTTCGATCCGCGTTCGGTGTTGTGGAATACCGAGGTCGGGGTGCTGGTCGACAGCCCGGAACTGGCAGCGCAGATGCGCCACCTGGCCCATGAGGGCATGTCGCCTGCGCGCAGCTATCAGGTGCGCCTGGAAAATGGCCAGGTGGTATGGGATACCGAGGACCACCAGCAGATGCATACCCTCTACCGCGAGCCGGGTGACTGGTGGCGAAGGCTGAACGCATGGTTCAGCGAGGCGGTGGGGCTGGAGAAGATGCTTTGATTCCCCCGCCCCACTGTGGATGGATCAGAGCTTGATCCAGGTGGCCTTCAGTTCGGTGTATTTGTCGAACGCGTGCAGCGACTTGTCACGGCCGTTGCCCGACTGCTTGAAGCCACCGAACGGCGCAGTCATGTCGCCACCGTCGTACTGATTGACCCACACGCTGCCGGCACGCAACGCCTTGGCCGTCAGGTGCGCCTTGGAGATGTCCGCCGTCCATACCGCGGCGGCCAGGCCATAGGCGCTGTCGTTGGCGATGCGCACGGCCTCCTCGGCAGTATCGAAGGTAAGCACCGACAATACCGGCCCGAAAATCTCTTCCTGGGCGATCTTCATGGCATTGGTCACGCCATCGAAAATGGTCGGTTCTACGTAAGTGCCGCCGGTTTCCTCGAGGATGCGCTTGCCGCCCACCAGCAGCGTTGCGCCGCCTTCCTGACCGGCCGCAATGTACGACAGCACGGTGTTCATCTGCTGGGTGTCCACCAGCGCACCGACGTTGGTCGCCGGGTCCAGCGGGTTGCCGGGTTTCCAACCCTTGAGCGCCTCGACCACCATCGGCAGAAAGCGCTCCTTGACCGAACGTTCCACCAGCAGGCGTGAACCGGCCGTACAGACTTCGCCCTGGTTGAAGGCAATGGCACTGGCTGCCGAATCGGCCGCGGCCTGCAGGTCCGGCGCATCGGCGAACACGATGTTGGGGCTCTTGCCACCTGCTTCCAGCCAGACGCGCTTCATGTTCGACTCGCCAGCGTAGATCATCAGTTGCTTGGCGATCCTGGTGGAACCTGTGAACACCACGGTGTCCACGTCCATGTGCAGAGCCAGCGCCTTGCCCACCGTGTGGCCGTGGCCCGGGAGCACGTTGAGCACACCTTTGGGAATGCCCGCCTCGATCGCCAGCTGGGCGATGCGAATGGCCGTCAGCGGAGATTTTTCCGAAGGCTTGAGAATCACCGAGTTGCCCGTGGCCAGGGCCGGCCCCAGCTTCCAGCAGGCCATCATCAGCGGGAAGTTCCACGGCACCACTGCGGCGACCACGCCCACGGCTTCGCGGGTGACCAGGCCGAGCTGATCGTGCGGGGTCGGGGCGACTTCGTCGTAGACCTTGTCGATGGCCTCGCCGCTCCAGGCCAGGGCATTGGCTGAACCAGGCACGTCGATGTTCAGCGAATCGCTGATCGGCTTGCCCATGTCCAATGTTTCCAGAAGCGCGAGCTCTTCGGCATTTTCCCGCAGCAGGCTGGCGAAACGAATCAGGGTGGCCTTGCGCTTGGCCGGTGCCGCCTTGGCCCAGACGCCGGAGTCGAACGTGGCGCGGGCATTCTCGACCGCTCGCTGGGCATCGGCAGCGTCGCAGCTGGCCACCTGGGCCAACAGCCGGCCATCGACGGGGCTTACGCATTCGAAGGTCTGGCCCGACACGGCGTCGGTGTATTCGCCGTCGATGAACGCGCGCCCTTCGATCTTCAGCTGCTGGGCACGTTGTTCCCAGTCAGCGCGAGTCAGAGTGGTCATACGGATCTCCTGTGATTGAATGCAAAGCCCGGCCGTGCAAGGCTGGACGGGATGACATCGAACCACCCTAAACCACCGGTGTGACGCTTTTCAATATATTTGACACTTGGCGCACAGAGGCCCACGGATGTGCGTTTTATCCAACAAGCGAGGGGTTTCCTGCATGAACATCACCAGCATCGTCGATTTTGCTCAACACAGCGTCGCCCCGGAACGCTACCGGCCTGCGCCCGAGAAGATCCTTGGCGGCGACCCCGAACAGACACTGTTCAATCACTACCAGAGCCCCTGCGGGCAGATGAACGCGGGGGTATGGGAAGGCCAGGTAGGGCAATGGACGGTCAACTATACCGAGCATGAATACTGTGAAATCGTGCAGGGCGTCTCCGTGTTGCGCGACAGCCAGGGCAACGGCAAGACGCTGCGCGCCGGCGACCGCTTCGTGATCCCCGCCGGTTTCAGTGGCACTTGGGAAGTACTGGAAGCCTGCCGCAAGATCTACGTGGTGTTCGAAGCCAAGGATTGAGGCTGCTCCACACCCCCCCTGTAAGAGCGAGTGTACCTGTGGGAGCGGGTTCTACCCGCGAGAGCACCCCCGCGATCCCAGAATTCACACCAAAAAAAAGGCCCGCATCTTTCGATACGGGCCTTTTTCTGGTCGCCAAAATCAATTACTTGATTTTGCCTTCCTTGTACATCACGTGCTTGCGAACAACCGGATCAAATTTCTTGATCTCGATCTTGTCCGGGGTAGTGCGCTTGTTCTTGTCGGTAGTGTAGAAGTGACCAGTACCGGCGCTCGAGATCAAACGAATCAATTCACGCATGATAAAGCTCCCTTAAACCTTGCCGCCATCGCGACGGATTTCGGCCAGCACGACAGTGATGCCACGCTTGTCGATGATACGCATGCCCTTGGCGGATACGCGCAGACGCACAAAACGTTTCTCTTCTTCAACCCAGAAGCGGTGATGCTGCAGGTTCGGCAGGAAACGACGACGGGTTTTGTTGTTTGCGTGGGAAATGTTATTCCCAGTCACCGGACCCTTACCGGTAACTTGACAGACTCTCGACATGCCTCAGCCCTCTAAAACCACATGCCCAACCCGGCATGGGTTGGCCGCTTATCTTTCAGTCATTTGGCGCACGGCGCCGCGTTTCTTCAGGGTCTTACCCACCTCACCGTAAAGGCAGAGGAACAGGGCCCTAGAAAAGAGCGCTGCTTTATACCAGAAAGCCTTGGGCGCAACAACTGCAGATGCACAATCAATGTGTCGCGCAACACAGCTACTGGCTCACGCGCAGCAGTGGCGGGCGTGCTGCGGCACGACCACTCGTCGCGCAAAAAAACGATTTAGGGATAGTCAACGCTGCCTGACATCTCTAGGGTAGGACTTTTCTCCAGACTGCATAGGCAGATGGGCCCTCGACACGCCAAGGAACACACCATGCGTCTTGCGACTTTGCCGTTCTTGCTTGCTCCCCTGTTTGCCTCTGCGCTGGCTCATGCCGCGCCGCTGACAGTCTGTACCGAGGCCAGCCCAGAAGGCTTCGACGTGGTCCAGTACAATTCACTGACCACCACCAACGCGTCGGCCGACGTACTGATGAACCGCCTGGTGGAGTTCGATGCCAAAGCCGGCAAGGTCGTTCCCAGCCTGGCGGACAGCTGGGCCGTATCGGCCGATGGCCTGACCTACACGTTCAAGCTGCACCCCGGCGTCAAGTTCCACGGCACCTCGTACTTCAAGCCCGACCGCGAGCTCAATGCGCAGGACGTGCTGTTCAGCTTCCAGCGCATGCTCGACCCGGCCAACCCCTGGCACAAGGTCGCGCAGAGTGGCTTTCCGCACGCCCAGTCGATGCAGCTGCCGAGTCTGATCAAGAAGATCGAGGCGCCTGATCCGCTGACCGTGCGGTTTACCCTGGATCATCCCGATGCGACGTTCCTGGCGACCTTGAGCATGGGCTTCGCCTCGATCTATTCGGCGCAATACGCCGAGCAACTGATGCAGGCCGGTACTCCGGAAAAACTCAACAGCCAGCCGATCGGCAGCGGTCCGTTCATCTTCGTACGCTTCGAGAAGGACGCCGTGGTGCGCTACAAGGCCAACCCGGATTACTTCGCCGGCAAACCTGCGGTCGACCCGCTGCTGTTTGCCATCACCCCGGACGCCAACGTGCGCCTGCAGAAGCTGCGGCGCAACGAGTGCCAACTGACCCTCTCGCCCAAGCCGCTGGACATTGCCGCAGCCGCCGACGACAAGAGCCTTCAGGTGATCAAGACCGAGGCCTTCATGACCGCGTTCCTGGCCATCAACAGCCAGCACCCGCCGCTGGACAAGCCTGAAGTGCGCCAGGCGATCAACCTGGCGTTCGACAAGGACAGCTACCTCAAGGCCGTGTTCGAGGGCACTGCGGAGGCGGCCAATGGGCCCTACCCGCCCAATACCTGGAGCTATGCGCGGGACCTGCCGGGTTACCGGCAGGACACCGCCAAGGCGCGTGAATTGCTGGCCAAGGCCGGCCTGAAGGACGGCTTCAACACTACCATCTGGACCCGCCCATCGGGCAGCCTGCTCAACCCCAACCCCAGCCTGGGAGCGCAGCTGCTGCAGGCGGACCTGGCCAAGGTCGGCATCAAGGCCGAAATCCGCGTGATCGAATGGGGCGAGCTGATCCGTCGCGCCAAGGCCGGTGAGCATGACCTGTTGTTCATGGGCTGGGCTGGCGACAACGGTGATCCGGACAACTTCCTAACGCCGCAGTTTTCCTGCGCGGCGGTACAGTCCGGGACCAACTTCGCGCGCTATTGCGACAAGACCCTGGACAAGCTGATCAGTGATGGCAAGGCGGTGACCGACCAGGCCCAACGCAGCAAGCTGTACCACCAGGCCCAGATGCAGATCCAGCAGCAGGCGCTGTGGCTGCCACTGGCACACCCGACGGCGGCCGTGCTGGCCCGCAAGGGCGTCGAGGGGTACAGCGTCAGCCCGTTCGGCCGGCAGGACTTTTCCAAGGTGTCTGTGGGTAAATAGGACGCAGCGAGGCCACTCACATCCAGCCATGCTCGACCATCGACAGCGGCTCGCCTTCGCCGATGATGATGTGATCGAGCACGCGCACGTCGACCAGCGCCAGCGATTCCTTGAGGCGCTGGGTCAGCGCGCGGTCGGCCTGGCTCGGGGTCGGGTTTCCTGAAGGGTGATTGTGCGTCAGGATCAGCGCCGCGGCGTTCATGGCTATGGCCCGCTTGACCACTTCGCGCGGATACACCGCCGCGCTGTCGATGGTGCCGCGAAACAGCACCTCGAAACCCAACGGCTGGTGCTTGGTGTCCAGGAACAGGCAACCGAACACTTCCTGGCGCTCATGGCGCAGCTTGGCCTTGAGGTAGCGGCGCACCGACTCGGGATCTTCCATGGCCGGTCCGCGTTTCAGCCGCTCGGCCATGTAGCGGCGGTTCATCTCGATGGAGGCCTGCAGCTGGGCGTATTTGGCAGGCCCCATGCCGAAGTGCTGACTGAAGGTTTTCTGGTCGGCTTCGAGCAGGGCCCGCAGGCCGCCGAAGCGGATCAGCAGGTTGCGCGCCACGTCCACGGCGCTATGCCCGGCCACGCCGGTACGCAGGAATATCGCCAGCAGCTCGCCATCGGAAAGACTGCCCGGACCATGCGCCAGCAGGCGCTCACGTGGCCGCTCGGCCTCGGGCCAATCGCGAATACTCATCCCCACTCCCTGTCTGTGAGCCTCGCTGTTCCATAGCGAGCGCTGTGCTATCTTAGCGCAACTTTTTGCACGGCGACCCGGCCCCGGGAGGCGGTTTCACCGTGGTGTTATTACCAGATGATAAAGGCAGGCCTATGCAGCGGCTGTATCGAAAACGCATCATTCTGGGCGTCGGCGGCGGCATTGCCGCCTACAAGAGCGCCGAGCTGGTACGTAGGCTTCTGGAGCAGGGTGCCGAAGTACGCGTGGTAATGACCAAGGGCGGCAGCGAGTTCATCACGCCGCTGACGCTGCAGGCGCTTTCCGGCCACCCGGTACACATGGACCTGCTCGACCCCGCGGCCGAAGCCGCCATGGGCCATATCGAGCTGGCCAAATGGGCCGACGTGGTGCTCATCGCCCCCGCCACTGCCGACCTGATGGCGCGCCTGGCGCAGGGCATGGCCAACGACCTGCTGACCACGCTGGTACTGGCCACCGATGCCACCGTGGCCATCGCGCCGGCCATGAACCAGGCCATGTGGCGCGATCCGGCCACCCAGGACAACCTGCACCTGCTGCGCAGCCGTGGCCTGAAAGTCTTCGGCCCGGCTGCGGGCAGCCAGGCCTGTGGCGACATCGGCCTGGGCCGCATGCTCGAAGCCACCGAGCTTGCGCTGTGCGCAGCCGACTGCTTCGAGCACCTGGCCTTGACCGGCAAGCACGTGCTGATCACTGCCGGCCCGACCCAGGAAAACATCGATCCGGTGCGCTACATCACCAACCACAGCTCCGGCAAGATGGGCTTTGCCCTGGCCGAAGCGGCCGTCGAGGCCGGCGCTCGCGTCACCTTGATCTGTGGCCCGGTGCACCTGCCCACGCCCGACCGCGTGACGCGCATCGATGTGGTCAGCGCACGCGACATGCTCGCTGCCTGCGAAGCTGGCATGCCCTGCGACGTGTTCATCGCATCCGCCGCCGTGGCCGACTACCGCCCCGAAGTGGTGGCCGCGCAGAAGCTCAAGAAAGACCCGGCCAGCGGTGACGGCCTGCTGCTGCAGATGGTACGCAACCCGGACATCCTGGCAACCATCGCCGGCCGCGCCGATCGCCCTTTCAGCGTCGGCTTCGCCGCCGAAACCGAACACCTGCTCGACTATGCCGCGCGCAAGCTCCAGGACAAGAACCTGGATTTGATCGTGGCCAACGACGTCGCCAACCCCAGCATCGGTTTCAACAGCGAAGAAAACGCCTGCAGCGTGATCGACCGCCAGCTGCAGACCACTGCTTTCGCCCAGACCAGCAAGGGCAAGATCGCCCGCCAGCTGGTTTCCTTCATCGCCAAGCGCCTCGATCAGGTTTAACGACATTCATGCACGCCCTTCAAGCCAAAATCCTCGACCCACGCCTGGGCCGGGACTTCCCGCTGCCGCACTACGCCACACCCGGCTCCGCCGGCCTGGACCTGCGCGCCATGTTGCAGCAAGACACACTGCTGGCACCTGGGCAGACCTTGCTGATTCCTACCGGCCTGTCGATCTACATCGGTGATCCGGCCCTGGCGGCGCTGATCCTGCCGCGCTCGGGCCTGGGCCACAAGCATGGCATCGTGCTGGGTAATCTGGTCGGCCTGATCGACTCCGATTACCAGGGCGAACTGATGGTTTCGTGCTGGAACCGTGGCCACACCGAGTTCACCCTGACAGTGGGCGAGCGCATCGCCCAACTGGTATTGGTACCGGTGGTGCAAGCCCATTTCGAGCTGGTCGAAAGCTTCGACGAAAGCCAGCGCGGGACCGGCGGTTTCGGTCACTCCGGCACCCAGTAAACGGCCATGCAGAGCAGGCGGCCGTGGCGAGACCATGCCGTTCCAACGCGTTCAATGCGGAGATGACAGGTGAAAGGATTTCCTCGCAATGCCAAGACGGCCGAGCACGGCCAGGCTTCGAACGCACGGCCCAACGCCGGCAACCAGGCGTTGCTGCTCGCCATTGCCGGGGTGCTTGCCGCCCTGCTGCTGATCTGGTTTCTGGTGGTTGCACCGCTGGCCGGCCGCGCCTTCCAGAACGCCGAGGCGAGCGCCGCCGCGCCTTTCATCGCGGGCCTGGACGCTGCGATCGCGCGTCAGGCCGGCCAGGCCGCCGCCCTGGCCCATTCACCTGCACTCATGGCCGCGCTGGCCAGCCAGGACCCCGCAGGTGTCGCCCAGGCCGCCAATGCAGTGCCGTTGATCGACGGTCTGCAAGGCGTGCGCCTGAACCTGCCGGGACAGGCCAAGGTCGACCAGCAGGGCGCGGCCCCGATCAATTTTGCCGTACTGGACATGCTCAGCCGCGCCGAACGCGGTGTTGCCACCCCGCCTGAAGCCTACAAGGTCAACGGACGCTGGTGGATCTACACCGTCGCGGCCGTCCAGCAAGGCCCGCAGTCACCCGTGCTGGGCACACTGCTGCTGGGGTTCGACATGCAGCCACTGGTCAAGGCGCTGGCATTGCCCGACGCCGAGTTCGGCCAGTTGCGCCTGCAGCAAAGCGTACTGGGCAGCCCACCGCAACTGCTGGTCGAGCAAGGCAGCAACGCGTCTGCCACACGCTATCCGTATGCGACCTCCAACCCCAACTGGCGCCTGGAATTCAGCCCGGGGCCGTTGTTCCAACCGCCCTTCGCCTGGAGTTCGCTGGGCCTGATGATGCTGGCGGCGGCAATTGCCATTGGCTGCGCGGCGCTGGCAGTGCGTCTTGCCCAGCGACAGCTGTATGCGCGCATCGAGGCCGATGCGCGGCAACTCGAGCAGTTGCTCGACGAGTTGTCCGGCGGCAAGGCGGTCAAGGCGTTCGGCCTCAGCCTGGCGCCACTCAACGGCCTGGCACAGGGCCTGGCGCGGCTGTCGCTGCGTGAAGGCAGCGCGCAACCCACCGACGGCACTGCCGTTGTGCCAGCGCCTGCTGCGGACAATTGGACCAATCCGATCTTTCAGGACACCGACATGCTCGAAGTCGACGCGGCGGAGCCTGACCCCGACCCGGGCACCCTGCCACCGGCGCTGCCCCACGGGATCTTTCGCGCCTATGACATCCGCGGCATCGTCGGCAGTACCCTGAATGCCGACACGGCCTACTGGGTAGGCCGTGCCGTCGGTGCGCAAAGCCTGGCCATGGGCGAGGCCAACGTCAATGTCGGCCGGGACGGACGCCTGTCCGGGCCCGAATTGGTGCAGCCGCTGATCCAGGGGCTGGTAGACGCCGGCTGCCACGTCAGCGACGTGGGCCTGGTGCCGACACCGGCGCTGTACTATGCCAACCACGTGCTGACCGGACGTTCCGGGGTGATGCTCACCGGCAGCCACAACCCGCCTGACTACAACGGCTTCAAGGTGGTGATCGCCGGCGACACGCTGGCCAACGAACAGATCCTGGCATTGCATCAGCGCCTGCTGCACAACGACCTCAGCCAGGGCCAGGGCAGTGTCGAACAGGTGGACATCCTGCCGCGCTATGTCGCGCAGATCCGCGATGACATCGTGCTCACCCGTCGACTCAAGGTGGTGGTCGACTGCGGCAACGGCGCTGGCGCGGTGGTAGCCCCGGAACTGATCCAGGCCTTGGGGTGCGAGGTCATCCCGCTGTTCTGCGAGGTCGACGGGCATTTCCCCAATCACCACCCGGACCCGAGCAAGGCCGCCAACCTGCAGGCGTTGATCGCCAAGGTGGACGAAAGCGGCGCCGACCTGGGCCTGGCCTTCGATGGCGACGCCGACCGTGTGGGCGTTGTGACCAACACCGGTCGCATCATCCATCCCGATCGCCTGCTGATGCTGTTCGCGCGCGATGTGCTGTCGCGCAATCCCGGTGCCGACGTGATCTACGACGTCAAGTGCACGCGCCGCCTGGGCCCTCTGATCAAGGAGCACGGCGGGCGTCCGGTGATGTGGAAGACAGGACATTCCCTGATCAAGAAAGAGATGAAGCGCACTGGCGCGCTGGTAGCCGGGGAAATGAGCGGGCACATCTTCTTCAAGGAGCGCTGGTTCGGCTTCGACGACGGCATCTACAGCGCCGCGCGACTGCTGGAAATCCTCAGCCGAGAAAACCTCAGCGCCGAAGAGGTGTTCGCTGCATTCGCCGACGACGTGTCCACGCCCGAACTGAATATCCCGGTGACCGAAGACAGCAAATTCAGCCTCATCGACGCCTTGCACCAAAGCGCCCAGTGGGGCGACGCGCAGCTCACCACCATCGATGGCGTGCGCGTGGACTACCCTAGAGGCTGGGGCCTGGTCCGTGCCTCCAACACCACGCCGGTGCTGGTGACACGCTTCGAAGCCGAAGACGCCGAGGAACTCGAACGAATCCAAGGCGTCTTCCGTACCCAGCTGTTGAAAGTCGCACCTGACCTGCACCTACCGTTCTGACCACTTGTTTCACTGGAGCCCCGCATGACCCTCGAACGTGATGCCGCCACCAACGTCGCCAAGGTATTGTCCGAAGCGCTGCCCTATATCCGCCGCTTCGTCGGCAAGACCCTGGTGATCAAGTACGGCGGCAACGCGATGGAGAGCGAAGAGCTCAAGACCGGTTTCGCCCGTGACATCGTGTTGATGAAGGCTGTCGGCATCAACCCGGTGGTGGTGCACGGCGGCGGGCCGCAGATCGGCGACCTGCTCAAGCGCCTGTCCATCGAGAGCCATTTCGTCGACGGCATGCGGGTTACCGATGCGCAGACCATGGACGTGGTGGAGATGGTGCTGGGTGGCCAGGTCAACAAGGACATCGTCAACCTGATCAACCGCCACGGCGGCAGCGCCATCGGCCTGACCGGCAAGGACGCCGAGCTGATCCGCGCGCGCAAGCTCACGGTGACTCGCCAGACGCCTGAAATGACCAAGCCGGAAATCATCGACATCGGCCACGTCGGGGAAGTCACCGGGGTCAACACCGATCTGCTGAACATGCTGGTCAACGGCGATTTCATTCCGGTGATCGCGCCTATCGGTGTCGGCCCGGACGGTGAGTCCTACAACATCAACGCCGATCTGGTAGCGGGCAAGGTGGCCGAGGCGCTCAAGGCCGAGAAGCTGATGCTGCTGACCAACATCGCCGGCTTGATGGACAAGGAAGGCAATGTACTGACCGGCCTGACCACCGAGCAGGTCGCCGGTCTGATCGCTGACGGCACCATCTATGGCGGCATGCTGCCCAAGATCCGCTGCGCACTGGAAGCGGTCCAGGGCGGCGTGACCACCTCGCACATCATCGACGGCCGCGTTCCCAACGCCGTGTTGCTGGAAATCTTCACCGACAGCGGTGTCGGTACCCTGATCAGCAACAAGAAAATCGGTTGATCCGACAGCGGTGCGCCAGACGCACCGCATTCATCGCCGACGCGGCTCGCGCCGCTGCTACAGAATTCCCGACCCCCTGTAACAGCAGCACAAGCCGCGTCGCCCGCAAACGCTCCCTGTAGCAGCGGCGCAAGCCGCGTCGGCGGTAAATGCCCCCCCGTAGCAGCGGCGCAAGCCGCGTCGGCGATGAATGCTCCCCTGTAGCAGCGGCGCAAGCCGCGTCGGCGGTGAATGCTCCCCTGTAGCAGCGGCGCGAGCCGCGTCGGCGATGAATGCGGTGCATCAGGCAGAACGCGGTAAGGTCCGACGCGGCTTGCGCCGCTGCTACAGGGGATTTTCGAGAAGTTTGACCAGTTGGGTTCGCTGCTGCGCAAAGCCGGCGTCGGCTTCGCTGCGCGATTGCTGCAGCCTGGCGATGCGGGTTTGCAGCTCGGCGACTTGAGCGTGCACATCACGCAGCTGGTCGAGCATCGACGTCGACACCTCCTGACCTGCGCGTTCCTGGGCGGCAGCCTGCCCCTGCAATGTCGCCTGCTGACCCTGCAAGGTCTTCACGTTCGCCGTGGCCACGGCAATCAGCGCATCGATTTCCGCCCGACGACGGGCACTGGCCTTGTCCAGCTCTTCCAGCGATGGGTAGCGATCGAGCAGCTGTGCATCGGCCTGCGCCTGGGCGTCGGCCTGCTGCTTGAGGCGCAGCTCCTCGGCGGTAGGTGCAGGCGGCACCATCTGCACCACCCGACCGGTCTGGTTGAGCACCTGGTAACCCTTGCCCACGTACTCCGGTGGCACGCCCTGGCGATCCAGCACGGTCACGCCACGGCTATCGACGTAGCGATAGAGCAGCATGCCCGGCGCCTCGGCCGCCGTTGCCGCCAGCACCGGCAGCAGGCTGATCGCCGCCACCGCCAGGCTCAGACGCACGTGCTCAGATACCGTATTGCGCACGGTAGGCTTCGACCGCCGGCAGATGCTGCTTGAGCTGCGCATCGTCGGCGAGAAATTCCAGCACCTGGTTCAGCGAAACGATACTGACCACCGGCACGGCGAAGTCACGCTCCACCTCCTGGATGGCCGACAGCTCGCCGTTGCCACGCTCCTGGCGATTCAAGGCGATCATGACCCCGGCGGCGGTCGCACCCTGCTGCTGGATGATCTGCATCACTTCACGAATGGCCGTACCGGCGGTGATCACGTCGTCGATGATCAGCACGTTGCCGGCCAACGGCGAGCCGACCAGGCTGCCACCTTCACCGTGCGCCTTGGCTTCCTTGCGATTGAAGCACCAGGGCACGTCCAGCTGGTGCCTTTCGGCCAGTTGCACGGAAGTGGCGGCCGCCAGGGGAATACCCTTGTAGGCAGGGCCGAACAACACGTCGAAGGCAATGCCGCTGTCAACGATGGCTGCGGCATAATAGCGCGCCAGTTCGGCCAGTGCGGCGCCGGTATTGAACAGGCCGGCATTGAAGAAATAAGGGCTGGTACGCCCTGATTTCAGGGTGAATTCGCCGAAACGCAGAACGCCTCGATCAATGGCAAAACGAATGAAGTCGCGCTGATAGGCCTGCATCGAAAAAGTCCCGGATACCACGGATTTAGCTAATTAGGTAGAGCTCGGGTATCATACACGCACAAGATTTTTGGGGCCATGTATGCGGATCATCAGTGTGAACGTCAATGGTATTCAGGCGGCAGTCGAGCGCGGGTTGCTCAGTTGGCTGCAGGCCCAGAATGCCGACGTCATCTGCTTGCAGGACACCCGTGCTTCCGCCTTTGAACTGGACGATGCCGCCTTCCAACTGGACGGCTACTTCCTTTATGCATGCGATGCCGAAGTGCCCGCCCAAGGCGGCGTGGCGCTGTACTCGCGGTTGCAACCCAAGGCGGTCATCAGTGGGCTGGGTTTCGAGACAGCCGACCGCTACGGGCGTTATCTGCAGGCAGATTTCGACAAGCTCAGTATTGCCACCCTGCTGTTGCCCTCGGGCATGAACGGCGATGAAGACTTGAACCAGAAGTTCAAGCTCATGGACGACTTCGGCAAGTACCTGGACAAGCAACGGCGCAAGCGTCGCGAATACATCTACTGTGGCTCGCTGTATGTAGCGCAACAGAAACTCGACATCAAGAACTGGCGCGACAGCCAGCAGTCGCCGGGTTTCCTGGCACCCGAGCGCGCCTGGATGGACGAAATCGTCGGCAACATGGGTTACGTCGACGCACTGCGCGAAGTCAGCCGCGAAGGCGACCAGTACAGCTGGTGGCCCGACAACGAACAGGCCGAGATGCTCAACCTGGGCTGGCGCTTCGACTACCAGCTGCTCACACCTGGCCTGCGCCGTTTCGTGCGCAGCGCGCGTCTGCCGCGCCAGCCGCGTTTTTCCCAGCATGCGCCACTGATCGTGGACTACGACTGGACCCTGACGATCTGATCGCCAGGCACAAAAAAGCCGACCCCTCGAGGTCGGCTTTTTTGTTTGCTTCTTGCAGAGCTTGAAACACTGTGGGAGCGGGGCGGGCAGAGGGCTCGCCGCCCGCCCCGCTCCCACAGAAAGCTCGCCCCTGGAGAGAGCCTGCCCCCCCACAGAGGTTTGCATCACTCGCCCAGGGCGACTTTCTGCAAGGCGAAGATTTCTTCCATGCCGTGCTGAGCCAGCGCCAGCATGGCGTTCAGCTCGGCGGGCTGGAACGGCGCGCCTTCGGCGGTGCCCTGCACTTCGATGAAACCACCGGTGCTGGTCATCACCACGTTGAGGTCGGTCTCGGCGGCGGAGTCTTCCAGGTAGTCCAGGTCCAGGACCGGCTCGCCCTGATACATGCCCACCGATACTGCAGCGATCATCTGCTTGAGCGGATCGCCGCCTTTCAGGCCGCCGCGCTTCTTGACCATTTTCAAGGCATCGACCAACGCCACCATGGCACCGGTAATGGACGCGGTACGGGTACCGCCATCAGCCTGGATCACATCGCAATCGACGTAGAGGGTGATGTCGCCCAGCTTGCTCATGTCGAGCGCTGCGCGCAGCGAACGGCCGATCAGGCGCTGGATTTCCAGGGTGCGACCGCCTTGCTTGCCACGGCTCGCCTCACGCTGGTTACGGTCGCCGGTGGCGCGTGGCAGCATGCCGTATTCGGCGGTCAGCCAGCCTTGGCCCTGGCCTTTGAGGAAGCGCGGAACGCCGTTTTCGACGCTGACGGTGCAGATCACCTTGGTGTCGCCGAACTCTACCAGCACCGACCCTTCGGCGTGCTTGGTGTAGTTGCGAGTGATGCGGATCGAGCGGAGCTGATCGGCGGCGCGACCACTTGGACGTTTCATCGGGATACCTGTACTGGACTCAAATCTGACGGGCATTATAGGGCGTCCGACCACGAATTGCCCGCGCGGGGTCGGAGCGGGACATTGCAGATGGCCTCTGCGCCGGCACAGGGCTCACCGCCCGCCCCGCTGCCACAGTGTGTGCAATGCCATACGGGGATGGACAAGGCAGCATTGGGAGCCAGCGCCAGGTTGCGCTACAATCCTGCGCCTCGATTCATCCTCCACCGCCTGCGAGGTTTCCCCCCCATGGTGCACAGCATGACCGCCTTCGCCCGCTGCGAACGCGCCGCGGCCCAGGGCACCCTGAGCTGGGAGCTGCGCTCGGTCAATCACCGCTACCTGGAACCGCACCTGCGCCTGCCCGAGGCCCTGCGCGACCTCGAAGGCTCGGTGCGCGAAGCACTGCGCCAGGGACTCTCGCGCGGCAAGGTCGAATGCACCCTGCGCTACACCGAGGAAACCGGCGGCCAGCCCCTGCAGGTCGATCGTGAACGCGCCACCCAACTGATAGCCGCCGCCGAGACCATCGCCGGCTTGATCAAGCAGCCTGCGCCACTCAACCCGCTGGAAGTGCTGGCCTGGCCTGGCGTGCTGGTGGCCGATGCCAGCGATCCGCAGGCCTTGAGCATGGCGGCCAACGAATTGTTCGCTCAGGCGCTGGCCGAGCTGAAGCATGGCCGCGTGCGCGAAGGCGCCGAACTGGCCCGACTGATCAACGACCGGCTCGATGCCATGAGCAGCGAGGTCGCCACCCTGCGCAGCCTGGTACCGCAGATGCTCAGCACGCAACGGCAGAAGATCCTCGATCGCTGCGCCGACCTGCAGGTCGAACTCGATCCGCAGCGCCTGGAGCAGGAAATGGTCCTGTTGGCGCAGAAAAGCGACGTGGCCGAAGAGCTCGATCGCCTCGCCACCCACGTTACCGAAGTGCGTCGCGTGCTCAAGGCCGGCGGCGCCGCCGGCCGGCGCCTGGATTTCCTCATGCAGGAACTCAACCGCGAAGCCAACACCCTGGGCTCCAAAGCCTTCGACCCACGTAGTACGCAGGCTGCCGTCAACCTCAAGGTGTTGATCGAGCAGATGCGTGAACAAGTGCAGAACATTGAGTAAGGCCAACCCGTCATGAACCACAGCACCGGCACCCTGTACATCGTTTCGGCGCCTTCGGGCGCTGGCAAGACCAGCCTGGTCAAGGCCCTGATCGACGCCCAGCCGTCCATTCGCGTCTCGGTCTCGCACACCACCCGCGCCATGCGGCCAGGCGAAGCCTGCGGCGTGAACTACCACTTCGTCGACCGCGAAACCTTCATAGACATGATCGGCCATGGCGATTTCCTGGAGCAGGCCGAAGTGTTCGGCAACCTCTACGGCACGTCCCAGAGCCACCTGCAGCAGACGCTCGACGAAGGCCACGACCTGATCCTGGAAATCGACTGGCAAGGCGCCGAGCAGGTGCGTCGGCTGATGCCAGGGGCGCGCTCGATCTTCATTCTGCCGCCTTCGCAACTGGCGCTGCGCCAGCGCCTGACCAACCGCGGCACCGACAGCGACGAGATCATCGAGACGCGCATGCGCGAAGCGGTCAGCGAGATGAGCCACTATGTGGAATACGATTACCTGATCATCAACGACGACTTCGCCTCGGCCCTGGAAGACCTGAAAGCGGTGTTTCGCGCCAACCGCCTCCAGCAGCAGGCGCAGCAGCAAAGGCACGGCAATTTGCTGGCCGAGCTGCTTGCCTGAAAACAAAGCTTCCCTAAACGCTGGTGATTTTTTAAACTGTCTAGTCCGCTCGCCCATCCGGGCTGCGCGCATAATCGCATTTGCTACGAGGAAGACCATGGCCCGCGTAACCGTTGAAGACTGCCTAGAACACGTGGATAACCGTTTCGAGCTGGTCATGCTCTCCACCAAGCGCGCTCGCCAACTGGCGACCGGCGGCAAAGAGCCGAAAGTGGCGTGGGAAAATGACAAGCCTACCGTGGTAGCCCTGCGTGAAATCGCCGAAGGCCTGATCGACTATGCTGCTATCGCTGAAGCTGAAATCGTTGAAGACGAGCCCCTCTTCGCAGCGTTCGAAGACGAGGCCAACGAGGCCGTCTGAGTCCATGCCCGGTCGACGCTGTACGGCGCGAGGTTCTATCCCACATCGGCAGGAGGTTTTCCCTTGCCGAGCATAGACGCCCTCGCCGATCGCCTGTCGACCTACCTCGGCAAGGAACAGGTCAACCTGGTCCGCCGAGCGTACTTCTACGCCGAACAAGCCCACGACGGCCAACGCCGTCGCAGCGGTGAAGCCTACGTCACGCATCCGCTGGCGGTGGCAGGCATTCTCGCCGACATGCACATGGACCATCAGAGCCTGATGGCGGCCATGCTGCACGATGTGATCGAAGATACCGGTATCGCCAAGGAAGCACTCAGTGCCCAGTTCGGCGAAACCGTGGCCGATCTGGTCGACGGGGTCAGCAAGCTGACCCAGATGAACTTCGAGACCAAGGCCGAGGCCCAAGCGGAAAACTTCCAGAAAATGGCCATGGCCATGGCCCGGGATATCCGCGTCATCCTGGTCAAGTTGGCCGACCGCCTGCACAACATGCGCACCCTCGAGGTGCTGTCCGGTGAAAAGCGCCGGCGCATCGCCAAGGAAACCCTGGAGATCTACGCGCCCATCGCCAACCGCCTGGGCATGCACAACGTGCGCGTCGAATTCGAGGACCTGGGCTTCAAGGCCATGTACCCGATGCGCTCGGCGCGTATCTACCAGGCCGTCAAGCGCGCCCGGGGCAATCGCAAGGAGCTGGTCAACAAGATCGAGCAGTCCCTGGCCCATTGTCTTTCGGTGGATGGCATCGAGGGCGATGTCAGCGGGCGGCAGAAACACATCTATGGCATCTACAAGAAGATGCGCGGCAAGCGCCGCGCCTTCAACGAGATCATGGACGTGTACGCTTTCCGCATCGTGGTCGACAAGGTCGACACCTGCTACCGCGTGCTGGGCGCCGTGCACAACCTGTACAAGCCGCTGCCGGGTCGCTTCAAGGACTACATCGCGATCCCCAAGGCCAATGGCTACCAGTCGCTGCACACCACCCTGTTCGGCATGCACGGCGTGCCGATCGAGATCCAGATCCGCACCCGTGAAATGGAAGAGATGGCCAACAACGGCATCGCTGCCCATTGGCTGTACAAGTCCAGCGACGACGAACAGCCCAAGGGCACCCATGCCCGTGCCCGCCAGTGGGTCAAGGGCGTGCTGGAAATGCAGCAACGTGCCGGCAACTCGCTGGAATTCATCGAGAGCGTGAAGATCGACCTGTTTCCGGACGAGGTCTACGTGTTCACCCCCAAGGGTCGCATCATGGAGCTGCCCAAAGGCTCCACCGCGGTGGACTTCGCCTATGCGGTGCACACCGACGTGGGCAACAGCTGCATTGCCTGCCGCATCAACCGACGCCTGGCTCCGCTCTCCGAGCCGCTGCAGAGCGGCTCGACGGTGGAAATCGTCAGCGCGCCCGGCGCCAGGCCCAACCCGGCCTGGCTCAACTTCGTGGTC
Source organism: Pseudomonas sp. CFBP 13710 (assembly GCF_014842235.1). Taxonomy (NCBI): domain Bacteria; kingdom Pseudomonadati; phylum Pseudomonadota; class Gammaproteobacteria; order Pseudomonadales; family Pseudomonadaceae; genus Pseudomonas; species Pseudomonas sp. CFBP 13710. The sequence goes on along the minus strand of NZ_JACYVJ010000007.1, from coordinate 37,668 downwards.
ACCGGCAAGGCCCGCACGCACATTCGCCACGCCCTGAAGCTGCAGCGCCGCTCCGAGTCGGTGAACCTTGGCGAACGCCTGCTCAACAAGGTGCTCAATGGTTTCGACAGCGCTCTGGACACGATCCCCGCCGAGCGCATTCAGGCGATGCTGGCCGAGTACCGCCTGGAACTCATCGAAGACCTGCTCGAAGACATCGGCCTGGGCAACCGCATGGCCTATGTGGTGGCTCGACGCCTGCTGGCGACCGATGGCGGCGAGCAGCTGCCCAGCCCCGAGGGGCCGCTGGCCATCCGCGGCACCGAAGGCCTGGTGCTCAGCTATGCCAAGTGCTGCACGCCGATTCCGGGCGACCCGATCGTCGGTCACCTGTCGGCGGGCAAGGGCATGGTGGTCCACCTGGAAAACTGCCGCAACATCAGCGAAATCCGCCACAATCCAGAGAAGTGCATCCAGCTGGGCTGGGCCAAGGACGTCACGGGCGAGTTCAATGTCGAACTGCGCGTGGAGCTCGAACACCAGCGCGGCCTGATCGCGCTGCTGGCCAGCAGCGTCAACGCGGCCGATGGCAACATCGAGAAAATCAGCATGGACGAACGCGATGGCCGCATCAGCGTGGTCCAGCTGGTGGTCAGCGTGCACGACCGCGTGCACCTGGCTCGCGTGATCAAGAAACTGCGCGCCCTGGCAGGCGTCACCCGTCTCACGCGCGTGCGTGCGTGAGGCGCAGAACCTTCATTTCAAGGAGCTGTTCATGACCAAGACCGTAATCACCAGCGACAAGGCCCCGGCCGCCATCGGCCCCTACTCCCAAGCCATCAAGGCTGGCAATACCGTCTACATGTCCGGCCAGATCCCACTGGATCCCACTACCATGGAGCTGGTCGAAGGGTTCGAAGCCCAGACCGTGCAGGTCTTCGAGAACCTCAAGTCGGTGGCCGAGGCGGCCGGTGGCTCGTTCAAGGACATCGTCAAGCTCAACATCTTCCTGACCGACCTGGGCCATTTCGCCACGGTCAACGAAGTGATGAGCCGCTATTTCCAGCAGCCCTACCCGGCCCGTGCCGCCATTGGTGTTGCCGCCCTGCCCAAAGGTGCGCAGGTTGAAATGGACGCTATCCTGGTCATCGAATAAGCCGCTTCGCGCGCTGCGGCCACTGGCTGCAGCGCCGTTCGCCAGCAAGGACTTCCTTCATGCGTCACGCGCTCGCCCTATCTCTGGCCGCCCTGTTTCTGGGCGGCTGCGCCAGCCACGAAAACGTGGACCCCAACGGCGTCTGGATCAATCAGAAAGCCATCGATGCCGCGGCCAAGGGCGCAAGCCTGCGCCAGGCGCTGCTGGCCAACGGCCCGACCCTGGAGTGGTCGATCGACACCGTGGCCGGCCAGGCCCGGTTCAGCAATGGCTTCGAAGAGGGCGAAGGCAAGCTGCTGCCCCAGGCCGACGGCCAGCTCAAGGTGGACTTCTACGGTAACGGCGAAGACACCCTGAAGGTCGACGGCGATACCCTGCAGCAGGCAGCGAGCGATAACACCCCGGTGCAGACGTTCAGCAAGTCGGCGACGCCCGTGCGTGCGGACACGCCAGCGGGCGCTACGTTCGAACAGGCGCTGTATACCGCCTACATGGGCGGCGACTGGAAAGTGGTCGAAGGCCCGGGCAAGGGCGGCGTGGCGCATTTCCTTCCCGACGGCCGCATCGACGGGCTGGCCGGCCTGGATCGCTATGCGCTGTGCCTGGCGGGCGACTGCGCCGCCATGAGTGGCGAGTTCGACAGCATGTGGCTGGAGCAGCAACAGCGCGGCAATGCGTTCATCTTTCGTCGCAACGGCAGTCAGCTGGAAATCCTGCAGGCGCTCAACCAGGCCCAGGATGACGAAATGCCCAACCTGGTGCCCGGCACCCGGCGCTGGTTGCTCAGCAAGTAACACCAGGCGAATGCACGACTATCGTTCCAGCAAGGCTGCGTAGCCTTCACGGTAGGTGGGGTACTGCGGCAGCCAGCCGAGCGCCTTGGCGCGCGCATTGCTGCAGCGCTTGGAACCGGTGCGGCGAATGCTCTGGGTCTGCGACCGATGGGTGACGCCAAGGTACCCCCGCAGCCAGTCCACGACCTCGTGCAGTGCTGCCGGGGCGTCGTCGACACCTATATAGCAATCGTCCAGCACCTCACCCCGAGCATCCGCTTGCAGCACGAACGCCAGCAGGCCGGCGGCATCGTCTGCGTGAATGCGGTTGCCATACAGCGGTGGCTGCGAGGCGACCTGATACCCCTCGCGTACCTGAGCCGCCAACCGCTCACGGCCAGGACCATAGATGCCGGTCAAGCGCACGACGGTCGCCGGCACCGGGGCGTTCAGCGCCAGTTGCTCGGCCTTGCGCATCAGTTGCCCGGAAAACCCGCCTGGCGCTACCGGCGAGGTCTCATCGACCCATTCCCCTTCGCTCTGTCCGTACACGCTGCTGCTGGACACGAAGACTATTCGCCTGGGTGTCTGCCGGTTCTCTGCCAACCAGGCCAGCACATGGCGCAGACCGTCGACATAGGCCGCCTGATAACCCGCCTCGTCATGCTGGGTGGCGGCCACGCAATACAGCAGGTAATCCAGGGGCTCCCCTGGCCAGGCGTCGGGGCATCGTGCCTGATGCAGGTCGGCGGCGACGCCGAGCACACCGGTGGGCAGCTGCTCGACCTGTCGCCGCAGGCCGTACACGCGCCAGTCCAGCGCCAACAGACGGCGGGCGACGCGACTGCCGATATCGCCGCAACCGGCTATCAATACAGTGGGTGAGGTCATGCGCAGGGCTCCTGAAAGTCAGGCGTCGAGCCTACCTGCGCCGGGGCTTTGGCGGCCAGCGGAATTAAATAAGTTACATTATTACTTTTGCTAACAAGAATTACTTGCAATAATACTTCCCCAATCTGTTCTCGGCCTTTCGCGAGGCCTTGAAGAACGTTGACCCCTTTTTCTCTCTTCTCAGGTCCGGCCAGCATGATTCGCAAACACCCTTCCGCTTCGCCAAACCAGCCACGCGCTTGGAGCGCCATTGCAGCGTTGCTGCTGGGCCTGGCCATCGCCCCGCTGTCATTCGCCGACGTCACCGCTCCGAACAATGCATCCAATACGGCGCCCGCCAGCACCGCAGCCGCGGCACCAGTACCCGCCGCACCGGCCAATACCGTGCCTGCTGCAGCTCCTGCGCAGGGATCCGAGCAACTGGCCCCGGCGCCGGCCGAGCAGGCGCTGGTCGAAGACACCACGCTGGGCATGGGCCACGACCTGTCGCCCTGGGGCATGTACCAGAACGCCGACATCGTGGTGAAGGCCGTAATGATCGGCCTGGCCATCGCCTCGATCATCACCTGGACCATCTGGATCGCCAAGGGCTTCGAGCTGTTGGGCGCCAAGCGTCGCCTCAAGGGTGAAATTGCCGCGCTGAAGAAGGCCGCCAACCTGAAGCAGGCAAGCGAGACTGCCACCCGCAAGGGCACGCTGGCCAACCTGCTGGTACACGACGCGCTCGAAGAAATGCACCTGTCGGCGAATGCGCGCGAGCGTGAAGGCATAAAGGAGCGCGTCAGCTTCCGCCTCGAGCGCCTGGTAGCTGCCTGCGGCCGCAACATGAGCATGGGCACCGGCGTGCTGGCCACCATCGGTTCCACCGCACCCTTCGTCGGCCTGTTCGGCACCGTGTGGGGCATCATGAACAGCTTCATCGGCATCGCCAAGACCCAGACCACCAACCTGGCGGTGGTCGCACCCGGCATCGCCGAGGCCCTGCTGGCCACGGCACTGGGCCTGGTCGCGGCCATTCCCGCGGTGGTCATCTACAACGTTTTCGCCCGCTCCATCGCCGGCTACAAGGCGCAGGTATCGGACGCTTCGGCGCAGGTGCTGCTGCTGGTCAGCCGCGACCTGGACCACCAGCCAGGCGAGCGCGCAGCTCAGCCGCAGATGGTCAAGGTGGGCTGACCTATGGGCCTGCACCTGAACGAAGGCGGCGATGATCTCGCCGAGAACCATGAAATCAACGTGACGCCGTTCATCGACGTCATGCTGGTGCTGCTGATCATCTTCATGGTCGCCGCCCCCCTGGCGACTGTGGACATCAAGGTCGACCTGCCCGCGTCCACCGCCAAGCCGGCGCCGCGGCCCGACAAACCGGTATTCCTGAGCGTCAAGGCCGATCAGAACCTGTACGTGGGCGATGACCGGATCGAGCGTGCGCAACTGGGCCAGATCCTCGACGCCAAGACCCACGGCAACAAGGACACGACCATCTTCTTCCGGGCCGACAAGGGCGTGGATTACGGCGACCTGATGGAAGTGATGAACACCCTGCGCGGCGCGGGCTACCTGAAGGTAGGCCTGGTCGGACTCGAGACGGCAGCCAAGCAATGATCACGACGCGCCAGAAAACGACGCGTTATGGTGCCAGCCTGGCGGTAGTCCTCGGCGTGCATGCGGTTGCCGTGGTGATTGCCTTGAACTGGCCCGCGCCGCAGCCCATCGAGCTGCCACCGCAGGCCATGATGGTGGAGATGGCGCCGCTGCCCGAGCCTGCGCCACCGCCGCCACCCCAGGTCGTCACACCCCCTCCACCGCCCGAACCGGTGGTAGAGGATCCGTTGCCGAAGCTGGCCGAAGCGCCCAAGCCGACCATCTCCGTGCCCAAGCCGACGCCGCCCAAGCCCAAGCCCAAACCGCAGCCGCCCAAGGTCGAGAAGAAACCCGAACCGCCCAAGGAGCAACCGCCGGCCGAACAGACCGTCGACAGCCGCCCTGCTCCACCGCAACCGGCCAAGCCGGCAGCGCCCGCGCCAAGTGTGCCATCCAACAGCAACGCGCTGCCCAGCTGGCAGAGCGACCTGCTGCGCCATCTGGCCAAGTACAAGAAGTACCCCGAAGACGCACGTCGTCGCGGCATGACCGGAGTCAACCGCTTGCGCTTCGTGGTGGACGCCGACGGCAAGGTGTTGTCTTACTCCCTGGCCGGCGGTTCAGGCAGTGCCGCACTGGATCGGGCGACCATGGAGATGATCCGTCGAGCGCAACCCTTGCCCAAGCCGCCGGCCGAGATTCTGGTCAACGGCAGCCTGGAAGTGGTCGCACCCTTCGTCTACTCGCTGGACAAGCGCTGAATCGCGGATATTGATGCGTTTCAGCACGGTTGATAACGTGCGTCTATCGGTTGCAGCCGCTATGCTGGGCTCGCAACTTCATGGACGCACGTTATGACCCTCACAGAATTGCGCTACATCGTTACCTTGGCCCAGGAACAACACTTCGGCCACGCTGCCGAACGCTGCCACGTCAGCCAGCCTACCCTGTCGGTAGGCGTCAAGAAGCTCGAGGACGAGCTCGGCGTGCTGATCTTCGAACGCAGCAAGAGCGCCGTGCGCCTGACCCCGGTGGGTGAAGGCATCGTCGCCCAGGCACAGAAGGTGCTCGAGCAGGCCCAAGGCATTCGCGAACTGGCCCAGGCTGGCAAGAACCAGCTGACGGCCCCGCTCAAGGTCGGCGCCATCTACACAGTCGGCCCGTACCTGTTCCCGCACCTGATTCCGCAACTGCACCGCGTTGCGCCACAGATGCCGCTGTACATCGAGGAAAACTTCACTCACATCCTGCGCGACAAGCTGCGCAACGGTGAGCTGGACGCGGTGATCATCGCGCTGCCGTTCAACGAAGCCGATGTACTGACCCTGCCGCTCTATGACGAGCCGTTCTACGTGCTGATGCCTGCCGACCACCCGTGGACGCGCAAGGAAACCATCGACTCGGGCCTGCTCAACGACAAGAGCCTGTTGCTGCTGGGTGAAGGCCACTGCTTCCGCGACCAGGTACTGGAAGCCTGCCCCACCCTGACCAAGGGTTCGGAGGGTGCCAAGCACACCACCGTCGAGTCCAGTTCGCTGGAAACCATTCGGCACATGGTCGCGTCGGGCCTGGGTGTTTCGATCCTGCCGCTGTCGGCAGTCGACAGCCATCACTACGCCCCCGGCATCATCGAAGTCCGCCCACTGACCCCGCCGACGCCGTTCCGCACCGTGGCCATCGCCTGGCGCGCGAGCTTCCCGCGGCCCAAGGCGATCGAGATCCTCGCCGACTCGATCCGCCTGTGTTCGGTGGCCAAACCGGTGGGCCGCGACGCGCCATGACCGAGCTGGCTCAGGTAGCGGTCACCGCGCTCAAGGGCGTGGGCGAGGCCATGGCGGAAAAACTCGCCAAGGTCGGTCTTGAAAACCTGCAGGACGTGTTGTTCCACTTGCCCCTGCGCTATCAGGACCGTACCCGCGTGGTGCCGATCGGGGCCCTGCATCCCGGCCAGGATGCGGTCATCGAGGGGGTGGTCAGTGGCGCCGACGTGTCCATGGGCAAGCGACGCAGCCTGCTGGTACGCCTGGGCGATGGCAGCGGTTCGTTGAGCCTGCGCTTCTATCACTTCAGCAATGCCCAGAAGGAAGCGCTCAAGCGCGGCACGCACCTGCGTTGCTACGGCGAAGCGCGGCCCGGCGCTTCGGGGCTGGAGATCTACCACCCCGAATACCGCGTCCTGACCGGTGAAGAAGACATTCCGGTCGAACAGAACCTGACGCCGATCTACCCGACCACCGAAGGCCTGACCCAGCAGCGTCTGCGTCAGTTGTCCCAGCAGGCCCTCGACCTGCTGGGGCCGCGCAGCCTGCCCGACTGGTTGCCCCTGGAGTTGGCGCGCGAGCATCGACTGGCGCCGCTGGACGAAGCGATCCGCTACCTGCATCGCCCACCACCGGACGCCGATCTCGAGGAGCTTGCGGTCGGTCATCACTGGGCTCAGCACCGCCTGGCCTTCGAAGAGCTGCTGACCCATCAGCTTTCGCAGCAACGCCTGCGCGAAAGCCTGCGTGCCCAGCGCGCACCCGCCCTGCCCCTGGCCAAAGACCTGCCGGGGCGCTACCTGCACAACCTGGGTTTTGCACCGACCGGAGCGCAGCGTCGGGTCGGTGCGGAAATAGCCTACGACCTGAGTCAGCCGGAGCCGATGCTGCGCCTGGTGCAGGGCGACGTCGGCGCCGGCAAGACGGTGGTGGCTGCGCTGGCTGCACTGCAGGCGCTGGAAGCGGGCTATCAGGTTGCCCTGATGGCGCCGACCGAGATTCTCGCCGAACAGCATTTCATCACCTTCCAGCGCTGGCTCGAACCGCTGGGCATCGAAGTCGCGTGGCTGGCCGGCAAGCTCAAGGGCAAGGCGCGGGTCAGTGCACTGGAGCGTATCGTCGGCGGCGCGCCCATGGTGGTGGGTACCCACGCGCTGTTTCAAGCCGAGGTGCAGTTCGCCCGCCTGGCCCTGGTGATCATCGATGAGCAGCATCGTTTCGGCGTGCAGCAACGTCTGGCGCTGCGGCAGAAAGGCGTGGGCGGCACCCTGTGCCCGCACCAGTTGATCATGACCGCCACGCCCATCCCGCGGACCCTGGCCATGAGCGCCTACGCCGACCTCGACACCTCGGTGCTCGACGAGCTGCCACCCGGGCGCACGCCCGTCAACACCGTGCTGGTGGCCGACAGTCGTCGCCCGGAAGTGGTGGAGCGGGTGCGTGCCGCCTGTGCCGAAGGCCGCCAGGCCTATTGGGTCTGCACCTTGATCGAGGAATCCGAAGAGCTGACCTGTCAGGCCGCGCAGAGTACCTTCGAAGAGCTGACCCTGGCCCTCGGCGAGCTGCGCGTCGGGCTGATCCACGGGCGCATGAAGCCGGTCGAGAAGGCCGCGGTGATGGCGCTGTTCAAGGCCGGCGAACTGCAGCTGCTGATCGCTACCACGGTGATCGAAGTCGGGGTCGATGTACCCAACTCCAGCCTGATGATCATCGAGAACCCGGAACGCCTCGGGCTTGCCCAGCTTCACCAGTTGCGCGGTCGAGTCGGTCGCGGCAGTGCCGCCAGCCACTGCGTGCTGCTCTACCACCCCCCACTGTCGCAGATCGGCCGGGAACGGCTGGGCATCATGCGCGAGACCAATGACGGCTTCGTGATCGCCGAAAAGGACCTGCAGCTGCGGGGCCCTGGCGAGATGCTCGGCACCCGGCAGACCGGACTGCTGCAGTTCAAGGTCGCCGACCTGATGCGCGACGCCGACCTGCTGCCGGCCGTGCGCGACGCTGCTCAAGTGCTGATCGAACGCTGGCCTGGGCACGTCACGCCGCTGCTGGAACGCTGGCTGCGCCACGGGCAGCAATACGGTCAAGTCTGACGCGCGCCGGAAACTTGCGCAATAGAGGTCTCGGTTTCCCAGACAAGCTGAGTATACTGAGGCGAATGTAGGACAATGGATGCAGACCATGAATGAATATGCGCTGGAAGCCGTCACTCCGCACGCCCCCTCGGTGATCCAGAAGATGCTCGATGATTTCGGCATCGCCTGGAGCCAGGTGGACGCACAGCACGTGACCGCTGCCGATGCCAGTCGTACGATCCAGGCCGTGCTGCTGGCCGATGCGATCGGCGCGCTCATGGTGCTGTTTCCGCAGAGCAAGCTGCTGGACCTCAGCCGCCTGGCCGAATTGACTGGGCGCAAGCTCACCGCGGTGCCCGAAGAGCGCCTGATGAAGATGCTGGGCAAGCACCAGCTGACCGTGCTCCCGGCCCTGCCGATCCTCACCAGTTCGCCGTGCCTGTACGATGAGCGCCTGATGCTCGAACCCACGCTGCTGATCAGTTCCGGGGAACCGGGTACATGGCTGGAGATCAGCGGCGACGATTTCCGCAAGATGCTCACCAAGGCCAGCTCGGGCGTGTTTGGCGAACCACTGGCCAATGTTCGCCCCAACCTCGATCGCCCCGACGACGACAGCCAGGAAATCGATCGCGCCGTGCAGAATTTCACTGCACGGCGAATCCAGCAGCGCCTGGAGTCGACCATCGAGATTCCACCGCTGGCGGCCACTGCGCAGAAAATCATCAAGCTGCGTGTCGACCCCAACGCGACCATCGACGACATCACCGGCGTGGTCGAAACCGACCCGGCGCTGGCCGCGCAAGTGGTCAGCTGGGCCGCTTCACCCTACTACGCGTCACCGGGCAAGATCCGTTCGGTGGAAGATGCCATCGTCCGCGTGCTGGGTTTCGACCTGGTCATCAACCTGGCGCTGGGCCTCGCCCTGGGCAAGACCATGAGCCTGCCCAAGGATCATCCTCAGCACGCCACGCCCTACTGGCACCAGTCCATCTATGTCGCGGCGGTGATCGAAGGCCTGACGCGTGCCATGCCTCGGGCCAGTCGTCCGGAGGCAGGCCTCACTTACCTGGCCGGTCTGCTGCACAACTTTGGCTACCTGCTGCTCGCCCACGTCTTTCCGCCGCATTTTTCCTTGATCTGTCGCCACCTGGAGGTCAATCCGCATCTGCAACACGACTTCGTCGAGCAGCACCTGCTGGGTGTTACCCGCGAGCAGATGGGTGCCTGGCTGATGCGCTATTGGGAAATGCCGGAAGAGCTGAGCACGGCGCTGCGCTTTCAGCATGACCCTGGCTACACCGGCGAGCACGCCGCCTACGCCAACCTGGTCTGCCTGGCCATCCGCTTGCTGCGCAGCCGCGGTATCGGCAGTGGCGAGCAACACATTCCGGACGCCCTGCTCGAACGCCTGGAGCTGAGCCGAGACAAGGCCGAAGATGTCGTGAGCAAGGTGCTGGAAGCCGAAGCGCTGTTGCGCGAGCTGGCCCACCAGTTCGACTGACCGGTGCGCGGGTGCCTCAGCGCTTTTTCGGCCTGAGGTACTTCATCGCGCCCTGGAACCACACGACCAGTGCCGGATTGCCCTTGATCTGAATGTGCTTGTCCTGGATGCCTTGCATGAAGGCCAGCTGTTTATTGCTGGCCTGCAAGGTGTCGTAGCCGTATCCGGCATCCCTGAAGGCAATCGCGAAGGCCGGCTGCGCCACGCTGCCGCTGCGGCTGGTCACGCGTTGATCACGCACGGTGAAGTGCCGGGCGATCTTGCCGTCCTGTGTCTGCAGCTGGAACACCAGGTCCTTGTCCTTGAGTTGCTGGGCGAATGCCGGATTGTTGCGGCTGGCGCGGGCCATCATCAGGCCCATGGCCCAGAGCAGAAGGCGGAATTTCATGGCGAAGTCTCGGCACGGGAAAGTGCCGGCGAGTGTACCGGCAATGCCTTGGCCAAGGCAGCCCGGCTACGCCTGGGCACGATGTTTGGCAGGTATGCCGGCAGTGGCGGCGGCGCGTACGTCGCAGGCACCCGGCGAACCGGGTGCCATGGGACTGCGCTCAGCGGCGCGGCAGCAGACACCTCACTTGGTGGTGTTCACGCTGTCCTTGAGAGATTTCCCAGGCTTGAAGGCAACGGTATTGCTGGCCTTGATCTTCACCGGCTCGCCGGTCTGCGGATTCTTGCCGGTGCGGGCGCCGCGGTGACGCTGGATGAAGGTGCCGAAGCCCACCAGGGTGACACTGTCCTTGCGATGCAGTGCGCCGGTGATTTCTTCGAGTACGGCATTCAAGACGCGGTTGGCCTGTTCCTTGGTCAGGTCCGCTTTTTCAGCAATGGCATCTACGAGCTCTGGTTTACGCATGGTGAAGCCTCTCATTGACGGTTTTTGTTTTTATTGGCGGCTGCCTGGAGGACGGCGACGCCCAACTCGCCGCAGGCTCTACGCTGCGGCAGACGGAGTGAGAATGGCACGCTGCACGAGGGCGCGCCAGTGTCTGCCACGGGTTTGTTGCGGCCAGATGCCGGTTATTCCGACAGAACGGCGCCGATCCGCACGCCGGGCCTGCCTGTGGGTAGCAATCAGCCGATCTCGATCATTTCGAAATCCATCTTGCCCACGCCACAATCGGGGCAAAGCCAGTCTTCGGGCACGTCTTCCCAGCGGGTTCCGGGGATGATCCCGTCCTCGGGCCAGCCATCGGCTTCGTTGTAGATCAGGCCACAGACGATACATTGCCACTTCTTCATCATTTCCCCTTGGTATTCAGGCGGTCTGGCGGGCGCTCGATGGTGTGACGTTGTCGCCCGGCTCTCGCGGTTTGTACTGATCAACGCCGTGCGATGCAAGCTTCATCAGGCGCGGGCAGCCAATCGGCGTTGGCAAACATGATAAGCTCGGCGTCTTTCCGGCCGACCCGATCCACTACCGTGCCCCACTCAGGATACCCCTCCCCCGATTGGCAATGCCTGGCCAATGCCGAACCGCTGGTACACGACTGGCTGTTCGACCCAGGCTCCCTGACCCGCCGCTTGGTCCAGCTCAGCGATGATCATTTCGGCGTCACCGTGCTGCTGCAGGACTGGCAGCCGCTGCGCGATGAAGAGTGCCTGATGCTGGGTGTGCCGTCGGCCAGCCAGGGTTGGGTGCGCGAGGTCTGCCTGCTCGGCCACGGCCAGCCATGGGTGTTCGCCCGCAGCGTGGCGGCGCGCAGCAGCCTGCAGGCCAGCGACCTGGATCTGCAGGCGCTGGGCAACCGTTCGCTGGGCGAGCTGTTGTTCTGCGACCCGGCGTTCGTCCGCGGCCCCATCCAGACCTGCCGCTACCCGGCCCGGTGGCTGCCCGCGCAGCAGGCTGGCGAGGGCCTGTGGGCGCGGCGCTCGCGTTTCGACCGTGGGCCGTTGGCAGTGCTGGTTGCCGAAGTATTCCTGCCGCCGCTGTGGCACGCCGTTCGTACCCAAGTGGAGAGCCGTTGATGTACCAGAGCCTGCTCAAGTCGCTGAACCGGCTGAACCCGCGCGCCTGGGATTTCGTTCAGCTCACGCGCATGGACAAGCCCATCGGCGTCTACCTGCTGCTCTGGCCGACGCTGTGGGCCCTGTGGATCGCCGGCGAAGGCCGGCCTTCGGCGGCCAACCTGGTGATTTTCGTTACCGGCGTGGTGCTGATGCGTGCGGCCGGCTGCGTGATCAACGATTTCGCCGACCGCAAGGTCGACGGGCACGTCAAGCGTACCGAAGCGCGGCCACTGGTCAGCGGCAGGATCAGCAGCAAGGAGGCACTGGTGTTCTTTGCCGTACTGGTCAGCATCAGTTTCATTCTGGTGCTGTGCACCAACGCCCAGACCATCGGCCTGTCGGTCGGCGGTCTGGTATTGGCGGCGAGCTACCCGTTCATGAAGCGCTACACCTACTACCCACAGGTGGTGCTGGGCATGGCGTTCTCGTGGGGCATGCCGATGGCGTTCACCGCCGAAACCGGCGAGCTGCCAGCCGCCGCCTGGCTGCTGTGGATCGCCAACCTGCTGTGGACGGTGGCCTACGATACCTATTACGCCATGACCGACCGCGACGACGACCTGCGCATCGGGGTGAAGTCGACCGCCATCCTGTTCGGCGCTGCCGATCGGTTGATCATCGTCATTCTACAGGGGCTGGCGCTGGCCTGCCTGCTGCTGGCCGGCGCGCGGTTCGGCCTCGGCGGCTGGTTTCATGCAGGCCTGGCGGTAGCCGCCGTGTGCTTCGGCTGGCAGTGGTGGCACAGCCGCGAGCGCGAGCGGATGGCCTGCTTCAGGGCGTTTCTGCACAACCACTGGGTGGGCCTGGCGATTTTCGTCGGTATCGTGCTCGACTATGCGTTGCGTTGAGGGGCGTTGCGTCGATGCCGTCCCTGGCAGCTGCAGCGTAGCGCGCGAAGCGGATCAGTCTTCTACAGGGCGCGCCACCTGCCAGGCATTCTCCTTCTTGCCATCGCCACTGGTTTCGCCAGGCTTCTTGTCGCCCTTGTAGGTGTACAGCGGGCTGCCCATGTAGGCCCATTGCAGGCTGCCGTCGTCGCGGCTGAGCACGGTCCAGTCGCCATCGTCGCTGGCGCCCTTGTCGGCCATCAGCGGCGGCCAGTTCTTGGCGCAGTCGGCGTTGCACGTCGATTTGCCGTCTTCGTCCTCGGCGTAGGTATAGAGCGTCATGCCGCGACCATCGACGAATGCCTTGCCCGGTTCCAGGCGCGGATGATCGGCGGCCATCGCCATGCCGGACAGCGTCAGCGCCAAGGCGCCACACAGGGCCGTCCAGGCCGAAGTCGTGCGAGTCTTCATGAGTGCTTCTCGTCTTCAATGAACAGGGATTTACAGCTTAGTACAGTCTGACTAATTTGATACGCTCGAACACCTGTCACACGACTGCAATAATTGCGTTATCTAATGCGGCGCATGACAGGGTAATGACAAGAGGTTCGCACAATGGCTGGCAGGAGCATTCTCATCGTCGACGATGAGGCACCGATCCGCGAAATGATCGCCGTGGCCCTGGAAATGGCAGGCTACGACAGCCTTGAGGCGGAGAACGCGCAGCAGGCCCACGCGATCATCGTCGACCGCAAACCCGATCTCATCCTGCTCGACTGGATGCTGCCCGGCACCTCGGGCATCGAATTGGCCCGGCGCCTCAAGCGCGACGAGCTGACCGGCGATATCCCGATCATCATGCTCACCGCCAAGGGCGAGGAAGACAACAAGATCCAGGGCCTGGAAGTCGGTGCCGACGACTACATCACCAAGCCGTTCTCGCCGCGCGAACTGGTGGCCCGGCTCAAGGCCGTGCTGCGCCGCGCCGGCCCCAGCGATGGCGAATCGCCGATCGAAGTCGGCGGCCTGCTGCTCGACCCGATCAGCCATCGCGTCACCATCGACGGCAAGCCTGCCGAAATGGGCCCCACCGAATACCGCCTGCTGCAGTTCTTCATGACCCATCAGGAGCGTGCCTACACCCGCGGGCAGTTGCTCGACCAGGTCTGGGGTGGCAACGTCTATGTCGAAGAGCGCACCGTGGACGTGCATATCCGGCGCCTGCGCAAAGCCCTGGGTGACGCCTACGAAAATCTGGTACAAACCGTGCGCGGCACCGGTTACCGCTTCTCCACCAAGAGCTGAACCGGCAGGCTTTCACAGCAAAGGATGCGCGATACGTGAAACAAGACTGGTATGCCACCCTGGTGCGTCACATGCTGCTGCTGGTGGCGGGGTGCCTGTTGGTCGGGATGCTCACTGGCCACTACGGCTGGTGCCTGGCAGCGGGGCTGGCGGTGTACCTGGCCTGGACCCTCAAGCAACTGTTGCGCCTGCACCGCTGGCTGCGCGAGCACCAGCCCGACCAACCGCCGCCCGACGGTTATGGCCTGTGGGGTGAAGTGTTCGACAGCATCTATCACATGCAGCGCCGCGATCAGCGCGCGCGCGGGCGGCTGCAGGCCGTGATCGACCGCGTGCAGGAGTCCACTGCGGCGCTGCGCGATGCGGTGATCATGCTCGACGCCGACGGCAACCTGGAATGGTGGAACCGCGCCGCCGAAACCCTGCTGGGGCTCAAGACCCCACAGGACAGCGGCCAACCGGTGACCAACCTGATACGCCATCCACGCTTCAAGGAATACTTTGCGCACGAGCAGTACGCCGAGCCTCTGGAAATCCCCTCGCCGGTCAACGACCGCCTGCGCGTGCAGTTTCTGATCACCCGCTACGGCAACAACGAACACCTGATGCTGGTGCGCGATGTGACCCGCATTCATCAGCTGGAGCAGATGCGCAAGGATTTCGTGGCCAACGTGTCCCACGAGCTGCGCACGCCGCTGACGGTGATCACCGGCTACCTGGAAACCCTCCTGGACAACGTCGAAAACGTCAATCCACGCTGGACCCGGGCCCTGCAGCAGATGGAGCAGCAAGGCGTGCGCATGCAGACCCTGCTCAACGATCTGCTGTTGCTGGCCAAACTGGAAGCCACCGACTACCCCTCGGACAACCTGCCGGTGGCGGTCACGCCTCTGCTGCAGAGCATCGTCAGCGACGCGCGGGCCTTGTCCGGACCGCGTAACCAGACGATCAGCCTGGACATCGAAAACGATGTACTGCTCAAGGGCAGCGAGGCCGAGTTGCGCAGTGCGTTCTCCAATCTGGTGTTCAACGCGGTGAAATACACGCCGGAACAGGGGACCATCCGTGTGCGCTGCTGGGCCGATGCCCAGGGCGCCCATCTGCGGGTCCAGGATTCGGGAATCGGCATCGACGCCAAGCACCTGCCGCGCCTCACCGAACGCTTCTACCGAGTGGACTCGAGCCGGGCTTCCAACACCGGCGGTACCGGGCTGGGCTTGGCCATCGTCAAGCACGTGCTGCTGCGCCATCGGGCCACGCTGGAGATCAGCAGCGTGCCGGGCCGTGGCAGCCTCTTCACCTGCCACTTCTCGGCGGTGCAGGTAGTGATCCGGTAACCGCGCAGGGCGCGATCCTGTCGCAGGCGCGGTCATTGGCCGCGAAGCAGGCGCTGCAGTCTGTTGGGAGAACGCTGCATATGGCAGCCTTATCGGCGCACCCCACTAGGCAAGTGCCCGCCCAGCCGTTACATTGCCAAACACATTACCCGCGCCGGGTATCGCCTCACTTCCCTTCCAGCACACGGACACCGTAAAACGCCACCATGGACCCTTCCACAGGCATCTCCCTTTCGTCATTGTTCGCCGACTTCGGCATGATTCTTTTCGCTCTGTTCCTGGTATTGCTCAACGGCTTCTTCGTTGCCGCCGAGTTCGCCATGGTCAAACTGCGCTCGACCCGCGTGGAAGCCATCGCCAAGAAGCATGGATGGCGCGGCAGCATCCTGCGTACCGTGCACAGCCAGCTGGACGCCTACCTGTCCGCCTGCCAGTTGGGCATCACCCTGGCCTCGCTGGGCCTGGGCTGGGTCGGTGAGCCGGCCTTCGCGCACATACTCGAACCCCTGCTGGGCGCAGTCGGCGTGCAGTCGCCGGAAGTGATCAAGGGCGTGTCGTTCTTCAGTGCCTTCTTCGTCATCTCCTACCTGCACATCGTGGTCGGCGAGCTGGCGCCCAAGTCATGGGCGATCCGCAAGCCCGAGCTGCTGTCGATGTGGACGGCCGTGCCGCTGTATCTGTTCTACTGGGCGATGTACCCGGCCATCTACCTGCTCAACGCCAGCGCCAACGGCATTCTGCGCATCGCCGGCCAGGGCGAGCCCGGCCCGCACCACGAACATCACTACAGCCGCGACGAGCTCAAGCTGATCCTGCATTCGAGCCGTGGCCAGGACCCCAGTGACCAAGGCATGCGCGTGCTGGCGTCGGCGGTGGAGATGGGCGAGCTGGAAGTGGTCGACTGGGCCAACTCCCGCGAAGACCTGGTGAGCCTGGAATTCAACGCGCCGCTCAAGGAAATCCTGGCGATGTTTCGCCGGCATAAATTCAGCCGCTATCCGGTGTACGACACCGAGCGCGAAGAATTCGTCGGCCTGTTGCACATCAAGGACCTGCTGCTGGAGCTGGCCGCACTCGACCACCTGCCGGAGTCGTTCAACCTGGCCGAGCTGACCCGCCCGTTGGAGCGCGTATCGCGGCACATGCCGTTGTCGCGCCTGCTGGAGCAGTTCCGCAAGGGCGGCGCACACTTCGCCCTGGTGGAGGAAGCCGACGGCAAGATCATCGGTTATCTGACCATGGAAGACGTGCTGGAAGTCTTGGTCGGCGATATTCAGGACGAACACCGCAAGGCCGAGCGCGGCATCCTCGCCTATCAGCCCGGCAAGTTGCTGGTGCGTGGCGACACGCCGCTGTTCAAGGTCGAGCGGCTGTTGGGCGTGGACCTGGATCACATCGAGGCGGAAACCCTGGCAGGCTTGATCTACGAGACCCTCAAGCGGGTGCCCGAGGAAGAAGAGCTGCTGGAAGTCGAAGGGCTGCGCATCATCATCAAGAAGATGAAGGGGCCGAAGATCATCCTGGCCAAGGTGCTCAAGATCGAGTGATATGTGGCAGGTCGGTGCCAGCTGCGAGCAGGCCGGGCACTGTGCAGTGACCTTGCTGGCCTCTTCGCGGGTAGAACCCGCTCCCACATGGGTCAGTAGCACAAAGGTCTGCTCACGCAGGGGGTGGTTCCTGCGACGAGGCTACTGGCCGCCGACGGCAAAGTTGGGGAGCACGCCCAATGGCCGGTCGAACTGGTAGGGGATCGATTCCAGCGCCAGGCCGACGTTGCGCTGCACCACGAAATGCAGGTGCGGGCCGGTGCTGTTGCCGGTGTTGCCCGAGCGCGCCAGCGCCGAGCCGACACTGACCTGCTGCCCCTCCCTGACGCTGACCGAACCGCGCATCAGGTGCAGATAGACGCCCATGGTGCCGTCCTCGTGGAGGATGCGCACGAAGTTGCCCGACGGGTTGTCACCGCGATTGTCCTGCTCGTTTTCCACCTTGATCACCGTGCCGCCGCGCGCCGCTATGATCGGCGTGCCTTCGGGCATGGCGATGTCCATGGCATAGCGTCCCTTGGCGCCGAAATGGCTGTATTTGCCATTGGGGCCCTGGGTCAGGCGGAAAGGTCCGCCGCGCCATGGGAACGGATAGCGATAACCATGCGCCTCGCCCTGCGGGTCACCGATCGAGGACACCAGCGTCTGCGCATAGCCCAACGGCTTGCCGGCCTGCTGGGCCGTGAGCACCACCAGGCTGACGCTGCTGCGCGCGGGCACCACCCGGCGGATGCTGCTGGGCGGCAGGCCTTGCACGTTGCGCAACTTGCTCAGCTTCAGCTCGACCTCGACGGGCGCGTACAGATCGTTGCGCACCATGAAATTGGCGCTGCCCTTGCCTTTCTTCACCTCCAGACGAACCTGCCGGTCGATGCGCTCGACGATGCGCTCGCGCAGCACGAAGACCCGCGCGCCGGGCACGGGCCGGTCGGTATAGGAGGTGACGCCATCGGCATTGGTGAACTTGTAGACGGTCGCCGCCTGAGCCATGGGGGCGGCCGCGAGCAGGCCGCAGATCAGCAGGAGGCGATAGACCATGGGGGCGATGTCTGAAGGGGAACGAGCGCCAAGATTAGCAGGTATCGGCGCAGCGGCAATGTGCCATCTGTCAGGCGCCTGGCACGAAATGTTTCTGCACCGATCCACGGGCGATCAAGCGCGAAACGTAGTCGAGCTTCTGCGCATCCTGATCGAGAAAACGGAACGTCAGCTGCAGCCAGTCGCTGTCGGGCTTGGGCTCGAAGGCGGCGACGGCGTGCAGGTAGCCGTTGAGGCGAGCCACCTCGGCATTCTCGCCCTGCTCAAGGTCCAGGACAGCCAACTCCAGCACCTGGGGCAACACGGCTGCGCGGCGTACCACCAGCAACGCTTCCTTGAGGCTCAGGGCCTTGATCACGCACTGCTGGCTGCCACCCGGCAAGCGCAGTTGGCCCTGCCCGCGGCCCATGGGCGCTGAAGCTCGCGGGGGCGGCGGCGCTGCACCTGACAATAGTGGGCTGGCAGGACGAGACGCCGGTGCTGCAGCCCGTGCAGGCTCGGCACGGCCCGAGGTCAACGCACTGAGTGAATCGTTGGCAAAGGCCGAAGCGGCCTGCTGGCGAGTCGGCGCCCCGGCGGCCAATGCCTGCAGCTTGCCGACCTTGGCCAGGGCCTTCTTGACCTTGGTCATCAGCTGTTCGTTGGTGAACGGCTTGCCGATGTAATCGGAAACGCCGGCCTGGATCGCCTGCACGACGTTTTCCTTGTCGCCTCGACTGGTCACCATGATGAAGGGCAAGGTCTTGCTGTTTTCCTGCTCGCGGGTCCAGGTCAGCAGTTCAAGGCCTGACATTTCCGGCATTTCCCAGTCGCACAGCACCATGTCGTAACTGTTGTGCATCATCAAGGACTGCGCCTTGCGTCCGTTGACTGCATCTTCGACGACGATGCCGGGAAAGGCATTGCGCAGGCATTTCTTCACCAGATCGCGGATGAACGGCGCGTCATCCACTACCAGTACACTGATCTTGCTCATCGACCGCTCCTGAAAACCGCGCAGGCATTACCGCTCGCCAAGGGCCACGTGCCACGTGGCGTGGCTGGCCACACGGCTGCCTCGCTTCGACCCACAATGAAAAACGCCCGGCAAAGGCCGGGCGTTCGTGTCGGGCCACCTTACTTATCGTCAGGTTGGTCCAGAACATTAGCGCTGTCGAGGGTGCCTTCGACTTCCTGCTTCATGCGCTTGAGGCCCATGTGCCGCACATCGGTGCCGCGCACCAGGTAAATCACCAGTTCGGAGATGTTGCGCGCGTGGTCGCCGATGCGCTCCAGCGAGCGCAGCACCCAGATCACGTTGAGCACTCGGGAGATGGAGCGCGGGTCCTCCATCATGTAGGTCACCAGCTCGCGCAGCGCCGTCTTGTACTCGCGGTCGATGGTCTTGTCGTACTGCGCCACCGACAGGGCCAGGTCGGCGTCGAAGCGGGCGAAAGCGTCGAGCGCGTCGCGCACCATGATGCGTACCTGGTCGCCGATGTGCCGCACCTCGACGTAGCCACGCGGCGACTCGCCCTCCTCGCACAGCTGGATGGCGCGGCGGGCGATCTTGGTCGATTCGTCGCCGATGCGCTCCAGGTCGATCACCGACTTGGAAATGCTGATGATCAGCCGCAGGTCGGAGGCCGCGGGCTGTCGACGTGCGAGGATGCGCAGGCATTCCTCGTCGATGTTGCGCTCCATCTGGTTGATCTGCTCGTCGACCTCGCGCACCTGCTGGGCCAGGCCGGAGTCGGCCTCGATCAGCGCGGTGACCGCGTCGTTGACCTGCTTCTCGACCAGCCCGCCCATGGCCAGCAGGTGGCTGCGCACCTCCTCGAGTTCGGCGTTGAACTGCTGCGAGATGTGATGGGTGAGGCCTTCTTTACTGATCATGGGTCGAATCCTTGGTGCGTCCACTCGGGATGATGCCAGCAACCGCTGCGAAGCCCTAGCCGTAGCGACCGGTAATGTAGTCTTCGGTCTGCTTCTTGGCGGGATTGGTGAACAGCGTGTCGGTATCGCCGAACTCCACCAGCTTGCCCATGTACATGAACGCCGTGTAGTCCGACACCCGCGCGGCCTGCTGCATGTTGTGGGTCACGATGACGATGGTGTACTTGGACTTGAGCTCGTAGATCAGCTCTTCGACCTTGAGCGTGGAAATCGGGTCGAGCGCCGAGCACGGTTCGTCGAGCAACAGTACCTCGGGCTCGACGGCGATGGTGCGGGCGATCACCAGACGCTGCTGCTGGCCGCCGGACAGGCCCAGCGCCGACTCGTGCAGGCGGTCCTTGACCTCGTCCCACAAGGCTGCGCCCCTGAGCGCCCACTCGACCGCTTCATCGAGAATGCGCTTCTTGTTGATGCCCTGGATGCGCAGGCCGTAGACCACGTTCTCGTAGATGGTCTTGGGGAACGGGTTGGGCTTCTGGAACACCATGCCGACGCGGCGGCGCAGCTCGGCGACGTCCTCGCCCTTGCTATAGATGTCGTGGCCATAGAGGTTGATGGCACCCTGTACGCGGCAGCCATCGACCAGGTCGTTCATGCGGTTGAAGGTGCGCAGCAGGGTCGACTTGCCGCAGCCCGACGGGCCGATGAAGGCGGTCACGCGCTGCTTGGGAATGTTCATGCCGATATCGAACAGCGCTTGCTTGTCGCCGTAGAACAGGCTCAGGCCGGGCACTTCGATGGCCACGGTCTCTTTCGCCAGGTTCAGGCTCTGCTTGTCGCGCCCCAGGGCCGACAGGTTGATGCCATGGGATGGGTTTTCATGCTGCATGGCAGACTCCAGAGGCTGTCAAATTCGGTTCAACGTTGGAATATTCCGGGGGCTGTGATGAGCTGTTCGCGGGCCGAGCGCTCACCGCCCTTGCGGGAGCGGGCTCTGCCCGCGAAGGGGTCATCACTGACACACCCCTCAACTGTCCAGCGCCTTGTACTTCTCGCGCAAGTGGTTGCGGATCCACACTGCCGACAGGTTCAGCGTAGCGATCACCAGCACCAGCAGCAATGCGGTGGCATACACCAGCGGTCGCGCGGCCTCCACGTTGGGGCTCTGGAAACCGACGTCATAGATATGAAAGCCCAGGTGCATGATCTTCTGGTCCAGGTGCAGGTACGGGTAGTTGCCGTCCAGCGGCAGCGACGGCGCCAGCTTGACCACACCCACCAGCATCAGCGGCGCCACCTCGCCAGCAGCGCGGGCCACGGCCAGGATCATGCCGGTCATCATTGCCGGGCTGGCCATGGGCAGGACGATCTTCCACAGGGTTTCCGCCTTGGTCGCGCCGAGGGCGAGCGAGCCCTCGCGCACGGTCCGCGGAATTCGTGCCAGGCCCTCCTCGGTGGCCACGATCACCACCGGCACCGCCAGCAGGGCCAGGGTCAGCGACGCCCACAACAGCCCCGGCGTGCCGAAGGTCGGCGCCGGCAGGGCCTCGGGAAAGAACAGCCGATCGAGCGAGCCACCGAGCACATAGACGAAGAACCCCAGGCCGAACACGCCATAGACGATGGCCGGTACACCCGCCAGGTTGTTCACCGCAATGCGGATCAGACGCGTGAAGGTATTCTGCTTGGCGTACTCACGCAGGTAGACCGCCGCCAGTACGCCGAACGGCGTGACGATGACGGCCATGATCAGGGTCATCATCACCGTGCCGAAGATGGCTGGAAAGATCCCGCCCTCGGTGTTGGCTTCGCGCGGGTCATCGCTGAGGAATTCCCACATCTTGCTGAAATAGAAACCCAGCTTGGTCAGCGTATTCATGGCATTGGGCTGATAGGCGTGGACGATCTGGCCCAGCTGAACCTCGATTTCCTTGCCGTTGGCGTCACGCACCGTGAGGCTGTCGCGATTGACCTGGGCATGCAGCGCGCCCAGGCGGGTTTCGATGTCTTTGTAACTCGCGTCGAGCTCGGCGCGCTCGGCGTCCATGTCGGCCTGCGCCACAGGCGTGAGTTGGCCTTCGAGCTCCAGTCGGCGGGCCTGCAGGCGCAGCCTTTCCAGGCCGGCGTTGACCTTGCCGATATCGGACTTCTCCAGCCGCCTCAGTGCCTCCGCCAGGTCGCTGACCCGGGTGATGCGGCTTTGCAGTTCCGGCCAGGCAGTTTCGCCCTCGGCGACAACCTTGCCTTGTTCCTTGATATTGACCAGGTAGCCATAGAAATTGCCCCACTCGCGCCGCTCCAGCGCCATGAGCTCGGGCGGGGTGCTCTGCTCGGCCAACCAGTCGCCGACGATCCAGGTGAAATCGGCACCGTTGATGTCGCGGTTGCCGACCTTGACCAGCTCGCGGGTCATGAATTCGGGGCCGCTGTCCGGCACCGGCAGGCCGGCACTTTTCAGACGTTCGCGCGGCACCTCTTCCTTCTGCACGATTTCGCCGATGACCAGGTGGTTGGCCATTCCCGGCACGTTGTAGCTGGCGTGTATCAGGTCGGCCGGCCAGAAATGTGCCAGGCCACGCACGGCGATCACCGCCAGCAGCCCCAGGGTCATGATCACCGCGATGGACACGGCCCCGCCGCTCAGCCATACGCCGGGCGAGCCGCTCTTGAACCAGCCTTTCAGGGAGTTCTGCTTCACAGCTGGCTACCTTTTCTCAAAGCGACGAATACTTTTTGCGCAGGCGCTGACGAATCAGCTCGGCCGCGGTGTTCATGACGAAGGTGAACAACAGCAGCACCAGGGCCGAGAGGAACAGCACGCGGTAGTGACTGCCGCCCACTTCCGACTCGGGCATTTCCACCGCGACGTTGGCCGCCAGGGTGCGCAGGCCTTCGAACAGGTTCATTTCCATGACCGGTGTGTTGCCGGTGGCCATCAGCACGATCATGGTTTCGCCCACGGCCCGGCCCATGCCGATCATCAGCGCCGAGAAGATGCCTGGGCTCGCGGTCAGAATCACCACCCGGGTCAGGGTCTGCCAGGGTGTGGCGCCCAGCGCCAGCGAACCCAGGGTCAGGCCGCGCGGCACGCTGAACACGGCGTCCTCGGCAATCGAATAGATGTTCGGAATGACCGCGAAGCCCATGGCCAGGCCCACCACCAACGCGTTGCGCTGATCGTAGGTGATGCCCAGGTCGTTGCTGATCCACAGGCGCATGTCGCCGCCGAACCACCAGGTTTCCAGGAACGGGCTCATGTACAGCGCAAACCAGCCCACCAGCAGGATCACCGGGATCAGGATCGCGCTTTCCCAACCGTCCGGAATGCGCAGGCGGATCGACTCCGGCAGGCGACTGACCACGAAACCTGCGCTCAGGATGCCCAGCGGGGTAAGCAGGAGCAGGCTGAAGATACCGGGCAGATGACCTTCGACATAAGGTGCCAGGAACAGGCCGGCGAAGAAGCCGAGGATCACCGTAGGCATGGCTTCCATCAGCTCGATGACCGGCTTGACCTTGCGGCGCATGCCGGGGGCCATGAAGTAGGCGGTGTAGATCGCCGCGGCAATGGCCAGCGGTGCGGCCAGCAGCATTGCGTAGAACGCGGCCTTCAAGGTGCCGAACGTCAGCGGCGCCAGGCTCATCTTGGGTTCGAAATCGGTGTTGGCTGCGGTCGACTGCCAGACATAGGCTGGTTTGTCGTAGTTTTCGTACCAGACCTTGCTCCACATCGAGCTCCACGAAACTTCCGGATGCGGGTTGTGCAGGGTCAAGGGCTGCAACGCGCCGTTGGCTTCGACCATGAGCTTGTTGGCCCGCGGCGCCATGGCGTAGATACCCGCGCCGTCGACCACGGGCTCGACCAGCAGGGTGCGGTGCGCCGTGCTGTGGAAAACCCCCAGCTGGCCGGATGCATCCAGCGCGGTGAAGCCCTTGCGCCGCTGTTCGGAGCTGATCTGGATGATCGGCGCGTGCCCCATCTGGAAGGTACGGATCTGCTTGAGGCGTGGTTCGCCGTCTTCGTCGCGGGCCATGAACCATTGCGCCAGGCCGCCCCTGGAGTCGCCGATGATCAGCGAGATGCCGCCGACCAACTGGGCGCTGGCGGTGATCTGGGTGTCGGCGTTTTCGCTGAGCTTGTAGCGGCCGTTCATGCTGCGGTCGCGCAGGCTGAAAACATCGACCTGGGCACGGCCGTTGATCACATAAAGCCACTGCTGGCGCGGGTCGATGAAGATCGCCTTTACCGCCTGGTTCATCTGCGGCAGCTCGATGCGCTTCTGCTCGTTGGCGACCTCGCCGGTCATCATGTTTTCTTCGCGGGTGAGCTGCAGCACGTGGAGCTGGTCACCGGTGGAACCGGCCAGGATCAGGCTGGAGTCGCTGGCATTGATGCTCACCCGCTCCAGCGCGCGGCCTTGAGGATCAAGTTCGATGGGGGCGTTGCCGTAGGGGTATTCGATCGCCGGGGTCACCGTCTTGTTGCCACCCGGGTAAGTCACCCGGTAGGTGTGGCGAAACACCAGAGCCTGGCCGTTGGACAGGCCCAGTACCACCAGTGGCGCACCTGGCTGGTCCTTGGCGCTGGCGGTCACGGTCACGCCGGCGGGAATCGGCAACGCCGTGCGCGACAGCTCTTCCCCGGTATGAGCATTGAAGAACAGTGCCGTGCCCTGCTCCGAGACGCGCATGCCCGCCTCGTTCTGCTCTTCGAGCGCATACACCAGAGGCTTGCCGGCATCCTGCAGCCAAGCGGGATGCAGCGGCGGCTCGACCGTCAGGTCTGCGCCTTTGAACAGCGGTACCACCACGTAGGCGAGAAAGAAGAAGATCAAGGTGATCGCGGCCAGCACGGCCAGGCCACCGACCAACACATACCAGCGCGTGAAGCGATCCTTGAGCGCGCGAATACGCCGCTTGCGCTGCATCTCGGGCGTGTTGAAATCGATGCGCTTGGGTGGAGAAGTCGGGGTCATCGGGGAATTGGCCAGATCGTTCATGCGCACACCCTAGCGATCCTGTATGACAGAAACATGACAATGAGGTGACGCGACAAAAACGCCGGCCGGCTCAAGGCCGTCGGCGAATGGATGTAGGTTAATCCCGTAGGAGCGGTCTGTGGCCGCGAACCTGTCACTGCGGTGCATCAGGTGTACCGCGGCGCTCATTTCGCGGCCACTGGCCGCTCCTACGGGGTGGCGATGTTTATTGCTTGGCGACGTCTGCGCCTTCCTTCAGACCCAGGTCGGCCAGGGCCTTGGCGGCGACTTTGGCCGGCAGGGGAATGTAGCCATCCTTGACCACGACTTCCTGACCCTGCTTGGACAGCATCAGCTTGACGAACTCGGCCTCCAGCGGCGCCAGCGGCTTGTTCGGCGCCTTGTTGACGTACACATAGAGGAAGCGCGACAACGGATACTTGCCGTTCAGGGCGTTTTCCTCGGTGTCTTCGATGAACTCGCTGGTGCCTTTCTTGGCCAGCGGGACGGTCTTCACACTGGCGGTCTTGTAACCGATACCCGAGTAGCCAATGCCATTGAGCGAGCTGCTGATCGACTGTACCACCGAGGCCGAGCCTGGCTGCTCGTTGACGTTGGCCTTGTAGTCACCCTTGCACAGGGCCTCTTCCTTGAAATAGCCATAGGTACCGGACACCGAGTTGCGCCCGAACAGCTGCACCGGTTTGTTGGCCAGGTCGCCGGTCACGCCCAGTTCGCCCCAGGTCTTCACATCGGCCTTGGCGCCACACAGGCGAGTGGACGAGAACACCGCGTCGACCTGTTCCATGGTCAGGTGCTGGATCGGGTTGTCCTTGTGCACGAACACGGCCAGGGCGTCGACGGCCACCGGAATGGCCGTGGGCTTGTAGCCGTATTTCTGCTCGAAGGCCGCCATCTCGGTGTCCTTCATCTTGCGGCTCATGGGCCCCAGGTTGGCGGTGCCTTCGATCAGCGCCGTGGGCGCCGTGGCCGAACCTGCTGCCTGGATCTGGATGTTGACGTTCGGGTATTCCTTCTTGTAGTTCTCGGCCCACAAGGTCATCAGGTTGGCCAGGGTATCGGAGCCCACACTGGACAAGTTGCCCGACACGCCGGTGGTCTTGACGTACGCAGGGATGGAAGGGTCGACGGCGGCTACCGCATTGGCAGTGGCAACGCCTGCGGCGACGAAGGTCATGGCGGCCATCAAACGCGTGAGTTTCATGCCTTGCTCCTAGCAAATCCAGAAAAGGGTGTTGACTCGGCGCTCGGTATTGGCGGGCCGTGGGGACACTCTATGAAAGGATTGTGACAGTAGGATGAATGGCCATCATCCTCCGTGCGGGCCTCGTTCGCAGGCTCTGCCAGCGAACAAGGCCAACGGATTCAGCGCTTCTTGGCCATCAGGTACAACCCGCACAGGAAGCCGATCACACAGATCGCCGCCACATAATAGGCCGGCCCCATGGGATTGGACTTCATCAGCAGGGTCACTGCCATCGGCGTCAGGCCGCCAAAGATGGCATAGGCCACGTTGTAGGAGAACGACAGGCCGGAGAAACGCACCACTGCCGGGAACGCCTTGACCATCACGTAGGGCACCGCGCCGATCACGCCCACGCACAGGCCAGTCACCGCATACAGCGGAAACAGCCAGTCGGGATGCGCGTGCAGGCTGTGGAACAGGGTCCAGGAGGTGGCCAGCAGCGCCAGGCTGCCGACCACGAACACCTTGCCGGCGCCGAAACGATCAGCCAGCGCGCCCGAACCGATGCAGCCCAGGCTCAGGAACACGATGGCCAGGCTGTTGGCCTGCAGCGACTGCTTGGGGGTAAAGCCGTAGAGGGTCTGCAGAATGGTCGGGGTCATCAGGATGACCACGATGATCCCCGCCGAGAGCAACCAGGTCAGCAGCATGGAAATGGCCACGGCCCCACGATGGTCGCGCAGCACCGTGCGCAACGGCACTTCGGCGGCCAGCGCCTTGCGCTGCTGCAGTTCGGCGAAGACCGGGGTTTCATGCAGCCAGCGACGCAGGTACACCGACGCCAGGCCGAACACACCGCCGATCAGGAAAGGGATACGCCAGGCGTAGTCCGAAACCTCGGCCGGGGTGTAGATGCTGTTGATGGCAGTGGCCATCAGCGAGCCCAGCAGGATCCCGGTGGTCAAGCCGCAGGTCAGCGTGCCGCAGGCATAGCCGACGTTGCGCCCCGGCACGTGCTCTGAGACGAACACCCAGGCCCCGGGTACTTCGCCGCCGATGGCCGCGCCCTGGATCACCCGCATCAACAGCAACAGAATGGGCGCAAAGATGCCGATCTGTGCGTAAGTGGGCAGCAGGCCCATGATCAGGGTGGGCACGGCCATCATGAAGATGCTCAACGTGAACATCTTCTTGCGCCCCAACAGGTCACCGAAGTGCGCCATGATGATGCCGCCCAGCGGCCGCGCCAGATAGCCAGCGGCGAAGATGCCAAAGGTTTGCATCAGCCGCAGCCACTCGGGCATGTCGGCAGGAAAGAACAACTTGCCCACCACCGCCGCAAAGAACACGAAGATGATGAAGTCGTAGAACTCAAGTGCACCGCCCAGGGCGGACAACGAAAGTGTCTTGTAATCACTGCGGGTCAGCGGACGCGAAGGCGGAGCGATACTCGAAGGCGCGGCGGTCATGTGATGTTCTCTTATATACAAATCCACAGCTTTGTTGCTGTTTTGGGTTTGGCAGTGCAGGCACGATAGCAAATTGCTAGAAAAAGCACATGGCCTGTATTGGCAATCGCAGTAATTGGACAGCGAACGGTCGTTATGGCGGTTCTGCGCCTATATACTGGCCTTAATTAAAGGGTCTTGTGCGAAAACGCAGCTAGCGTTGTAGCCGATTTCGCAGAGGTACCCTGTGTGCGCCAGTTGAAAGAAAAGCCGTGTAGGCTTTTGTCATTGGCGCCGATCAATGCGCCACTCCAATAAAGCGTCACGGGTCAGAGGCCCCCCCGGCATGATTGAACTCGAACAAGAAGATCCCATCCCCCAAGGCGACCTGGCCTTGCAGATCACCGCGCTGCCGCGCGAAACCAACGGCTTTGGCGATATTTTCGGCGGCTGGCTGGTCGCCCAGATGGATCTGGCCGGAACGGCCATGGCCAGCAAGGTCGCCGGTGGACGGGTGGCGACGGTAGCCATCGATCGCATGGCGTTCCTGGTCCCGGTTGCCGTCGGCGCGCAATTGTCCTTCTATACCCAGACCCTGGAGATCGGCCGCAGCTCGATCCAGATGATGGTCGAGGTATGGAGCGACGATCCACTGTCGAGCGAATGGCGCAAGGTCACCGAGGCCGTCTTCGTGTTCGTCGCCATCGACGGCAGCGGCCGCACGCGCGCGGTACCACCGCGGCGCTGATGTACCACCGGCGCATCAGCCGACTTTTTGAACCCATAGCGAGAACTCTTCATGTCTGAGCCGCAGGTCGAATCGGTCAAGCTCGATGAACTCAATTGCTGGCGCATCAGCACCGATCAGGCTGAGCTGCTGATCGCGCAACAAGGCGCCCAGGTAATCAGCTATCAGCGTCACGGTCAGCAGCCGCTGATCTGGCCCAACCCGGCCGCCCTCTACAAGCCGGGCAAGGCCGTTCGCACCGGCGTGCCGGTGTGTTGGCCATGGTTCGGCAACCTTGGGCGCAATCCCGAGGCGGTACAGGCCATGCGCACCGCCAGCGACGAGGCACCTGCCCACGGCCTGGTGCGGACGCTGGACTGGGAGTTGCTGGGTATCGACCAGCTCGAATCGGGCATCAAGGTCGAATTGAGCGTGCCGCAGGCAGCTCGCGGCGAATTGCCAGGGTGGCCGCACAAGGTCGAGGTCAGGCTGTGCGTGGTGCTTGGCGAGGCGCTGGAGATCACCTTGCACAGTCGCAACCTGGACGACCATCCCGTCAGCCTGAGCCAGGCACTGCACAGTTACTTTGCGGTGAGCGACGTGCGTCAGGCCACCGTCGAGTGCCTGGGCGGCCTGACCTACATCGAAACCCTGGACGGCTGGCAGCCCCGCCAGCAGGCTGGCGTGCTCGGGTTTGCCGGCGAAACCGACCGGATCTACCTGAATACTCCAGCGCAGCTGAGTTTCGTCGACCCAGGCTGGCAACGTCGGGTGACCCTCGCCTCCACCGGCTCGCGCAGCGCAGTGGTGTGGAACCCGTGGGTCGAGCGCGCCACGGCCTTGCCGGACATGGCCGACGATGGATGGCAGGGCATGCTGTGCATCGAGACGGCGAACGTCTGGGATGACGTGGTGACGCTGGCACCCGGTGCGGCGTGTGCCATGGGTGTGAGGTTTACAGCTTCAGAGCTTTGATATTTGCAGGCAGGTCCGGCCTCTTCGCGGGCAGAGGGCTCGCCGCCCGCCCCGCTCCCGCATGGACGCTGTATGCCCCACTGTGGGAGCGGGGCGGGCGGCGAGCCTTCTACCCGCGAAGAGGCCAGACCTGCAGAATCACAAATCCGACTCCTCTACCACCCGCACTTTCTGCGCATCCAGCGCATAAGCCGCATCGGCCAGGTCGTTGCTGACCTTCTCCACCTTGACCTTGCCCGTGACCCACAACGGCGTGTAGATATCGGCCAGCTTCAGCCCCTTGGGGTAGCGCACCAGGATCAACTGGTTCGGCGGCGGCGGCGGAACGTGAATGCACGCGCCTGGGTATGGCACCAGGAAGAACAGCGTGCTGTTGCCCTTGGCATCGCTTTCCAGCGGAACGGGGTAGCCGCCGATGCGAATGTCCTTGCCGTTCATGGCCGCCACGGTCTTGGTGGAATACATCACCGCCGGCAGACCCTTGGCTTGCTTCATGCCACCCTTTTCGGTGAACGTGCCCTGCGCCTCGGGTGAGTCGTGGTCGATTTCGGGCATCTGCTCCAAGGCCTGCTGGTCTGCCTTGGGCATCAGCTGCAGCCAGTCGGTTTCCGGCAGTTCAGCGTGCGCAGTGGCTGCGGCGAACATGAAGCAGAGCAGTAGAAGTCGGCGCATGGCAGGGCCCAGAGTGGAAAGTCGGCCATTCTAACCACAGCCCAGACGTGACGCAGCCCCCATCGAGGCAAGCTCGAGGGGGGCTGCGGTGCAACCAGTCAGGTACCTGCAGGGCTGCCGCAGGTATCAGGCGCGTTGAATCAACGCTTCTTGCTGACCATGCCGTAGATCACCAGCAGGATGATCGCGCCGACCAGCGCGCCGAGGAAGCCGGCACCTTCGCCAGCCCGGTAGATACCCAGCGCCTGACCACCGTAGGTCGCAGCCAGGGAACCGGCGATACCCAGCAGAATGGTCATGATCCAACCCATGCTGTCATCGCCTGGCTTCAGAAAACGCGCCAGCAGACCAACGATCAAGCCGATGAAGATAGTCCCGATGATTCCCATGATATTCCCTCTGATATGAACAGGCTTGATGCCAAGCTGCGATAGCAGCCTTGGCGTACAGCCATCAGAGGGTTGATGGTCGGCAATGGTTCCTCAACCCTGGATAAGGGCCTGCACTTCGGCGATCTGGCGTTGCAACGTGGCGCGATCGGCGCACCGCACGGTGGCATGACCGACCTTGCGCCCGACCTTGAACGCCTTGCCGTAGTGGTGCAGATGGCAGTCGTCGATGGCCGCGACCTGCGCCACTGCCGGCACTTCGCCGATGAAGTTGAGCATGGCGCTTTCGCCGACCTTGGCGGTCGAACCCAATGGCAGCCCGGCCACGGCGCGCAGGTGGTTTTCGAACTGGCTGCACTCGGCGCCTTCGATGGTCCAGTGCCCGGAGTTGTGCACGCGGGGCGCGATTTCATTGGCCTTCAAGCCACCGTCCACTTCGAAGAACTCGAACGCCAGTACGCCAACATAGTCGAGCTTTTCCAGCACACGACCAGCGTAGTCTTCGGCCAGCCCCTGCAGTGGATGCGCGGTGCTTGCCACCGACAGGCGCAGGATGCCGGCCTCGTGGGTGTTGTGCACCAGCGGGTAGAAGCGGGTCTCGCCATCGCGTGCGCGCACGGCGATCAGCGACACTTCGCCGGTAAAGGGCACGAAGCCTTCGAGCAGGCACGGCACGCTGCCCAGTTCGGCGAAGGTCCCGGCCACATCAAGGGCGCTGCGCAGGACCTTCTGGCCTTTGCCGTCATAGCCCAGGGTACGGGTTTTCAGCACGGCGGGCAGGCCGATGCTGGCCACCGCGGCGTCGAGATCGGCCTGGGACTGGATGTCGGCGAACGTCGGCGTCGGCACGCCCAGGTCCTTGAACATGCTTTTTTCGAACCAGCGGTCACGGGCGATGCGCAGCGCGTCGGCGCTGGGATACACCGGTACGAATTGCGACAGGAACGCCACGGTCTCGGCCGGAACGCTTTCGAACTCGAAGGTGACCAAGTCGACTTCGTCGGCCAACTGGCGCAGGTGATCCTGGTCGCCATAGTCGGCCCGCAGGTGCTCGCCCAAGGGGGCGCCACAGGCATCGGGCGCCGGGTCCAGGAAAGCGAAATTCATCCCCAGGGGGGTACCGGCCAAGGCCAGCATGCGGCCCAGTTGGCCGCCACCGATTACACCGATCTTCATGTCAAAGAACCTCAGGCCTGGCGCGGGTCGGGATTGTCCAGAACGTTGTCTGTCTGCTCGGCGCGGAACGTTTTCAGCGCAGTGTGGAACTGCGGGTGCTTGGCGCCCAGGATGCTGGCCGACAGCAGCGCGGCGTTGATCGCGCCGGCCTTGCCGATGGCCAGTGTGGCGACCGGAATGCCCGCCGGCATCTGCACGATGGACAGCAGCGAGTCGACGCCCGACAGCATGGACGACTGCACCGGCACACCCAGAACCGGCAGGTGCGTCTTGGCCGCGCACATGCCTGGCAGATGCGCCGCGCCGCCGGCACCGGCGATGATCACCTCGATGCCGCGGCTTTCGGCCTCGTCGGCATACTGGAACAGCAGGTCCGGGGTGCGGTGGGCGGAAACCACCTTGACCTCGAAGGGAATACCGAGCTTTTCCAGCATATCGGCGGTGTGGCTAAGGGTGGACCAATCGGACTTGGAGCCCATGATCACGCCAACCAATGCACTCATCGTCGAGCCTCTTCTCTTGGGCGCCCGCAGGCGCGTCAAAAAACAACGAGCCACGCAGGAAGACCGGCGTGGCTCGTTATGCGAATAATGGCCGGAACAGACCGGCCGAAGGCCGCGCAGTATACCGTAAGAATTAAGATTTATTGCAGCCATCTCGACCGACCGTCAAATGGCTGCGAAGCACGGGTTTGTTGACTTTCAGGTCAGTGAAATCGGCGGTGAACGCTTCGCGGCCACTGGCCGCTCCTACAGAGATCGCGATGGCCGCGCCTATGGAGATCACGATGGCTCTGCGTAGGAGCGGCCAGTGGCCGCGAAGGCAGCACCGCCGAATCGAGTCAGGCGCTGCCCGCCGCCGCACCCTCCAACCGCTTCCACAACAGCCGCACATTGGCCTTGCGCACCAACGCACAGCGATACACGCGAATCTCCAACGGCACGTGCCACTGCTGCCCGCCACACACCACCAGCTCGCCGCGAGCCAGCTCGGCGCGTACGCTCAGGCGCGGCACCCAGGCGATCCCCAGGCCTTCGAGCGCCATGCTTTTCAGGCTGTCGGCCATGGCGGTTTCGTACACCGTGGTATAGCGCAGGCTGCGCTGGCGCAGCAGCAGGTTCACCGAGCGCCCGAGAAACGCGCCTGCAGAATAAGCCAGCAGTGGAATGCTGCCCTCGCCTTCCAGGTCGAACAATGGCTGGCCCTGGGCGTCGCTGGCGCAGATGGGCAGCATCTCGGTGGTGCCCAGATGCAGGGACGGAAATATCTCCGGGTCCATCTGCATCGCCGAATCGGGGTCGTAGAAC
This sequence comes from Pseudomonas sp. CFBP 13710, assembly GCF_014842235.1. Taxonomy (NCBI): domain Bacteria; kingdom Pseudomonadati; phylum Pseudomonadota; class Gammaproteobacteria; order Pseudomonadales; family Pseudomonadaceae; genus Pseudomonas; species Pseudomonas sp. CFBP 13710. The sequence continues at coordinate 5,130 of NZ_JACYVJ010000007.1, read as the reverse complement.
GCCAGCATCAGGTCGCAGCCGCCCTCGCGCAACGCATGCACTGCATCGCCGACGTTGGTGGCCACCAGGCGCGTGGCGATGGGCAGGCCGTCGTTGCGCAGTTTCGCGATCCAGCCCGGAAAGAACCCCAATGCCAGCGAGTGCGCTGCAGCCACCTGCATGACTTCACCCTGCCCGCCTTCCAAGTGATGCAGATGACGCAAGACCTCGCCCAGTTGGTCGACCACCGTGCGCGCCGTGACCAGAAACAACTGACCGGCCTCGGTCAACTCGACCGGCGTGCGCGATCGATTCACCAACGTCAGGCCCAGCGCAGCTTCCAGGCTGCGGATACGCCGGCTGAACGCAGGCTGGGTGACGAAGCGGCGTTCAGCCGCTTGTGAAAAGCTGCGGGTGGCCGCCAGTGCGCTGAAATCTTCCAGCCATTTGCTTTCCAGGTTCATGTCGGTTCTCGGTACGTTGATTCGGGCAGCGTGTAAAGCCGGACGCGGCTCGCGCCGCTGCTACAGGGATCCCTTGTAGCAGCGGCGCAAGCCGCGTCGGCGGACAACACCGACGTCATTGGAATACGCCGGATCACCCTTGCGCGTCACATGCGCCATTATGCCGATTATGCATACCCCAGCAAGCATCAGCATTAGCCGCAAATCTGCTACAGGCCTAGCATTGCAAGCATTCCGGCACTTGCCGGGCCTCTACAGAGATTATCTCTATCATGTCCTCCGCTGCATCACTGCGCACTGAAAAAGACCTGCTCGGCGTTCTCGAAGTCCCGGCTGAAGCCTACTACGGCATTCAAACCCTGCGCGCCGTGCACAACTTCCGCCTCTCCGGCGTGCCGTTGTCGCACTACCCCAAGCTGGTCGTGGCCCTGGCCATGGTCAAGCAGGCCGCCGCCGATGCCAACCACCAGTTGGGGCATCTGAACACAGCAAAGCATGCGGCAATCAGTGAAGCGTGTGCCCGCCTGGTGCGCGGCGATTTCCACGATCAGTTCGTGGTCGACATGATTCAGGGTGGCGCCGGTACGTCCACCAACATGAATGCCAACGAGGTGATCGCCAACATCGCCCTGGAAGTCATGGGCCATCAGAAAGGCGAATACCAGTACCTGCACCCCAACAACGACGTGAACATGGCGCAGTCGACCAACGACGCCTACCCGACGGCCATTCGCCTGGGTCTGCTGCTGGGCCATGACGCCCTGCTGGCCAGCCTCGACAGCCTCATCCAGGCATTCGCCGCCAAGGGCGTGGAATTCGCCCACGTGCTGAAGATGGGTCGGACCCAGCTGCAGGACGCCGTGCCGATGACTCTGGGCCAGGAATTCAAGGCCTTCGCCACCACGTTGACCGAAGACCTCAACCGCCTGCGCAGCCTGGCTCCGGAACTGCTGACCGAAGTCAACCTGGGTGGCACCGCCATCGGCACCGGCATCAACGCCGACCCGGGCTATCAGGCCCTGGCCGTGTCGCGCCTGGCCACCATCAGCGGCCAGCCGCTGGTGCCCGCCGCCGACCTGATCGAAGCAACCTCCGACATGGGTGCCTTCGTGCTGTTCTCCGGCATGCTCAAGCGCACTGCGGTCAAGCTGTCGAAGATCTGCAACGACCTGCGCCTGCTGTCCAGCGGCCCGCGTACCGGCATCAACGAGATCAACCTGCCGGCGCGCCAGCCGGGCAGCTCGATCATGCCGGGCAAGGTCAATCCGGTGATTCCCGAAGCGGTCAACATGTGCGCCTTCGAGATCATGGGCAACGACCTGGCCCTGACCATCGCCGCCGAGGGCGGGCAGTTGCAGCTCAACGTCATGGAACCGCTGATCGCCTACAAGATCTTCGACTCCATCCGCCTGCTGCAGCGCGCCATGGACATGCTGCGTGAACACTGCATCGTCGGCATCACCGCCAACGAACAGCGCTGCCGCGAGCTGGTGGAGCACTCCATCGGCCTGGTCACCGCGCTGAACCCCTACATTGGCTATGAAAACGCCACCCGTATCGCTCGCATCGCCCTGCAGACAGGTCGCGGCGTGCTGGAGCTGGTACGTGAGGAAGGCCTGCTCGACGACGCCATGCTGGCCGACATCCTGCGCCCGGAAAACATGATCGCGCCGCGCCTCGTGCCCCTCAAGGCCTGAGCCGGCCGTACGCTCACCAGGTCGAGGGACTAGACACCTCTCACCTTTTGAGGGCTCCGAGAGCAATTTCGGAGCCCTTTTTTTGTGCCGCTGTAACGCCCTGGGTCAAACATCCCACAAGATGAATATGCCCAGTCCTATGCACCAAAAAGCTGCGCGGCCTTACACCTATGGGTATAGTGCCGCCCTTTTGAACTTGACGAGGTAACCCCCATGCTTGAAGTCATCAACGACTTCCTCTCGGGAAAAGTCCTGATCGTGCTTATCGTCGGCCTCGGTGGCTATTTCACCGTGCGCTCGCGCTTCGTCCAACTGCGCCACTTCCTGCACATGTTCAGTGTGTTCCGCGACAGCCTGCGCAACAGTTCAGACCAGCTCAGCTCGTTTCAGGCACTGATGCTCAGCCTGGCCGGGCGAGTCGGCGCCGGTAACATCGCAGGCGTCGGCATTGCCGTGACCCTGGGTGGCCCGGGCGCGGTGTTCTGGATGTGGGTCACCGCCCTGGTGGGCATGGCCAGCAGCTTCTTCGAATGTACACTGGCGCAGGCCTACAAGCGCTGCGACCCCGACGGCCAATACCGCGGCGGTCCTTCGTTCTACATTCAGCACGGCCTGGGCAAGCGCTGGCTGGGCATGGTCATGGCGGTGCTGTTGCTGCTGACCTTCGGCTTTGCCTTCAACGGCCTGCAATCGCATGCGGTCACCAGTTCGCTGAACGATGCCTTCGGCCTGTCCACCACTTGGACCGGCGTCGGCCTGGCCGCGTTGCTGGGCCTGGTGTTCTTCGGTGGTATCAAGCGAATCGCGGCGGTCGCCGACCTGCTGGTGCCGGTCAAGACCCTGGCCTACATCGCCGTCAGCCTCTATGTGATCGTGCTGCAGTTCGATCAGGTTCCGGAAATGCTGGCGACCATCGTGCGCAGCGCGTTCGGCCTGGACCCGGTATTCGGCGGTCTGCTCGGCAGCGCCATCGTCATGGGCGTGAAACGTGGTGTGTTCGCCAATGAAGCGGGCCTGGGCAGTGCGCCCAACGTGGCCGCCGTGGCGCAGGTCGAACACCCGGTTGCACAGGGCGTGGTGCAGGCGTTCAGCGTCTTCCTCGACACCTTCGTGATCTGTACCTGTACCGCACTGGTGATCCTGCTGTCGGGCTTCTACACGCCGGGCTTCGAGGGCGATGGCATTGCTCTGACGCAGAACTCGCTGGCCAACGTGGTGGGTGAATGGGGCCGGGTGTTCATCAGTGTTGCCTTGTCGCTGTTCGTGTTCACCTCGATCCTCTACAACTATTATCTGGGCGAGAACAGCCTGCGCTTCCTCATCGGCGACAACCGCAAGGCGGTGCTGGTGTACCGCGCGATCGTGCTGTTGCTGATCTTCTGGGGCGCCATCGAAAACCTGGAAACGGTGTTTGCCTTCGCCGACATCACCATGACCCTGCTGGCCTTCGTCAACCTGATCGCTTTGGCCATGCTGTTCAAGACCGGCCTGCGCCTGCTGCGCGACTATGATGCGCAGCGCAGTGCCGGGATCAAGGTACCGGTGTTCGATTCGCGGCAGTTCGCCGACCTCGACCTGGATCTGAAGGCCTGGCCGGTACCAAATCCGTCGGCAGCCGATGAAAAGGCCCAGGCACCCCTGCCCGTCCAGCGTTAAGGAGCCTTCTGCATGAGCATCGCATCCCCTGCCCGTCATGTGCGGGTGCTGTACACCGGCGGCACCATCGGCATGCAGGCCAGTGCCAATGGCCTGGCTCCGGCTTCGGGCTTCGAGGCGCGCATGCGCGAACAACTCGATGCCCAGCCTGAACGGGTGGTGCCGCACTTCAGCTTCGAGGAACTGCTGCCGCTGATCGACAGCGCCAACATGACGCCGGCCTACTGGCAGCGTCTGCGCGAAGCCGTGGTTCGAGCGGTGGATGAGCAGGGGTGCGATGCCGTACTGATCCTGCATGGCACCGACACGCTGGCGTACAGCGCGGCGGCCATGAGCTTCCAGTTGCTGGGGCTCCAGGCACCGGTGCTGTTCACCGGTTCCATGCTGCCTGCCGGGGTGCCCGGCAGCGATGCCTGGGAAAACGTCAACGGCGCCCTGGCAGATCTCGCCCGGGGCCTGGAGCCGGGTGTACACCTGCATTTCCACGGTGCGCTGCTGCCGCCGACCCGCTGCGCCAAGGTGCGCAGCTCGGGGCGCAATCCGTTTGCCGCATTGCGGCGCACGGGTGGCGCCGCCCGGGTCGCACCGATGCCGGCGGCGCTGGATTATCGCCAGCCACGTCAGCCTGCCAGCATCGGTGTATTGCCGCTGTACCCCGGCCTCGGCGTGCCGCTGTTGCAGGCGGTCGTGGACAGCGGGGTGCAGGCCTTGCTGCTCGAATGCTACGGCAGCGGCACCGGGCCGTCCGACAACGCGCCGTTCCTCGACGCGCTGCGGGCAGCCCAGGCGCGGGGCATCGTGGTCGTGGCGCTGACGCAATGCCAGGAAGGCGGCGTCGAACTGGATGTGTATGAAGCCGGTAGCCGCCTGCGCGATGCAGGCGTGCTCTCCGGCGGCGGCATGACCCGCGAGACGGCATTGGGCAAGCTGCACGCATTGCTGGGTGCAGGCTTGCCGGTGGAAGAAGTCCGCCGCCTGGTAGAACTCGACCTGTGCGGCGAACTGGCCTGATCGAAACCGCGGCGCGCCCTTCGCTCCCACAGGATTTGTGCAAGTTCCGTAGGAGCGGTCAGCGGCCGCGAAACAGACGCTGCGGTGCATCAGACAGACTGCGGCGCGCCCTTCGCGGCCACGGGCCGCTCCTGCGAAGCTTGCACGATCCCGTAGGAGCGGTCATCGGCCGCGAAACAGACGCTGCGGTGTATCAGACAGACTGCGGCGCGCCCTTCGCGGCCACGGACCGCTCCTACGAAGCTTGCACGATCCCGTAGGAGCGGTCGTCGGCCGCGAAACAGGCGCTGCGGTGCATCAGACAGACTGCGGCGCGCCCTTCG
>NZ_JACYVJ010000006.1:0-212336 GCF_014842235.1 Pseudomonas sp. CFBP 13710 | reverse complement strand
GATGCAACGCGGTGCGCCTTTCGCGGCCACGGACCGCTCCTACGTTCGATCGCGGTCTGTTTTTCTCCAGGCGAACCCCTGAGCGGGATGCTTTTTCGTTGTTGTCTGGGTAACGAACGACGATGCTGCGGTGCTGCTCAGCCAAGTCCCGGCGGCAGCGGATGAAGGTCTGCGTTGCGCCCCGCCTTCGCCACCTGCCCCGGCATTTCATGCCCCAGCAGCGCTGGCAACGTGCGGGAAAGGTCGAGCAGACGGGGCAGATCGATGCCGGTGGGAATGCCCATCTCCTCACACAGGTTCACCAGATCTTCGGTGCAGATGTTGCCCGAGGCGCCCGGCGCGAACGGGCATCCGCCCAACCCCCCGAGCGACGCATCGAAGCGCCGCGCACCGGCTTCGTAGGCAGCCAGGACGTTGCTCAATCCCAGCCCGCGGGTATTGTGGAAATGCAGGGTCAGCGCTTCGGCGGGCAACTGTTCCAGCACCCGCCGGACCAATGCGTAGACCTGGCGCGGGTTGGCCATGCCCGTGGTGTCGGCCAGGGTCACGCCCTGCATGCCGAGCCGCTGATAGGCATCGACCAGGTCCATCACCACGCGTTCATCGATGGCGCCTTCGAACGGGCAGCCGAAGGTCGTGGCGATGGTGCCATTAAGGCTGACCGACGTACCGCGGGCCAGCTCGAGCACTTCGGTGAAGCCTGCCAGGGATTGTTCACGGGTCATGCGCATGTTGGCGCGGTTGTGGCTCTGGCTGGCCGACAACACCAGGTTGAGTTCATCCGCCTTGGCGACGAGCGCGCGCTGCGCCCCCTTGAGATTGGGGATCAGCGCCACGTAGGTCACACCCGGCTGGCGGGCGATGCCATGGAACACCTGTTCGCCATCGCGCAGGGCTGGAATGGCCTTGGGCGAAACGAAGGAACCGGCCTCGATGCGGCTGAAGCCCGCCAGCGAAAGCTGGTCGATCAAGGCAATCTTGTCTGCGGTGGCAACCCAGATCGGCTCGATCTGCAGACCATCACGGGGCGCCACTTCCTGAACGACGAGACGTTGCGAGTAGTCATTTATCACTGCACGATCCCCTCATCCTTCAGGCGCTGGATAGCGCTCTCGCTCAGGCCCAGCTCGGTCAGCACGGCCTGGGTGTGCTGCCCCAGGCTGGGCCCCTGCCAATTGACCACACCCGGCGTGGCAGAGAGCTTGGGCACGATGCCGGGCATTTTCGTTGCCACGCCACCGGGTAGCTGCGCATCGAGAATCATGCCGCGGGCCTGATAGTGCGGGTCGGCGACGATATCGGCGACCGAGTAGATGCGCCCGGCAGGCACCTCGGCGCTTTCCAGTGCCTGCAACACATCCTCGATGGGGCGCTGGGCGCTCCAGGCACTGATGGCGCCATCGAGCAGGTCGCTCTGCGCAGCTCGGCCATCGTTGTGCGCGAACGCCGGGTCATCGCCCAGATCGGCTCGACCGATGGCGTTCATCAGGCGCTTGAAAATGGGATCGCTGTTGCCCGCGATCACTACATAACCGCCATCGGCAGTGGGATAGGTATTGGACGGGGCGATACCGGGCAAAGCGCCGCCGCTGCGCTCGCGCACATGGCCGAGCATGGCATACTCGGGCACCAGGCTTTCCATCACGTTGAAGACGCTTTCGGCCAGGGAGACATCGACCACCTGACCGTCACCCTGACCGGTCTTGACCCGCAGCAACGACATCAGCGCGCCCATCACCGCATGCATGGACGCCAGCGAATCACCCAGGCTGACCCCCACCCGTGCCGGCGGTGAGTCCGGGTGGCCGGTGGTGTAGCGAATACCGCCCATGGCCTCGCCGATCGCGCCGAAACCTGGCCGGTCTCGATAAGGGCCGGACTGGCCATAGCCGGAGATGCGCACCAGCGTCAGCTTGGGGTTCAGCGCATGCAAGACGTCCCAGCCCAGGCCGAGTTTCTCCAGGGCGCCGGGACGCAGGTTCTCGATCAGTACGTCGGCGCTTTCGGCCAGTTGCTTGACGATCTCGATGCCTTCGGCAGACTTGAGGTTCAACGCCAGGGATTTCTTGTTGCGCGATTGCAGGTACCACCACAACGAAGTGCCTTCGTGGAGTTTTCGCCATTTGCGAAGGGGGTCGCCCTGCCCCAGGGTTTCGATCTTGATCACCTCGGCACCGAACTCGCCCATCATGCGCGCAGCGAACGGCGCAGCGATGAGGGTTCCGATCTCGATGACACGGATTCCGCTGAGAGCAGTCATGGGGCAGCCTCGATGTCTGTTGAAAAAAGGATGATCTGCGACGCGCCGCAGGGGACATGGCGCGCCACTCAGTCCTGATTGACGCCCTCGGTCAGTTGCTGGTCCTCGCCGAGGAAACCGCCGCTCTGGTGCTGCCAGAGGCGTGCATAGATACCGTTTTTCGCCAGCAGCTGGGCATGGGTGCCCTGTTCGAGAATGCGCCCCTGGTCCATGACGATGAGCCGGTCCATGGCGGCGATGGTCGACAGGCGGTGGGCAATGGCGATCACGGTCTTGCCCTGCATCATGTGATCGAGGCTTTCCTGGATGGCCACTTCGACTTCCGAGTCCAGCGCGCTGGTGGCCTCGTCGAGCAACAGGATCGGCGCGTTCTTGAGCATCACCCGCGCAATCGCCACGCGTTGGCGCTGGCCTCCGGACAGCTTGATGCCCCGCTCGCCCACCAGGGTGTCGTAGCCACTGTGGCCCTGGCGGTCGCTGAGTTGGCTGATGAACTCATCGGCCTGGGCGCTGGCAGCCGCACTGCGCACCTGCTCATCGGTGGCATCGGGGCGCCCATAGGCGATGTTGTCGCGAATGGAGCGGTGCAGCAGCGAGGTGTCCTGGGTCACCATGCCGATGGCGCTGCGCAGGCTGTCCTGGGTTACATGGGCGATGTTCTGCCCATCGATGCGGATCTCGCCACTGTCGACATCGTAAAAACGCAGCAGCAGGTTGATCAGCGTCGATTTGCCCGCACCCGAGCGCCCGACCAGGCCGATCTTCTCGCCCGGGCGGATGTCCAGGCTCAAACCGTCGAGCACCTGGCGTTCGCCGTTGTAGTTGAAGCTCACGTTGTCGAACGTCACTGCCCCGCCGGAAGTCGTCAGGGCACCTGCGTCGGGCGCGTCCTGCACCTTCGCCCCGCGGGTCAGCGTGCCCATGCCATCCTGCAGCGTGCCGATGTTTTCGAACAACGAGGTCATCTGCCACATGATCCAGTGCGACATGCCGTTGATACGCAGCGCCATGGCGGTGATCGCCGCGACGGCGCCGGTCCCGATCTCGCCCAGGTGCCACAGCCACAGCGCGTAGCCACCGGCCGCCATCAGCAGGCCGACCACCAGCGCCTGGTTGACGATCTCGAACTGGCTGACCAGACGCATCTGGCGGAAGCCGGTGTTCTTGAAGTCTTCCATGGCCGCACGGGCGAAGTGCGCCTCGCGGTTGGAGTGAGAGAACAGCTTGACCGTGGCGATGTTGGTGTAGGCATCCGAGATGCGTCCGGTCATCGACGAACGGGCGTGGGCCTGCTCTTGCCCGACCTTGCCCAGGCGTGGCACGAAATACAGCATGGTCAGGCCGAACAGCACCAGCCAGGCCACGAACGGCAGCATCAGCTTGGGTGCGAAACCACCGGCCAGAGCGATGATGGCGATGAAATACACGCCGATGCCCGGCAGGATCTCGATCAGGGTGAACAGCACGTCGCGCACGGCCAGGGCGGTCTGCATCACCTTGGTGGTGACCCGCCCGGAAAACTCGTCGGAGAAGAACGACAGGCTTTGCCGCAGCATCAGCCGGTGGAAGTCCCAACGCAGCCTGAGCGGCAGGTTGATCGCCAGAATCTGGTGCTGGACCATGGTGCGCAAGGCGACCAGGGCAATGCTGCCCACCATCACCAGGCCCATGCCCCACAACACGCGGCTTTCCTGGGCAGCGGCATCGCCGCCCTGCTGCCAGGTGGTGAGCAGGTCGACGACCTGGCCAAGAAAGGAAAACAGCCAGGCTTCATAGACCGACACCGCAGCGCTGAGCACCGCAAATGCCAGGATATAGCCGCGCGCGCCGCGCGTGCAGGCCCAGAGAAAACGGGCCAGGCCATCGGGTGGCGGCGGTACTTCATCGGGTGGGAAAGGGTCGAGCCTTCGTTCGAATGCACGAAGCATGGGGGTCTCCATCGGAATCAAGTGGCGCAGATTCTGCCACTTAATGGCGCACTCGTGGGTCGCGATGGGCGCCTTTGCGAAGAACGATGCATTCGGCAAGCGCGCGCGGCGTGCAATCCACTAGCTCGCCAGGGCCTTCAATCCCCAGAGCACGGCCATTCCGACGGCCAGGGTCAGCACCGTGCTCTTGAACTTCCAGGCGACCACCGCAGCGGCGATCGCCGCCGGAATCTGCGGATTGTCCAGCACCGGTGCACCCTGTCCGTTGGGGTAGATCACCGCCGGCAGCACCAGCGCGGCGAGGACGCTGGCCGGCACGTAGCGCAAGGCGCGACTGAGCAGCTCGGGCATGCGCCAGCGGCCGTGCAGCTCGACAAAGCACAGACGCATGGCGAAGGTTCCCACGCCTACGGCAACGAACAGCGCCCACAGGCCCAAGTCGCTCACGAGGCTCGCTCCTCGGGGTCGGCGCCAGCGCGCGAGGCCACCCGGTCGCGCCAGGTTTCGATGGCGAGGCCCGCAGCGATGCCACCCACCGCAGCGATGACCAGTCCAAGGTTGTAAGGCAGGTTCACCGCCAGCACGGCAAGCACCCCGCCTACCACGGCCGCGCCCAAGGTCGCCGGACTGCGGATGCCAGGCACCAGCAGCGCCAGGAAGGACAAGGGTATGGCAAAGCTCAATGACCAGCTCTGCGGGATGCTCGCGCCCAAGTACACACCTGCCAGTACCGAGACCTGCCACGCCAGCCACATGCCCACTGCGGTGCCAGCGTAGTAATGGTGAGCATGGCGGCCCAGTTCCCCGCTGTCGAACTTCAGTGTGCACAGCGCGTAGGCCTGGTCCGACAGCAGGTAGCACAGCGGCCAGGTCCAGCGCCGCGGCAGGCCGTGAAAATGCGGCGCCAGCGACGCGCTGTACATGATGAAGCGCAGGTTGATGATCAATGCCGTAGCGACGATCGCCACGGGCAGAACACCGACGTGCAGCAGCTGCAAGGCGACCATCTGCGCTGAACCCGAGTAGAAGAGCAACGTCATGCCGATACTGGTGCCCGGCGACAGACCCAGCTCGACCGCCATCACCCCTGTGACCAGGCCGAACGGAATCACCCCAGGTGTCAACGGCAGCAGTGCACGGATGCCCTGCATGAACGCTTGGCTTGCACTCGGGAAAGGCATTCAGGTTCCTCGGCTGGGTATGATCTCAGGCCTCAGCAAGTCACTTCGCGTGCGGCCTGTGCGACGGCAGCGGCACCGCCTTCGCGCTCGACCCACTCGATCAGTCGTTCGCTGGCCATCGGCGCAGCAATGAAGTAACCCTGCCCCTCGTCGCAACCCCAGCCTTTCACTGCGTCGAAACTGGCCTGGTTCTCGATGCCCTCGGCCACCACCTTGTAGCCCAGACGCTGCGCCAGATCAATGAGTGTGGTGACCAGGCGCCGGTCCTTCTCCTGGTTTTCGATGTCCTTGAGCAGCGAACGGTCGAGCTTTACCGAGGTGGCAGGCAGTTCGCGCAGGTAGGTCCAGTTGCTGTAGCCGGTGCCGAAGTCATCGATGGAGATCTCGATGCCCAGCGCACGCAGGCGGGTCAGCTGGTTCCGGCATTCGGCGGGGTTCTTGATCAACGCGCCTTCGGTGAACTCGATCTCCAGGGTCGCAGCCTCGACGTCATAGCGTTCCAGGGTCTGGATCAGCCGGTCGGTGAAGGCCGGCCCCTCGAGATCGCAGGGGCTGATATTGATCGCGACCTTGAAGTCGTAGCCCGCATCGCGCCAGTGCCTCGTCTGCTTGATGGCCGCCTCGACCACCCACACGCTCAACAGCCGGATCAGGTCGGTCTTCTCCGCCAGCGGGATGAATTCGTCCGGTCCTATCGGCCCCAGGGTCGGGTGGGTCCAACGCAACAGCGCCTCGACCGCGCAGCAGCGTCCGCTGGCGAAGTCGATGCGCGGCTGGAACACCAGGCCCAGTTGCTCGGACTCCTCCAGGGCGTACGACAATGAACTGAGCAGCACGAAGGCACGCTGCTGGGCGATGTCCAGTTCCGCCTGGTACCTGGCCCAGCCGATGCCGCGATCACGCGCGTAATCGGCGGCACTGACCACCAGACGGACCCAGTCACGGTCGTGGATCGTGTGGCAGTCCAGCTCCAGCGCACCCATGCCGATCTGCGTGCGAATCGGGATCCCGTCATGTTCGACCGGGGTGGCGAAGGCCGTGGAAAACCTCGCGTACAAGGTCGCCAGGCATTCGTCACGCGGCTTGATGAATGCGAAACGGGTGAGACCGATCCGGTACAGCACGCAGTCGTGGCCGATCAAGCCCGCCACCCGACGGCTGATTTCGCTGACCAGACGCTGGGAAAACGAATAGCCCAGCGCCTTGACGATATCGTTGACGAAACTGGGCGAGAGGAAATCGACCGCGACCAGCAACGGCTCTTCCCTAGCGCTCAGATGCCGATGGATGTCGTCTTCCAGGCGAATACGGTTCATCAGGCGGGTCGGCCGGTCGATGAACGAGTCGGCGCGCAGGTCGTGGAGCCGGTGCACCACCAACTGCGCCAGGTGCCGCAGGCTCGCCCGCTGGCCGGTGGACATCGGCGCGCGCGGCTGCTTGTCGATGACGCACAGGCTGCCCAAAGCATGGCCGTCATCGGTCAGCAGCGGCACGCCGGCGTAATAGCGTATGCCTGGTGCACCGGTGACCAGCACGTTGTGTCGAAAGCGGGGGTCGCGGTGGGTGTCCGGCACTTCGAAGAAGTCGTCGACCAGAATGGTGTGACCGCAGAAGGACACATCCCGCGGCGTGGATGAAACGGTGATGCCGACCTTCGCCCGAAACCACTGCTGCTGTTCTTCGAGAATGGAAATGAGCGCTATCGGCGTGCCGAAGACTTCAGCGGCCAGCGCCACGATCCGATCCAGCACCTCGTCGTCGACCGCGTCGCGGTAGCAGAGCTCGGCTACGCGGCGAACGCGCTCGCGCTCGTTGTCCGGGAAAGGTGGAGCGAAGTGGGTCATCACGGTATTCATTGCCCGATGGTCAGTCGCAAAGGGAGGCACTCAAGACAAGGCTGCATCCCTGTATCGGCAGCCTTTCCGGGAACTGTATACAGCTTTGCCCCAAGAGCACCACTGCCCTTCGTCTCCCTAGACAGCGCCGAAGAAGGCCACCTTCTGCGAAAGCCGGTCCGCCAGGCGAGCCAGCTCGGTGCTGGCGGTCGCGACCTGCTGCGAGCCGGTCGCCGACTGCACCGTCGAGCCATGGATGCGCGTGATGTTCTGCGAGACGTCGTCGGCAACTGCGTTCTGCTGCACCGAAGCGCTGGCAATCTGTGCGTTCATCAGGTTGATCGCGCCCACCTGCTCGCTGATCTTGGCCAGGGCTTGCTGCGCACTGCGCGTCTGGGTGACGGTGTGCCCCACCAGTTCGCAGCTGTTGCGCATGGTCTGCGCGGCCGCCTCGGTGCCCGATTGCAAGGTGCTGATCATCTCGCGGATTTCTTCGGTCGACTGCTGGGTGCGATTGGCCAGCGAGCGCACTTCGTCGGCGACCACGGCAAAGCCACGGCCGTGCTCGCCGGCGCGGGCGGCCTCGATGGCGGCATTGAGCGCCAGCAGGTTGGTCTGCGCGGCAATCGAGTTGATCACGTCGATGACCGATTCGATCTTTTCGCTGTGGCGCGACACCTGGTCGACGGTGTCGGTGGTCTGCTCCAAGGTGAGCGCCAACTGCTCGATAGCCCGCGTGGTGCTGGCCACCAGCCGATTGCCGCTTTCCACTTCGATATCCGCCAGGCGCGACGCATCCGCAGCCTGGGCAGCGTAACCGGAGACTTCGCCCACGGTCGCCGCCATTTGCGTGATGGCGGTGGCCACCTGTTCGGCCTCACGGGTCTGCAGGCGAATATGCGCGTCGTTGGCGGTGGAGGTCGCCGACAGCTGCGCCGAAGAGTGAGTGACTTCCCGCGCCGCCGTACGCACCTGCTCGATGGTCTCGCGCAAATGGCCCAAGGCGGTTTGCAATACCCCCATCACGCTACCGGGGTAATCGGTCACGATGGTCTGGTTCAGGTTGCCTGCGGCGAGTTGCTCGATCGCCAGGGCCACTTCGGCCGGCTCGGCGCCCAGCGTCGACTTGACGAAGCGGATGATCACGATCGACAGCACGATGCTCAGCAGCAGCGCGATACCGGTGGCCACCAGCATCAGCGTGCTGAACTGGCTGGCGGTAGCCTGCACATCACCCAGCTTGGCCTTGATCGCGGCTTCCTCGTAGTCGATCAGTGCGTTGATGCGCTTGAGCCATTCGCTGTAGTCATCCGAAGTCTGGCGCAGCAGCAAGGCCTGGGCACCTTGCACATCACCGCCCCGCCGCAGTTCGATGAGCGTGCGGGTCGATTCCAGGGTCTGCCGCTCGATGCCCTTGATGGCCGCCAGCAACTGACGCTCCTCGCCTGTTACGCCAGCGCTCTGGAACAGCTGCTCCATGGGCGCGGCGGAATCGACATAGTCTTTTTCCAGCGAGGCCACCTGCGCCAGGTGTTTTTCCAGGTCGCGATCGTTGTCCACCAACACCGCGTCACGGATGGCGATGGCACGGTTGTGCACGCTGCCGCGAAAATTGATGGCGTAACGCTGGATCTTTGCCGCGTTCTCGCTCACGTCACTCAACGTGGAATCGATGAACGCAACGCGCTGAATGCCGATGGCGGTGATCATCACCAACAAGGCGAGAATGGCCGCGAAGCTCAGGGCTATGCGCGTGGCCAGAGACAGAGGTTTTTTCATGGCAGGCTCGAAAGTTCGCCCGATGAGGACGGAAAAGGCGCGCGATCCGAAGGTGCAGTCGCGCCGAAGCGGCGGACGTTACGGCGCTGCTGGCAAGGAAGCCAATTGGCATTTCGCGGAGCAATGATAGCTAAACGCTATCAAACTAATCCCGCCGTGAGTTGTATCATTGAGTTGACACTCAACACCATCGCTTCACAGTCGCCTGATGGACAAGAACTCAGAAATTCCAGCGGTTGTTCGACGGTGCCATGGCAGCTGTATGCACTGTTCGCCCTGATCGGCGCAGCGATCACCGTCTGGCTGTGGCGGGCCCTGCCGCAGGGTAGTAACCGTGAAACTGCCTGGCACTCCGGCAGACGGCCGGCGCGCCGTTGTTCGGTGCAGCCATGGGCGCCATGGGTGTCAACGGTGCCCTTTTCGCCTTTGCCCTGCCTGCCTTTCTGGCGATATTTCTCAGGCCCAAAACCCGCTAGCAAAATCTTCATTCGATTGCGCGGCAGAGCCCGGAACTTACGCTCGATCCGCCGACTCAGTTCTGTACCTGCCTGCCCTCATTCGAGACCACTGCCTTGGCCACATCTGCCACTTCGCGGCGTAACGCGCTGTCTCTCGACGGCCTGAATTTCTTCCTCGCCGATGTCCGTGACGGGCTCGGACCCTATCTGGCGATCTACTTGCTGGCGGTGCACAAATGGGACCCCGGCAGTATCGGCCTGGTGATGACCCTGGCCGGGCTGGCAGCACTGCTCACCCAGACGCCCGCCGGCGCCTTGATCGACAAGACCCGGCACAAACGTGCGGTGGTGGTGGTCGCCGCCCTGCTGGTAACCGCCAGCTGCGTGGTACTGCCTTTCATTACTTCGTTCGGGCTGGTCGCCGCTACCCAGGCGCTCGGCGCCATCGCCGGCTCGGTGTTCGCTCCGGCCATCGCCGCCATCTCCCTGGGCATCACCGGGCCCAAGGCCTTCACCCGGCGTACCGGCCGCAACGAAACCTACAACCATGCCGGCAACGCCTTCGCCGCCCTGCTGGCGGGCGGGTTTGCCTACCTGTTCGGCCCGGTCGCGGTGTTCTATCTCATGGCCGCCATGGCCTTGGCCAGCGTACTGGCAGTGAGCTGCGTGAAGGCCGATGCCATCGACCACGACGTCGCCCGCGGGCTGGAGGCACACCACAAGGACGGTCACGAACAGCCCTCCGGCTTCAAGGTGCTGCTGGGCAACCGTGCGCTGCTGGTGTTCGCGGTGTGCTGCGCGCTGTTCCACCTGGCCAACGCGGCGATGCTGCCGCTGGTAAGCCAAAAGCTTTCGCAGATCGACCTGAGCATGGCTACCCCATTGACCTCGGCCTGCATCGTCGCCGCGCAACTGGTGATGGTGCCCGCCGCCCTGCTGGTGGGTGCGCGTGCCGATCAATGGGGGCGCAAGCCCCTGCTGCTGGCCGGCTTCCTGATCCTGCCGATTCGCGGTGTGCTCTATACGTTTTCCAATGATCCGTACTGGCTGGTGGGCGTGCAACTGCTCGATGGCATTGGCGCCGGCCTGTTCGGTGCACTGTTTCCGCTGGTGGTCAAAGACCTCACCCACGGTACCGGGCGTTTCAACGTCAGCCTGGGCGCCCTGACCACGGCATTCGGCCTGGGCGCTGCGCTGAGCAACGGCCTGGCCGGCCTGGTCGTGCAGGAGGCCGGCTACAGCGCAGCCTTCCTGACCCTGGCCGGGGTCGCCGCGGTGGCCTTCGTCCTGCTGCTCACTGCCATGCCGGAAACCCTGCGCCGCGCCACTGAACAGGATGCCACGCCTTGCCCCACGCCAGCTTGATCATCTGGGGCGTCAGCCTCCTCGCGACGTTGGGCATCATCACCACGCCATTGCGGATTCCCGAATACGTCTGGGCGCTGGCGGCAGCGATCGGTCTGGTCGCTGGCGGTTTGATCGCCTGGCCTTCGGCACTGGCAGCGGTACTCAAGGGTACCGATGTCTACCTGTTTCTGGTGGGCATGATGCTGCTGGCCGAACTGGCCCGCCGTGAAGGGTTGTTCGATTGGCTGGCGACCGTCGCTGCCCGCCAGGCCCGCGGCAGTGCGCAACGGCTGTTCGATCTGGTGTTCGTGGTTGGCACCGTTGTGACTGTTTTCCTGTCCAACGATGCCACGGCCGTTGTGCTGACCCCGGCCGTGTACGCGGCCACCCGGGCAGCACGCGTCAACCCGCTGCCGTATCTGTTCGTCTGCGCATTCATTGCCAACGCTGCCAGTTTCGTCCTGCCGATTTCCAACCCGGCCAATCTGGTGATATTCGGCAAGCACATGCCGCCGCTGCTCGATTGGCTGGCCATGTTCAGCCTGCCGTCCCTGGCGGCCATCGCCATGACCTATCTGGTTTTGCGCCTGACCCAGCGTCGCCATCTGCAGCAGCGCCTGGAACTTGTCGAACAACTACCCCACCTGAGCGCAGGTGCTCGACTCACCGCCTGCGGGCTGGCCGTCACGGCGGTGCTGCTGTTGACCGTATCGGCCCTGGACGAAGCGCTGGGCCTGCCGACGTTCCTCGCCGCCGTCACCACTCTCGCCGTCGTCCACCTGTACCAGAGAAGCAATCCCTGGCCGGTGTGCAAGGGCGTGGCCTGGGGCGTGCTGCCGCTGGTAGCGGGGCTGTTCGTGCTGGTGGAAGGCATTGGCCAGACCGGCGTGACCGGTCAGCTTGCCAACTGGCTGGAACAGGCCGCCAGGCACGCGCCGGCCCAGGCACACTGGTGGGCAGGAGGTTTGGTGGCGCTGGCCTGCAACATCGGCAACAACCTGCCGGTGGGCCTGCTCAGCGGATCCATCAACGAGCTGTCGCACCTGCCGCCCGCTGTCACCGGCGCGCTGGTGGTCGGCGTCGACCTGGGCCCCAACCTCTCGGTCACCGGCTCCCTGGCGACGTTGCTGTGGTTGATCGCGGTGCGCCGCGAAGGGGTCGAAATCAGCGCCTGGGCGTTCCTCAAGCTTGGCGCCGTGGTCATGCCGCCGGCCCTGATCGCCGCCCTGTGGCTGCTTTGAGGCCGCAGGCGCATTCGCGTCTCAGAACTTCACGGTCGCCGTCAGACGCGCCGTGCGCAACGCGCCCTCTTCCACCTGCAGCGTGCTGCTGCCGGTGGTGGCTGGGTAATACTGCTTGTTGAACAGGTTGTCGATGTTCAGCTGCAGGCGCGTTTCGTAACCTTGGGTGGGCAGGTCCCAGCGCACGAAAGCGTCGGCCAGGGTGTAGCTGTCCATCCAGAAACTGTTGGCGCTGTCGCCCGGCCGCTCGCCCACGTAGCGCGCGCCTGCGCCCACATGCCACTGGCCGGTCTGCGCGGGCAAGGCCAGATGATGGGTCAGGTACAGGCTGGCCGTGTGCATCGGCGCGTTGGGCAGACGATTGCCTTCCTGCTCGGGCGCTTCGGCGTTCTTCAGCACTTCGGTGTGGCTGTAGGCATAGGTGCCGATCACACTCCAGTTCTCGGCTATCCGACCGGTGACATCCAGCTCGACACCGCGCGAGCGCGCCTTGCCGACCGCCTCGTCGAGGCTGTCGCCATTGCTCTGCAGCACGCTGTTGACCAGGTTCTTCTTCTCGATGTCATACACCGCCAGGTTCACGTTCAGCGCAGCGGTTGGCGTGTATTTGACCCCGGCTTCGTAGCTGCGACCTTCGGTGGGCTTGAAGCTGTTGCCTGCATCGTCGGCGTCGTTGGGCACGAACGAGCGGCTGTAGTTGGCATACAGTGCCACCGTTTCGCTGGGCTGGTAGACGATCCCGCCAAAGGGAATGAATTCGTCGCCGTTGGAATCGGCACCGGGCGCGTACGAGCGGCCCAGGCCCTGATCGCTGTATTGGTCCCAATGCGCCTGACGCCCACCGAACACCAGGATCCAGCGATCGTTGAGGTGCCAGTTATCCTTGAAGTACAGGGATGTGGTGACCAGGTTGTTCTCGGCATTGCTCTGCGCCGCGCTGACCGTGACCGGCTCGGCCAGACGGCCATAGACCGGGTTGCGGATGTCGATATTGCCGGCGGCGGTATTGGCGTTGCGGTAGGTCTTGCCGCGGTATTTGTCCAGCGACTCGTTGTCCAGGCCCACCACGATTTCATGCCGCTGGCCGAACAGCTGCTGGTCGCCGATCAGGTCCAGCGCGGTGTAGCGGCTTTCGTAATCGTAGTGACCGCCATTGGCGATGCGCCGCAGCGTGTTGCCGGTGAGCGTGTTGGGTTGAGCGATGGCCAGGCTGTAGCGATCCTGGGTCCAACCGTAGGTCAGGCGACTGCGCCAGGCGTCCCCCAGCTGGTATTCGAACTTCGCTGTGGTGCTCTGGCTGATGCCCACGGTCTTGGCCCAGCGCTCGTCGAGGCGGTCGCGGTAGCTGATGTCGGCGGGTTGCCCAGCGACGAACACGGTGCCACGGTCGAACGGGCTGGCGTAGTCGTTGTAGGTATAGGCCAGCGAAGCACTGGCCCGCTCACCGACCCAGGCAATCGACGGAGCGATCAGGGTGTGCTCGTCGGTCCCATAGTTGCGCCAGTAATCCTCGTGGCTGCGCTCGGCCACCAGCCGGTAGGCCAGATCGGTATCGCCCAGCGGGCCGGTGGTGTCCAGCGACAGCGAACCGCCGCCCTCGCTGAAGCCGGATGCGCCGAGGGTGGTGCTGCGGGTGAACTGCGGCTGCTTGCTGACAACGTTGATGACCCCGCCCGGTTCGAGCGCGCCATACATCAGCGAGGCCGGCCCTTTGAGCACTTCCACATGATCGGTGGTCGCCCCCAGGTTGCGACCGATGGCCGAGCGGATGCCGTCGCGCAGGATCGAGTTGTCGTCGTTGCTGCCAAAGCCGCGCTTGATCAGCGCATCCTTGGTGCCGCCCAGGGTGTTGGTCTGGGTGACACCGCTGACGAAGCGCATCGCGTCGTTCAAATCCTTGACCTGGTAGTCGTCCAGCGTGCGTGCCGTTACCGAATTGATGGTCTGCGCTTCATCACGGTTCTGCGTGGCGCTCTTGCTGGCGGTATCGCCGAGCACGCGGGCATAGCCGTCATCGCCCTCACCTTCGCCGGTGGCCTGGATGACACTGGATGGCAGCTCGGTGGCCGCCATGGCCAGGCAAGGCAGGACTGAGCACAACAGCACCCAGGAATGGGCCCGATTCAACGACTTGACCACGCGTGTAACTCCGTACTGGATAGAAGACGCGAATGCGTCCCATCTCAATTGTACGGACTATTGCGGTCATTTGCTGAATCGGTTGTACGATTTTTGATTACCTGAAAGACGAATTCAGAGACGGAAGCGACCCACCAGATCGTTGAACGAGATGGCCAGGCGCGACAGATCCTGGGTCGATGCGCTGGTCTGGTGAGCGCCTGCGGCCGTCTGCGTCGACAGATCCTGGATGTTGATCAGATTCCGGTCGACCTCACGAGCCACGTGGGCCTGCTCTTCGCAGGCGCTGGCGATGACCAGGTTGCGGTCGTTGATCTGCGCGATCCCGGTGGCGATGGATTGCAGCGCATCGCCGGTGGCTTTGGCCAATACCTGAGTGTCCCCTACCAGCCCCTGGCTCTTGCCCATGGCAGCGACTGCCTGGTCTGCCCGCGAACGCACCGCACCGATCATGCTTTCGATCTCGCCCGTGGACGACTGGGTACGCGCCGCCAGTGCCCTGACCTCATCGGCAACCACCGCGAAACCACGCCCCTGTTCGCCGGCGCGGGCCGCTTCGATGGCCGCGTTGAGGGCCAGAAGATTGGTCTGTTCGGCGATACCGCGAATCACGTCGAGCACCTTGCCGATATCGCGCACCTGAACCGCCAGGTCTTCCACGATGGTGGTCGAGGACTGGATTTCGATGGTGGCATTGTTCACCGCTTCCACGGCATTGCGCGCCTGCGTCAGGCCATCGGTGGCCTGGCTGCTGGCGGTCTTCGAGGCTTCCGAGGTGGAGATGGCGTTGCGCGCGACCTCTTCCACGGCCGACGTCATCTCGGTGACGGCCGTGGCCGCCTGCTGAATCTCGTCGTTCTGACGCAACAGCCCACGGCTGCCGTCTTCAGTGACCGCGTTCAACTCTTCGGCTGCCGAAGCGAGTTGGTTCGAGGCGTCGGCAAT
This sequence comes from Pseudomonas sp. CFBP 13710, assembly GCF_014842235.1. Lineage (NCBI taxonomy): Bacteria > Pseudomonadati > Pseudomonadota > Gammaproteobacteria > Pseudomonadales > Pseudomonadaceae > Pseudomonas > Pseudomonas sp. CFBP 13710. The sequence continues at coordinate 197,223 of NZ_JACYVJ010000006.1, read as the reverse complement.
CTGGTGGATGGTGGCCTTGAGGCCTTCCTGCATTTCGCCGAGTGCGGCGAGAAGCTGCCCGGTCTCGTCACGGGCCGAGCTGCCAATGCTGTGGGTCAGATCACCCTTGGCGATCAATTTCGCGCTGGCCACCGCGGTGGCGATGGGCCTGCTGATCAGGCGGCTCATGAACAGCCCCAGTGCCAGTGCTGCCAGAAAGGCCAGTGCGATGCCGATGTAGAGCACGGTGATCGCCGCCTGTTCCTGCTCGTCGGCGTCACGCGCGCCTTCCTGGATCTGCCGGTTGTTCGACTCGACCATCACGGTCAACTCGTCCATGACGGTGCGATAGGCCGGCTGGATCTCCCCCGACATGAGCGAGCGCGCCGCTGAAACATCGCCGGTGTCCAGCACCGACAGGACCTTCTGCAGCTGCGCCTGATACAGCGGCCAGTCACGTTCCATCTTGTCGCCGGCGGCACGCTCGTCGTCGGCCTGTGGCGTCTTGCGGTACGTCGAAAAAGCCTTCTCGCTGTCCGCCAGGTTGGTGTTCATACTCTGGCGAATCGAGTCCTTGGCGCTTTGCGAATCGTTCTCCGCATGGGCGGCGATCAGGGCGTAGAGGTCTTTGAGCTGGGCAATGGCCTTGCTCTTGGCTTCGGCCGTCTTGGCAACCGACACCAGGTTGTTAGAGAACACCCCTTTGAGGCTGTCCGACAGCTGACTGACGCCGCGGCCCCCCAGCAGGCCGACGCCGAGGGTAATGAACGCACACAACCCGAAGGCCGCAATCAGCTTGGAAGATAACTTTGCATCGCGAAGCCACGTCATACAGGTATCCTGTCAGGTCCACCAAAAAAAGCCCCGGGTTCGGCACTTTCCTTAGCGTCGTGGGCGGTATGAACCTGCTATCGGCATTGCCGCAGGAAGCTTGAATAGTGTTCGCAGGCCGTGTGGCCACTTGGGCCTACCTTCTGTCGTGGCGACCAAATGCACCCGCCATACGATCAGCGGTATGAACGCTTGTGAGATGATGGCTGTCTGACATCACTCTATCCGCATGACCTTGCGATGCCGCCCATGAACGATCTCAACCGCCGTAATCCATGCCGCTTGCCGATGCTGCTGACGCTGACGCTGCTCACGATCGTGGGGCTCTCCATCCTGTGGGAGTTCCACCTCGAAGCCTATGTGATGCACTGGCTGAACCTGCCCTACGACGGTGATTTCGAAGATGCCGAACGCTGGCGTTTCGTGCTGACATCTTCGGGGTTCTCGATGATTTCGCTGATCGTGCCGACCATCGTGCTCAAGCGCATGGTCACCAGTACTCAGCTCAGCTACCGGCGTCTGCAGCGGATCCAGTTTCAAACCGAAACCCTGGCCAAGTACGACTCCCTCAGCGCCTTGATCAACCGTCGCGGCTTCATGGACCTGCTGTGCGAACGGCTTGCACAGCACCGTTGCGTATCGATCATGCTGATCGACCTGGACCACTTCAAAGCCATAAACGACCAGCATGGCCACTCTGGCGGAGACAGCGTGCTGGTCGAGGTGGCCGACCGGCTCAAGCACATCGCACGCTTGCACGGTGGCACCGCCGCCCGACTGGGTGGGGATGAATTCTGCCTGCTGTTTCTGGACTACAGGGATGAGCGCGAGTTGAGCGACATTGCCGCAACGACCATCCAGTGGGTCAGCGAGGCCTTTGTCGAACCCTCCACCCCCGTGCGGCTGGGCGCGACCATTGGCATATCGCGTTCCTGGATCGATGCCACCGAGGCGTCCGCACTGCTGCACTGCGCCGATACGGCGATGTACCGGGGAAAGAACGCTGGCCGCTCCATGTTCAATTTCTACGACAACGAATACGAGCGGCAGCTGCGGGCCCAAGCCGACCTCGACCAAGCCCTCAGGCACGCGGTGGAGCGCGAAGAAATCGTGCCGTTCTTCCAACCCATCGTCACCCTTCCGTCGCAGACGATCGTAGGCTTCGAGGTGCTCGCACGCTGGGCCCGGCCCGACGGCAGCACCGGCATGCCTACCGACTTCATCCCGATACTGGAGCGCCTTGGCCTGATTCCGGCCATGACCCGCTCACTGGTCAAGCAGGCCTGCAGGGCGGCCAGCTTCTGGGACGACACACTGCACCTGTCGCTCAATGTCAGCGCCACCATGATCACCGACGAGCTGTTCCCCGATCGCCTGGCCGAGCAACTCAGGCATGAACGCTTCCCCTACGAGCGCTTCGAAGTGGAGATCACGGAAGAAGCGCTGGTGGGCAACCTCGACGCCGCCCAGCGGAACCTGAGCAAGCTGCACGCCTACGGCATCAGCGTGGCGCTGGACGACTTCGGCATCGGCTATTCGGGCCTGTACCATCTGACGCGGCTGTCCATCGACAAGATCAAGATAGACCGCTCTTTCTTCGAGGCCGGCAGCATTGACCACCTGCCCATGGTGGAAGCCATCCTGGGGATGGCACGCAGTCTGAAAATGAAGGTTACGGCCGAAGGCATCGAGGACTTCCACTTGCCCTACCTGCCGAAATGGCTGGCTGAAAATGGTTGCCATTATGCCCAGGGGTATCTATATGGCCGCCCACAGGCAGGGAGCACCATCGCCGCCGCCGTCCAGGCGCCGTTGACGGTCTGCGCCGCAGCTCAGAACTGAACCCGACGCCCGGTCACCGGGTAGCTCGGGTCGGTGTAGCCAGGCGTCGAGCTGTGGCCCGCCACCACCAGGGCGTCGATGAACGCCTCGTCCTCTGCGGTGAACCGGTACTGCAACGCCGGCACATAGTCGCGCCATTGCTGTTCGGTGCGAGGCCCGGCGATGGCCGAGCTGATCAATGGGTTGTTGAGCACCCAGGCCAGCGCGAACTGCCCCGAGGTGATACCGCGGGCCTGGGCGTGATCCTTGATGCGTTGCGCCAGGTTCAGCGACTCTGGGCGCCACTCGGTCTGCTGCAGGCGCGGATCGCTGCGCCCCGCCCGCGTGTCGACACCCGGTTCGGCACCGGGGTCGTACTTGGCGGTGAGCACGCCTCGCGCCAGAGGGCTGTAGGACACCACGCCGATGCCATAATGCTCGGCTGCCGGCAGATGCTCGGCTTCGATCTGCCGATTGGCCAGGTTGTACAGTGGCTGGCTCACGGTCGGCCGCTCGACCCCCAGCAGGTCTGCCACCCGGCAGAATTCGGCAAGCTTCCAACTGCTGTGGTTCGACAGCCCGTAGCCGCGGATCTTGCCGGCGCGAATCAGATCGGCCAAGGCGCGCACGGTCTCTTCCACCGGCGTGAAAGGGTCTTCACGGTGCACGTAGTAGAGGTCGAGGTAATCGGTCTGCAAGCGGCGCAGACTGCCTTCCACCGACTCGATCACGCTATGGCGCGAAGCCCCGCGCCCATTCGGCCCTTGCACGCCGGGGTTGGGGTTGACGAACTTGCTCGACAGCACCCAACGCGAGCGCTGGCCGGCGATCAGCTTGCCCACCGCGATTTCCGAAGCGCCGTCGTTGTAATTGTTCGCCGTGTCGATGGCATTGATGCCCTGCTCCAAAGCATCGTCGACGATACGCTTGGCAGTGGCGTCGTCGGTCTGGCCACCGAACATCATCGTGCCCAGGGTGATTTCGGAAACCTGCAGACCGTGGCGGCCCAGGCGGCGGTATCTGACGTCGCTCATCGGAAAGTCCTCTCTTGGCAAAACCGGCGGCCATGCAAGGCCCTGTTCCTCGATGCTGGCGTATCCGATCCAATCCAGCAACATACTGGCCTATAGCCTCTATCAGAAAAGACTATTTAAGCTGCGCGGGCTGTGGCCGATAGACTGATCACACTCAAATGAAACAACGCTCATCCCGTGGCCAGGACGCCTACACCAAGATAGAGCCCTCGGAGCACCGCATGCCCACCACCCACATCACGGAAATGCAGGAAGACGTCCATGACGCGGCACGTCAGTTGGAAATGATCTACCAAATGCTCCGCGGCCACGCCCTGTTTCTGCGCAGCAGAAACATCGACCATCTCATAGATGATGTCTTGCTCGTTGAAAACCAGGCGGGCGCTCTGGCCCTGTCCATTCAAGATCTAAAAGGGGCCGCGTCCAGGATGGCCAAGGCGGCGTAGCTCGAGAAGCCTCGTATCCCACGAAGTCCAGTATACGAGTCTCTTATTCCATTCAGGAATTTACTGAAACCGTTTAGTGATTATCCAGGCATAAGCACCAATGCTAGTGTCGACGACATACCGATCAGCATTCGTGTCGTCCTTATGCCCAATTATCTCGATTCCCGTCACCGCCAATCGATCCTGAAACTGCAGAATACCTGGACCGCGCGCAGCGACTGGCCAACCTGGCTGCTGCTGCTCGGCACCTATGGCGCCTGGTGGGCGCTGATCGAATTCGGTTCGTTCATCGGGCGACCGCTCACAGTACTGCTGCTGGTGCCGCTGCTTACCCTGTGGATGTCACTGCAGCATGAACTTCTGCACGGCCACCCTACCCGCTGGCGCAGCGTCAACAAGGTCCTGGGCTATGCCCCGCTGGCCATCTGGTACCCCTACACGCTGTACCGCGACAGCCATCTGGCCCATCACCGCGACGAGACGATCACGCTGCCGCGCGACGACCCGGAAAGCCGATACCTCGATGCCCGGGCCTGGTCAGGCAGCGCGGGGCCCGGCCGGACGCTGCACTGGCTGAACAAGACCCTGCTGGGCCGTCTCTGCGTAGGCCCGGCCCTGGCGCTTGCCGGTTTGATTCACGAGCAGTGCGCCCGCCTGTTGCGCGGCGAGGCGCAAGCGTGGCTGATGTGGGGCACTCATCTGCTCTGCGTGCTGGCGCTGTTCGGGTTCATCAGCGCCCAAGGCGTGGCTGTCTTCGATTACCTGCTGGCGAGCATTCTGGCGCTGGCGCTGTCCATGATTCGTTCCTACTACGAACATCGCCCTGCCGAGGCACCCGAGCAGCGCTCGGTGCTCAACGAGGCGGGCTGGCCCTGGCGCTGGCTGTTTCTCAACCTCAACCTGCACCTGGTGCACCACGACCTGCCGGGGTTGCCTTGGTACTACCTGCCCCGCGTGTACCGCGAGCGCCGCGCGGACTGGCTGCAACGCAGCGGACATTTTTTGGTCAATGGCTACAGCGAGCTGTTTCGGCGTTATGCCGTGTCCCCCGTCGACAGCCCTTTGCACCCTCGCGGCGGAGGCACCCAGCCATGAGCACCGACGTGATCGCTGCACTGCCCATGTATCCCGCGCCCGCCGTAGTCGGCGAGGCGTACCGCCGCTGGCTGGAGGAAACCCTGCAGTTGCTGGGCACCGACCGCCCCACGCCCTGGCCGGGTTCACTCGCGAACCTGTGGCTGCATCCACGACTGTTGTTGGCGCAGACCTGCGGCTTGCCTTTGATCACTGAACTCAAGCATCGGGTCCGTATCGTCGGCCGACCTCATTTCGCGCTACCCGAGGCACAGGCCGGACAACATTGCAGCCTGCTGATCGCTCGCCTCGATGACCCACGGCAGACCCTCGCCGAATTCTTCGATTGCCGGGGCGCCTACAACAGCCTCGACTCCAACAGTGGCATGAACCTGCTACGCCATGCGCTGATCCCCCATGTGCGGGAAGGTCGGTTCTTCAAAAGCGTTCAAGCGACCGGCAGTCATCGCCAGAGCATTGCCCACGTCGCCACAGGCATCGCCGACCTGGCGGCCATCGACAGCGTTACCTTTGCCTACTTGGCTCGCCATGCCCCGAATGAAGTCGCCGGCGTGCGGGTCGTGGAACGCACGGCCAATGCGCCGACATTGCCCTATATCACCAGCCTCCACGGGCCAGAGCCAGGCTTGCTGCGCGAGGCCATGAATGCGGCACTGGCAAATCTGCCAGAGGTTGCGGCAGTGTTGGCTATAACGACCGTGCAGGAAACGGCCTTCGCCGATTACGAAGTATTGCTGGAGTATCGGGACAAGGCGCGGCGGCATATCGGACAAGCCGAGCTGTGGTAGCCTCGCATCGCTTGGGCCGACCCTGGCCGTCAGAAAAAGTACCTTACCGATGCGCCCAGGGTGGTTGATGGCTGAGGCACGATCACCAGGCCGCTGTTGGTGCCATAGGCCACTTCGCTGCCATACCGGTGGGGCTGAAAAGTGCCGTAGACACTGAACTGGTAATCGCTGTAGTCGTAGCTGGCGCGCAGGTCATAGCGCGTGTAGGCAGGCATGGTCTTCCTGCCAGTGCCGACGTAATAGGGAATGCCGCCCAGATGATGAGCATCGGCATTCAATGTAACTTGCCCACCCATGAACCCGTCTCGATACTGAACGCCCGCCTTGTAGGTGTGCTCCGGCACGACCAGTCGCGCACCGATACCCGGCGCCGGGTTGGTGATGACCGCATCGATGATCCGGCCATAACTGATGTAGGTACTGACGGTCGACGTGGCTTGATAGTTGACACTGGTCTCCAGCCCTTTGCGCGTGGTGTCACCTACTTGCTCGTACACACCCGGCGAGGTTTGCACGGTCTCGCTGTCGTTCTGGATGTAATAGAACTCGGTGGTACTGGACAGGCTATCGGTAGGCCGCAGGGTAAAACCCACGTCGTAGGACTTGACCTTGCTGGGGCGCACGCTGCCGTTTATCTGTCCACCCGTGTCCCTGAGCGGAAGCGCACTGCTGCTGCCTGAACTGATGTACTCCGCCGCTGGGGAGCGGAAACCCTGAGCCACATTGGTGAACAGTTCGAGTTGATCGATCGGTGTCCATGCCACGCCGAACCTGGGCGTTGTCACCGAGCTGTTGTAGCCGGTACTGGCGTCTCGAAACTTCAGGTTGTCGATATCGTAGTCGAACCGATCGTGACGGATACCGGCGAGCAACTTGAGCGAATCGATGGGCTTGTACTGGCCCTGCGCGAAGACCCCATAGGTGATGAGGTCCATGTCGAAGTCGTAGTAGAAGTTTTGCGTGGGCTGGAAGTTGCGGTACTGCTGGCGAAAGGCATCGCCTTTGTCGCGACGCACGTCCGTACCGACCATGAGCGATGCCGTGTCTTCATACACGAAGTTATAGGCCAGGCGACCACCGTAGATGTCACGATCATCCTTGCCATAGTTATGTGTGTTCGTACCGTTGGAGATGGCGCGTACGCGCCTGAAGTCTTCGTAATAGGCCGTGTAGTACAGGCCCGCTTCGCCCTCGGCCGGCGACCGATTGAACACGTAGGTATTGCGATTGGCGTTGCCGAAGCCATACAGGTTGTCGGTATCGCGGCGGCCGACGGTGCCCGCCTTCAATGCGGGCAGGCTCAGATAGCCGTCATTCCTGAAGTCCGATTCGTAATGGCTGAACCGCGCCGAGTATTTCGCATCGCCAATGACTTTGGAAAGCTTCCAGAAATAGTTGTCGCGCTGGTTTTCGGCGGCCTTGCGGTATCCGTTGGTCCTGTAGAGGTCAGTCACCAACAGTGACTCGAGGCCTTCATGTTCACCGCCTAGTACCACGTTAGTCCGCTGGCCATCGAAGCTGGCGACATCCACCCCGATGCTGGACGCGACGTCACTGCCGTCCAAGGTTTCGATGTTCACGGCGCCTGCCCGATTCTGATCGCCGTACAGTGCCGACACCGGGCCTTTGATGACGTCCACACGCTTGATCATCTGCGGCGTGAGCCATTCCAGAAATACGGGACCATGCCCTGCCCCGCCCTGACTTGAGGGAATGTTCTGCGGCACCCCGTCCACCGACACCGCCACGTCGGCCCCGTGGGTGCCATTGGTGGCGAACCCGCGCATGCGAAAACCGTTACCGGTGTCCCCCTGATCGATGTTGTTGGCTACCACGCCCGGCACCCGTCGGTAGATGTTGGAGATATCGCGATCCACGTTGAGGGTGCGGATCTCTTCTTCGGTTATCGTCGAGACGGCAGTCGGCAGGCTTTGCGAGGCCGTGCTGATCCGATTGCGCACCAGCGGTTGCGCTATACCCGTGCCGTATCGATCGCCTGAAATCTCGACAAGGCCCAACTCGGTAGGCCCTGGTGGTTCCGACTCCTGTGCCGCCAGCGGCGTGTAGAAACCAACGCTGCCAGTCAGCGCCGCGCCAGCGAATGCCAGGCGCCTGAAGTGATTCGCATATCCGTACATGAACAATCCTGTTTACGTTATGATATAACGTGACAATATTACAACCGAAATTGTCCGTTGACCAGAAACGCCCTACACGATTGCCATGCTGCACCCGCGATGCCTATCGGCATCGTTCGAGCGCACGGCTCAACCCCTGCAGAACACTCGGGAAAACCCATGAAAATTGCTTTGTCATTGCTTGCCGCTGCAACCCTTCTCAGCGCCCAAGGTGCGTATGCCCATGGTATCTGGACCGAACAACGCTACGGCCAGTTGGACGTCGTCTACGGGCACGGCGCAGAAGACCAGGCCTATGCCGCGGATAAGGTCAAAGGCGCATGGGCCTACGATGAACGCGGACAAATGATCTCGGTGACGGTCGAGAAGCTCGGCGACCACGCGCGCCTGCATCCAGCCGCGCAGCCCGCCGTGCTCGCCGTTGCCCTGGACAACGGTGTCTGGAGCAAGAACGCTCAGGGAGAATCGGTGAACAAGCCCATGGCTGACGTACCTGGCGCCGTCAGCGCCAGTCACAGCTACAAGTACAGCCTGGCGATCCTGAAAGCACACGCGCAGGTGCCCGACGCGCTGAAATTGGCCATGGTCATTCGGCCGTTGAAAGATCCGAGCGAAGTAGGCGTCGGTAATCCATTACCCGTTGAACTGACGATCGACGGCAAGCCGGCCGGTGGCATCGCCCTGCTCGATGACTACCGAGGCATGTCGGACGCCAGTAGCGTCGTCACCGATGCACGAGGTCGCGCCACCGTCACCGTGCGCAACGCCGGGTTGAACGTCATCGCGGCTCAAGCCAAGGTAGCCGCGGTCGATCGCAAGGACGTTTCAGAGCGCAGCCTCTTCACCTCGCTGACCTTTGTCGGCAAGGCACACCAACACTGAGTCCGCGAGCCGCCCTTCATTTCAACCAATCCAGCGTCATGATCAGGCGGCGCTCGCCAGCCCGTGCCTGCGGCGAGCGATGAATGATTCCGCGCCCTTCGTTGCTCATCCATCGCTCACCCTTGAACAAGGCCACGTCAGCCGCCAGCAGCTTGTGCGGTGCATCCACCGGTTCGGACCCGGCCTGCCCCAGCCCCGCCCTGGGCATCGCACCCTCTTCGAGCCATTCGCTGCCCCGGCCAGCGTACGTCGTGATCAAGCGCACGGAGACCCGATCGACGTGATAACGCGGACACATCGCCTTGTCCAGAATGCGCAGACGCAGGCCGATACGCTCGGCGCCCAACAGGCAACCGTAGGCCTGGATCAACCAGGCAACGTCCTCGACGAACTCGGCGTAACCCTCACACTGAGCGAAAGCGGCAGCCAGCCCGACCAGATCCGGGGGCTCTTCCCCCTGTAACTCAATCACTCGCGACTCCGATAGTGGATCGTCACGGCACAACAACGCATCAGTGAAACTCGCGATCGCGGGCGAAAATTGCCGCGTCCAGATGGCCAGGTTTATGTCGTCGCGCAGGATCTCCGCCAGCACGGCGGGCTCGGGCGACTGAATGTAATGGGGGGTGGCGGGCATGGCATACATCGCATCAGTGGAGGATATGAATAGATATAACATAACATATCAATAACCACGCCCATGATCCAACGAGATGTGTTAGTCGCGCCGTTGTCACAGCTTTATCACCCAAAGGAGGATGAGCCAGTGAAACAGATTCAAGCAGGCGTGCTCAACGTCGCGTACCGGGACCTTGGCCCAGCCGATGGGCCTGCGGTCGTGCTGTTGCATGGCTTCCCCTACGACATCCGCGCCTACGACGCGGTGGCCGAACGGATCACCGCTGCCGGTTGCCGATGCATCGTTCCCTACCTGCGCGGATACGGGGGCACGCATTTCGTCGACGCAAACACGCCTCGCTCGGGTGAGCAAGCAGCCTTGGGGTCGGACCTGCTGGCATTATTGGATGCTTTGAAAATTCCCCAGGCCGTACTTGCCGGCTACGACTGGGGTGGCCGCGCAGCGTGCGTGGTGTCCGCCCTGTGGCCCGAGCGCGTCGTGGGACTGGTCAGTTGCGAGCCGGGCTACAACATCCAGGACATTGCCCATGCGACCCGCCCCGCCGCCCCGCAAGCCGAACAGCGCTTGTGGTATCAATACTACCTGCACGGCGCCCGTGGCTACGCAGGCCTTGAAGCCGACCGGGATGCCTTCTGCAAGCTGCTGTGGCAACTATGGTCGCCGACCTGGGCATTCACCGATGAGGTGTTTTTAGCCTCGGCGCAGTCGTTCCACACTCTCGACTTCGTCGACGTGGTCACGCACTCCTATCGCCATCGCTTCGGACTGGTCGACGGCGATGCGCAGTACGCGGCCATCGAACAGAGGCTGGCGAAGCAACCCGTCATTGCCGTGCCAACGGTCATCCTGGCCGGTGCTTGCGACGGTGTCACCCCGGTTCAGGATGAGCAGCAGGCGCTACGCCGATTCAGCGCCCCTGTTCGTCGATCGATCCTCGAAGGCGTGGGCCACAACGTCCCGCAGGAGGCACCGGAGGCATTCGCCCAGGCGGTGCTGAGCCTGTTAGGGCCGTGAGGCCCCTACCATGGTGTGGCCCATCGATTGGTGTCGGGTGTCTATTCACTCAAGAGCGTGCGCAGCAGCTCGATCATAGGCTCGACCGCCGGGCTGCTTCGATTGGGTGCCTGCACCAGATGCAATTGCCTTGACGCCACGGAATCATCCAGATCGCGAACGACTATATCCGCCCTGCAGGTGGTGGTGGACAGTTTCGGTGCAAGCGCCACGCCCAACCCTGCAGCGACCATTGCCTGGGTTTCCTGATAGTCGTTGGCCAACAGGGCGATGCGTGGCGTGAACTTGCACTGGGCAGCGGTGCGGTGCAGCAGCTCGGTGATTTCATGACCATCGGACCGGCACACCCAAGCCTCCTTGGCGAGCTGAGCCAGGTTCAGAGGTCCTGCCTCCTGCGCCATTGCGTGCCCTGCTGGCAGCAATACCACCGTAGGGTCCGTGCGCAGCTGCAAGGTCGACCCAGGTTCGTTCAGCCACGGATATGTCCAGGTAATGGCCAGATCGAGCTCACCCGAGCCGATGAGTTGACGCAACGCCACCAGACGCGTGCTGCGCACATCCAGGGTGATGGTCGGATGCCGCGCCCTGAACTGCATGACAATTCGCGGCAACAATGAAGACCCCAGCGTCGGAAACACCCCCAGCGACAGGTGGCCGGCGCGGCCTTCGGCAACACTGCGCAGTTCCGTCTCGAGCTGCGCCATCTGTGCCTCGATCAGGTTGACCCGGCGCATGACCCGCTCCCCGGCATCGGTAAGCGCCATGCCATGGGGTCGACGCTCGAACAGTGGCAGCCCGATGACGCTTTCCACACGCTGTACCGTTTGAGAAACCGCGGAGGGGGTCAGGTGCAAGCTGCGTGCGGCAGCGGTCATCGAGCCGACTCTGCCGACTTGTGCCACCACTCTGAGTTTTTCGATATCGAGCTTCATGGAAACAGCCTATTAGCTATTAAGCCAGACTTCAATCTGTGTTTAGCATTTGTCGTTAGGCTTAACGACCTGGCGTTGATATCTTTTTATCAAGCGCTGCAATTCTCGTCAGCAGCACTACCCAGACACAATAAAAACAAAAGGCACCGCTCATGAACCCACGACACAACCTGGTCTCGCAGACAGATCACTGCCTGCCCCATCCGCCCGTCCCCTTTATTGTTCTTGTCCCATTCGACGCCTGCTGAGGAGCACCGACATGTTGGCTCTCCTCGGTTTTGCCACCTTGGGTGTGTTCATGCTGTGCGTCATCCGCAAATGGATGACGGCCTTCGTCGCGATCATAGTCGTGCCAGCATTTTTCCTGCTGTTCACCGGCCAGGGCGCACAGCTGGGCGAAATGATCGCCGCCGGCATCAAGACGGTAGCACCCACTGCCGTGTTGCTGTTGTTCGCCGTGCTGTATTTCGGCTTGATGATGGATGCGCGCTTGTTCGATCCGCTATCGCGACTGATCATCCGCATATCCAAAGGCGACCCAGTCAATATCTGCGTGGGCACCGCCGTCCTCGCCTGTCTGGTCGCCCTGGATGGCGACGGAACCACCAGCTACATGATCATCTGCTCGGCTTTCCTGCCGCTCTACAAAAGGCTTCACATCAACCCGTTGATCATCGCGACCATCGCCACCATGGCGCTGGGTACCGTGTCCGGGACGACCCCTTGGGGCGGTGCTGCAACACGGGCCGTCAGTATCCTGCACCTGGACGCCAGCGAGTATTTCGCGGCAATGCTCGGCCCGATGATCCTGTCCTGCGCCTTTGTCTGCCTCATTGCCTACGTGCTGGGGCGCAAAGCGCGCAAGGCAATCGATCCGCAGCACAGTGCGCAGGTTTCAGCGCAGATCATCGCCGAGAGCTGCCAAGTCGAGCACGCCGCGAACTGGCGGACGGCATTGAACGCTGCACTGACCGTCCTGCTGCTGGTGTGCCTGGTCTTGGGTGTAGCCAACCTCATGGTGTTGTTCATCGCCGGTTTCGTCATCGCACTGTTCGTCAATGTGCCACAAGCTGCCGACCAAGGCGCTGTCATTCAGCGGCATGCAGCAAGTGCCGTGCCTGTGGTGATGCTGGTGTTAGGCGCAGGGGTCTTCACGGGGATTTTGACTCAAACCGGCATGACTACGGCGATGGCCGAAGCCTTCGTGGGCAGTCTGCCCAGCCACCTCGGCTCATTGATCCCACTGGCCACCGCGCTGATCGGCATCCCCCTGAGCTTCTTCATGGCCAACGACGCGTACTTCTTTGGCATCGTGCCGGTACTGGCGGAAATGGCCGCGCGCTACGACATCCCTGCCATGGAGATCGCTCGTGCCGCCGTCATCGGCCAGATGGCCCATTCGATAGGCCCGGCCTCGGCGCCCTTGTGGGCCTTGCTCGGCATCATCAAGGCAGACCTGGGCGACTTCCAGAAATTTGCCTGGAAATGGGTGCTGCTGGCATCGCTGGCCTACATGACTTTTGCCGTCCTGACCGGGGCAATCTCCGTCTCCAGGTAGATCCCGCTCTGCGTGGCGAATTTGACTCCATCCCGGCAATGCGGCCTTGAACGAGGTACCGACACGCCTGGTCGATACCTCCCTTCACGATTGGACTCACAATGAAACTGACCTCTGCCATCGCAGCACGCACCTGCAGTCTGACCTTCGAGCACTTATCCCCACAGGCCTTATGGAATGCCAAGCTCGCCATCCTCGACACCGTGGGCTGTGCCCTGGCAGGCGCACGTGAACCCGTAGTGCACACGCTGCTGCAGACCGGGGGACTGAACACCTTCGGCGCAGTACCGGTACTGGGCAGACACGAACGACTGGACCCGCTGTGCGCGGCCCTGGTCAACGGTGCTGCGGCCCATGCGCTGGATTTCGACGACGTGAACATCGCCATGGGCGGGCACCCTACCGCGCCGATCCTGCCGGCCTTGTTGGCCTTGGCTGCAGAAGGGGGACACACCGGCCGCCAGCTGTTGCTGGCTTACGTGGCCGGCTTCGAAACGCAGGCACGCCTGGCACAGAGCGTCAATTTTCATCACTACGACAAGGGCTGGCACCCAACTGCCACCTTAGGCGTGTTCGGCGCAGCTGCGGCCAGTGCTCGGTTGCTTGGCCTCGATGAACAGCAGACCTCGATGGCCTTGGCGCTGTGTGTGTCGTTGGCCTCGGGTGTCAAGGCCAACTTCGGCACCATGGCCAAGCCCTACCACGTCGGCCATGCCGCCAGGAACGGCTTGATGGCAGCGCTTTTGACCCGCAACGGTTTCACCGCAAGCCTGGATGCCTTCGAACATCGGCAAGGTTTCTTCGAAGTGTTCAACGGCCCCGGAAACTATACGCCGGCACTGGCATTGCAGAATTGGGCTGCTCCCCTGGACATCGTGGAGCCAGGTATCGGCATCAAGCTCTACCCCTGCTGCGACAGCACACACACCAGCCTCGATGCCTTGTTCACGCTGCGCCGTGACCACCCTTTCGAGGTTCGCGACGTTGCAGGCATCGAGGTCTACCTGCATCCACTGCGTCTGACCCATGTCGACCGCCCTCTGCTACGGACCAGCCTGGATGCCAAATTCAGCGTGCAATATTGCCTGGCCCGCGCCCTGATCGACGGCCGCATCGTACTTGACAGCTTCAGCGAAAACGCCTTCAACGACGCCGAAGCGCTGGCGCTCATGCAACGCATACATGCCCTGCCTCACCCCACCCCGTCTCTGGCCAGACGGGGCAACTACCTGACCGACTTGCACATTCGATTGCACGATGGGACGCGGCTGACCGTGCGAGCGCACAGTCCGGCCGGCAGGACCGCCGACCAGCCAGCCCCTCTGGAGAGCATCATGACCAAGTTCAACCACAACGCGGCCAAGGCCTTGGATACGCAAGCCGTTGCAACCTTGAGCGATACCCTCATGCGCATGGAGCAATTGCCCCGCGCCGAGGTGATCGGCGATCTTTGCGCGACGCGTTGAACGTCGGTAAAACGCCAAGTGCGTCCTGGGGCAGGTAGTGCAGAACACGGGGCCTAATATATGCACTCGCCCATGTGCACTCGAGGGGCATCCACTTGGACACCGCTGCTGCATTCCCTGTATTGACCGCTCAACCAATGCGAAAGAAAATCTTGCCCAGCATCAGCAGGCTTACGCAAACACAGAGCACAGAGAACATCTGCTGCAAAAGCCGTGCAGGTAGGGTCGGCGCCACAAGGCGGCCGCCAATCATGCCGACCAGTGCCGATACGGTGAACACGGCGCCTGCCGAGGAAAACTTCATACCCTGGCTGAACAGATGGCCCAAGGTACCCAGTGACACCAGTGCAACCACCATCAGTGAAGTGGCCACGACGCCATGCATGCGCACGTCGCTGAACGTTCGAAAGGCGGGAACGATGAAAAACCCTCCCCCGACTCCCAGCAAGCCGGTCAGGAACCCCGAAGTCGCGCCAATCGATGCCAGCGTCGCCAGGCAGCGGGCATTCCAATCGAGTTTGCCCGTTGCAGGGTCGAGCATACAGTTGCGCTGCAGCGCGCCCTGGGCCTCGTCGTCGCGTCGGGACTGCAGGTACATTCGACACGCTACAACCAACATGACCAGCGCAAACACTGTCGTCAATGCTGTACCGGGTACGCGCGCGGCCACGTGAATCCCCAGAGGAGCTGCCACCCATCCGGCGGCAGCCATGGTGGCTGCTGCCTTGTAGCGTACCAGGCCCTGGCGCAACCCCTGCAGCGCGCCGATCGAGGCGGCGCTGCCAACCGCCAGCAACCCGATGGGCGTCGCTTGGGTAATCGACCAACCCAATCCAAGGGTCAGGGCCGGAATCGCCAGAATGCCACCACCTGCCCCGGTGAGCCCCAGCACCAGACCGACACAGGCCCCCAATATGAATGTCAGCATCAGGTCACTTCGAAGAGCAGGCGGTGAGCCACTCACGGCCCTTGAGCATGCCATTCCAATAGAACCACGGTAGCAATCGGGCCTTGAGGAACCAGGCCGACCTGCGCGCGATGGTCGGGTCCATCGGGAACGTAGGTAGCAATTTTCCGCCATAGCCAAACTCGGCCAATATGACCTTGCCGTTCTCGACGGTGAGCGGACACGAACCGTAGCCGTCATAACGTCGAGGCAGCTCACGGCCTTTGCGCAGTGCGATGAGGTTGTCTGCGACCACGACTGCCTGCTTGCGCGCAGCCGCTGCGGTTTTGGCGTTACTGGTGCCGCAGACATCCCCCAGGGCAAATATTTCAGGGTAGCGCGGGTGCTGCAACGTGGCTGGATCGACCTCCAGCCATCCGGCCTTGTCGGCAAGCTCGCTGCGGCGAATCACATCCGGCGCTTGCTGCGGTGGCACGACGTGCAGTACATCGAAGTGTTTTTCCACGCGCGTCACGTTTCCGGCCGTGTCTGTCACATCGAACCATGCGGTCTTGCTCGGGCCATCGACCCTGACCAGATTGGACTGGAAGGCGAGTTTCGCGCCGTAGGCTTCGACATACTTCATCAGCGGGGCGACGAACGTGGCAACCCCGAACAGCACGGGAGCTGCCAGGTTGAACTCGACCGAAATCGACTGCAGCACGCCCTCATTGCGCCAGTGATCACAGGACAGGTACATCGCCTTCTGCGGCGCGCCCGCGCATTTGATCGGCATGGGAGGCTGGCTGAACAGGACCTTCCCGCTGCGCAGCGAGCGAACCAGTTCCCAGGTATAGGGGGCCAGGTCGTGGCGGTAATTCGACGTCACGCCATTCTTTCCAAGGGTGTCTTCAAGCCCTTGGATTTCTTCCCAGGCCAGTTGCAGACCCGGGCAGACGATGAGTTGCTGGTAGGCCAGCTCGCTGCCGTCGCTGAGCAACACCAGCTTGCGGGCTGGGGCGAAGGCCGACACCGACGCCCTGATCCAGCATGCGCCTTGGGGAATGACGCTTTGCATGGGGCGGACGGTGGCATCGATGGGGTAAGCGCCCCCGCCTACGAGCGTCCAGGCGGGCTGATAGTAATGTTCGGTGCCAGGTTCGACGATCGCAACGCGTAAAGACGAATCTCGCTTGAGCAGACCGGCCGCAACGGTGATACCGGCAGAGCCTGCGCCCATGACCACTACATCGTACTGCTGGGTCGGGGGGCTGCCTTTGGTTGCCGCCTCGTACAACTTGGCGGACCGATTGCCGGTACGGCAGTAGGCAAGCACCGGCTTGGGCAACTGCTCCAGAAGCGCGTTCAGCGCTTGAGCCTGGGCTGCCGTAGCACCGGAGCTCGCCACCGGTAGATATCGGAACTCCAGCCCCGACGAGACAGCCGCTCGGTGCATGGCCAGGTGGCTGGGTTGCTCAGCCCCACCTTCATCGTCAGGGCGATTGCAGATCAGGCTGGCGAACCCTTGAGCTCGCACCTCAGGCACATCCTGCGGATCGAGTTGGCCCGCCACCGAGAACGATGCGTCTATTCGCTTTATCACTTGCTCCATTACAAACCCCGGGCATAGCCACCGTGTGAGAGTTCCAACACCGCGCCCCGGCCGAGCCACGCGAGGTGCGATGGCCCAGCGACGAGCAACGGATCATGCAGAGGCTTACTTCTTCAGCGCCTGGCCACAGTAAAGTCCCGACAAGGTCTGCATCAGCGAGACCACCTCGAAGCTGGCCAACGAGTAGTAGATGTACTTGCCCATTCTGCGGGTGTTGACCATTCCTTCGTCGCGCAGCACACCCAACTGCTGCGACAACGTCGGCTGCCTGATCCCGGACAATGCCTCCAATTCCCCTACGTTTCGCTCGCCCTGGGTCAGTTGGCACAGCAGCAACAGACGGTCTTCATTCGCCAAGGCTTTGAGCAAGGCACACGCCTTGGACGCGGAATCGCGCAACAGACCGATTTCTTCGGTGGACAATTGAGCAGTCATGGAAAGCCCCGATGGGTGATCGGTCGACAGTCTACGATTGAATAGTATATGTTTCAATATAGTGTAACGACGTGAATCGAAGAGGTTGCCCAATGACTGCCCAGATTGAAGGTTTCTACGACACCGCCACCTCCACGGTGAGCTATGTCATTTTCGAAGCGCCAGGGGGGGCATGTGCAATCGTGGATCCGGTGCTGGATTACGATGCCAAAGCCGGGCGAATCCGCACCGATAACGCGGACCGCATCATCGCCTTCGTGGACAGCCATGGGTTGCAGGTGCAGTGGCTGCTTGAAACACATGCCCATGCCGATCACCTCTCGGCCAGCGCTTACCTCAAAGCCAAGCTAGGCGGCAAGATCGGCATCGGTGCGCAGATCACCGTCGTGCAGGGCGCGTTTCGGGATATCTACAACCTCGAACCCGACTTCCTGCTGGATGGCTCTCAGTTCGACACGCTGTTCGAAGCGGATGAGATCTTCCACATCGGCAGCATACCGGTGCAGGTTCTGCACGTGCCTGGCCATACGCCTGCGGACGTCGCCTATCGAGTTGGAGATACACAGGTCTTCGTCGGCGATACGCTGTTCATGCCGGATGTCGGCACTGCCCGATGCGATTTCCCCGGCGGGGACGCCGTACAGATGTATGGCTCGATCAAACGGCTGCTGAGCCTACCCCCCCAGACCACACTGTTCATGTGCCACGACTATCCTCCTGCCGACAGGGAAGCGTCCTGGATCACCACCGTTGCCGAGCAGCGCGCGAACAACATTCATGTCGGTGATGCGTCCGATCTTGAATCGTTCGTACGCATGCGCACAGCCCGCGATGTCAGCCTGTCGGTCCCGGCGCTGTTGCTGCCGGCGATCCAGGTGAATATCCGCGCCGGCAATCTGCCCCCTGCCGATGAAAGCGGGTTGTGCAGCCTGAAGATTCCTTTGAACAGGTTTTGAGAGGGTTTGTCGTGGTTAGGTAATGGCCTCAGTGAGCATGAGCGGAGCTGTTTCATCGCCACCTCGCTAGAAAGTATCGCCGAAACCCACCTCGAAATAGTTGCTCGAATGATTGCCGGACACCCTGTTCAACAATGAGTTGAATACGGCGTTGGAAAGGCACATGCTTGATCTTAACGAATAACGTTAAGCGTTCAATCCATGATTCGAAGCTTTGCATGCGTCGATACGGAAGTACTTTTCACCACCGGCAGGACAAGGCGCTGGGCAGACATCAAGTCAGTCGCGGAACGTAAACTGGCCGCACTGCATGCTGCGAAGGAGCTTCGAGACTTGCGCTCACCGCCCGGAAACCGGCTTCACACCTTGGAAGGTGACAGAGCCGGCCAGCATAGCATCAGCATCAACATGCAGTGGCAGGTATGCTTCATATGGACCCAGAACGGCCCTGAACACGTTGAGATTGTCGACTATCACTGAGGTGCATCATGTTCAAGAATGGCATGCGTCCCATACATCCCGGCGAGATTCTTCGCGAGGATTTCCAGCACGAAATGGGCTTCAGTGCCGCTGCTCTGGCCCGTGCTTTAGGCGTATCTACGCCGACCGTGAATAACATTCTGCTTGAGCGTGGTGGCGTATCGGCTGACATGGCCTTGCGCTTGGCCGTCTGCCTGGATACCACTGCAGAGTTCTGGCTCAACCTGCAAACAGCGTACGAGTTACGCAAGGCAGAGCTGGAGCATGGAGATGCGATTGCAGCGGTACAGCGCCTGGTTGCTTGAAATGAATCCAGATGCCCGCCAAGGGCGGGCTTCAGACACGCGCAGGCTCAAGCGCTCCATTATGACCTTCCCTGGCGCTCCTGTTGCGCCGCTGAAAACTCCTGACCCACTCGCCTGCAAACGCTCGGGGATCATCAGTCGCTGCACGGCAGGGATAATGGCTCAGAGCGAGTCCCGGGAGATCCCATTACTCACACGAACGATGTCAGCCATTACAGCCAGGGCAATCTCCGCCGGTGTCTTGCTTCCCAGGCTCAAGCCTACCGGTGCGCTGATACGGCTAATTGCCCGATCGTCCAGAGCGCCGATGCGGCGAACGCGTTCAAGGCGCTTTTCACTGGTACGTCGTGAGCCCATGGCGCCGATATAGAACGCGGGCGTTCGCACCGCTTCAAGTAACGTCAGATCATCCAGGCGTGGGTCGTGGGTGAGCGCGACAACGGCGGTGCCCGCGTGGCAGCCACCCTTGGCGATGAAGACCGCGGGTAGTTGCTCGATGACTTTCACCCCTTCCACGTGAAACCTGTGGAGCAGCTCGGTGCGCGGATCACAGACAATGACTTCATAGCCCAATGACACGGCGAAACTTGCGCAAAATTCTGCCACAGGCGACAGCCCCGCTATCAATAACCGCCGTGCTGCGCCAATGCGAATGGCGACCTGCTGGTCGAATACTTCGACGGTTTGACCCTGCGCAGAAGAGGTGTCGAGTGCACGGTCGTCGCTGACCAGAGAAACGTTACGGATGATCCGTTGCTGGCCTTGCAGCGCGTGCAACATCAAGGAAAAGTGCTCGAGTGACTGACAGCCGGGGCCGAACTGCTCAACGAGTACGTCAAGGACGCCTCCACACGGCAGCTCCATTGAAGGCGCCAGACCTCCTTCGCCATATCGAACGATTTGGTTGTCGGGCCCGAACTCGTCACGCGCAAGACGCTCGAGGAAGTCGTCCTCGACACAACCGCCTGAAAGGGACCCGCAAAAACTTCCACTGGCCAGCGCAACCAGCATTGCCCCTGGCCCCCGTGGCGCAGAGCCAAACGTAGAAAGAACAGTGCAAAGCCACACGCACTGCCCCTGTTCAAGCCACTGCTGCCCTTGCTGGACTACTTGGAGGTCAAGGTTGTTCATGGGGCTTACGGTCCACTGTGTTTGCAGAAACCCGAGCAATGAGGTGGGCTGGGACTACCCGATTCAGTATGTGTTGGAGCGACTTTCAAAAGTTGCCCGATCCGCGCGGGTTATTGCCTATTTCTTGCGACCTTGAGGCTAAACCAAGCGCGATGCTGCGAGCTCGTCGAACCGGGCAATCATTGCCGCGAACCCGGAAGGTACTGACCTGGCGATCAGATGAGGATGGATGACACACTCATCCGGTGATAGTGGCGAAGTTCGCCGACCACCTCGCGCCCAAAGGCGCGCGCCAGCAGGCTTTGCTCATCCACTCTGAAATCATCCAGGTAGTCTTCGAATGCTGCCAAAGCGCGCATCAGTTCGATCAGTACAGGGACATCGGTCGCAGCGGCTGCGCGAACTGCCGAGCCTGAGGTCAGCACGCGCAAGAGATCGAAGTGGAGGTGCTCTGCACAATGTCGGTATTCGAGAGGCTAAGGCCTTCATCGAGCCAGCCGGTGACACCACCGATCATTTCCTTCACCGCATAACCGAGCTGAGCTATTCGTGCAGCTGCCCGGTGCACACCGTTACAGTGAGGGCCGGCACAGGCTGCAACATGCACGCATGACTCAGGCTCGCTCGCTGCTTGAGAGCACAGTTCTCAATACCGAGCAAATCGCCGAGCGATGCGGATTCGCCTCGATGGAAAGCTTCAGGGTGGCCTTTCGCAAGGCAGTCGGGCTTGCGCCATCGCTCTATCGAGACGGTTTTGGCCAGCGTTGAATCAGGAGCACAACCAGCAGCCCTGCCGCTCACCCTGCTTTCGGTGTAACGGCTCGTGTAAAAATGAAGACAAAAAAAAACCACTTTCGAGAAGTGGCTTTCTTGTCTGATTTTACTCAGGAATAAATGGTCGGGACGGAGTGATTCGAACACTCGACCCCTTGCACCCCATGCAAGTGCGCTACCGGGCTGCGCTACGCCCCGACCGAGCGTAAAGCTGTTCCAGAACCTCTGAGAACGTCGAGGAATATACCTTAAGCATTTGAATTATGGAAGTATTCTTTTCCAGAAATTCACTTCTTGAGGACACTCAGCACATCTTCGAGCTCGGAGATCGTCTGGCGGATCAGTTGCTTGTACTGGGTGGTGTCATCCTTGGCCTCGTCGCCGGACAGGCGCAGACGTGCGCCACCGATGGTGAAGCCCTGGTCATACAGCAGCGCGCGGATCTGGCGGATCATCAGCACATCCTGGCGCTGGTAATACCGACGGTTTCCGCGACGCTTCACGGGGTTGAGTTGAGGAAACTCCTGCTCCCAGTACCGCAGCACATGTGGCTTGACGGCGCACAAGTCGCTCACTTCACCGATGGTGAAGTAGCGCTTGCCGGGAATGGGCGGGAGCTCGTCGTTATGACTTGGTTCCAGCATAGGCCTCAACTCGGGCTTTCAACTTCTGCCCTGGACGAAAGGTGACCACGCGGCGAGCCGTGATCGGGATTTCTTCACCGGTTTTCGGATTGCGGCCAGGCCGCTGGCGTTTGTCCCGAAGGTCGAAATTGCCGAAACCGGACAATTTGACCTGCTCGTTGTCTTCAAGAGCGTGCCTGATTTCTTCGAAGAAAAGCTCGACCAATTCCTTGGCCTCTCGTTTGTTCAGGCCCAACTCTTCATAAAGACGTTCCGCCATTTCAGCTTTCGTCAAAGCCCCCATGCGCTACTTCCTTAACGTGGCGTTCAACCTTTGTTCGAGCGAGGTGAGGATTGTTTGAGTCGTGGCATTCACCTCATCGTCATTAAGAGTGCGCGATGGATGCTGCCAGGTCAAGCCAACAGCCAGGCTTTTTCTATGAGGATCAATGCCTTTACCCTGGTAGACGTCAAACAGCCTGAGGTCCGTGAGCCATTCCCCTGCATTCTCGCGAATGACCGCGAGCACTGCGCTGGCAGCCACATCACGATCGGCCAGCAGTGCCAGGTCGCGGCGCACTTCGGGGAAGCGCGACAACTCCTGGAACTTCGGCAGACGGCCTTCGGACACCTGCGCAAGCACCAGCTCGAAAACGAAGACAGCGCGATCCAGACCCAGCGACTTCACCAGTTCCGGGTGCAATGCGCCCAGATAACCGACCAGCTGACCCTCGCGCTCGATACGCGCGGTCTGGCCCGGATGCAGAGCAGGATGCTGCCCCGGAACGAAGGTGAAGGCATCCAGCGCACCGGCGAAGCCAAGCACGGCTTCCACGTCGGCCTTGACGTCGAAGAAGTCCACCGTCTCGCGACCCTGCGCCCAGCCTTCGGGCAGACGACTGCCGCAGACCACGCCAGCCAGCATGGGCTCTTGCTTCAAGCCATCGAGCTGACCGACGAAACGCAGGCCGCTCTCGAACAGGCGTACGCGATCCTGCTGGCGGTTGAGGTTGTGCTGCAGAGCCTTGACCAGGCCTGGCCACAGCGACGAGCGCATGGCCGCCATGTCGGCCGAGATCGGGTTGGCCAGCAGCAGCGGCTCGACGCCGGGGCTGAACAGTTCGAACAGCTTGGGATCGATGAAGCTGTAGGTGATAGCCTCCTGGTAACCACGTGCAACCAACAGGCGGCGCAGGGCCGGCAAGTCGGAACGTGCCTCCGGGGCGGCCTGTGGCGCCAGCCGCGCTTGCGGGTAGCGCACGGGCAGGCGGTTGTAGCCATAGAGCCGTGCCAGCTCTTCGATCAGATCGACTTCCAGGCTGATATCGAAGCGATGGCTCGGCACCTCCACGGACCACTGCCCTTCCCCGCCGGCCGTGACACCCAGGCCCAAGCCGGTCAGCAACCCTTCAATTTCGCTGGCGCCCATTTCCAGGCCCAGCATCTGGCTGACCCGATCGGCTCGCAAGGTGATCGGCGCAATCTGCGGAAGATGCTCCTGGCTGACGTGTTCGACGATCGGACCCGGTTCGCCGCCGGCGATTTCCAGCAACAGTGCGGTCGCACGCTCCATGGCTTCACGGGCCAGATTCGAATCGACACCGCGCTCGAAACGGTGCGACGCATCGGTGTGCAGCCCGTACGAGCGGGCCTTGCCGGCCACCGAGATCGGTTCGAAAAACGCTGCCTCGAGGAACACGTCGCGGGTCTTGGCGGTCACGCCGCTGTTCTCGCCACCCATCACGCCAGCGATGCCCAGCAGGCGCGCGTGGTCGGCAATGACCAGCGTGTCGCCGCGCAGTGCTACTTCCTGACCGTCGAGCAGGGTGATCTTCTCGCCCTCCTCGGCCATGCGCACGCGGATGCCGCCGTCGATTTCGGCAAGGTCGTAGGCATGCATCGGCTGGCCCAGCTCGATCATCACGTAGTTGGTGATGTCTACCGCGGCATCGATGCTGCGCACTTCGCTGCGACGCAGACGCTCGACCATCCATAACGGAGTGGCCCTGGACAGGTCGACGTTGCGCACCACTCGGCCGAGGAAGCGCGGACAGGCGGCGGGGGCCAACACGTCCACTGCCAGCACCTCGTCGCTGACCGGGGCTACCGCAGCGATGACCGGACGGGTCACTGGGGCTGCATACAGCGCGCCCACTTCCCGCGCCAGGCCCGCCAGCGACAGGCAGTCGCCGCGGTTGGGCGTCAGGTCGACCTCGATGCTGGCATCGTCCAAGCCCAGGTAAACCCGGAAATCCTCACCCGCAGGGGCATCGGCCGGCAGCTCCATCAGGCCGTCGTTGCCCTCGCCGACCTGCAGCTCGGACTGCGAGCAGAGCATGCCGTTGGACTCGACGCCGCGCAGCTTGGCTTTCTTGATCTTGAAATCGCCCGGCAACTGGGCGCCGATCTTGGCGAACGGAATCTTCAGGCCGGGGCGCACGTTCGGCGCACCGCAAACCACCTGAAAGGTTTCGCTGCCATCGCTGACCTGACACACACGCAGTTTGTCGGCGTCCGGGTGTTGCTCCGTGGCAAGCACTTCACCCACCACCACGCCGCTGAACTCACCTGCGGCCAGGGTCACACTGTCCACTTCCAGACCTGCCATCGACAGACGTGCAACCAGCTCGTCTCGCGAGGCCTGCGGGCTTACCCAGCCGCGCAGCCATTGTTCACTGAATTTCATCCTGCTCTCCTGAAAGATTCGTTACGGCTAGCGAAATTGCGCGAGGAACCGCAAGTCGTTGTCGAAGAACAGGCGCAAGTCGTTGACGCCGTAACGCAGCATGGCCAGACGTTCTGCGCCCATGCCGAAAGCAAAACCCTGGAACTCTTCGGGGTCGATACCCGACATGCGCAGCACGTTCGGGTGCACCATGCCGCAGCCCAGCACTTCCAGCCAGCCGGTCTGCTTGCAGACCCGGCAGCCCTTGCCGCTGCACATCACGCATTGGATATCGACTTCAGCCGAAGGCTCGGTGAAGGGGAAGAACGAGGGCCGGAAGCGTACTGCCAGCTCTTTTTCGAAGAACACCCGCAGGAATTCCTCGATGGTGCCTTTCAGGTCCGCGAAGTTGATGTTCCGGTCGATCAGCAACCCCTCGACCTGATGAAACATCGGCGAGTGGGTGATATCCGAGTCGCAGCGATAGACCCGTCCCGGGCAGACGACCCGGATCGGCGGCTGTTGCGACTCCATGGTCCGCGCCTGCACCGGTGAGGTGTGGGTACGCAGCAACATGTTGGCATTGAAATAGAAGGTGTCATGCATCGCACGGGCCGGGTGATGGCCTGGGATGTTGAGCGCTTCGAAGTTGTGGTAGTCGTCTTCCACCTCGGGGCCTTCGGCGATGCCGTAGCCTATGTGGGTGAAAAACTGCTCGATACGCTCCAGCGTCCGGGTAACCGGATGCAGGCCGCCAGTGGTCTGGCCACGGCCAGGCAAGGTGACGTCGATCTGCTCGGCGGCGAGCTTGGCGCTCAGTTCGGCTTCTTCGAATGCCGTCTTGCGCGCATTGAGGACATCTGTGACACGTTCCTTGGCTTCGTTGATCAGCGCGCCCACCTTGGGCCGCTCATCGGCAGGCATGTTGCCCAAGGTCTTCATCACCTGGGTCAGTTCGCCTTTCTTGCCAAGGAATTGAACCCGGATCTGCTCCAGGGCATTGATGTCTTCAGCGTGTTGCACGGCCTCCAAAGCTTGAGAGACCAGCGCATCCAGGTTTTCCATGTACAGACTCCAGATACGAAATAGGGGAAGAGCTTGAAGGCTCTTCCCCTATTCATGACGTTTAACACCCAAGCCCGCCGACGGCAGGCTGGAGTGATTGTCGGGGTACTTAGGCCAGCGAGGCTTTAGCTTTCTCGACAATCGCAGCAAACGCCGCTTTTTCGTTCACTGCCAGATCAGCCAGAACCTTACGGTCGATCTCGATGGACGCTTTCTTCAGGCCAGCAATGAAACGGCTGTAGGACAGACCGTTTACACGAGCACCGGCGTTGATACGAGCGATCCACAGGGCGCGGAACTGACGTTTTTTCTGACGACGGTCACGGTAGGCGTATTGGCCTGCCTTGATTACCGCTTGCTTGGCAACACGGAATACGCGCGAACGAGCGCCGTAGTAGCCTTTAGCCAGTTTCAGAATTTTCTTGTGACGCTTACGGGCAATGACGCCACGCTTAACACGAGCCATGAGTTAGTCCTCTATCTTTGACCGAAATTAACGAAGGCGCAGCATGCGCTCGACTTTTGCCACGTCAGACGGATGCAGCAAGCTGCTACCGCGCAGTTGACGCTTACGCTTGGTCGACATTTTGGTCAGGATGTGGCTCTTGAAAGCGTGCTTGTGCTTGATGCCGTTAGCGGTTTTCAAGAACCGCTTAGCTGCACCACTTTTGGTTTTCATCTTTGGCATGTTCGGGTACTCCACATTCAATTGATAAACATAACCGCAAGGCCTGCCGTGCCCTGGTGGTTACTTCTTTTTCTTGGGGGCGATGACCATGATCAGCTGGCGTCCTTCCATCTTCGGATGCTGTTCGACGGAACCGTATTCGAGCAGGTCACCTTCGACCCGCTTCAACAGCTCCATACCCAGCTCCTGATGCGCCATCTCACGGCCGCGGAATCGCAAGGATACCTTGGCCCTGTCCCCATCACTCAGGAAACGTACCAGGTTGCGGAGTTTTACCTGGTAATCCCCTTCTTCCGTCCCTGGACGAAACTTGATTTCTTTAACCTGAATCTGTTTCTGGTTCTTCTTCGCTGCGGCAACCTGCTTCTTCTTCTCGAAGATCGATTTGCCGTAGTCCATCACCCGGCATACGGGCGGGATGGCGTCAGCGGAGATTTCCACCAGATCCAGCTTCGATTCTTCAGCGATACGAAGCGCTTCATCGATAGAGACGATGCCAATCTGCTCGCCGTCAGCGCCAATTAACCGAACCTCGCGTGCCGAGATATTCTCGTTGATCGGGGCTTTCGGTGCAGCTCGTTTATCTTGTCTCATTTCACGCTTAATAATAATTACTCCGAATCTGGGCGACCACGCCGGGAAACCGCTTGTGCAAGGTACTCGGTGAATTGCGCGATGGGCATGGAGCCCAGGTCAGCGCCTTCACGGGTACGCACAGCGACAGTTTGCGTTTCAACTTCCTTGTCCCCGATGACCAGGAGATAAGGAACCTTGAGCAAAGTATGCTCACGGATTTTAAAGCCGATCTTTTCATTTCTCAAGTCGGACTTGGCACGAAACCCGCTTTCCGTCAGATTTTTTTCGACAAGCTGTACAAAATCGGCTTGTTTATCAGTGATATTCATCACCACTGCCTGTGTCGGCGCCAGCCAGGCCGGGAATGCGCCCTCGTAGTGCTCGATCAGGATCCCGACGAATCGCTCGAACGAACCCAGGATCGCCCGGTGCAGCATCACGGGATGCTTGCGACCGTTGTCTTCGGTGACGTATTCGGCGCCCAGGCGGATCGGCAGGTTGAAATCGAGCTGCAGTGTACCGCATTGCCAGACGCGACCCAGACAATCCTTCAACGAGAATTCGATCTTGGGGCCGTAGAAGGCGCCCTCGCCCGGCTGCAGATCGTAGGGAAGCCCGGCCGCGTCGAGTGCGGCAGCCAGGGCTGACTCGGCGCGATCCCACAGCTCGTCGGAACCGACACGCTTTTCAGGACGCGTCGACAGCTTGAGCTGGATGTCCTTGAAGCCGAAGTCGGCGTAGACGTCCATGGTCAGCTTGATGAAGGCCGCCGACTCGGACTGCATCTGCTCTTCGGTGCAGAAGATGTGCGCATCGTCCTGCACGAAGCCACGCACGCGCATGATGCCGTGCAGCGCGCCCGAAGGCTCGTTGCGATGGCAGGCACCGAACTCGGCCAGGCGCAGCGGCAACTCGCGGTAGCTTTTCAAGCCCTGATTGAACACCTGCACATGGCACGGGCAGTTCATCGGCTTGATGGCGTAGTCGCGGTTTTCCGACTCGGTGGTGAACATGTTCTCGGCGTAGTTGGCCCAGTGCCCTGATTTCTCCCAGAGGCTGCGGTCGACTACCTGGGGCGTCTTGATTTCCAGGTAGCCGTTCTGCTGCTGGATCTTGCGCATGTACTGCTCGAGCACCTGGTACACGGTCCAGCCGTTGGGGTGCCAGAAGACCATGCCCGGAGCTTCTTCCTGGAGATGGAACAGGCCCAGGCGCTTGCCGATCTTGCGGTGATCGCGCTTCTCGGCTTCCTCGATGCGCTTGACGTAGGCCGCCAGCTGCTTCTTGTCGGCCCACGCGGTGCCATAGACGCGCTGCAGCTGCTCGTTCTTGGCATCGCCGCGCCAGTAGGCGCCCGACAGCTTGGTGAGCTTGAAGGATTTCAGGAAACGCGTGTTCGGCACGTGCGGACCACGGCACATGTCGACGTATTCTTCGTGATAGTACAGGCCCATGGCCTGTTCATCCGGCATGTCTTCGACCAGACGCAGCTTGTAGTCTTCACCGCGAGCGGTGAACACGTCGATGACTTCGGCACGCGGCGTGACCTTCTTGACCACGTCGTATTCGGTGTCGATCAGCTGCTGCATGCGCTGCTCGATCGCCGCCATGTCGTCTGGCGTGAAAGGCCGCTCGTAGGCGATGTCGTAGTAGAAGCCTTCTTCGATGACCGGACCGATCACCATGCGCGCAGTGGGGTACAGCTGCTTGACCGCATGGCCGACCAGGTGGGCGCAGGAGTGACGGATGATCTCCAGCCCCTCTTCGTCCTTTGGCGTGATGATCTGCAAGGTGGCGTCGGCGGTGATCAGGTCACAGGCATCGACCAGCTGGCCGTTGACCTTGCCGGCAACGGTGGCCTTGGCCAGACCGGCGCCGATGGACGCGGCGACCTCGGCGACGGAAACCGGGTGATCGAACGAACGCTGACTGCCGTCGGGAAGAGTAATGGTGGGCATGGCGCCTCCTCTCCTAGTGGTGACCCCTACCAAAGGTCACATGGGTTGGGATGAGCCAGTACGCGATTCGCCCGGTATGCCCGCCTTACGTTGGCAGGAGCCTTGCGGCCGACCGGAACACGAACCAGAGTGACTGGAGCAATCGAAAAAGGTGAATCCCGCGCCTCGGCGCCGACTCAAGGCAGCGCCGAACGCAGGGCCGAACATCCTAGCACAGAAGATGCGTCGACTTGCTGCGTCATATGCACGATACGGCAACTGGGCCCGTGGCTGAACTTGCTGCCCTCTTCACCCCTCAGATGACATGAGTCAAAACCGCCTGAGAACAAGGAGCTATTCATTATGGGTCTCAAACGACTTCTTCCCCTGAGTGCCTGCCTGGCCCTGGTGCTTCCATTCGCGGCCCAGGCTGCCGCGCTGTCCGCCGATGCCAAGGCCGAATATACCGCGCAGTGCCAGGCCGCAGCCGTGCAGCAAGGCGTGGACGCCGCCAAGGCGCAGGCACACTGCAGCTGTGGCGCGAAAGTGATCGAGGAGAAATTCAGCAAGGCCGAGATCGACCAGCTCACCAACAAGCAGGTCGAACCGCCAATGGCGCTGCGCCAGAAGCTGATGAAGGAAGTGCTGGTTTGCAATAACCAGTAGCGCTTTCAGCAGCACCGCAGGACGGCCCCGAGAGACGCCAACGGCGCTACTGGGGGTCGACGGCTGCGGTCAATCGAATCAAGTGCGACTTGATGCGGTTTTTTTTTAAAACATTTTTCAGCTGCAAACCTCAATGAAATAAGGGGCTTAGCAGTTTTGGACAGGCCAATTTGCGACAACTTTGGTTCTTGCGCCAATCAAAGGGGGTTCACAGTCCAGCTTTTGGACTATGATAGGCCCCGTGTGCCCAGTTGGCCTGAGCAGCACAGCACTACTGAATATTATGTTTCTTGGAGATTCACCATGTCTAATCGCCAGACCGGCACCGTAAAATGGTTCAACGATGAGAAAGGCTTCGGCTTCATCACTCCTTCAGGTGGCGGTGACGACCTGTTCGTACACTTCAAAGCTATCGAATCCGACGGTTTCAAAAGCCTGAAAGAAGGCCAGACCGTTTCGTTCGTGGCTGAGAAAGGCCAAAAGGGCATGCAAGCTGCTCAAGTTCGCCCAGAGTAATCTCGGCAACTGAAAAAAACCCGTCCATGTGACGGGTTTTTTTTCGCCTGCGATTCGTGTCGAGTGCGACGATTACTCAGCCACAGTTGACACGGGTGATCTGGCCGCTGTCATCGGCGTTGAGGTTGAGACGGTCGGAACGGTATTCCAGGGTCACCATGTCGTGCGGGCGCAGGACGCGGGCGACCTGTGCGCCTGCCTTGACCCTCGCCTGCTCGAGCAGGTCTGCGGAAACCGGCTTGCCAACGGTGTAGCGTGCGCCGTCGGCGTTGCAGCGCCCATCGAATGCAGGGGCGGCAGCGGCAGACTGTCCGGTCGAGGTTCCGGATGTAGAACAGCCAGTTACAGCCAGGGCTGCCATCAGGATCAACAAGGTCTTGCGCGGGAAAGGCATGCAGCCTCCTCTTTTGAGTGGGTTTTTCTGGTAGGTAAGGTTGTGCGACCGCCTCTGGCCGATTTGGTTGCACATTGGCCTAGTCTGCCCGAGCGCATCGTTACGCGGTGTCAGAGAAATCGTCACTGGATGTGTGTCTGCGGATCAGTACAAGTCAATGTAGTCGGATAGGGGCATGGGCCAGTGTGTCTGCAGGGCCGTGTGGATCTGCTTCACCCAGGTGGCGTCGGATGCCGCAGCAGCGCCAACGTAACCGGATCCGGCGGCCCAGGTTTCCAGACGGAAGCACAGGCCCTGGATATCCGTGCCGCCGACCGCCTCGGTGGAGAGGAAGGCGATGCCGTCGCGGGTCACGCGCAGCTGGGTGTGGATGGCCGGATTGCCCGAGGCGATCAGCGCACGGACCGCATCCAGGGTGAGTGAGTCGCTTTGCTTGAGGTCGATGTGCACATGAGCCTCCATGCCGAAGATTTGACCGAAGTTTGACACGCGCCCTGCCATCTGCCCAAGGGCCGGTGTAAAGCGTTGGCGAAAATGCTTTACTTGGCCACGTGGAGCGAACGTCGTTCGCTCGTGACCGTTGGCGAGAGCAACATGGCAAACGTATCAATCAAGGCGGACATCAAGGTCCAGTGGCCTCAGGGCCAGAGCTCCTTCAGCCCCGGTACGCCCGAGGAGCTGGCGATCATCGGCGTCGACGTGCTGGTCAAGGCACTGGGCACCGATGCCGCGCGCAGCTTCGTCATGCAGGTGTTCGAGCGTTACGCCCACGAACACGTGGCAGCGACGGGCAATACCGTGGCGCATCCCTTGAAGAACGTGCCCACGCCATAGCCCGTGACGCACCGGCGCTTCGGCCGGTCAGGGCAGACGCTGCAGGCGTTGGGTCAGCAGATCGAAAAAGCCCTGTGCATTCCCCTCGTTCACCCAGAACACGTTGGCCGGCTGCTCGAGCGTACCGTACCAGTCGGCCACGGTCTGGCCGAAGCTCGGGCCTTCCCGGCTGTCGATGGTCAGGTTGACCTTGCGCCCGCTGAACAGCTCCGGCGCCAGCAGATAGGCAATCACGCTGGCATCGTGAACCGGGCCACCGGGCAGTCCGTAGTGCTCCATGTCGGCCTTGACGTACGCCTGCAGGATATCCACCACCCGCGGCCCGGCCTTGTTCTGCAAGGCAGCCAACTGCTGCAGGCGCGCCGGGCTGGTCAGAACCTTGTGAGTGACATCCAGTGGCACGTAGGTGAGCTTGACGCCGCTGGCCAGTACCACCTGGGCGGCGTGAGGGTCTGCGAACAGGTTGAACTCGGCCACCGGGGTGATATTGCCGCCATTGAAATGCGCGCCCCCCATGACGATCACTTCCTTGATGCCCTGGGTGATGCCGGGCGCCTGGATCAGTGCCAGCGCCAGGTTGGTCTGTGGCCCCAACATTGCCAGGGTGATGCTGTGGGGTTCGGCATTGCTCAGGGTGTCGATCAAATACTGCACCGCGTTGCCCTGGGCCAGCCCTTTGCTCGGCTCATGCACGGCGATACCAGGCACGCCCTCCTCGCCATGCACGTTGGCGGCATAGATCGGCTCGCGGACCAGCGGCTTGGGGGCACCGGCATAGACCGGCACATCTTCGCGACCCGCCCACTCACGGGCCAGGCGTGCGTTTCGCGAGGTCTTGTCGAGGCGCACGTTGCCGGCCACGGTCGTGAGGGCGCGGACGTTGATCTCCTCGGGCGAAGCCAGGGCCAGCAGCAAGGCGACGACATCGTCGGCGCCGGGGTCGGTGTCGATGATCAGATCGATCTTGTCGGCCGCCGTGGCGGCAGCGCTGGTCAGCAGGGCCATCAATGAAAATCCTCGAAGCAGGGTCAGCAGGGAACGTTGCATGTTGCACTCCTTGTGCTCAGTGGTAAGTCTAGAAAGTGACGCCCGCCAACAGGGCGATATTGCTGTAGGGCTGGCATTCGCCAGTGCGCACGATGGCGCGAGCGTTCCGCGACAGCTCCTTGAACCGCGCATGGCTGACCGACTGGCGCACACCGAGGGCGCCCTGCTCGTGCAACTGCTGGATTCGCGCCGACGCCGGCGGCAGCACCTGCAGCATCTCCTCGGCGATCACGTGGCTTTCCACCTGCATTTCGCTGAGCAGCACGTCCAGCGTGCTGATGAAGCTGGGAATGCCTGGCGTCAAGGCCAGATCGATCAAGGGCACGCCCGGGGGTACCGGCAAACCGGCATCGCCGATCACGACGATATCGCCATGGCCAAGGGACGCAACCAGTTGCGAAAGCGATATGTTCAACAATGCGGTCTTTTTCACGATGCAACCTGCTCCACTTGCGCCAGGGTCGGGATGGAAGGCTGGGCGCCGGCGCGGGTGACCGACAGTGCAGCGGCGGCCTGGCCGAACGCAATGGCCTGTGACTCGTCCAGGCCTCTGGCCAGCGCCGCGGCAAAGCCACCGACGAACGTATCGCCAGCCGCCGTGGTATCCACCGCCTGCACCTTGCGTCCAGGATAATGCCGGGGCTGCGCGCCGTCGGCAAACAGCAGGCCCTGCTCACCCAGGGTGATGAGCACCTTGCCGGCGCCGGCCTGGCGCAGAAGACTGGCCGCCTGCTCGGCCTCGGCCACCGAGCTGACGCTCAGGCCGGTGAGCGCCTGAGTTTCGGTTTCGTTGGGGATCAAATAATCGACCCAGCCCAGCCATTGCTGCGGTAACGGCCCGCTGACCGGCGCCGGATTGAGAATGACCGTCTTGCCAGCCTGGTGAGCGCGCTGTAAGGCGAAAGCCACTACCGCATGAGGAGTTTCCAACTGGCACACCACCACATCGGCGGCCAGCAGCAGGCGGTCGAAACGCTCGATGTCGGCGCATTCGAGCTGGCCATTGCCGCCCGCCACGATGACGATCGCATTCTGGCTGTTGGCATCGACCACGATCATCGCGATCCCGGTCGCTACCGCTTCAGCCACCCGTACGCCCTGGCAGTCGATGCCTTCATCGGCCAACGCCTGGCGCAGCGCCTGGCCATAGGCGTCGGCGCCGACGCAGCCGATCATCGCCACTTGCCCGCCCAGCCGCGCGGCAGCGACCGCCTGGTTGGCGCCCTTGCCGCCCGGCACGGTCGCGAAGGACTGGCCCAGCAGGGTTTCTCCCGCCTGCGGCAAACGCTCGGCCTGTGCCACCAGGTCCATGTTCAGACTGCCTATTACCAATACGTTTGCTTGCATCATCTACCACTCTCAGCGCAATTCATGGGAAAGACCGGCGTATCGCGCCGTGGACTCGCGCACCACGATCTGTGGCGCGATGACGTGTTGCGTCGCAGCCGCACCGGCCGCTCCGGCGATGCGCGCCAGAAGCCGCTCGGCAGCCACTTCACCCAATTCGCCGATGCGCTGGCCGACGGTGGTCAGGGCCGGGTACACATAGCGACTGAGCTGGATATCGTCGAAACCGATGACCGACAGCTGTTCGGGCACGCGGACGCCGCGCTCGGCGGCCGCGCGCAGCACGCCCAGGCCGATCATGTCGTTGGCCGCAAAGATCGCCGTGGGCACCGGCCCCGCGAGCAGCTCGACTGCCGCACGGTAGCCACCCGGACTGGTGAAATCGCTGTGCAGGACATGCTCGGGCGCGGGCTGCACGGCGTACTCGGCGAGCGCACGACGATAGCCGTCCAGGCGCAGCTGCGCCACGTGGGTATGTTGCGGGCCACTGATGCAGGCGATGGCGCGATGGCCCAGTTCGAGCAGATGCCGGGTAGCCAGGTAGCCACCTTGTTCGTGATCGATGCACACCAGGTCGGCTGCCACCTGCTGCAGGCCGCGGTCGACGATGACCATGGGCGTGCGCACCGCCGCGAGCATGTCGGTCAGCGCGGCATCGCCACCCACCGAGGCGAATACGATACCGTCGACGCGCTTCTCCAGCAGCACGCGCAGGTAGTTGCGCTGCTTCTGCGGGTCGTCGTCGCAGTTGCAGAGGATCACGCAGTAGCCGTTGCGCTCGCAGCAGTCTTCGATACCACGCGCCAGCTCGGCGAAATACGGGTTGACGCTGTTGGGCACCAACAAGCCGATGGTCGCTGTGCTGCGCGCTTTCAAGGAGCGCGCCACCGCACTGGGAACGTAGTTGAGCTCGGCGATCGCCGACTCGACCTTGCGCCGCACGTGCGCGCTGACCGGCCGGCTGTTGTTCACGACGTGCGAGACAGTGGTGTAGGAGATACCGGCTCGCGCCGCCACGTCCTTGATGGTCGCCATGCTAGCCCCGCTTGCGTGCGCGTTGGCTGCGGTAGGTGTCGAGCACCACGGCGATGACGATCACCGCGCCGGTGATGATGCGCTTGGTCGGCTCGGTCGCGCCGATCTGCGCCAGGCCGGCCGCCAGCACGGAAATGATCAGCACGCCAAAGAAGGTGCTGATGACCGAGCCGCGCCCGCCCATCAGGCTGGTGCCGCCGATCACCACGGCGGCGATCACCTGCAGTTCCAGGCCAGCACCGGCATTCGGGTCGGCCGCCTCCAGCCGGGATATCTGGAACAGCGCGGCCACGCCCGCCAGCAGGCCCATGAGGGAGAACACCAGCACCTTGTAGGGCTTGGGGTTGATGCCGGCCAGGCGCACGGCTTCTTCGTTGGTACCGATGCCGATCAGGTAGCGGCCAAACACGGTGCGAGTCAGGGTCAGGTGGGCAATGGCGATGACGCCGAGGGCGATCAGGAACGAGGGCGCTATGCCGAACGCTACCGGGTCGGACAGCCAGGCGAAGGCATCGCCGATATAGGCGGTGCGCGAATCGGTCATCTGGTAGGCAACCCCGCGGGCCATTTCCAGCACACCCAGGGAGACGATGAACGAAGGAATCCGCCAGGCCACGGTGATCGAGCCGGTGATGGTGCCGGCGAGCGCTGCGCAACCCATGCCGAGCAGGGCTGCGGGCAATACGCTCCAGCCCCAGCCGAGGATCGCCACACTGACCGCCGAGGCAGCCAGCGCCAGCACCGAACCCACCGACAGGTCGATGCCGCCGATGATCAGCACGAAGGTCATGCCGACGGCCAGCACCATGAGGTCGGGGATCTGGTTGGCGATGGTGCTGAACGTGCTGTACGAAAGGAAATGGCTGCTGAGCAGGGAGAACAGGACGATCATGGCCAGCAATGCGCCAGCCAGACCCAGATAGGTGCCGAGGCCCAGGTAAGTGCCGCCGGCTTTTGCGCCGGCAGTGTCTTTGGGCAGTGTCGAAGTTTTCATGCAGGGGTCCTTGCTGCAGGCTCGGCCAGCAGCGCATCGCGTTTTTGATAACCGGCGAACGCGGCTGCCAGCAGTTCATCCTGGCTCCAGTGTTCGCGCTCGAAGGTGTCGATCAGGCGGCCGGCCGAGAGCACCGCGATGCGATCGCAGATCAGCATCAGCTCGCGCAGGTCGCTGGACACCACCACCAGTGCCTTGCCCTGACGGGTGAGCTCGCCCAGCAGGGCATAGATGTCGAATTTGGCGCCCACGTCGATGCCACGGGTGGGCTCGTCGAACAGCAGCACGTTGCAGTCACGCTCCAGCCAGCGGCCGATCACCACCTTCTGCTGATTGCCGCCGGAAAGCTCGGCCACCGTCTGCGCCGGGCTGGAACTGCGGATGCGCATGGCCTCGATCTGGCGCTGGGCCAGGCCTCGCTCGGCCTTGTTGTCGACGATACCGGCCGCGGAAATGGCCGGCATGTTGCCCAGGGCGATATTGGCGCTGATCGACTGCGACAGCAGCAGGCCTTCGCCCTTGCGGTCTTCGGTGATCAGGGCGATACCATGAGCAACGGCGTCGGCCGGGCTGCGAATGCTCACCGGTTTGGGTGGTTGGCCTATCGCAACGGTACCGGCATCGCTGGCATCGGCGCCGAAGATCAGCCGCAGCAGCTCGGTACGCCCAGCCCCGATCAATCCGGAAATACCGAAGATTTCACCCTGGCGCACCTCGAAGGACACGTCCTTGACCTTGTCGCCACGGGTCATGCCCTGCACCTTGAACATCGGCGCGCCGATGCGTCGCTCGCCCAGGTCGATACGCTCGCCCAGTTCGCGCCCGACCATGAGGTTCACCAGTTGCTCGCTGTCGTAGCGCGCCATCGGTTCGACGCACACCAGGCGTCCGTCGCGCAGCACGGCGATGCGTTGCGCGACCTGCGCCAGTTCTTCCAGCCGGTGGGAAATGTAGATGATCGACACCCCGCGTTCGCGCAGCCGCAGGATCTGCGCGAACAGCATGTCGACCTCGCGTGCGGTGAGCATGGCGGTAGGTTCGTCGAGCACCAGCACCTGACAGTCGCCGATCAGGTTGCGGGCGATTTCGACCATCTGCTGATGGCCGATGCCAAGGTCGCTGACCAGGGTGTCCGGGTCGATGGCATCCAGGCCCACCTGCGCCATGGCCTGGCGGGCCTGTTCGCGCAGGCGGCGACGGTCGATCCAGCCAGCACGGCTGGGCAGATCATGGAGGAACAGGTTTTCCGCGACGGTCAGGGTAGGCAACAGGTTTAGTTCCTGCATGACCATGCGCACCCCGCCGCGCTCGGCTGCGGTGCGACTGCCCGGCAGCCATGGCTGGCCCTGGAACTGCATCTGGCCGGTGGTGGGTGCTTCCAGGCCACCGATTATCTTCGACAGCGTGCTTTTGCCCGCGCCGTTCTCGCCGGTCAAGGCCAGCACTTCGCCGCGGTGCAGCTCAAGGTCGATGTCCCACAGCACCGGCTGGGCATAGGTCTTGCCGATGCCACTTACCGACAGCACAACGTTGGATGTCATAGGTTTCTCCAGGCACACCTGCAGGCGACAGGCCGGCACTGGCCAGACCTGCCGCGAGGTGCACTGCATCAAGGCTTGGTGACGAGCTCGACCGGGGTCTGGATGACACCGTTGGCGTCGACGTCGAGCTTGTCGCCCTTGACCAGGGCCAAGGCGTTCTGGATGCCGAACACTGCCTGGCGGGCGGCGAACTGGTCGGCCGTGGCCAGTATGCGGCCGTCTTTCAGCATCGGCTTGATGGCATTGATGTTGTCGTAGCCGACCACCTGGACCTTGCCCGCCTTGCCGGCGGCGCGCACTGCAGACACTGCGCCCAGCGCCATGCTGTCGTTGCCGGCCAGCAGCGCCTTGAGGTCCGGGTACTCGTTGAGCATGGCCGAAGCGACGGCATTGCCCTTGTCGATTTCCCAGTTACCCGACTGCACCGAGACGATGTTCATCTGCGGCGCTTGCATGGCGTCCTTGAAACCGGCGGTGCGCATCTGCGCGTTGGTGGTGGTCGGTACGCCTTCGATGATGCCGACCTGGTCGCCGGCGCTCAGGCGCGTAGCCAGGTAGTCACCCACCAGCTTGGCGCCCTTGCGGTTGTCGGGGCCCACGAACGGCACCTGGATGCCTTTGCTCTTAAGCACCCCGGCATCGAGCTGGTTGTCGATATTGACGACCTTGATGCCTGCATCCATGGCTTTCTTGATGATGGGTACCAGTGCCTTGGAGTCCGCCGGAGCAATGACCAGCGCGTCGACCTTGGCGACGATCATCTGCTCGACGATACGGATCTGGTTGGCAGTGTCGGACTCGTCCTTGATGCCGTTGGATACCAGTTCGAAATCGGCAGCGTGCTCTTTCTGGTAACTTTTGGCGCCGTCTTCCATGGTCAGGAAGAATTCGTTGGCCAGGGACTTCATGACCAGCGCGACCTTGGGCTTCTGGGTATCGGCGAAAGAGGATTGCAACGGGGCGATGGCGCCGATGGCAGCCATCAGGGAGACAGCGAGCAGGCGTCCGGCGAAGGGCAGCTTCATGGGTTTACTCCGATCTTATGATTGTTATCGAGCGCAGCTTGCGGAAACCCGCAAACGTTTGCGTGACAGGAACTATGGTCAGGGATCGGAGAATTGTCAATCGGTGCCGAGGGCTGTAGCACGGGTCATCACAGCGCCCACTCGAGGCGGGCCGAAACACGGCAGGTTACAACAGCGGGAAACCTATCCCTGATTCCTGTTTATCGGTACTGCCATGACTGACGCTGCTGCTCACACCATCCATGCTGCAACCCCTGCCCTGCGCTGCTTCGACGGCCGGGCGCGGGTGCTGCGCGAGATTGCCTACCACCGCGACCAATCGGGTCCTGCGCAGGCCCGCATCACCCGCTACGGCCATGACGCCAGCGGGCAATTGATCAGCAGTATCGATCCGCGCCTTCACGCCGCCCAGGCCGAGCGTCCCGAAGTGGCCGCCAACCTGGTACAGGTGCGCAGCTTGAGCGGTCGATGCCTGTACACCCGCAGTGTCGATGCCGGCAACACGCGAACGCTGTACGACGCCTGTGGCCGCGAGGCGATGACATGGCTGGCGAACGGTGTCGAGCAGACGCGCTGCTACGAACCTGCGGCGCTGCCCGGCCGGCTGCTGTCGATCCGGGAACGCTCTGCCCAACGTGCCTTTCGCACCGCCGAGCGCTGGCAATGGGCGGGCGTTGACGCAGAGGCCAAGGCGTTCAACCTGGCCGGCCATTGCCAGACACGTTTCGACAGCGCCGGCAGACACGTCGTGCAAGCGCGCAGCCTGCTCGGTGCAATCGCAGGCGAGACCCTGCAACTGCTAGCTGGCCACACCGAATGCGACTGGGCGCAGGACGATGCCCAAGGCGAGGCGCGGTGCCTGGAACCGCAAAGCCTGACCAGTACGGTGAGCTTCGATGCCTGCGGCGCAATCATCGCCAGCGAGGATGCCAGGGGCCATCGGCAACGCCACGGCCATGACCGTTGCGGGCAGTACCGGGCCAGTTGGGTCACTCGCAATGGCGGCTTGGAGACGCCGGTGGTGCTGGACGTGACCTACACAGCCGGGGGGCAGAAAGAAGTCGAGCGGCATGCCAACGGTGTCGTCATCACCCATACCTATGCAGCCGACACCCAACGCCTGGTCGGCATGCGTACCCAGCGCGCCAGCGACCGCCAGACCTTGCAGGACCTGCGCTACCGCTATGACCCCACCGGCCGGGTGACCCAGGTGCGCAACCAAGCGGAGCAGACACGCTTCTGGCGCAATCAGAAAATCGATCCGCAGCAGGACTACCGTTACGACTCGCTGTCGCAGTTGATCCTGGCCAGCGGTCGGCAGATGGCTGCACTCGGCCAGATGAGCAGCAGCCTGCCATCTGCACTCCCCATCGATACCCACGCCCATGCGCTGTACCAGCGTCGCTACGCGTACGACGAGGCCGGCAACCTGCAGAGCATTCGGCACACCGTGCCAGCCACCGATTCCGGCTACACGGTCAGGCTGACGACCTCGGCGTGCAGCAACCGGGCCGTGTTGAGCAGCGTGTGCGATGACCCTGCACTGGTCGACAGCCAGTTCGATGCCGCCGGGCAACAACGCGGGCTGGACGGCTCCCAATCTGTTGCCTGGAACAGTCGCATGCAGCTGGCCAGCGTGACGCGCGCCGAAGCCGGCACCGAGCACTACCTCTACGGCCAGCAGCACCAGCGACTGCGCAAGACCCACGCGCAGGGAAGCACTTGCTACCTGCCGGGGCTGGAGTTGCGCCAGCATGACGGCCAGACCCTGCATTGCCTCAAGGTAGCCGAACATATTCGCCTGTTGCACTGGCCAGACGGCTGTCCCGAGGGCCTGGCCAACGATCAGTTGCGCTACAGCTACACCGACCTGCTGGGCAGTCATGGCCTGGAACTCGACGGCGACGGTCAAGTCATCAGCCGCGAGGAATTCTTTCCGTTCGGCGCCACCTCGGTCTGGGCCTGCCGCCACCAGGTCGAGGCGAGCTACAAGACCGTCCGTTACTCGGGCAAGGAACGCGACGACACCGGGCTCTACTACTATGGCTACCGCTACTATCAGCCCTGGGCCGGACGCTGGCTGAGCGCCGATCCGGCGGGGACGGTGGATGGGCTCAATCTGTATGCCATGGTGCGCAACTCGCCGTCGTCTGCAGTGGATGACGATGGCCGGATGATGCGTGCCTTGTTCAAGGGCGGCGTCGGCGCAGCGGGTATCGGCTACGAGGCGTACAAGTACCACGAACGTCAGTCGCAAGCGCCAGCGCAGCCAGCTGCTGCTCCAACCAGCACCTCGATGGGCGACCAGCGGGCGGACAACGCCATGGGCAAGGTTCAGCGCATGAAGGACCAATTCAGCCCGGGGCAGCAGATTCTGAACAGCGCCAAGGGCCGTGCGCAGACGGCAGATCACCTCGCGCATGGGCAAGTGCCGGGCGTCGGTGCAGTGCTCAAGGGCGCTGAAAGCGTTGGCACCGTGGTCGAGTTCAGCCAGACCGGCGACCTCTCGCAGATCAACAAAGCACCTCTGGCGGGGGCTATTGCCACGGATGCGGTGAACGGCGTTGCGCACAGCATCAAGGCCACTATCAAAAACACCCAGAAAGCCGTGCAAGGCACTGCCGAGCTGGCAACCCTGTCCGAAACCAAGGCCGAGGAACTGCAAGCGTCACTGCACGACCTGCAGGAGCTGACGCAAGACAAGCTGATCACCGGGCTGTCGTTCGGCGCTACGGTCAAGGCAGGCCTGGACGGCGCTGCTGCGGTGGTGCCGCATCCAGTAGCGAAGTTCGGACTCAAGGTGTTGTCGACGGCGTGGACCGTGACCGGTGTGGTGCATGGCGCGGAGGAGCTTGGAGAAATTGCCAAGACTCATGAGGATCTGCTTGCGAGCAAGACCGGTGAAAACCTCATGGGGCAGATGAAGACAGTCAATGCGTCGAATCGCACGGGCATCATGGACCGCGTCAAGCAGAGCTATGGTCTCTCGGGCAATCCATAACGCCAGCTCGCCGCCTGTGCCAGTAGCCACTGGCCGCGACGTTTTGCCACTCAACTAACGCTCTCCCTGGCAGTCACAGCTGAAGCGGTTACATTTTGTAGCCATTTCATGGGCGCAAGCCCGGCGAGGCCTGATGAGCTTTATTTTGTGGATGGCCGTTCTTGGCGTCCTGCTGTTGATGCTGGCGCTGACGGCGTCTTACTTGCGCTGGCTGCCGGTGACGACCTCTGCGGTGTGCCTGGCATTCGGCGTGGCCATCGGTCCCATGGGGCTGGGTCTGTTCACCACCGATTTCAAGGACACCGCCTCGTGGCTCGAGCGCCTGGCGGAGGCTGCCGTGCTGTTCTCGCTGTTCAGCACCGGGATCAAGCTGCGACTTGGCCTGGGGCGCAGCGCGTGGCGAGCGGCCTATATGCTGTCGGGTCCGGTCATGCTGGTGTCGATTCTGGGCGTGTGCCTGGTGGCGCACTACGGCCTGGGCTTGTCCTGGGGCGTGAGTACCTTGCTGGGGGCCATGCTGGCGCCGACCGATCCGGTGCTGGCATCCATGGTCCAGGTGAATAGCGCGCAGGACTTCGACCGTGTGCGCTTCGGGCTGTCGGGTGAGGCCGGGCTCAACGACGGTACGGCCTTTCCCTTCGTGATCCTCAGCCTGCTGATGCTGCACCATGGCAGCCTGGACAGCCACTGGCTGGGCCAGTGGGCCTTGGAGAATCTGCTGTGGGGCGTGCCGGTCGGGCTCTTGGTCGGTTACGGGATGGGCCGGGCCATCGGTCACCTGATGATCTACCTGCGCGTGCGCAATGCCGACAGTACCAACTCGCCCAACGACTTTCTGGCGTTGGCGCTGATTGCCCTGTCGTACTTTGGCGCCGCATCCCTGGGCGCTTTCGGATTTCTCGCAGTGTTCGCGGCCGGCCTGGGGCTGCGTCAGGCAGAAGTGCGTACGTCGAGATCCGAGGTGCCTTCGGAGCATCTGGCCAAGCCGGTCGTGGGGCACCGCGACCTGGCGCCCGAGGAAGGTACCGTCACCCATCCCAAGGATCTGGAGGACGGGCAATTGGCCGCTGGGGTGATGATGGGTGACATCCTGGTGTTCGGCAATCTGGTGGAACGATCCATGGAAGTGCTGCTGATCACCATTCTGGGGGCAACGCTTTCTGCCTACTGGGACTGGCGTGCGGTCGGCCTGGCGGCGGCACTGTTCTGCGTGATCCGCCCGCTGAGCGTATGGCTGCTGGTCAGCCGCCGCCTGCTCGATGGCCATCAGCGAGCATTGCTGGGCTGGTTCGGCATCCGCGGGATCGGCTCCATCTACTACCTGTGCTACGCACTGGCCCACGAACTGCCTGAGTCGGTCGAGCAGGTGTGTATCAGCCTGACGTTGTCGGTGGTGGCCTTGAGCATTCTGGTGCATGGCATCAGCACCCAGCCGTTGCTGGAGCATTACGAACGTCGGCGGAAATCCGTCTAGCGGTGGTTGAGGTGGATCAGGGGCTCCGCGGTGCTGCCGGACGCGGCTTGCGCCGCTGCTACAGGGAGTGCGAACACCTGCCATACCGTTGGCGCAAGCCGCTGCTACAGGGGCATGGGTTTGGATGCACTGGCTTGGTCAAAAAGGTATAGAATCCCCAGCATTTGATGGATCGGTCACCGTCGTGCAGACATGGCCGATCGCGTACAACCCATACAGGCAGATCGGATATTGGAACAGCTAAAGCGCCTCGCAAGCGGGATTGAAGGGCTCGATTTGTTGCTCAAGGGTGGGCTGGTGGCCGGTGCGTCATACATCGTGCAGGGCCGTCCGGGTTCGGGCAAGACCATCCTGGCCAACCAGTTGGGCTTCAATCACGTGAGCCAGGGTGGCCGCGTACTGGTCGCCACCCTGCTTGCGGAATCCCATGAGCGGCTGTTCCAGTACCTGTCCACGCTGAGCTTTTTCGATGCCTCGAAAATCGGCAACGAGATCCAGTTCGTCAGCGCATTCGACACCCTGGAAAACGAAGGCCTGGACGAAGTGGTCAAGCTGCTGCGCCGCGAAATCAGTCGGCAGAAAGC
Organism: Pseudomonas sp. CFBP 13710; assembly: GCF_014842235.1. Taxonomy (NCBI): domain Bacteria; kingdom Pseudomonadati; phylum Pseudomonadota; class Gammaproteobacteria; order Pseudomonadales; family Pseudomonadaceae; genus Pseudomonas; species Pseudomonas sp. CFBP 13710. Next base: position 154,008 of record NZ_JACYVJ010000006.1, on the reverse strand, counting down.
GACGGTATTGATCGTTGATGGCGTGCTCAATGCCCGCTCCAAGGCCGACTCGCAGATCGACACCAAGAAATTCATCTCCGAGCTGCAGGGCCATGCGGCGTTCGCCGGGTGTACGGTGCTGTTCCTGACCAGCTCGCGACTGGACGACGGCAGCCCAGAGCACACCATGGTCGATGGCGTGATCGAACTGGGCGAGGAGCTGTTCAACACCCGTTCGGTGCGCCGCATCCAACTGCGCAAGACCCGTGGCAGCGGCGCGCTGTCAGGGTTGCACGAATGCGAGATCACCGACGATGGGCTGGTGGTGTACCCGCGCCTGGAAAGCCTGTACAGCCACCCCTCCTGCCCTGACCCCACCGATCTTACCCGCATACCCAGCGGCATTCCTGCGCTGGACAACCTGATTGGCGGCGGTCTGCCGCGTTCCTCGGTGACGCTGGTAATGGGCCCGTCGGGCATCGGCAAGACCAGCATGGGAATCAGCTTCCTGTCGGCGTCCACGCCCGAACAGCCGGGCATGCTGTTTGGCATGTACGAGTCCGAGCGCCGCCTGCAGATCAAGGCGCGATCGCTTGGCCATGATTTCGAGGCGCTGCAAGCCAGCGGCGCTTTGCACGTGTGTTGGCAGCCAACCACCGAAGGGCTGCTCGACGGTCTGGGGGCAAGGCTGCTGCGCCATGTCGAGGTCCATGGCATCAAGCGCCTGCTCATCGACAGCCTGGGCGGCATGGCCCGCACGGCGACCAGCACCGTACGCCTGACCGAGTTCTTCAGTACCCTGATGAGCGAGCTGCGCGCCCGTGGCGTCACGGTGTTCGCCACGTGGGAGGTCCGCGGCCTGTTCGGTCCGGAGATCACCTCGCCGGCGCCAGACCTCTCCAGCATCGTCGACAACATCCTGCTGACGCGATTCGTCGAACATGAGTCTGAACTAAAGCGCCTGCTTTCCATTCTTAAAATCAGAGACAGTTATTATGATCCGTCGCTATTGGAGCTGGTCATTCATGGTCATGGAATCGACCTGAGAAAGGCGTTCACAAATGCAGAGGCAGTGTTATCGGGTAGTGCCTCCACGATTTCGAATCCGTGATGTTGCCGGGGTCGAACTGACATGCCCACTATCCTGATCGTCGACGATGAGTATCTCATCGCCGACATTCTCGGTTACGCGTTGGAGGACGAAGGCTACAAGGCTTTCACCGCCAGCAATGGCAAACGCGCGCTCGAGATTTTCGATAGCGAGTCGCCGGCGCTTGTCATAACCGACTTCATGATGCCTGGCATGAACGGCCTCGAGCTGGCGCAAAAAATTCGCAGCCACGCTTCGCTCGGATCCGTGCCCATTCTTTTGATGAGTGGCGCCCAGGGCGGCGTCGGTCGGGCAACGCCCGAGCTGTTCAACGCCGTGTACGACAAACCCTTCGATATCAACAAAGTGGTTGCGCGTATTCGTGAACTGGTGCCCCTGGATCAGGATTAGCAGCAGGCGCCTGTGCTCGTCCGTTACAGCGTGAGAATCTCGTAGCCATCGGCAGTCACTGCCACCATATGCTCCCATTGCGCGGACAGTGACCGGTCGCGGGTCACCACGGTCCAGCCATCGGCCAACTGGCGGGTTCCAGCCTTGCCGGCGTTGATCATCGGCTCGATGGTGAAAATCATGCCCTGGCTCAAACGCATCCCCTCGCCCTTGCGGCCGTAGTGCAACACTTGCGGATCGTCGTGGTAGATCTGCCCGATGCCATGCCCACAGTATTCGCGTACAACGCTGAACCCTTCGCGGTGCGCCACGCTCTGGATGGCGTGGCCGATATCGCCCAAGGTCGCACCCGGCTTGACCACTTCGATACCGGCCAGCATCGCCTCGTGGGTGGTGTCCACCAGTCGCTTTGCCAGCGCGCTCGGCTCACCGACGTAGTACATGCGGCTGGTGTCGCCGAACCAGCCGTCTTTTATGACGGCCACATCGATGTTGACGATGTCGCCGTCGGCCAGCACCACTTCGTTGCTGGGCACACCGTGGCAAACCACTTCGTTGACCGATATGCACACCGTCTTGGTAAACCCGTGATAGCCAACGTTGGCCGGGATTACTTTCAATTCGTTCACGATGTAGGCATTGCACAGCTCGTCCAGGTACTGGGTGGTGACGCCGGCCTGTACGTGCGGTGCAATCATGCGCAGTACGTCAGCGGCAAGCGCCCCTGCACGGCGGGCCAAGGCGACTTGCTCGGGGGTGCGGTTCAGATTCTTGCGGCTCACGGGTTTCTCCTGGGATTCAAGCCTCTATGCTAGCAGAGCGCCGCTGCCGTGCCTGGGCGGCGCACGCCGACATCATTTAATTTCAAACGATACAAAACTTTTTGTAACCACTTCGTTCATAAGACTCACAGCCCAGCGCCATACCGGCAGATGGTCGCGAAAAGCGCACAGGCAGTGTCTTCGGCAGCATGATCGAATGCGGCCCGAAGACTTCAACATTCAAGCAGTTCGACATAATCATAATATCCGCTGGAGCCGACGGCCTTAGGGAGTGTTCCCTTCCCGGGCCGGCATCGCAACACCGAACGCTGATACCTGCCTTGCCCCTTTCGTGCGCGATCCTGCGTGGCGCATCACGACGCATTGCCTGCGCGCAATGAAAGGAATGAGCCTTGTCCAGTTCCAACACCACAACACCCGACACTTCGCCTGCAGGCGAGGAAAACGACGCCACACGCACCTCTCCCGGCCAGATAGTGGTGCGTGTGGCGATCATCGCCACCATGGGCGCGCTGGCTTTCGGCTACGACACGGGGGTGATTTCCGGCGCCCTGCCCTTCATGACCCAGGGGCCGGACCAAGGTGGCCTGGGCCTCACTCCGTTCACCGAGGGCCTGGTGGCTTCCTCGCTGATTCTGGGTGCCGCCTTCGGCTCATTGTTCGCCGGCCATCTGGCTGACAAATACGGACGCCTGACGGCGCTCAAAGGCCTGGCCATCCTGTTCATGATCGGCGCCCTGGGTTCCGCCCTCGCGCCGACGGTGGCGATCATGATCGCCACTCGCTTCGTGCTGGGGTTGGCAGTCGGTGGGGCATCGGCGATCGTGCCGATGTTCATTGCCGAAATCGCCGGCCCCAACAAGCGGGCGCGGCTGGTGAGCCAGAATGAGTTGATGATCGTCACCGGGCAGTTGGTGGCCTATGTCTCCAACGCCCTGCTCGCGCATTTTGCCCACACCCCCGATGTATGGCGCTGGATGCTCGCCATCGCGGTGATTCCGGCTGCGCTGCTGTGGATTGGCATGCACTTCGTGCCCACCTCACCGCGCTGGCTCGCCAGCAAGGGCCGCATGGACGAGGCACGCGAAGTGCTGGAAAGGCTGCGTTCGAGCAAGAAGCAGGTCGACAAGGAAATGAAGGAGATCATTGCCCAGAACGAAGAGCAGCGCGCCGATGTCAGTTGGTCCTCGATCTGGGCCGAGCCCTGGCTGCGTCGCCTGCTGCTGGTGGGCATGGGGCTGGGCTTCGTGGCTCAGCTGACGGGGGTGAATGCGTTCATGTATTTCACGCCGGTCATCCTCAAGTCCACCGGGCTGGGTACCAACGCGGCACTCACCGCCACCATCGGCAACGGCGTGGCTTCGGTGATCGCCACCCTGATCGGCATCTGGCTGGTCGGGCGCCATGGCCGTCGGCCGATGCTGATGACCGGCCTGTGCTTCGTGATCCTCGCGCAGGTGCTGCTCTGCTGCGTGCTGACCATGCTGCCCGCCTCGCTGCTGCAGAGCTACCTGGCACTGGCCTGCATCCTGATGTTCCTGCTGTTCATGCAGACCTTCATCGCTCCGGTCTACTGGCTGCTGATGTCCGAGCTGTTTCCCTCGCACCTGCGTGGCCTGATGACCGGCACTGCGGTGTGCTTCCAGTGGCTGTGCAATGCGTCGGTGGCGTTCATGTTCCCGATCGCCCTGGCCGGCTTCGGCCCTTATACCTTCATGTTGTTCGCGGTGATCAACGTCATGTCGCTGATCTTCGTGATGACTTGCGTGCCGGAAACCCGGGGCAAGTCGCTGGAGCAGATCGAACGGCACATGGAGAAGGAATTCACTCCGGACGAGGCCGCCAGCGCCTGAGCCGGCAACGGGTCGATATGTCCAGTGCGAGACGTTGCAGGTAACATGGCTGAAGTTGTTTTCATATTCGCCATGTTGCCTGCAAGGACGAACGCCCTCCATGACCCATCCCGACGACGTCATCGCCAGCCGCGTCCTGCAACTGCTGGAACAGCGCGCTCCCGGCGCTTCGATCTGCCCCTCCGAGGTGGCTCGCTCGCTGGAGCAGGATGAACCGCAGTGGCGCGCGCTGATGCCCGAGGTTCGCCGGGTGGCCAGGGCCCTGGCCGCCGCTCGCATCATCGACGTGACTCAAGGCGATGTGCGGCTCGACCCGGACACTGAGGCCGAAGGGCCGATCCGGCTGCGCCGCGGCGCGCACTTCAAGCACCCGTGATGCATGGCCGGCCGCCGCTGCTGACGGGCGTCCGGCCAAATGCCACCGACGGGTACTCCGACTGCCTTCTCCGATCTGGCTGAAACCGATGACTCGAACACCTGCGCAAGACCCTGGCGTCACCGACGACACCTGCAACGACCGGCGTGCCCGGACTCGCTTCTGGCTGATCGCCCTGGCGTTTCTGATCACCATGATCGGCACCACCCTGCCAACACCGCTGTATGCCTTGTATCAACAGCACCTGGGTTTCGGTCCGACCTGGGTGACCTTGATTTTCGCCATCTATGCCGCCGGCGTGATCTTTGCGTTGCTGGCGGTCGGCAGCTGGTCCGATCAACTGGGCCGGCGACCGATGCTGCTGGCCGGCCTGGCCATGGGCGCGCTCAGTGCGCTGATCTTCCTCTGCACCGACTCCATCGGCGGGCTGCTGGTCGGTCGGCTGATCTCGGGCTTCTCGGCCGGCATCATGACCGGTACCGGCACGGTGGCGGTGATCGAGGCGGCGCCCAAGCGCTGGCAGGGCAATGCAACCTTGGTCGCCACCGCAGCCAACATGCTCGGCTTGGGCCTGGGGCCACTGCTGGCCGGGCTGACTTCGCAATTCCTGCCGTGGCCGGTACACCTGGCGTTCGTCGTCCACCTGGTGCTGCTGTTGGCGGCTACCGCAGCCATTCTGTCTGTCGGTGAAACCGTCCGACGCCCAGCCAAGCCGCGGCTTGCCTTCCAGCGTCCCAGCCTGCCAGCGGCGGTGCGCGGGCCGTTCATTCCTGCGGCCATTGCCGGCCTCGCCGGTTTCAGCGTGACGGGGCTGTTCACCTCGCTGGTGCCGTCGATCATGCGCCAAGTCATGGGTCACGACGGCGGGGTCGTGATCGGCGCGGTGATCTTCGTGCTGTTCGCAGGCTCGGTCGTCGGCCAGGCCTGGGTCCGGCGGATCCGCGACAGTGCGCAGATGAGCATCGGTTGCAGCGTGCTGATCGTGGGCGTTGCCTGCCTGGGCATGAGTATCGCCAGCGCGCAGCTGTGGCTACTGGTGCTGGGCGGCGCCTTGAGCGGCATCGGCCAGGGCCTGACCTTCCGCGCCGGCATGGGCGCGGTGACCAACGCCGCGCCGGCCGGCCAGAAAGCCGGGGTGACCTCGGCGCTGTTCATCGTCTACTACATGTCCATGTCGGTGCCGGTGATTGCGGTCGGCGTGAGCATTCCACAGTTCGGCCTGCATCATTCGGCGGAGTTTTTCAGCGTGCTGGTTGCCTTGGTTGCGGTGGTGGCCATGGTCAGCATGAACGTCGTGCGTGCCCGAGCGTCCAACGTCTGAGGCGACCCGCGCAGGTCGCGACGTATTTCTTCTACAGGAGAATGACCATGACACCGGAAACCGAAGGTACGGAAGAGAAAGGCCCGAACGGCGTGCCTTTCATCAACGACCCAGGCAACGAAGACCCCGGATCGGGCACGAGCAATGCCCCCGTGCCGCTTGACGACGAAGATGATCAAGATGACGCCTATGAATAGGTCGAATCGGCCACAAGCATGACTGTAAGGGCCAGTGCTCCCCACGACGGAACACTGGCCGCTATGCTGGATGCCTCCTGCATCCCCTAGCGAGGCATTGGTACAGATGGAGCCCCTTACTCCCGCTGCAAACAGCTGGTTGACCCTTCCCGCCCACCGGCACTGGCTGGCCCTGCAGGGGCAGCGATTGCTGGAGTTTGCCAAGGCCGCGCGGATCGAGAACGGTTTCGCCGACCTCGACCACCGTGGCCGACCGCTGCTGTCCAGTGGCGCATTGACCATTCAGACCGCGCGCATGACCCACAGCTTCGCCCTCGCCTGTCTCCAGGGGATACCGGGCAGCGCAGCCATGGTCGACCACGGCATTCGCACGCTGCAAGGCCCACTGCGTGATGCACGAAATGGCGGCTGGCATGCCAGCGAGAAACCCGTGGCTGCAGAGCGCAAGCAAGCCTACCTGCATGCCTTCGTCGCCCTGGCGGCGAGCTCGGCGGTTGCCGCCGGACGGCCCGGCGCGACAGCGTTGCTGGCGGATGCGGTCGATGTGCTGGAACGACGCTTCTGGTGCGAGGAGGAGCAGGCACTCCTGGAGTCCTTCGCCCAGGACTGGAGCGATCCGGAAAGCTACCGCGGTGGCAACAGCAACATGCACGGCGTGGAAGCGTGCCTGGCGCTGGCCGACGTCTGCAACGACGACAAATGGCTGGATCGCGCGCTGGCAATCAGTGAACGGCTGATTCACCACCACGCGGCTGCGGCCAGCTACCTGCCGGTCGAACATTTCGACGCCTGCTGGCAACCCCTGGCGGACTACAACCACGAGCGCCCCGCCGACGAATTTCGCCCATACGGGCAAACCCCAGGGCACGCATTCGAGTGGGCGCGATTGCTGCTGCACCTGGAGGCCGCCAGGCACCGCATCGGCCTGACCAACCCAAGCTGGCTGGCCGACGACGCCCAGCGTCTGTTCGCCGCAGCCTGCGACCTGGGCTGGGCTGTGGACGGGCAGCCCGGAATCGTCTACACCATCGACTGGCAGCACCGTCCAGTGGTCGCGCAGCGCCTGCATTGGACGCTGGCCGAGGCAGTGGCCGCCGCCGCGGCGTTGCACCAGCGCACCGCGGATGCCGCTTACGAGCGCTGGTATCGCGAGTTCTGGGACTACATCGACCTCTACCTGATCGACCGCGAGCACGGCAGCTGGCACCACGAACTCGACGCTCGCAATCGACCGGCAGGGACCATCTGGCCGGGCAAGCCTGATCTCTACCATGCCTACCAGGCAACTTTGTTGCCGACCTTGCCGCTGGCTCCGAGCCTGGCAACCGCGCTGGCCCGCCAGGCCGGCCTGGGCTGAGCTGAGCTGAGCTGAGCTGAGCGAGCGAGCGAGCTACCAGGCAATCTGCGGATTGGCGCGAGCGCGCCAATCCAACGGAATTTTTCTGGCGGGCCATACTCCGACGCACATCACGCCGCTCATCACAAGGAAGAACCTCGGCCCCATGAACAACGCGAAACTGTTCGTCATCGACTATACCCTTCACGGCGATCCCAAATCCTTCGTCATCAGAGCCGAGAAAATGGACAACAGCGAAGCCTGGCATTGGGCGAGCTGCGATGCTGGCGTTGGCCGCATCGGTCGATTCGGCCGCGAGCATGTGACCAAGACCAGCCAGCCCTCGGCCGAGAAATTCGGCATTCACGCGGTGAGCTGGCGCCCTGCCTGAGCAGGCTCGGCGCTCGGATTACCCGCGCGGCAACGTGGCTGGAAAAACTTAGCTAGCGAACGAATTCACTTTACCTGAGGTTGATCTGGAACATATTGTTACAAGATATGTTCCCGGAGTCGGACAGCTGTGCCCGATTGGCCAGGTGTTCGAATCCATGGGTCATCAACAAGATCAAGTAGAGTGAGCACGGCCATGACGTCTGAGGTGGGTAAAGGCAAGGCGATCTTTCGCGTTGTCAGCGGCAATTTTCTCGAAATGTTCGATTTCATGGTCTATGGCTTCTATGCCACGGCAATCGCCAAGACTTTCTTTCCGACCGACAGCGCCTTCGCTTCATTGATGCTATCGCTGGCCACCTTCGGTGCCGGTTTTCTCATGCGCCCGCTCGGGGCAATCTTTCTGGGTGCCTACATCGACCGGCACGGGCGCCGCAAAGGGCTGATCGTGACCCTGGCGTTGATGGCCATGGGCACGGTGTTGATTGCCTGCGTACCAGGTTATGCAACCCTGGGCGTCGCGGCGCCTTTACTGGTGTTGCTCGGCCGGCTGCTGCAGGGCTTTTCCGCAGGCGTCGAACTGGGCGGGGTGTCGGTGTATCTGGCGGAAATCGCCACACCAGGGCGCAAGGGCTTTTTCGTCAGTTGGCAGTCTGCCAGCCAGCAGGTCGCCGTGGTCTTCGCCGGCCTGCTGGGGGTATTGCTCAACCACTTCCTGGATGCACGACAGATGGGCGAATGGGGCTGGCGGGTGCCGTTCCTGGTGGGTTGCATGATCGTACCCGTGATCTTTTTCATCCGCCGTTCGCTGGAGGAGACGCCGGAGTTCGAGGCTCGCACCCACCGCCCAACCCTCAAGCAGGTGGTGCACTCGGTGGCGCAGAATTTCCGTCTGGTGCTGGCGGGCATGGCGCTGGTCGTGATGACCACCGTGTCGTTCTACCTGATTACTGCCTACACGCCGACGTTCGGCAAGAACGAGCTGCACCTGTCGGACATGGATGCGTTGCTGGTGACCATGGCGGTGGGCATTTCCAACTTCATCTGGTTGCCGATCATGGGCGCGCTGTCGGACCGGATCGGGCGCAAACCGTTGCTGCTTGCGGCCACGGTGCTGGCGATTCTGACGGCCTATCCGACCTTGTCATGGCTGGTGGCTGACCCCAGCTTCGCGCGTCTGCTGACGGTCGAGTTGTGGCTGTCGTTCCTGTATGGCTCGTACAACGGTGCCATGGTTGTGGCGTTGACCGAGATCATGCCGCTGGACGTGCGCACCACCGGGTTTTCCCTGGCCTACAGCCTGGCCACGGCGACGTTTGGCGGGTTCACCCCGGTCGCCTGCACCTACCTGATTCATGCCCTGGACAACAAGGCGGCACCGGGCATCTGGCTCAGTGGCGCGGCGGTGTTGGGGTTGGTGGCGACTTTGGTGCTGTTTCGTGGCGACCGCCATGCGCAGCGGACTGCGTTGGCGGCGCAGGCGTGAAACGGTGGCGCGGCCTTCGCGGGCAGAGACCCGCTCCCACAAAAGCACGCGGGCTCTGCCCGTGACGGGGTCCTGACTGACACCCACACACAAAAACGCCCCGAACCAGTCGGGGCGTTTTCATTCAGCGGTCAGGCTCAGTGAGGGAAAGCTGGAGGGTTGACGCCCGCCATGTCTTCCATCACGCGCACTACCTGGCAGCTGTAGCCGAACTCGTTGTCGTACCAGACGTACAACACGACGCGGTTGTCGTTGCAGATGGTGGCTTCGGCATCGACCACACCGGCGTAGCGCGAGCCGACGAAGTCGGTCGATACCACTTCCTGCGAGTTGACGAAGTCGATCTGCCGGGACAGGTCCGAATGCAGCGCCATGTAGCGCAGGTACTCGTTCATTTCTTCGCGAGTGCTGGCCTTTTCCAGGTTCAGGTTGAGGATGGCCATGGAGACGTTCGGCGTCGGCACGCGGATCGCGTTGCCGGTCAGCTTGCCAGCCAGTTCAGGCAGAGCCTTGGCGGCAGCGGTGGCGGCGCCGGTCTCGGTGATGACCATGTTCAACGCCGCGGAACGGCCGCGACGGTCGCCCTTGTGGAAGTTGTCGATGAGGTTCTGGTCGTTGGTGTACGAGTGAACGGTTTCGACGTGGCCGTTGATGATGCCGAACTTGTCGTTGACCGCCTTGAGCACCGGCACGATGGCATTGGTGGTGCAGGACGCCGCCGAAACGATCTTGTCGTCTGCGGTGATCTGGCCGTGGTTGATGCCGTGCACGATGTTCTTCAGCTTGCCCTTGCCCGGTGCGGTCAGCACCACGCGGTCGATGCCGGGGCAGGCCAGGTGCTGGCCGAGGCCGTCGGCATCGCGCCACACGCCGGTGTTGTCGACCAGCAGGGCATTCTTGATGCCGTACTGGGTGTAGTCGACTTCGCTGGGGTTCTTGGCGTAGATGACCTGGATCAGGTTGCCGTTGACCGTCAGGGTGCTGTTGGCTTCGTCGACATGGATGATGCCGTCGAACGAACCGTGTACCGAGTCGCGACGCAGCAGGCTGGCGCGCTTGACCAGATCGTTGTCGGCGCCCTTGCGCACGACGATCGCCCGCAGACGCAGGCCATCGCCGGCACCTGCCTTCTCCACCAGGATGCGCGCCAGGAGGCGACCGATGCGGCCAAAACCGTACAGCACCACGTCGGTACCGGTACGCTCGCCTTCGTTCTGCTTGCCGACCACGTCTGCCAGTTCTTCACGCACGAACTGTTCGGCAGTGCGCCCGCTCCCGCTTTCCTTGAACTTGACCGCGAGTTTGCCCAGATCGACGGAGGCGGCGCCCAGCTTGAGTTCGCTCATCGCCTTGATCAGCGGGAACGTCTCGTGCACCGACAGCTCCGAGGAATCGGACTGGCGGTGGCGAGCGAAGCGGTGCGCCTTGAGCAGTTCGATCACCGAACGGTTGATCAGGCTGCGGCCGTAGATGGAGGTGACTACGTTGTTATTGCGGTAGAGCTGGCCGATCAACGGAATCATCGCTTCGGCGAGTGCTTCACGATCGATCCATTCACCAAGACACTGGTCGGGCTTCTGAGTCACGGTAACCTTCCACATGTAGGGGCTGAGAAAACGGGCTACATTATGACTTCGCCGCGCGGCGGGAGCAATCCGCGCTTATCGGCGTCGTGAAGTTTGGCGAATCGGGCCGTCAAAAAAACCGAGGTGTACCAATGAGGTAGGCGACACCCGGCGGTTTTATGGCGAGGGACCATGGCGCGCCCTCTGCGGGCCGATTCCTCCGCGATCGAACAAGAAAATCAATGCCCGGATCCTTCAGGGTCTGCTTGTAGAAGCCGCACAATGGCACAACCCCATCACAGCACCTGACAGCCCCCCGCCGCCCCGGTACAATCCCGGTTTTCCGCCGCAACGCTTGGAGCTCAACCTCCCGTGCCTGTTCTGCGCCTTCCGCAACTCCCTGCCTCGGCAGGCAAACATGCCTGGGGCAACCTGCCCGGGGCCGCCCTGAGCCTGGCGATCGCCGAAGCGGCCAATGCCGCCAAGCGCTTCACCCTGCTGCTGACCGCCGACAGCCAGAGCGCCGATCGGCTGGAACAGGAACTGCGCTTTTTCGCCCCGCAGTTGCCGGTGCTGCATTTCCCCGACTGGGAAACCCTGCCCTACGACCTGTTCTCGCCGCACCAGGACATCATCTCGCAGCGCATCGCCGCCCTCTACCGCCTGCCCGAGCTGGCACACGGGGTTTTGGTAGTGCCCATCACCACTGCCCTACACAGGCTGGCACCGACCCAGTTTCTGCTCGGCAGCAGCCTGGTGCTGGATGTTGGTCAGCGCCTGGACGTGGAGCAGATGCGCACGCGCCTGGAAGCCAGCGGCTACCGCTATGTCGACACCGTCTATGAACACGGCGAGTTCGCCGTGCGCGGCGCCCTGATCGACCTGTTCCCCATGGGCAGCAAACTGCCCTACCGGATCGACCTGTTCGACGACGAGATCGAGACCCTGCGCACCTTCGATCCGGAGACCCAGCGTTCCATCGACAAGGTCGAATCGATCCGCCTGCTGCCGGCACGTGAGTTCCCCTTGCAGAAGGAGGCGGTAACCCGCTTCAAGGCGCGCTTTCGCGAACGCTTCGACGTCGACTTCCGGCGCTGCCCGATCTTCCAGGACCTGAGCAGCGGCATCACGCCTGCTGGCATCGAGTACTACCTGCCGCTGTTCTTCGAAGAAACCTCGACCCTGTTCGACTACCTGCCCCAGGACACCCAGGTGTTTTCGCTGCCCGGCATCGAACAGGCCGCCGAGCATTTCTGGAGCGATGTGCGCAACCGCTATGAAGAGCGCCGGGTCGATCCCGCGCGGCCCCTGCTGCCGCCCGCAGAGCTGTTCATGCCGGTGGAAGACTGCTTCGCCCAACTCAAGACCTGGCCGCGCGTCATCGTTAGCCAGGACGATCTGGAACCGGGGCCGGGCCGCGAGCGCTTTGCCGCAGCCAAACTGCCGGACCTGGCCATCGAGGCCAAGGCCAGCCAGCCCCTCGCCGCGCTGGCCGGATTCCTCGACCAGTTCCCCGGGCGGGTACTGTTCACCGCCGAATCGGCTGGCCGTCGCGAAGTGCTGCTGGAGTTGCTCGAGCGGCTCAAGGTCCGCCCGAGGACCGTGGACGGCTGGGAAGAGTTCGCCCAGGGCAAGGAGCGCCTGGCGATCACCATCGCGCCACTGGACGAGGGCCTGCAGATTCTCGACCCGGCCCTGGCCCTGATCGCCGAAAGCCCGCTGTTCGGCCAGCGCGTCATGCAGCGCCGGCGCCGTGACAAGCGTGCCGACGCCGCCAACGACAACGTCATCAAGAACCTCACCGAATTGCGTGAAGGCGCGCCAGTGGTGCACATCGACCACGGTGTGGGCCGCTACCTGGGTCTGGCGACGCTGGAGATCGACAATCAGGTTGCCGAGTTCCTGACCCTGGCCTACGCCGAGAACGCCAAGCTGTACGTGCCGGTGGCCAACCTGCACCTGATCGCCCGCTACACCGGTAGCGACGATGCACTGGCGCCGCTGCACCGGCTTGGTTCGGAAACCTGGCAGAAGGCCAAGCGCAAGGCGGCCGAGCAGGTCCGCGACGTGGCCGCCGAGTTGCTCGACATCTATGCGCGCCGTGCTGCCCGCAAAGGCTATGCCTTCGCCGACCCGGCGCTGGACTACGCCACGTTCAGTGCCGGCTTCGCCTTTGAGGAAACCCCGGACCAGCAATCGGCCATCGACGCGGTGCGCCACGACATGCTGGCGCCCAAGCCGATGGACCGCCTGGTGTGCGGCGACGTTGGCTTCGGCAAGACCGAAGTGGCCATGCGTGCCGCGTTCATCGCCGTGCACGGTGGTCGCCAGGTGGCCATTCTGGTGCCGACCACGCTGCTCGCCCAGCAGCACTACAACAGCTTTCGTGACCGCTTCGCCGACTGGCCGGTCAGCGTCGAGGTGATGAGCCGCTTCAAGTCGACCAAAGAGGTCAACAGCGCGGTGGCGCAACTGGCCGAGGGCAAGATCGACATCGTCATCGGCACCCACAAGCTGCTCCAGGACGACGTCAAGATCAAGAACCTGGGCCTGGTGATCATCGACGAGGAGCACCGCTTCGGGGTGCGCCAGAAAGAAGCGCTCAAGGCGCTGCGCAGCGAAGTCGACATCCTGACCCTGACTGCCACGCCGATCCCGCGTACCCTGAACATGGCCGTGGCCGGCATGCGTGACCTGTCGATCATCGCCACGCCGCCGGCACGGCGGCTGTCGGTGCGCACCTTCGTCATGGAGCAGAACAAGAGCACCGTGAAGGAAGCACTGCTGCGCGAGCTGTTGCGCGGTGGCCAGGTGTACTACCTGCACAACGATGTGAAGACCATCGAGAAATGCGCTGCCGACCTCGCCGAACTGGTGCCCGAGGCACGCATCGGCATCGGCCACGGGCAGATGCGCGAGCGCGAGCTCGAACAGGTGATGAGCGACTTCTACCACAAGCGCTTCAACGTGCTGATTGCCTCGACCATCATCGAGACCGGCATCGACGTGCCCAGCGCCAACACCATCATCATCGAGCGTGCCGACAAGTTCGGCCTGGCCCAGCTGCACCAGCTGCGCGGCCGCGTGGGGCGCAGTCACCACCAGGCCTACGCCTACCTGCTGACCCCGCCGCGCCAGCAGATCACCCCGGACGCGGAAAAGCGCCTGGAAGCCATCGCCAACACCCAGGACCTGGGGGCGGGTTTCGTTCTGGCTACCAACGACCTGGAGATCCGCGGCGCCGGCGAGCTGCTCGGCGAAGGCCAGAGCGGGCAGATCCAGGCAGTCGGCTTTACCCTGTACATGGAAATGCTCGAACGCGCGGTGAAGTCGATCCGCAAGGGCGAGCAGCCCAACCTCGACCAGCCGCTGGGAGGCGGCCCGGAAATCAACCTGCGTCTGCCGGCACTGATTCCCGCGGACTACCTGCCCGACGTGCACGCCCGGCTGATTCTCTACAAGCGCATCGCCTCGGCGGTGGACGAGGACGGCCTCAAGGACCTGCAGGTGGAGATGATCGACCGCTTCGGCCTGCTGCCGGAGCCGACCAAGAACCTGGTGCGCCTGACGCTGCTCAAGCTTCAAGCCGAGCAACTGGGCATAACCAAGGTCGATGGCGGCCCGCAGGGTGGACGCATCGAATTCGGCCCGAGCACGCCGGTCGATCCGCTGACCCTGATCAAGCTGATCCAGAGCCAGCCCAAGCGCTACAAGTTCGAAGGCGCCACGCTGTTCAAGTTCATGGTGCCGATGGAGCGCGCCGAGGAGCGTTTCAACGTCATCGAGGCGCTGTTCGAACGCCTCACGCCGAAAGCCGGTTGATATGCCCGATGAGCGCTTGATCGATACCCTGCAACCGCGCCCTCGGTTGTGGCTGGGCAGTGTCGAGTTCAGCGCTTTCGAACCGCGCAACGGCAAGATGCAGCGCTACGTGCAGCACCGCGCAGCGCTGGCCTACGGCTACGCGGGCGAGTATGTCAGCGGCCCGCGGCCTACTGCCGTGGCACGCCAGTGGAACAACCAGAGCGCCCGGATCCAGCGTCAGCCAGCCGCCGAACGGGCCCTGCGCGAGCAGCTGCAGGGCATCGGTTTCAAACTCGCCACCCGTCAGAGCAAGGCTCTGCCCGAAAGCGCCGGCGAAATCTTCGAGCTGCCCAGCGATGCCGCCTGGCTGCGTTTCATCCTCAACGAACTGCCGGGGTTGCGCGAGCAAGGCTGGGAAATCGAATACGCCGAGGATTTCGCGTTCGACCTGACGCCGGTAGAGCGCTGGTACGCCGCAATCGAAGAAGGGCCGGAACGCGACTGGTTCGATCTGGAGCTGGGCATCGTGGTCGACGGCGAGCCGCTGAGCCTGCTGCCGATCCTGCTCAACCTGCTGCGCAGCCACCCCGAGTTGCTCAACCCGGCGCACCTGGCGCGACGGCGCGACGACGAGCAGATTCTGGTGCCCATCCACACCTCCCACCTCGGCTTCCAGCGAACCCTGCAGGTCGCCCTGCCCTATGGGCGGCTGAAGCCGGTGCTGGCCACCCTGGGCGACTTCTACCTGCGCGAGCCTGGGGAAACCTCGATCCGCCTGGCCACAGCCGATGCCACGCGCCTGGAAGGGCTGCAGGCATTGTCCCTGGACTGGCAAGGCGGCGAGCAGGTACGCCATTTCGCCGAACGGCTGCGTGACATTCGCCATTGCCCGGTGGCAGCGCCCGAGGGCCTGAATGCAACCTTGCGCCCCTACCAGCTGGAGGGCGTGAGTTGGATGCAGGCCTTGCGGCAGCTGGAAGTGGGCGGCATCCTGGCCGACGACATGGGCCTGGGCAAGACCCTGCAGACCCTCGCCCACCTGCTGATCGAGAAACAGGCGGGGCGCCTGGATCGCCCGGCCATGGTGGTGATGCCCACCAGCCTGGTGCCGAACTGGCAGGACGAGGCCGCCCGCTTCGCGCCGACCCTCAAGGTCCTCGCGCTGCACGGTGCCGCGCGCAAGAAACACTTCGCCCATCTGGCCGACTACGACGTATTGCTGACCACCTATGCCCTGCTGCCCAAGGACATCGAGGTGCTCGAGCGGGTGCCGCTGCACGTATTGGTCCTCGACGAAGCTCAGTACATCAAGACCCCTGGCAGCAAGGCCGCGCAGACGGCGCGCCAGCTCAACGCGCGGCAACGCCTGTGCCTGAGCGGCACGCCCCTGGAAAACCATCTGGGCGAACTGTGGTCGCTGTTCCATTTCCTCATGCCCGGCTGGCTGGGTGACAGCAAACAGTTCAGCCGCAACTACCGCGTGCCGATCGAAAGGCAGGGCGACGAGGCACGCTTGCAGCATCTGAACGCGCGCATCAAGCCGTTTCTGTTGCGTCGGACCAAGGAGCAGGTGGCCACCGAGCTGCCGGCCAAGAGCGAGATCGTCCACTGGGTCGAACTCAATGACGCACAGCGCGACGTGTACGAGACGGTACGCCTGGCCATGGACAAGAAGGTCCGGGCCGAGATCGACCGCAAGGGCCTGGCACGCAGCCAGATCATCATTCTCGAAGCGTTGCTCAAGCTGCGCCAGGTCTGCTGCGACCTGCGTCTGGTCAACAGCGTTGCGCCGCCTGCACCAGGGCACAGCTCGGGCAAGCTGACCAGTCTGCTGCAATTGCTCGACGAACTGCTGGGCAACGGTCGACGCATTCTGCTGTTTTCCCAGTTCACCTCGATGCTGGGACTGATCGAACAGGAGCTGCACAAGCGCGGCGTGCCCTATGCGCTGCTCACCGGTACCACCCGCGACCGTCGGGCACCGGTCAAGGACTTCCAGGACGGCAAGCTGCGGATCTTCCTGATCAGCCTCAAAGCCGGCGGGGTGGGCCTGAATCTGACGGCGGCGGACACGGTCATTCACTATGACCCGTGGTGGAACCCCGCAGCCGAGCACCAGGCCACCGACCGCGCCTACCGAATCAGCCAGGAGAAACCGGTGTTCGTCTACAAGCTGATCACCCGTGGCACGGTAGAGGAAAAGATCCAGCGCCTGCAGCAGGAAAAGTCGGCCCTGGCGGCGGGCGTTCTCGATGCCCGCGAAGGCAGCGACTGGCGCCTGCAGGGCGACGATATCGACGCCCTGCTCGCACCGCTGCCCAGCCCTCCCTCCCAGCGCCGCTGAACGCAGGTTCAGTCGAGGAAATCGGCGACCGTTTCGCGCTGCCCCAGCAGGAACCCATCGGCCACCAGGCGCAGAGGCTGCAAGTCGGTATCGCTTCGACCGGCCTCGATCAACTGCGCGAAATAGTGGTAGAGCAATGGGTATTCGCCTGTCGTGGCGAGCGTCTGTGGCACGTCGTCGATCAGCAGGTGTGCACCGCCATGGGTCAGGCGCAGGCAGCCTTCGGCGCAGCGCACCTCGATCTGCCAGAGTTCGTCGTGGCCGTGGTCCCAGTCGAACGCGGCGCTGACCGTCAGGCCGGTGGCGTCACTCATGGTCAGGTCGGCCGCAATCGGCGCCTGCCGGTTGCCGGGAAAGCGCAGGCTGGCGTGGGTGACGAACAGCGGTTCGGGCAACACGTGGCTGATGATCGACAGGGCGTTGATACCCGGATCGAACACACCCAGCCCCCCGGCCTGCCAGATCCACTGCTGGCCCGGGTGCCACTTGCGCACGTCCTCCTTCCACTGGACCGTGACCGCCTGCAGCTGCTTGCCCACCAGCCAGGCCCGCGCGGCCTCGACGCCTGCGGCGAAGCGCGAGTGCCAGGCGAACAGGCACGTCACGCCCTTCTCGGCGGCCAGTTCGACCAATGCCATGGCCTCACCGAGGCTGGCGCAGGGTGGTTTTTCCACCAGCACATGCTTGCCGGCCTCCAGGGCTTCACGCACTTGTGCATAACGGCCCTGGGGCGGCGTGCAGAAGGCCAGCGCCTGGATGTCCGGGCCGTTATCGAGTAGCTCGCGCAGGCTGCCGAAGTGCGCGACACCGGGGCAAGGTGCCCCCAGCGTGGCCACTGCGGCCAGCTCGAAGGCCGGGTTGTCGCGCAGGGCGGGCACATGCTGATCCTGGGCGATCTTGCCGTAGCCGACCACGCCGAGACAAATGGGGGACATCGTGAACTCCTTTTTTATTGTTTGGCTGGGGCGTTATAGCAGTTACGCGGCTGCCGGCATACGCAGCGGCGTACAAGCGGCCAACGGGGATCGGACCGGGACTTGCATGCAGTCGGGCTGTCCATCATCGAAGTTGCGAGCCCGCCATGCCCGACCGCGCCCTGCCAGACCGCCCCATGCCCCCTGCCCTGCGCTTCATGCTGGCCGCCCGCCGCAGCGAGCTGGAAGGTCTGCGCGGACTTGCCGACACCTGCGAACTGGTGACCTTGATCAGCCGCCTGGTCCACGCGCTGCAGCGCGAGCGGGGCTACACCAACGTCTACCTGGGCAGCCAGGTCGAAACCTACCGCAGCCAACTCGACCTGCATACGGAACAGGCGCGGGCACTCGAACAGGACGTGCTGCAGCGGTTGCAGGCCATGGACCTGAACGCGGCCAGCGCTGCCGACCGTGCCCGCCTGTTCAATCGTGTGGCCTACGTGCTGCACGGCTTCGACGAACTGCCCGGCCTGCGCCGTCGCATCCGCGAACGTCTGCTGAGCCCCAGCGTCGCCACGGCGGCCCTGACCCGCCTGGTGGGTGGGCTCATGGCCGTGGTGTTCGAAGCGGCCGACACCGCCATTGATCCGAGTATCACCCGAGTGCTGGTGGCGCTGTTCAATTTCATGCAGGGCAAGGAGCTGGCCGGCCAGGAACGCGCCACCGGCGTGGCGGGCTTCTCGGCAGGCTTCTTCGATGCCGGTGTGCAGGAGCGCATCCTGCACCTGACGCAAAGCCAGCAGCGCTGCTTCCAGACCTTCGGCGAGTTCGCCGACCCAGTGGCCGGGCAGCGCTGGGCCGACCTGCAGCACAGCGAGATCACCGCACAATTGCTACGCCTGCGCGAAGTGGGTATGCGCACCTCGGCGCAACACCCCGTGGACCCCGGCCTGTCGCAGCTGTGGTTCGAGCTGCACAGCCAGCGCATCGACCAGATGCACGAGGTAGAGACACACCTGGCCGAACAACTGCTCGCCAGCTGCCAGAGCAGCATCAAGCTGGCCAATGCCGACCTGGACAACCACCGCGTGCTGCTGCAACGCCTGGCCAGCCTGGAAACCATGGGCTGTGGCGATGCCCGCCTGTTCAGCGTGCAGGCCAGCGATCTCGACAGCCCGGCGCCCGACGGCCACGGCCCGCAGATGGGCCGCTCGTTACTGGACCTGCTGCAGGCCCAGACCCATCGCCTGCAGGACGCCAACCTGCAACTGGACGAGGCGCGCCAGGCGCTCAACGAACGCAAGCTGGTGGAACGCGCCAAGCAGTTGTTGATGAATGAATACGCGTTGAGCGAGAGCGAAGCCTACACCCGACTGCGGCAATCGGCGATGTCGCGCGGGCTGCGCATGGTCGACATGGCGCAGAACGTACTGGCCGTGGCCGGCAAGGGTTGAGGCCGACACTGCGCCCTATTTGCGCACCCTGCACGCGGCGTGCTCCGCATCCGTGCACGGCGGCGCGGCCGAGCGCTGACAAACAGCCACAGCACGTGGCTGCAGCCGCCTTGGCACGCAATCTGCTTTGAGACCTGCAGGACCGCAGCCACCTGCGGTCGACATTTCGAATCCTGGACAACGGTGTCCACGCGTTCCCGGCAGCACTGCCAGGAACGGGTGAACACCGTTTTTTTTTGCATTTTTTTGGCCGCCACCAGCAGGGGAATCAGCGATGGATGACAAGCCTTTCAAAGGACACCCGGAAAGCGCACACGACGCCAAGCGTCGGCACTTTCTCAAGCAGTCGTTGACCGTCGCCGGTGCCGGCGCCGCCCTCGGCCTGCTGCCACCGGGGCTGTCTTCGGCGGTGTGGGCGGCGGGGAACGACGGCCTGGAAACCACCACGGCCAAGCTGGGCTTCATCGCCCTGACCGACGCCGCGCCGCTGTTCGTCGCCGACGAGAAAGGCTTTTTCGCCAAGCATGGCATGACCGGAGTGGAAGTGCTCAAGCAGTCGTCCTGGGGTACCACACGGGACAACCTGGTGCTGGGCGCGGCCGCCAATGGCATCGACGGCGCACACATTCTCACCCCCATGCCCTACCTGATCGCGGCCGGCAAGGTCACCCCCAACAACCAGCCGGTGCCCATGTACATCGTGGCGCGCCTGAACCTGGCCGGCCAGTGCATCTCGGTGGGCAACGAACACGCAGACCTGGCACTGGGCCTGGATTCCGCGCCGTTCAAGGCCGCGCTGGCCAGCAAGCGCGCCAGTGGCAAGGCCGTCAACGCGGCGATGACCTTCCCCGGCGGCACCCATGACCTGTGGTTGCGCTACTGGCTGGCGGCAGGCGGGATCGACCCGAACAAAGACCTGTCGACCATCGTCGTGCCGCCGCCGCAGATGGTTGCCAACATGAAGGTCGGGAGCATGGACAGCTTCTGCGTGTGCGAGCCATGGAACGCCCAGCTCATCAACCAGAAGATCGGCTACACCGCCAACACCACCGGCGAGATCTGGAACAAGCACCCGGAGAAAGCCCTGGCGCTGCGCGCCGACTACGTCGACAAGAACCCCAACGCGACCAAAGCGTTGCTCAAGGCGGTGATGGAGGCGCAGATGTTCTGCGAGCAGCCGCAGAACAAAGAAGAAGTGGCGCAGATCTGCGCCAAGCGGCGCTGGATCAACGCGCCTGTCGCCGACATCACCGAGCGCATGAAAGGCAACTTCGATTACGGCAACGGCAAAGTGGTCAACGACAGTCCGCACATCATGCGCTACTGGGACGACTTCGCCTCCTACCCGTTCAAGAGCCACGACCTGTGGTTCCTCACCGAGAACAAGCGCTGGGGCTACCTGCCCAAGGACTTCGACAGCCAGGCCCTGGTCGCCAGGGTCAATCGCTCCGACCTGTGGCGCCAGGCCGCTGCGGAACTGAACGTGCCCGCTGCGCAGATTCCCGATTCCGACTCGCGCGGTATCGAAACCTTTTTCGACGGCAAGACCTTCGATCCCCAGAACCCCCAGGCCTATCTCGACAGCCTGTCCATCAAGGCCCTGGCCTGATGTTTCCCGCACGCACCGGAGGTCATCATGAATGCTGAAGTGAAGAAGCTGCACAGCGCCGCGCAAGCGGTCGCCAAGGCTCAGGTCAAGCCGCCGGTACTGGCGGGCCTGCTGAAGAACACCCGGCGCTTCGTGCTTCAGCAGTGTCTGCCGCCGGTGGTGATCGGTGCCCTGCTGTTGCTGGTCTGGCAATTGGTCTGCAGTGGCAAGGGCGCAGCGCTGCCGCCGCCTACCCAGGTGATCACCGACACCTGGGAGCTGATCGTCGATCCGTTCTACGACAACGGTGGCAATGACAAGGGCATGGCCTGGCAGTTGCTGGCGAGCCTGTCGCGGGTCGCCTATGGCTACGCCCTGGCCGTGGTGGTGGGGATCAGCCTGGGCGTACTGGTGGGGCAATCGACCTGGGCCATGCGCGGGCTCGATCCACTGTTCCAGATCCTGCGCACCGTGCCACCCCTGGCCTGGCTGCCGCTGTCGCTGGCCGGCTTCAAGGACAGCTATCCTTCGGCGATCTTCGTGATCTTCATCACCGCCATCTGGCCGATCATCATCAACACCTCGGTCGGCGTGCGCAACATCCCCGAGGACTACCGCAACGTGGCCAAGGTGCTGCGCCTCAATGGCGCGGAATACTTCAGCAAGATCATGCTGCCGGCGGCCGCGCCCTACATCTTCTCCGGCCTGCGCATCGGCGTCGGCCTGTCGTGGCTGGCGATCATCGCTGCCGAGATGCTGATCGGCGGCGTCGGCATCGGCTTCTTCATCTGGGACGCCTGGAACGCTTCGCGCATCAGCGACATCATCCTCGCCCTGGCCTACGTGGGGGTGGTCGGCTTCTGCCTCGACCGCCTGGTGGCGATGGTCGGACGCCTGGTCACCCGCGGCACTTCGCAAAGCTGAGGAGGCAACATGAGCCATTACTTGAGTATCGAAAACGTCGACAAGCACTTCGAGCGCGATGGCGTTACCAGCCAGGTGCTGCGCGGCATCAACCTCAACGTCGCGCGCGGTGAGTACATCTCCATCATCGGCCATTCAGGCTGCGGCAAGTCGACAGTGCTGAACATCGTCGCCGGGCTCATCGAGTCGAGCAATGGCGCGGTGATCCTCGACGGCAAGGAAGTGCGCCAGCCGGGACCCGATCGCAGCCTGGTGTTCCAGAACCACTCGCTGCTGCCCTGGCTGACCGTCTATGAAAACGTCGCGCTGGGGGTGGACAAGGTCTTCAAGCGCAGCAAGAGCAAAAGCGAGCGCCACGCCTGGACCCTGCACAACCTGGAAATGGTCAACATGACCCACGCCCTGCACAAGCGTCCGAGCGAGATATCCGGTGGCATGAAGCAGCGCGTCGGCATCGCCCGCGCGCTGGCGATGCAGCCCAAGGTGCTGTTGCTCGACGAGCCGTTCGGCGCCCTCGATGCTCTGACTCGGGCGCACCTTCAGGATGAGGTGATGCGCATCCAGAGCGAGCTGCACAACACGGTGATGATGATTACCCACGATGTCGACGAGGCGGTGCTGCTGTCAGATCGCATTGTGATGATGACCAACGGCCCGGCGGCGACCATCGGCGAAATCCTCACCATCGACCTGCCGCGTCCGCGCAGCCGACTGGCCCTGGCCGACGACCCGAGGTACAACCAGTACCGCCTGGCGGTGCTCAGCTTCCTCTACGAGAAGCAAGGCAAAGTCATCGAAGCGGTGGCCTGATCCACCGCATTGATCGCCGACGCGGCTCGCGCCGCTGCTACAGGGGAATGCAACCCTCCTGTAGGAGCGGTCCGTGGCCGCGAAACGGATGCCGCGGCGCATCTGTCAATCCGCGGTGCCCCTTTCGCGGCCGATGACCGCTCCTACGGGGTACTTGCCGCAGGGCGCGGGCGAACGAACGCTGGTTGGGGTCGGTCTACTGAATGCCGACCAGCGCGTGCAACCCGTGCAAATTTGCAGGCAACGCCTGCATTAATCTGCATTGAAAGCTGCAAACTTGCCTGTCACGATCGCCTGGTCCGCTTATTTATCTCAGGAAATCAATAACAAGCAGGGATTCAGCGATGACAGCTCAGGTCTTTCCCCCGCCCCAGCGCTCTTCCCTGGGGCTCGACGATCAAGTACTCGGCGAAGTCCGCAACCATATCGGTCACTTGACCCTCAACCGGCCAGCCGGTCTGAATGCACTCACCCTCGACATGATCCGTACCGTGCGCGGCTACCTGGATGCCTGGGCGCTGGACCCGCACATCCATGCCGTTGTAATGCGCGGCGCCGGCGACCGTGGCTTCTGCGCCGGTGGCGACATCCGCAGCCTCTACCACAGCCATCTCAACCAGGACGCCCTGCGCGAAGTGTTCTTCAACGAAGAATATGCGCTGGACCAATGCCTGCATCTGTACCGCAAGCCAGTCATGGCGCTGCTGGACGGCTATACCCTGGGCGGTGGCATGGGCCTGGCGCAGGCAGCCGAGCTGCGGGTAGTCACCGAACGCAGCAAACTGGGCATGCCCGAAGTGGCCATCGGCTATTTTCCCGATGTCGGCGCCAGCTATTTCCTCAGCCGCATCCCCGGCGAAATCGGCACTTACCTGGGGGTTACCGGCATCCAGATCGAGGCGGCCGATGCACTCTACTGCGGCTTGGCCGACTGGTACGTGGAAAGCGACCGCCTGGGCCTGCTGGACGAGCGCCTGGACAGACTGCAATGGAGCGACAACGCCCTCAAGGACCTGCAGGGTGTACTTGCCCGCCTCGGTGTGCAAACGCTCGCGGACGCCCCGCTGCACCGCTTGCGACCGGCCATCGACCACTTTTTCGGCCAGGACGACCTGACCAGCCTGGTCGAACAGCTGGAACACGTGAACGTCGCCGACAGCCAGGCGTGGGCACAGAACACCGCGCGGCTGATGCGCACCCGCTCACCGCTGGCCATGGCGGTCACCCTGGAGCTGCTGCGCCGCGGTCGCCACTGCTCCCTGGAAAAATGCTTTGCCCTGGAGCTGCATCTCAACCGCCAGTGGTTCGAACAGGGTGACCTGATCGAGGGCGTGCGTGCTTTACTGATCGACAAAGACAAGAACCCGCGTTGGAACCCACCGACGCTAGACCGGCTTACCCGCGCACGCGTCGAGCCATTCTTCCAAGGCCTCTGAGGCCGGAGTCTGCCATGCAAGACCTGGAACTGAGCGAAGAACAGATCATGATCCGCGACATGGCGCGCGACTTTGCCCGCGCCGAAGTGGCGCCCCATGCCCGTGCCTGGGAACAGGCAGGCTGGATCGACGATACCCTGGTGGCGCAGATGGGTGCCCTCGGCCTGCTGGGCATGGTGGTGCCCGAACAATGGGGTGGCAGCTACACCGATTACGTCGCCTATGCCCTGGCCGTCGAAGAGATCTCCGCTGCAGACGGCGCGCTGGGTGCATTGATGAGCGTGCACAACTCCGTAGGCTGCGGCCCGCTGCTCAACTACGGCAGCCCGGCGCAGCAGGACACCTGGCTGGCCGCCCTGGCCAGCGGCGAGGTCATTGGCTGTTTCTGCCTCACCGAGCCCCAGGCCGGTTCCGAAGCCAACAACCTGCGCACCCGCGCCGTGCTCGACGGCGAGCATTGGGTGATCGACGGCGCCAAGCAGTTCGTCACCAATGGGCGACGGGCCAAGCTGGCCATCGTGTTTGCGGTCACCGACCCGGAGCTGGGCAAGAAAGGCCTGTCGGCCTTCCTGGTGCCCACCGACACCCCAGGTTTCAGCGTCGACCGCAGCGAGCACAAGCTCGGCATCCGTGCCTCCGACACCTGTGCAATCACCTTGAGCCAGTGTCGCGTGCCGGCCGCCAATCTGCTCGGCGAACGGGGCAAGGGCCTGAACATCGCCCTGTCCAACCTCGAAGGCGGCCGCATCGGCATCGCTGCCCAGGCGCTGGGCATCGCGCGGGCTGCCTTCGAAGCGGCGCTGGGTTACGCCCGTGAACGCGTGCAGTTCGGCAAGCCGATCATCGAACACCAGAGCGTGGCCAACCTGCTGGCCGACATGCAGGTGCAGGTCAACGCTGCACGCCTGCTGGTGCTGCACGCCGCACGCCTGCGCAGTGCCGGTATGCCCTGCCTGTCCGAAGCTTCGCAGGCAAAGCTGTTCGCCTCGGAAATGGCCGAACGGGTCTGCTCCAGCGCCGTACAGGTGCACGGGGGCTACGGTTACCTTGAAGATTACCCCGTGGAAAAGTATTACCGCGATGCACGCATCACCCAGATCTACGAAGGCTCGAGCGAGATCCAGCGCATGTTGATCGCCCGCGAGCTGCGCAACTATCTGTTGTAGTGCCGCATGCAACACGTGCCATCGAGGGGGACTGGTCGACGACCAGTCCCCCTTTTTGCTCAATGACCCTTGAACTGCGGCTCGCGCTTGGCGATGAACGCCGCCATGCCTTCTTTCTGATCTTCACTGGCAAACGCCGCGTGGAACACCCGCCGCTCGAAGCGCACGCCTTCGGACAGGCTCACTTCGAAAGCGCGGTTGACGCTCTCCTTGACCATCATGGCGATCGGTAGCGACTTGGCTGCGATCTGCTGCGCAACTTCCAACGCCTCGTCGAGCAGTCGGTCGGCGGCCACGATACGGGCAACCAGCCCTGCCCGCTCCGCTTCCTCGGCGCCCATCAAACGACCGGTCAGGCACAGCTCCATGGCCTTGGCCTTGCCCACCGCATGGGTCAGGCGCTGGGTGCCGCCCATGCCTGGCAGCACGCCCAGCTTGATCTCCGGCTGGCCGAACTTGGCATTGTCGGCGGCCAGGATGAAATCGCACATCAACGCCAGCTCGCAGCCTCCGCCCAAGGCAAAACCGGCCACGGCAGCGATCATCGGCTTGCGCCGATTGGCAACCCGGTCGCTCTCATGGAACAGATCGTCGAGGTAGATCTGCGGGTAGCGCAGCTCTGCCATTTCCTTGATATCGGCGCCGGCGGCAAACGCCTTGGCAGACCCGGTAAGGACGATGCAACCGATCTCGCGATCGCTTTCCAGGCGATCGAGCGCCTGGTTCAATTCATCGATCAGCTGGGCGTTGAGGGCATTCAACGCCTGCGGCCGATTGAGCGTGATCAGGCCCACGCGACCGCGAGTTTCCAAGAGGATGGTTTCAAAAGCCATGGCATGTCTCCAGATAGAGGCATTGTCTGCCTCGCTGATTATTGTTGTATCGACCCCTGGGCGGCGAACTGCCCGGGATCGCGTCGTGTTTGTAGCATTCTGAAACCTGATAGCGGACATTCTTTTACCGCAGCTCGGCACCACCTGGGCGTGCAAACCTCCAATGGATGCTACGGTGCAGACCTGCGACACCCTGTGCCGGCGTGTCCACGTCACTTCACAGCCCACTCCAGGAGGTCCCCCATGCGTCGCCTGTCCATGCTGGCGCTTGCCAGCGTCTTCGCCCAGCCACTGCTGGCCGCCGATTCATCGCCCACCTATGGTCCCGAACTGCAGGGCTTCGATTATCCGTACACGCTGCAACATTACGCCTTCGAGTCCCAGGGCAAAAGCCTGCAGATGGGTTATATGGACGTTGCTGCCAACGGCAAGGCCAACGGCCGCACGGTGGTACTGATGCATGGCAAGAATTTCTGCGGCGCCACCTGGGAAAGCTCGATCAAGGCGCTCAGCGATGCCGGTTACCGGGTGGTCGCGCCCGACCAGATCGGCTTCTGCACCTCCAGCAAGCCTGAGCACTATCAATACAGCTTCCAGCAGTTGGCCAACAATACCCATGACCTGCTGACCCGTATCGGGGTCAAGGAAGCGGTGATCATGGGCCACTCCACCGGTGGCATGCTCGCCACTCGCTACGCCTTGATGTTCCCCGAAGACACCGAGCGCCTGGCCATGGTCAACCCCATCGGCCTGGAAGACTGGAAAGCCATGGGCGTGCCCTATCGCAGCGTCGACCAGTGGTTCGACCGTGAAACCAAGGTCACCGCCGAAGGCATCCGCAACTACGAGCGCAGCACCTATTACGGTGGTCGCTGGAAGCCTGAGTACGACCGCTGGGTAGACATGCTTGCGGGGTTGAACAAGGGTCCGGGGCATACCTTGGTGGCATGGAATTCGGCGCTGATCTACGACATGATCTTCACCCAGCCGGTGGTCTACGAGTTCAAGGACCTGCAGGTGCCGACCCTGCTGCTGATCGGCGACGCCGACACCACCGCGATCGGCAGCGACATCGCGCCACCCCAGGTCAAGGCCACGCTGGGCAAATACACCGTGCTGGGCAAGCAGGCCAGCCAGCTGATTCCTCACAGCACACTGGTGGAGTTTGCCGGGCTTGGTCACGCCCCGCAAATGGAGGAGCCGGCGCGCTTCCACAAGGCCCTGCTCGACTGGCTGGACACTCCTCAGAAACCGCTTTGACAAGAGGCAACCCCCCATGCGAATAGCCGTCATCGACGACTGGCAATCGGTCGCTGAAAACGTGGTCGACTGGACCCCGCTGCAGGCCGTAGGCGACCTCGACTTCATTCACGACTACAGCGGCGGGAGCGCGGCGCTGGCCGAGCGCCTGGCGCCCTACGCCATCATCTGCGTGATGCGTGAACGCACGCTGTTCGACGCCGGTCTGCTGGAACGACTGCCGCAGCTCAAGCTGCTGGTGACCGGCGGCATGCGCAACGCAGCCATCGACCTGCAGGCGGCGACCCGGCTGGGCATCCAGGTGGCCGGCACGGACAGCTACAAGCACGCCGCGCCGGAACTAACCTGGGCACTGCTGATGGCGCTGACCCGTGACCTGCTCGGTGAAGCGAACTCGCTGCGCGCTGGCGGTTGGCAGATCGGCCTGGGTGGCGATCTGCACGGCAGCACACTGGGCCTGCTGGGCCTGGGCAGTATCGGTGAAAAGGTGGCGCGCTTCGGTCAGGCGTTCGGCATGCGCGTGATTGCCTGGAGTCAGAACCTGACACCCGAGCGTGCCGCGCAGGTGGGCGTCGAATACGTGAGCAAGCAGCAACTGTTCGAGCAGGCCGATGTGCTCAGCGTACACCTGGTGCTGAGCGAACGCAGCCGGGGGCTGGTCGATGCCCAGGCGCTGGGGTGGATGAAGCCGGGCGCGCGGTTGGTCAACACGTCGCGCGGCCCGATCGTCGACGAAGCAGCGTTGATTCAGTCCCTGCGTGATGGCCACCTGGGCGGCGCGGGGCTGGACGTGTTCGATCAGGAACCCCTGGCGCTGGACCATCCGTTCCGGACCCTGCCCAATGTGCTGGCAACGCCGCACATCGGCTATGTCACCAGCAACAACTATCGGATGTTCTTCAGCCAGATGATCGAAGACATACTGGCCTGGCATTCGGGCCAGCCAGTGCGCCTGCTGACCGGCTGACCGCAACCCTCAGTCGATCAGGCCGGCGCTGCGCAATGCCGCTGTCGCCTGCTGCCAACGCGGATGCCGGCGGTACTCGACGTCGGCGTGGCTCCGCCCGCGCATGGCGGCGATGCGTGGCGAGGGCTGCACGCCCATGCGCTGCGCCGCGCTCAAGGCCAGCTCGGCCGCCGCCCGGTCGTTGCACACCAGGCCCATGTCGCAACCAGCGCCAAGGGCCGCCTCGATACGGCTGGCGGCGTCGCCGACCACATGGGCGCCGGCCATCGACAAGTCGTCGCTGAAGATCACCCCTTCGAAGCCCAGCTCGCCGCGCAATATGTCCTGCAGCCAACGGCGCGAAAAGCCGGCTGGGTTGCTGTCTACCTGGGGGTAGATGACATGGGCCGGCATGACCGCCGCCAGCTTGCCCGCCAGCCGCGCGAATGGCACCAGATCGCAGGCGCGAATCTGCTCGAGGCTGCGCTCGTCGGTGGGAATTGCCACGTGAGAATCGGCTTCCGCCCAGCCGTGACCGGGAAAATGCTTGCCGCATGCCGCCATGCCTGCCGCATTCATGCCACGGATGAACGCGCCCGCCAGCAGCGTGGCCCGCTCGGGATCGCCTTCGAACGCGCGGGTGCCGACCACGGCGCTGTGCCCGTGATCCAGGTCCAGCACCGGCGCAAAACTGAGGTCCAGCCCAGCCGCCAGTACTTCGGCGGCCATCAACCAGCCGCAGTGCTCGGCCAGGACGGCCGCATCCGCGTGGTAGGCCAGCTCGCGCATGGCCGGCAGACGCACGAAGCCCTGGCGTAGCCGTTGCACGCGTCCACCCTCCTGGTCCACCGCCAGGATCAGGTCGGGCCGCACCGCGCGGATGGCGGCGGTCAACTCGCGTACCTGACGCGGATGCTCGATGTTGCGCGCGAAAATGATCAACCCGGCCACTTCGGGCTGGCGCAGCAGATGGCGGTCCTCTGCGCTGAGCCAGGTACCGGCGACGTCGACCATCAGGGAGCCTTGCAGACGAGCGCTCATGGATTTTCCTTGTAGAGAGGGATCTGGAGGGCGACCGGGCACACGTCAGGCCTTGGCAACCGCCGGGGCGCTCTTGCTGCGTGGCCGCAATTGAGCGGCGGCCATGGCCTGGTCGGTCACCGCACTCTGCGCGCGCATGCCTGCAGCGAGGAACGGCACCATCAAGCGCATTACCTGTTCGATCGAGGTATCGACGCCGAAGTCGGTTTCCGCGATGGCACGCAGTGCCTTGATCCCGGACATGCTGAAGGCGGCAGCGCCCAGCATGAAATGCACGCGCCAGAACAACTCGAGGGGGGGGATGCGCGGTGCGGCTTCGTTGACCAGCAGCATGTAGCGACGAAAGACCTTGCCGTACATGTCCTCCAGGTAACGGCGCAAGTGACCCTGGCTCTGGCTGAAGGCCAGGCCCAGCAAACGCATGAAGATGGAGAGATCGTTGCCGCTGCGCGGCTGGACCACGAGCGCCTGCTCTACCAGGATTTCCAGCAGCTCTTCGAGGCTGGCCTTGGGCATCGCGCTGGTCTGCCGCCGTTCCAGCTCACGGTCGAGGCTGGCACAGAAAGGCCCGAGAAATCTGGAGAATACCGCCTGGATGAGCGCTTTCTTCGAACCGAAGTGGTAGTTCACCGCCGCCAGATTGACCCCGGCCTTGCTGGTGATCAGGCGCAGCGAGGTTTCCGCGAAGCCTTTCTCTGCAAAAAGCTGTTCGGCGGCATCGAGGATGCGTTCAACGGTTTCCGACTGGGCCATGGCAACTCCGCCTGACAAACACTTGTTTGAAACATACGTTTCAAAGTGCGTGACTGTCAAGTCCATACAGGCTTTTCGTGGCCATGCGGTCACGTATTAAAGCATACAAATTCATCGCCTTAGCGCAGCATGCGAACTTCGGCAGGCGACGCGCCCGGAAAACGGTATTGCCAAGGGCCATCTACTGTATATAATCCCAGTCACTGTACAAAAAGACAGAGCCATCGACATGTTGAAATTGACGCCACGCCAAGCTGAAATTCTGGCCTTCATCAAGCGCTGCCTTGACGACAATGGCTTTCCACCTACCCGTGCGGAAATTGCTCAGGAACTGGGGTTCAAGTCACCCAACGCGGCCGAGGAACACCTCAAGGCACTGGCGCGAAAAGGCGCCATCGAGATGACCCCGGGCGCCTCGCGCGGCATCCGCATCCCCGGCTCCGAAGCCCGCAACGACGACGCCAGCCTGCCAGTCGTCGGGCGCGTTGCTGCAGGTGCGCCGATTCTGGCGCAGGAACACATCGAAGAGTCCTGCAAGATCAACCCGGGCTTCTTCCATCCTCGCGCCGACTACCTCCTGCGCGTACAGGGCATGAGCATGCGTGACGTCGGCATTCTCGACGGTGACCTGCTGGCCGTGCACACCTGCCGCGAAGTCCGCAACGGGCAGATCGTGGTGGCGCGCATCGGCGACGAAGTCACCGTGAAACGGTTCCAGCGCGAAGGCAACAAGGTTTTCCTGGTTGCGGAAAACCCCGACTTCGCACCCATTGAAGTCGACCTCAAGGATCAGGATCTGGTCATTGAAGGTCTGAGCGTCGGCGTCATTCGTCGATAAGGAGGCATCATGCAGTTTCCCCTGTCACCCCAACAAGCACAAATGTCGCTGTTCGAAGCATTCATGGCTGCACCGGTAACGCCGCTGTTCAAGGAGGCCGTAGAATCGCCCTGGACTGTCGCCGACCCGGATGTATTCAGCGAGATGTCTCTGCGTGGTGCCGCGGGGAACTGCCTGAACCTGCTGGCACCCATGCTGCGGGAATTGAGCGAAGAGCAGGACGCGCGCTGGTTGACGCTGATCGCTCCGCCGGCAAGCCTGACGCAGGCCTGGCTGCGCGATGCAGGGCTCAATCGCGAACGCATATTGCTGCTGCAGCCGCGCGGTATGCAAAGCGCCCAGCAGTTGGCGTGCGAGGCGCTGCGCCTGGGGCGCAGCCATACCGTGGTGAGCTGGCTCAACCCACTGCCGTCCGTGGCGAGGCAGCAATTGATGGCAGCGGCGCGCCAGGGCAGCGCACAGAGCCTGAACATCCGTTTGGGGTGATACCTGCGGTCAAACGATACTGCCCGCCAAGGCCAGCGCAAGGCGCTCGCTGCGTGGCAGGATCAGTGCAGGACGTGCGGCCCGTCGTCCTTGTCGATTTCGCCTTCCACCAGCTTGCCGGCCATCTGCACACCGACACTGAGCATGGCCTTGGCCACTTCCACGTGCTGGCCCTGCAGGAATGCCTTGGCATCTTCGGAAAAATTCAGCGTCACCAGCGAACCTTCGTCCTCGGCACGACGCAACTCGATGCGGCCGTCAGGCAGCTCGACAATCTCAAGAAAGGACGTTGGCATAAGGACATGTTCTCCACGAAAGGCGGGCATTGTAGCAGTGCCAGTGCAAATCAGCACTCACTCAGCCCTTCGCGGAAACGAACGGTCAGGCCCTTGAGCTGCTGACGCCAGCTTTCGAGCACCTCGCGGCTGAGTTCCGGCTCTTCCACTTCATCCAGATTGACTGCCTGGATGAGTGGCTGGGTCACATCGCCCTTGGGCTTTTTGGGCGCCTTGGGCGGCACGAACAGCGCGCTGTGCGCCGCAAGCAGTTGCGCGAGCCAGGTATGCGAATGCTGGGCCAGCTCCACCAACTCCGCCAGCTCGGGAATGGACGTGCCGTCGAGCGCTTGCGGGGTCAGCAGGTTTTCCGCACGGGCAGTGCCGGCCTGAGGCAGGCGGTAATAACCAGCGATCTCGTGACACAGCCCCAACAATGCACCGTACAGGTGGAACAGCGCGGATTCGCGCTGCGCCTGCAGCTGAGCCTGCGCATTGATGGCCTGGCCCAGTTCGGCCTTGCCCATGGCTTCCAGCGCCAGCCCGGCGAAATAGATTTTCTGGTTGGTACGGGTATAGAGCTCATAGGCCATGCTGGCGATCTCCGCAGTGAACACTCGACTGCCACAGTGTCGGGAACCTGCCCAGCCAGTGCAAGCCACAAATGAAAAGGCCGCACAGCCCTGGGGACGGTGCGGCCTTGGTGCCGACAGCGCTTCAGCGCTTGTCTTCGACCTTCCACGTCTTGCCGTCGTAGAACGCCTTCCAACCGGTCGGTTTGCCCTCGACCTCGCTCTGCACGTACTGCTCCTTGGTCTTGCGGCTGTAGCGAATCACGGTCGGACGGCCGTCCGGGTCCTTGATCGGCGCGTCGAACAGGAAGCTGTACTTGGGATCGATCTCATCCTTGTGCGGGATGATCTCGAGCACCAGGGGGGCGCGAGTCTCGCGGTTCTTCGGAAACTGGCTGGCCGCCAGGAACAGACCGGATGCGCCATCGCGCAGCACGTAGGTATCGTTGACCTTCTCGCACTTGAGTTCGGGCATCTTCACCGCGTCCATCTTGGGCGGCGCCGCCTCGCCACTCTTGAGCAGCTTGCGGGTGTTCTTGCACTCCGGATTGGTGCAGCCGAAGAACTTGCCGAAACGGCCGGTTTTCAACTGCATCTCGCTGCCGCACTTGTCGCACTCCAGGCTCGGCCCTTCGTAGCCCTTGATGCGGTAG
This sequence comes from Pseudomonas sp. CFBP 13710, assembly GCF_014842235.1. Classification (NCBI taxonomy): domain Bacteria; kingdom Pseudomonadati; phylum Pseudomonadota; class Gammaproteobacteria; order Pseudomonadales; family Pseudomonadaceae; genus Pseudomonas; species Pseudomonas sp. CFBP 13710. Next base: position 121,125 of record NZ_JACYVJ010000006.1, on the reverse strand, counting down.
TTGCCCTCTTCGATCTCGTAGCCCGGGCAGTCGGGGTTGTTCCCGCAGATGTGCAGCTTGCGCTTCTCATCCAGCAGATACGCGTCCATGGCGGTCGCACAGACCGGGCAGCGATGCTTGCCGCGCAGAATCTGCGACTCGGACTCGCCCTCGTCGTCGGCCGCTATCTCATCACCTGGAATCAGGTTGATGGTGGCCTTGCAGCGCTCCTTGGGTGGCAGCGCATAGCCCGAACAGCCCAGGAACACCCCGGTGGATGCGGTGCGGATCATCATCGGCCGACCGCATTCGCGGCAGGCGATGTTGGTCAGGGTCGGCAGGTTGGCGCGCATGCCGCTGTCGGCTGCACCCGCAACGTCCAGTTTGCCCTTGAAGTCACCGTAGAACTCGTCAAGAACGTTCTTCCAGTCGCGCTCGCCGTGCGCCACGTCATCGAGGTTCTCTTCCATGCCGGCGGTAAAGCCGTAGTCCATGAGGTTGGAGAAGCTTTCGGACAGCCGCTCGGTGACGATGTCGCCCATCTTTTCCGAGTAGAAGCGACGGTTGTGCAGCGCCACGTAGCCACGGTCCTGGATGGTCGAGATGATCGCCGCGTAGGTGGACGGACGACCGATGCCGCGTTTTTCCATTTCCTTGACCAGGCTGGCTTCGGAATAGCGCGCAGGCGGCTTGGTGAAGTGCTGGGTAGGGTCCAGCTGCAGCAGCTTGAGTTGCTCACCCTGGTTCATTTCCGGCAGCACGTCGTCGTCGCCCGGCTTGCTCATCTGTGGCAGCACACGCGTGTAGCCGTCGAACTTGAGGATACGCCCCTTGGCGCGCAGCTCGAAATCAGCGGCAGCCACGGTAACGGTGGTCGACAGGTACTGGGCAGGCGGCATCTGGCAGGCGAGGAACTGGCGCCAGATCAATTCGTAAAGGCGCTCGGCATCGCGCTCCATGCCGTTCAGCTTGCTCGGATGAGTGTTCACGTCCGATGGGCGAATGGCCTCGTGCGCTTCCTGGGCGCCCTGCTTGCTGCCGTAGACCATCGGCGATTCCGGCAGGTACTTCTTGCCGAACTCGCTCTCAATGTAGGCCCGAGCCATCTCCACGGCGTCGACCGACAGGTTGGTGGAGTCGGTACGCATGTAGGTGATATAGCCAGCTTCGTACAAGCGCTGCGCCATCATCATGGTCTTCTTCACGCCGTAGCCCAGGCGGTTGCTCGCGGCCTGCTGCAGCGTGGAAGTAATGAACGGGGCCGACGGCTTGCTGCTGGTCGGCTTGTCTTCGCGCTTGACGATGCTGTAGCTGGCATCCTTGAGCTTGGCCAGCGCGGCCATGGCGTGGGCTTCGTTCAGGGGCTTGAAGGCTTCGCCGTTCTCGCGAGCCACTTCGAAACGCACCTTGGCGGCCTTGGCCGACGCCAGGTCGGCATGCACTTCCCAGTATTCCTCGGGGTTGAACGCGCGAATCTCGCGTTCACGCTCGACCACCAGTTTCACTGCCACGGACTGCACACGACCAGCGGACAACCCGCGGGCGATCTTCTGCCAGAGCAGCGGCGACACCATGTAGCCAACCACGCGGTCGAGGAAACGCCGCGCCTGCTGGGCGTTGACACGGTCGATGTCCAGCTCGCCGGGGCGAGAGAAAGCTTCCTGGATGGCCTTCTTGGTGATCTCGTTGAACACCACACGCTTGTAGCGGCTGTCATCGCCACCGATGGCTTCGCGCAGGTGCCAGGCAATGGCTTCCCCCTCGCGGTCCAAGTCCGTCGCCAGATAGATGGTGTCGGCGTCCTTGGCCAGCCGGCGCAGTTCCTCGATGACCTTTTCCTTGCCGGGAAGGATCTCGTACTTGGCCTTCCAGCCCTGGTCTGGATCGACGCCCATGCGTGCCACCAACTGCTTGCGGGCCTTTTCCTTGGGCGACAGCGCCGGCGCGTCGGCAGCCGCAGCCTTGCCGCGCTTGGCGGCCGGCTCCTTGCTGGCGCTCGCCGAACCGCTGGTGGGCAAGTCTCGGATATGGCCGATACTCGACTTCACCACGTACTGGTCACCCAGATACTTGTTGATGGTCTTGGCCTTAGCCGGGGATTCCACAATGACCAGCGATTTGCCCATGGATCGGAAAATTCCTGAATACTTGAAATGAAAGGCATGCGGCGCCTTGCGAGGCCCCGCTATATATAGTGGTGAGAACGTGAGGTCAAGCGCCGAGGTTCAAGCGGTCGGCGCCTGCGGAACGGAAAACAGGCTGGGTTCGGCCTTCACCAAAGCAAAGCGCGGGACGCTCTCGCCGTCAACCTCGACCGACTCCAGGAACATGCTCAGCGGGCGCACCCAGAGGCCGAATTCACCGTACAGCGCCTGGTAGAACACCACTTCCTGTTCGTCCTCGGAACTGCGCGCGACGCCGTAGACACGATACTCGGGGCCTTTGTAATGACGATAGAGCCCTGGTTGTATATGCATGTTGCGCCTCGCTTGAAATACTTTTTCGAATGAACCGGGAAAAAACAAAACCGGGACACTGGGCCCCGGTTCGTTCGACTCGCTCGTCAGGACTAGACGCGCTCGAAGACCGTGGTGATGCCCTGCCCCAGGCCTACACACATGGTGGACAGGCCGAAAGTGCCGCCATTCTGCTTCATGACATTGAGCAAAGTGCCGGAAATTCGTGCGCCTGAACAGCCAAAAGGATGCCCCAGGGCGATCGCGCCGCCATGCAGGTTAACCTTCTCGTTCATCTTGTCGAGCACTTTCAGATCCTTCAGCACAGGCAGGGCCTGTGCGGCGAAGGCTTCGTTGAGTTCGATGAAGTCGATGTCGGCAATGCCCAGACCTGCGCGCTTGAGCGCTTTCTGGGTGGCCGGAACCGGCCCGTAGCCCATGATCGCGGGGTCGACGCCGGCCACTGCCATGGAGCGGATTACCGCCAATGGCGTGATGCCCAGGTCCTGGGCGCGCTGCGCCGACATCACGATCATGCACGAGGCACCGTCGGTGATCTGTGACGAAGTACCGGCCGTGACCGTACCGCCCTTCGGGTTGAAGGCAGGCTTGAGCGCCGCAAGGCTTTCCAGGGTAGTGTCGGGGCGAATGGTTTCATCGTAGTCGAAGACCTTGATGAAGCCGTTCTCGTCGCACCCCTGCATCGGGATGATCTCGTCCTTGAACTTGCCCTGGACCGTAGCCTGGTGCGCCAGCTGGTGCGAACGCACGCCGAAGGCATCCTGCTGTTCGCGGGTGATGCCGTGCATTTTACCGAGCATCTCGGCGGTAAGCCCCATCATGCCCGACGCTTTCGCGGCGTACAGCGACATGTGCGGGTTCGGATCCACGCCGTGCATCATGCCGACGTGGCCCATGTGCTCGACGCCACCGACCACGAACACATCGCCGTTGCCGGTCATGATCGCCTGGGCGGCAGTGTGCAGCGCGCTCATGGACGAGCCGCACAACCGGCTGACGGTCTGGCCGGCCGCAGTGTGCGGGATCTGCGTCATCAGCGAAGCCATGCGGGCGATGTTCCAGCCCTGTTCCAGGGTCTGGTTGACGCAGCCCCAGATCACGTCCTCGACTTCGGCCGGATCGACCTTGGCATTGCGCTCCAGCAGCTTGCTGATCAGGTGCGCCGACATGTCCTCGGCGCGCGTGTTGCGGTGCATGCCGCCTTTGGAACGGCCCATGGGGGTGCGACCGAAGTCGACGATCACCACGTCTCTAGGATTCAAGCTCATCAGTCATTCACCCTTGTTCTGTACGTTGGCCGCTTGCCCGAAGAAGGTCTGGCCAGCACGCGCCATTTCACGAAGCTTCTGCGTAGGCTGGTACAGCGGACCCAGTTCGGCGTAGCGGTCGGCCAGTTCGACGAACTGGGCCACGCCCAGCGAATCGATGTAGCGCAGCGCCCCGCCGCGGAACGGAGGGAAACCGATGCCATAGACCAGGCCCATGTCGGCCTCGGCCGCGGTTTCGACGATGCCGTCTTCCAGGCAGCGTACGGTTTCCAGGCACAGCGGGATCATCATCCAGTTGACGATGTCCTCGTCGGAGACCTCGCGCTGTTCGTAGATCACCGGCTTGAGCACGTCCAGCGCCGCAGGATCGGCCACCTTCTTCGGCTTGCCGCGCTTGTCGGTTTCGTAGGCATAGAAGCCCTTGCCGTTCTTCTGCCCCAGGCGGTTGGCCTCGTACAGCGCGTCGATGGCGGAGCGACGCTCGTCTTTCATGCGATCCGGAAAGCCTTCGGCCATCACATCACGGCCATGATGGCCGGTGTCGATGCCGACCACGTCCATCAGGTAGGCCGGGCCCATGGGCCAGCCGAATTTCTCCATGACCTTGTCGATGCGCACGAAATCGACACCGGCGCTGACCAGCCGGGCGAAACCGCCGAAGTACGGGAACAGTACGCGGTTCACCAGAAAGCCAGGGCAATCGTTGACCACGATGGGGTTCTTGCCCATCTTGCGGGCATAGGCCACGGTGGTCGCCACGGCAACCTCACTGGACTTCTCGCCACGGATCACTTCGACCAGCGGCATCATGTGCACCGGGTTGAAGAAGTGCATGCCGACGAAGTTTTCCGGACGCTTGAGTGCCTGCGCCAGCAGGTTGATGGAAATGGTCGAGGTGTTGGACGCCAGGATGGTGTCGTCCTTGACCTGCGCCTCGACCTCGGCCAGCACTGCCTGCTTGACCTTGGGGTTTTCCACCACCGCTTCGACGACGATGTCGACATGGCCGAAATCGCCGTAGGACAGCGTCGGACGAATGTCGTTGAGCGCTTCGGCCATCTTCGCCGGGGTCAGGCGACCTTTTTCGACGCGCGCGCCGAGCAGCTTGGACGCCTCGGCCAGGCCCTGTTCGATGCCCTTCTCGTTGATGTCCTTCATCAGGATCGGCGTGCCCTTGAGCGCCGACTGATAGGCGATGCCACCGCCCATGATGCCAGCGCCCAGCACGGCCGCCTGACTCACATCGCGTGCCACCTTGTCGTAGCCACGGGCCTTGCGCTTGAGCTCCTGATCGTTGAGGAACAGGCCGATGAGGCTTTGCGCAGCCGAGGTCTTGGCCATCTTGGCGAAGCCGGCGGCTTCGATTTCGAGGGCTTTCTCGCGACCGAAACTGGCTGCTTTCTGGATGGTCTTGATGGCCTCGACCGGCGCCGGATAGTTGGGCCCGGCCTGGCCGGCGACGAAGCCCTTGGCGGTTTCGAACGCCATCATCTGTTCGATAGCGTTGAGCTTGAGCTTGACCAACTTGGGCTGGCGCTTGGCCTTGTGATCGAACTCGCCGCTGATGGCGCGCTTGACCAGGTCTAAAGCAGCAGCTTCCAGCTTGTCCGGCGCCACCACCGCATCGACCGCACCCACCTTGAGCGCATCGTCGGCGCCGTTTTCCTTGCCCGACGCAATCCACTCGATGGCATTGTCGGCGCCGATGATGCGCGGCAGGCGCACCGTGCCGCCGAAACCTGGGTAGATGCCCAGCTTGACCTCGGGCAGGCCGATCTTCGCTTCGCTGGACATGACCCGGTAGTCGGCAGCCAGGCACATTTCCAGGCCGCCGCCCAGGGCGATGCCGTTGATGGCGGCGACCGTCGGCACTTCGAGGTCCTCGAAGTCGCTGAAGATGCGATTGGCCTGCAGGTTGCCCGCGACCAGCTCGGCTTCGGGCAACTTGAAATTCTCGACGAATTCGGTGATGTCCGCACCGACGATGAAGACGTCCTTGCCACTGGCGACGATCACGCCCTTGATCGAAGCGTCGGCCTTGATTGCCGCGATCGCTTCGCGCAGCTCTTCGAGCGTGAGCCGGTTGAATTTGTTGACGGACTCGCCCTTGAGGTCGAACCGAAGTTCGACGATGCCGCTTTCAAGAGCCTTCACCGTGATGGCTTTACCTTCGTAAATCATCCACTGATCTCCACGATATGGAAGCTGAACAGTACACGCCTGACGCTGGATAAAAGGGGGCGATACATGGCCGCCGCTCTCTGTAGCCAGGCATACCCGTCAGCGCGGTAGTCGGGATAGTGCTGGAGCGTGACTGAAAAACGCTCGATTCATACGCCCGTTTGATTGGGCTGCGTGTACATTCACGGAATTGCGGGCGATTGTCAAATGCCGCGCCAGCCGCGAAAAAACGCGACTTTGCGGTCATTTCTGGAATGCGCAGAAACGCGCACCTGCGACAGCCTGCCGCAGGCATATGACGATAGCTCGAGACAACGATCAAGCCAGTGCTCGCAGGACCTTTGCAATATCCTGAAGCACCTTTTCGTCACCCTTTTCGCCCCAGTACAACGCGAGCATCTGCGACCCCGCTTCGAGCTTGTAGACGTCGGCGGGCAACGTGGCCAGGTGAGGCAGCAGCAGCGGATCGATACAGGCTTCGCGCCACTGGTTGCACCAGACCCCCGGCTCGATCTGCCAGTAGCTCCAGCTGTCGACCCTGCCCTTGCGGCGTGGCCGATGGTATTGCGCGCAGGGGTCGGGTGGCTCGACGCTGAGCCAGTGCGGCCACTGCTGGGGAGCCAACTGCATGGCCAGGCCCATCCGCCGCGCCTGCAGGCGCACGGCCATGCGGCCGCTCTGGCTGCGCGACGGCCGCAGCCATACCATGGGGCTGAGAATCAGCGCAAGGATTGACACGACTATCCACACCGTCATAAAGAGTACACCCGCTAAGCGTTTCAAATAGATCGGCGAGGGTTGTTCATGTTGCGCCCCGCCTAAACAGTCCATACTCAAGCTATCGCAATCGTCAGGAGTGCTTCTCATGCCCTACCAACACATTCTGGTCGCCGTCGACCTCACCGAGGAGTGTGACCCGGTCATCAAGCGGGCCCGGGAGCTGGCGGTCAGCAACGGCGCCAAGCTCTCGCTGGTGCACATCGTCGAACCCATGGCCATGGCTTTCGGCGGGGACGTGCCGATGGACCTCTCGCAGTTGCAGCAGCAGCAGTTCGATCAGGCCAAGGAGCGCCTGGAAACGCTGAAGGTCAAGTACCCGGACCTGGTCGTCGGCGATTGCCACCTGACCTACGGCCAGCCGCGTCAGGAGATTCACAACCTGGCGAAGAAATCGGAATGCGACCTGGTGGTGGTCGGCAGTCATGGCCGTCATGGCCTGGCATTGCTGCTTGGTTCGACGGCCAACGACGTGTTGCACGGAGCGCCGTGCGACGTTTTGGCGGTGCGCCTGGTCAAGCGCGCCGAATAAGGATCATCAGCGGGGCCGAGCAGCAGCTGCGGCCTCGCTGATGATTCCAGGGTCGAGAGCTCAGGCGTCGAGTTCGGCCCAGCGCTCGACCATGACTTCCAGCTCGGCCTGCGAGGCTTCCAGCTTCGCCATCACTTCCGCCGTCTGCGCGGCAGGCCGCTGATAGAACCCGGCATCGGCCATCTCGGCTTCCAGCGCAGCGATTTCCTGCTCCTTGGCTTCGATCTGGCCCGGCAGGGCTTCCAGCTCGCGCTGCAGCTTGTAGCTGAGCTTCTTCTTGGCGGGCGCCGGTGCTTCCACAGGTGCAGGCTCTGCGGCCTTGACCACGGCGCTGTTGAGCTCGGCCTTGCCTGACTTGTTCTCGGTCACGCCGAGCAGCTTGGGCGAGCCGCCCTGGCGGATCCAGTCCTGGTAGCCACCGACGTATTCGCGAACCTTGCCCTCGCCTTCGAACACCAGCGTGCTGGTGACCACGTTGTCGAGGAAGGCCCGGTCGTGGCTGACCATCAACACGGTACCCTTGAAAGCGGACAGCACTTCTTCGAGCAGTTCGAGGGTCTCGACGTCGAGGTCGTTGGTCGGTTCGTCCAGCACCAGCAGGTTGGCCGGCTTGCTGAACAGCTTGGCCAGCAACAGGCGCGCACGCTCACCGCCCGACAGGGCCTTGACCGGCGTGCGTGCACGCTGCGGGCTGAACAGGAAGTCGCCCAGGTAGCTCAACACGTGGCGGCTCTGACCGTCGATGTCGATGAAATCGCGGCCCTCGGCAACGTTGTCGATGACGGTCTTTTCCAGGTCGAGCTGGTGACGCAACTGGTCGAAGTAGGCGACGTCCAGGCGCGTGCCGACGTCGACCGAACCGTTGGTGGGCTGCAGGTTATCGAGCATCAGCTTGAGCAGCGTGGTCTTGCCGGTCCCGTTCGCCCCCAGCAAGCCGATACGGTCCTCGCGCTGCAGGACCATGGAGAAATCCTTGATCAGCATCGGCCCACCCGGATGAGCGAAGCTGACGTTGTCGAGGACCATGACCTGCTTGCCGGACTTGTCTGCGGTATCGAGCTGGATGTTGGCCTTGCCGGTGCGCTCGCGGCGTTCGCCACGCTCCACACGCAGTGCCTTGAGCGCACGCACCCGGCCTTCGTTGCGGGTGCGTCGGGCCTTGATGCCCTGGCGGATCCACACTTCTTCCTGGGCCAGGCGCTTGTCGAACAGCGCGTTGGCGGTTTCCTCGGCCGACAGCATGGCCTCTTTGTGCACCAGGAAACTGGCGTAGTCGCCGTTCCAGTCGATCAGGCCGCCGCGATCGAGCTCGAGAATGCGCGTGGCCAGATTCTGCAGGAAGGAACGGTCGTGGGTGATGAACAGCACCGCGCCCTGGAAATCCTTGAGGGCTTCTTCGAGCCAGGCGATCGCGCCGATGTCCAGGTGGTTGGTCGGTTCGTCGAGCAGCAGCAGGTCAGGTTCGGACACCAGCGCCTGGGCCAGCAGGACGCGGCGGCGCCAGCCACCGGACAACTGCTTCAAGGTCTTGTCGGCAGGCAGCTGCAGGCGGCTCAGGGTGCTGTCGACCAGTTGCTGCAGGCGCCAGCCGTCACGGGCTTCGAGATCTTGCTGGACATGCATGAGCTTGTTCAGGTCTTCGTCGGTGACGATGTTCTGGCTCAGGTGGTGGTACTCGGCCAGCAGCGCGCCGACCCCGTCCAGGCCCTCGGCAACCACGTCGAACACAGTCCGGTCGTCGGCCACCGGCAGTTCCTGCGGCAGCTCGCCGATCTTCAGCCCCGGCGCACGCCAGACGGCGCCGTCGTCGGGTTTCTGCACGCCCTTGACCAGCTTCAGCATGCTGGATTTGCCAGTGCCGTTGCGGCCGATGATGCACACCCGCTCACCACGGGCGATCTGCCAGGACACCTTGTCCAACAACGGCATCGCGCCGAATGCAAGGGACACATCGCTGAATTTGAGCAGGGTCATGAGCTTCTCCAAAAACCGGGCGCGCATTCTAACCGACTTTTGCCCTGGCAGACCGAAGGCAGCAATAAAATGAATGATCCTGAACGCTTTCATCGCGCCTGCCCTAGAGGCTAAGCTAGGCTCACTTCTTTAGTGCTGGCACTGCCGACACTTGTCACGTCTTTTCTGCCTGGAAGTCTCATGCGCAGTCGCCTGTTCAGCTTGTTGTCCTGCCTCATCCTCTCCGCATCCAGTGTCGCCAACGTCCAGGCCGCCGACCTGGCCACGCAGCGTCAATACTACGACGAGGCCAAGCGCGCCCTGGCCAAGGGCGACAGCGGCCCGTACATGCGCTACGCCGCCGAGCTTCAGGACTACCCGCTGGAGGCCTACCTGGCCTACGACGAGCTCACCCCGCGCCTGCGCAGCGCCAGCAACGCCGAGATCGAAGGCTTTCTCGCCAAGCACGGCGACCTGCCACAGGCCAACTGGATGAAACTGCGCTGGCTGCGGCAGCTCGCCGAGCGCGGCGAGTGGGCGCCGTTCGTCAAATACTACGACCCCAAGCTCAACTTCAAGGAGCTCGACTGCCTGTACGGCCAGTACCAGCTGAGCAACAGCCAGCTGCGCGCCGAAGGCTATGCCAATGCCGACAAACTGTGGCTCACCGGCAAATCGCTGCCCACGGCCTGCGATGGGCTGTTCCAGCGCTGGGCCAGCGAAGGCCAGCTGACCGAGAACAAGCGCTGGCAGCGCGCCAAGCTCGCAGCCCAGGAGCGCAACTACCCGTTGGCCACCAGCCTGGTGCAAAGCCTGACCAGCCTGTCGAGCCAGGGTCGACTGCTGCTGGATGTCGCGCAGAAACCCGAACTGCTCGACCAACCGGCGCGTTTCATGCCGGTCGACGAAGCCATGTCCGACGTGGTCGGGCTGGGGCTGCGCCGCCTGGCCCGTCAGGACCCGGAAAAAGCCATGCGCATGCTCGACAGCTATGCCACCAGCATGCGTTTCTCGGCCGAGGAGAAGGTTGCCATCGCCCGCGAGATCGGCCTGACCCTGGCGCGGCGTTACGACCCGCGGGCGCTGGAGCTGATGACTCGCTACGATCCGGAGCTGCGCGACGACACCGTGACCGAATGGCGCCTGCGCCTGCTGCTGCGCCTGGGCCGCTGGCAGGACGCCTACGACCTGACCACCCGCCTACCCAAGGACCTGGCCAAGACCAACCGCTGGCAGTACTGGCAGGCGCGCAGCCTGGAGCTGGCCCAGCCGCAGAGTGCCAAGGTGCCTTCGCTGTACAAGGCGGTGGCCAAGGAGCGCGACTTCTACGGCTTCCTGGCGGCCGACCGCATCCAGGCGCCCTACTCGCTCAACAACAAGCCGCTGGTGATGAGCCAGGCGCTGGTCAACAAGGTGCGCAACACCGCCGGTGTACGTCGTTCGCTCGAGCTCTACGCACGTGGCCAGATCGTCGATGCGCGACGCGAGTGGTATCACGTCAGCCGCCATTTCGACCGCGACGAGATGGTCGCCCAGGCCAAGCTGGCCTACGACATGCGCTGGTACTTTCCGGCCATTCGCACGATCAGCCAGGCGCAGTACTGGGACGACCTGGACATCCGCTTCCCGATGGCCCACCGCGACACCCTGATTCGCGAAGCCAATGTGCGAGGCCTGCACACCAGCTGGGTGTTCGCCATCACCCGTCAGGAAAGCGCCTTCATGGACGACGCCCGTTCCGGCGCCGGCGCCATGGGATTGATGCAGTTGATGCCGGGCACCGCCAAGGAAACCTCGCGCAAGTTCAGCATCCCGCTGTCGTCGCCCCAGCAGGTACTCGATCCCGACACCAACATCCAGCTCGGTGCTGCATACCTGAGCCAGGTACACAGCCAGTTCAACGGTAACCGGGTACTGGCCTCGGCCGCCTACAACGCGGGCCCCGGGCGCGTACGGCAGTGGCTCAGAGGCGCGAATCACCTGAGCTTCGATGTCTGGGTGGAGTCCATTCCATTCGATGAAACCCGCCAGTACGTGCAGAACGTGCTGTCCTACGCGGTCATCTATGGCGAGAAGCTCAACGCGCCGCAGCCGGTGGTGGACTGGCACGAACGCTTCTTCGACGACCAGTGAGCCCAGCCTGGCAGCCCGCCGGCTGCCGGCCCGTCACTCGAGCACGGTGATCGGCATGCCCACTTCCAGCACGCCGGCGCCATCGCATACCAGATTCTGGCCGAACATGGCGTGGCCGTCCTGCTGGCGGTAGCGCTTGAGGGTTGCCAGGGGCTCGCGATCGGCACTGCGCTCCCCGGTGTGCGGGTCGAGCGTGGTCAGAATGCAGCGCGCGCAGGGCTTGAGCACACGAAAATCCAGGCCGCCGATGCGAATGCGCTTCCAGCCATCCTCGGCGAAGGCGGCGCTGTCCTGGACGACCAGATTGGGCCGAAACCGCGCCATCTCCAGCGTCCGTCCGACCCGTGCGGACAGGTCGTCCAGCGAGCCCTGACCGATCAACAACAGTGGAAAGCCATCGGCAAAAGCCACCTTGTCGCCGCCCTCGCCGTAACCGGCGCTGACGGTACGGGCGCGCTCGGTAGGCACGTACACCAGCCGAGTCGGCTTACCGACGAAATCACTGACCCAGCGCGCTGCTTCCTCGCCGGCGTCGGGCACGCGGAAGCTGTCGTTCCACAGCGTGACTCCGCGCAGTTCGCCTGACTCCGGGACCGCGACGTTCAGCTCGGGGTATCCGCTTGCGCTCAGGCGCAGGCCTGCGTCTTCACCGACTTGCGTACCCAACTGCCCCAGGCGAGGGTCTGCGCGCTGGCTGAGGAACCGACCGCTCTGGGCGTCGACCAGCATCCAGCGCCGATCGCCGAGCAGCCCCAGGCCATCCACAGGCGACTGCTGCAGCGACTGGCCAATGGCCGATTTGAGCGGGTAACGGTACAGCGCGGCAAGGCTCGACATGGCCCGGCTCCTCAGGACAGAGAAAAACCCAGTCTAGCGGAACCGGCAGGAGAATAACGAGGGCCTGTCAGCGTTGATCCAGCTCCAGGCGCTGACGCACCACGTCGACCAGTTTGTCGGGCTGGAACTTGGACAGGAAGTTGTCACAGCCGACCTTTTTCACCATCGATTCGTTGAAGCTGCCCGACAACGAGGTGTGCAGCACCACGTAGAGGTCGCGCAGTCGCGGATCGTTGCGGATCTCGGTGGTAAGCCGGTAGCCGTCCATTTCCGGCATCTCGGCGTCGGTGAAGACCATCAGCAGTTTGTCGGTCATGCGCTCGCCGGTGTCGGCCCACGCCTTGAGCTTGTTCAACGCCTTGAGGCCATCGCTGGCCACGTGCATCTTGATGTCCAGCTGCGACAAGGTATCGCGCAGCTGCGCCAGTGCCACCGTCGAGTCATCCACCAGCAGCACTTCCCGGCCACGAGCGCGCGCCAGCAAGGGGTCGTCGAGCTTGTCGCGGGAAACGCGAGCGTTGTAGGGGACGATTTCGGCGAGCACCTTTTCCACGTCGATGATCTCGACCAGTTGCTCGTCGACCCGGCTGATTGCGGTCAGATAGTGCTGGCGCCCGGCACTGGCCGGAGGCGGCAGGATGGCTTCCCAGTTCATGTTGACGATGCGGTCGACACCACCGACCAGGAAGGCCTGGATCGAGCGGTTGTATTCGGTGACGATGATGGTACTGCTCGGCCCCGGCACCAGCGGGCGCATGCCGATGGCCTGGGACAGGTCGATCACTGGCAGGGTCTGCCCGCGCAGGTTGATCACACCGCAGACATACGGATGGCGCTGCGGCATCAGCGTCAGCTTGGGCAACTGCAGGACTTCCTGGACCTTGAACACGTTGATCGCGAACAGTTGCCTGCCGGCCAGGCGAAACATGAGCAGCTCCAGACGGTTTTCACCCACCAGCTGCGTACGTTGGTCAACCGAGTCAAGAATGCCGGCCATGTAAAACTCCAAAGCCCAAGTGAAAGAAGAGGTACCGGGCTATCGGCGCTGGCGCGAATATCTTGACTGCCGTCGCTGCGGTTATGTCAGTTAAGTCAGTTGTCCATGGCTCAGCAGCGGCGACCCGGCGGGCAAATGAACTTTCAATGCCTTGGGCATGGTGCTGAAGCGCAGGTTTTCACCCCGCAATGGCTCGCCATCGAGGTTGATGTCGAGGTTTTCCTTGCTGTTGATTTCGACCCACGGCAGCCGTGCACGCACGAACAGTGTTTCCAGTCCGCCGCCGCCGAGCAGGCTTTTCAAGGTGCCGACCACTTCGGTCGGTGCCGGCAGAATGCTGATCTCCAGCAGTCCGTCGTCGACCACGGCTTCGGGGCACAATTCGTGGCCACCACCGGCCTGGCGTCCATTGCCGATGCCCAGCGCCAGCAGATCGCCTTCCCAATGGAAGTCCGGGCCGCTGAGCGAAGCGGAGGCAGCGCGCAATTCGCTGAACCGCGACAGCCCGGTGAACAGGTAGGCGGCGCCACCGAGCACCTTCTTCAAGTCTTCGGAGGTATTGGCCGTGACCTGACTGCCGAAACCACCGGTTGCCATGTTGAGAAACACCTGCCCGCCCACTTCACCCAGATCGATGGCCTGAGGCTCGCGGGCAAGCAGCGCCAATGCGTGTTCGGGTTCGAGGGGAACGCCGGCGGCACGTGCGAAATCGTTGGCTGTGCCCAGGGGCATCAACGCCAGGCTGGCGTCGGTCTTGGCCAGCGCCATCGCTTCGGCCACATCGCGCAGGGTGCCATCGCCACCGCCGGCGATGATCTGGGTGTAGCCGGCTTGCAGTGCCTCATCGACCAGACGCTGGGCGTCGCCGCCTTCCCAGGTCAGACGCACGTCCAGCGCGTTGCCTTGCTCCCGGTAATGCTCCACCGCGCTGCGGACGTCTTCGTTGGAAGCTTGTTTGCCGTGCAATATCAGAATTGCCTTGCGCTCGCTCATGCTGCATGTCTCCGGTGGCCAGTAAGTGGAACTGTGCCTGATGTGACCACAGCCGCAGGAAAAAAAGCCCCGACGAAAAGTTTTTAACCATTCGTACATTTACCACTCGCCAACCGTTCTCGTTTAGGCTTTACTGCGAAGCAACTGGCCACTATCGAAGTCGCCGTTACCTCCCGATTCCTGCACGTCCAGCCCGTCTCCAGGCGGGCGGTAGCATTGTCGAATCGCTGAATCCTGCGCCCTGCCCTTCTTCATCGACCTTTTCATGCATCCAGCCCGGCTGGACGTGTGCGCTTGCCTTCGCAGGTGCCGTCCGCCACCTTCAACTCGAGGCTCGACCTATGACGACTCTGATTCCCTGCATCATCGCCGGCGGCTCCGGCACCCGCCTGTGGCCCGTATCGCGCGAAGCCATGCCCAAGCCGTTCATGCGCCTGCCGGACGGCGAAAGCCTGCTGCAGAAAACCTTCACCCGTGCCTCGCAATTGCCAGGCGTGGAGCGGGTGCTGACGGTGACCAACCGTGAGGTGTTCTTCCGCACGCTGGACGACTACCGCCAATTGAACGACCGCGATGCCCTGCTCGACTTCATTCTCGAACCTGCGGGCCGCAACACTGCGCCAGCCATCGCCAGCGCCGCCTTGCATGCCGCCAAACACTACGGCGCGTCGGCGCAGTTGCTGGTACTGCCGGCTGATCACCTCATCCGCGACATCGACGCTTTCCAGGCCGCAGTCAGCGCAGCACGCAAGAAAGCCGACGAGGGCTGGCTGGTGACGTTCGGCCTGGTGCCGCAAACGGCGGAAACCGGTTTCGGCTACATCGAGCGCGGCGCCGACCTGGGCGATGGCAGCTATCAAGTCGCGCACTTCCGGGAAAAGCCGGACCAGGCCACCGCCCAGGCCTACCTGGACAGCGGTGACTACCTGTGGAACGCCGGCATGTTCTGCATGCGCGTGGACGTGCTTCTGCGCGAACTGGAAAAGCACGCACCGGACGTGCTGCTGGCGGCTACCACCTGCCTGCAGGTCAGCCACAGCAAGCAGGGCAACCGCGAGCTGCAAGTCGAGCTGGACAGCAGCACCTTTGCCCTGGCGCCGGACATTTCCATCGACTACGCGCTGCTCGAACGCTCCGACAAGGTGGCGGTCATTCCGTGCCAGATGGGGTGGAGCGACATCGGTTCGTGGCAGGCGGTGCGCGAGCTGACTCCAGCCGACGCACAGGGCAACCAGTGCAACGGCGAAACCGTGCTGCATGACGTGAGCAACTGCTACATCGACTCGCCACGCCGCCTGGTCGGCGCCGTCGGCCTCGACAACCTGGTGGTGATCGATACGCCCGACGCACTGCTGATCGCCGACGGCAGCCGCACCCAGGACGTCAAGTTCCTCGCCCAGCAGCTCAAGCGCCAGGGCCACGATGCCTTCCGCCTGCACCGCACGGTCACTCGGCCATGGGGCACGTACACCATCCTCGAGGAAGGCAAGCGCTTCAAGATCAAGCGCATCGTGGTCAAGCCCGGCGGTACCCTGTCGCTGCAGATGCACCACCACCGCAGCGAGCATTGGATCGTGGTCAGCGGCATGGCCCGAGTCACCAACGGTGACAACGAGTTTTTGCTCGACACCAACGAGTCGACCTTCATCAAGCAGGGCCACGTGCACCGCTTGGTCAACTCCGGGGTGATCGACCTGGTCATGATCGAAGTGCAGAGCGGTGAATACCTCGGCGAAGACGATATCGTGCGCTTCACCGACATCTACGGCCGCGCACCGGCGGCCGTCGAAGCGACCAAGAGCAACGCTTAAAAAAGCTCGCTGAACGGGATGAAGGCGACCAGTTCGCCTTCATTCAATGTGCAGCCTTCGCGTATTTCCACCAACCCATGGGCCCAGGCCGCGCTGAGCAGCACGCCGGAGCTCTGATTGGGGTAGATCACAGCCCGGCCCTGCTCGATACGCCCGCGCAGGTACTCGCGACGGGTACCGGCGCGCGACCAGGCAAACCCGGCTGGCACCTGGAAGCTCAGCGGCGCAACGTCGCGAACACCCAGCCGACGCAGCAGGTAAGGCCGTGCCAGCAGGGTGAAAGTGACCAGTGTCGATGCCGGATTGCCCGGCAGGCCGATGACCGGTACGCCACGGAAGTGGCCGAACGTCAGTGGCTTGCCGGGTTTGATCGCCAGTTTCCAGAGGGCCAACTGCCCTTCCTCGCGCAAGGCGATGCCGAGAAAATCGGCTTCGCCCACCGAGACGCCCCCCGTGGACAGAATCAGGTCCACATCACCCAGAGCCGCCAGGCGCTGGCGTGTCTGCTGCAGATCGTCGGGCAGAATCCCGGCATCCACCACCTCACAGCCCAAACCACTCAAGGCACTGCACAGCACCTGACGATTGCTGTTGTAGATCTGCCCTGGCCCCAGCGGCTGACCTGGCTCGACCAATTCATCTCCTGTGGACAGCACCGCCACTCGTGGCCGACGGACCACGTCGATGTGCGCATGCCCCATGGAAGCCAACAGGCCCAGTTCGATCGCACCCAAGCGGCTGCCAGCTTCGAGCAGGCGTTCGCCGATGCGGGTTTCCTGGCCCTGGGGACGTATGTTCTGGCCGACCCTCAAGGGCTGGTCGAAGCTCACCCGCTGGTCGTCCACGATTTGCACGTTCTCCTGCATTTCCACGCAGTCCGCGCCTTCGGGCAGCGGCGCGCCGGTAAAGATGCGTGCGCATGTGCCGGGTTCCAAGGGCGCGGGCACGGCGCCCGCGAACACGCGCTGGCTGACCCGCAACGGCTCGCCCTGCCAGTCTTCGCGGCGCAGCGCGTAGCCGTCCATGGCACTGTTGGGCCAGGGCGGCAGGTCGAGCGTGGCGATCAGGTCAGTGGCCAGCACGCGACCGATACCTTGGGCCAGGGCGACCCTTTCGCGCTCGCGCACAGGCGTGCCGTCGGCCATGGCCAGCAGTTGCGCCAGTGCCTGTTCTACCGGAAGCAGCGGCTGCGCCGCCGGCAACTCAGCCACGGCTGACGCAGGGCTCGGCCTGCTTGAGGTGCACGACGAAGTTGCACGGCCGGTGACGCACGTCCAACTGCTCGGCGAGAATCCCATCCCAGCCGGTGCGGCAGGCGTTGGTCGAACCGGGCAGGCAGCACACCAGGGTGCCGTTGGCGAGCCCGGCGAGCGCACGTGACTGCACGGTCGAGGTGCCGATGTCGGCGACGGAGATCTGCCGGAACAGCTCGCCGAAGCCATCGACTTGCTTGTCCAGCAGGCAGGCCACGGCTTCCGGCGTACTGTCACGGCCGGTGAAGCCGGTGCCGCCGGTAATCAGCACCACTTGGCATTGGTCATCGGCGATCCACTGCGCCACCTGTGCACGGATCTTGTACAGGTCGTCCTTGAGCAGCACGCGGGCGTAGAGCCCGTGGCCCGCCGCGCTCAGGCGATCGACGAACAATTGGCCAGAGGTATCGGTTTCCACGCTGCGGGTGTCGCTGACAGTCAAAACCGCAATATTGAGCGGCACAAAGGGTACATCTGCCTTGGCTTTCATTGGCTGGGTCCGGTTGTTTGGCGGGATGGACGGTGTTATATCACAGCCCCACAGCCACTGTCCGAGGCCCCGAATGAACCCTGCCGACACCTTGCCCCCCTGCTCTGTCCTGCTGCTGGCAGGCGGCCGCGGACAACGCATGGGCGGCCGCGACAAGGGCCTGATCGACTGGCATGGCCGGCCCTTGATCGAGCACCTGCAGCAACGCGTGCGACCCCTGACCGATGACCTGATCATTTCGTGCAACCGCAATTATCCGCGATACGCAGCCTTCGCCGACCGCTTGGTGCACGATGACAGCAGCGACTTTCCCGGACCGCTGGCGGGCATTCTGGCCGGCCTGGCCGCCGCTCGACACCCGCTGCTGCTGGTATTGCCCTGCGATGTGCCGGGCGTGGACGAGGCCCTGCTCGACGCCATGCGCCATGCGCAGCAAACTCATCCAACCCAGCCGCTGATGGTGCGTCAGGGTGAGTTCTGGGAACCGTTGCTGTGCATCGTTGGCAAGGTGCATCAACCGCTCGTGCGACAAGCCTGGGATGCCGGCGAACGGAGCCCGCGCAAGGTCTTGCTGGCACTCGGCGCCCAGCCGCTGCAATGTGCCGAGAACGATCCGCGCCTGACCAATTTCAATACGCCTCAACTGCTGGGTCGCTGAGCAGGTCGGCAAACGCTAGACTGCACCGGTCGGACCAACGGAACTTTGCTGGCGCAAGCAGCGTCTTATTCCCGTATACGCCAGCACCCTTTTTTGTTTTGTGGAGAAACACAATGACTCACCGGATCCTTCCCGCTTTCATGCTCGCGCTGGGCCTGGCATCGCTTGCCGGTTGCGCATCGCCTACCGTGATCACCCTGAACGACGGTCGTGAAATCCAGGCGGTGGACACGCCCTCCTACGACGAAGACGCTGGCTTCTACGAATTCGAGCAGCTGGACGGCAAGACTACCCGTGTCAACAAAGACCAGGTACGTACCGTCAAGGAACTCTGATCAAACAAAGTTCCAATGTTGCAAGACAAAGCCCGCCTCATGGCGGGCTTTGTCGTTCTAGAAGGTCAGCTTCAGTTGGGTCTCGAAGCTGCGCAAACGACCGTCGATCGGGTCGTGGAATTGCAGCGAGCGTGCCAGCAATTTCAACGGCCGGGCATAGTCGTCCACCTCGGTATGGCTGAGGTGCGGGTAGAACGGATCGTTGCAGATGCTGGCACCCAGCGCGGTCATGTGGACGCGCAGCTGATGAGTCTTGCCGGTGACCGGGTTGAGCACGTAGCGCCACACGTGTTCGCCTTTCTCGGCGACCTCCAGGCGAGTTTCACTGTTGCTCGGCCCCGGCACTTCGCGCATGCGAAAAAACGGCTCGCCATGCTCCAGACGGCTGCGGTGCACCAACGGAAAGGCCAGCTCGGGCAGTGCGGGCGCGATGGCCTCGTAGCGCTTTTCGATCTGTCGAGTGGGAAACAGCTGCTGATAGGCACTGCGTGTCTGCGGATTGGCCGAGAACAGCACCAGACCTGCCGTATGCCGGTCAATGCGGTGCAGCGGCACCAGGTGCGGGTTGTCGAGACGGCGGATGAGCCGCCGCAGCAAGGTGTGTTCGACGTACTCACCGGTCGGGGTCACCGGCAGGAAGTGTGGCTTGTCGGCCACCACCAGATGCTCGTCGACGTGCAACACCTGCTCCTGTGCAGCGATCGGCCGTTCGTTCGGCACTTCGCGAAAGTAGTGGATGCGCAGGCCCTGGCGGTAGGCATGGGCAGGTCCGATGGGTACGCCGTCGGCGTCCAGCACCCGGTCCCTGGCCATGCGGCTCAGCCACTGAGCGCGATCAATGGCCGGAAAATGTTCGCACAGGCAATCCAGCACGGTTGCCCATTTGCCGGGTGGCAGGCACAGGGTGCTGGCCTGATGCGCAGCAGGGTCGAATTTGGGTGTAGACATGCCTAGATCCACGATGGTTTCAGGCCGCGAGTATCGCCCACGGCGTTACGGCTGTCATCGCGCGTGGACAGCCTCGGCTGCCTCGGTGAATTCCTTGAGCCAACGCAGCACCTCGACCGCTTCCCAGCGGGTTGGGTCGTACAAGGCGTACAGCAGGCCCTTGTAGCCAACCACATCCAGCGGTCGATGATAGCCGGCACGCTGGAACAGCGCCTCGACCTCGGCAAAACAGGTGTTGAAATGCACCTTGCTGAACGGGGTCTTGCCTTCGGTAACCAGGCCGTCGAGACGCAGTTCCAGCACGGCTTCGCGAACTACGTCCGGGGCCATGCGGTTAACGCTGTACTTGAGTTGTTCGACGTTGAGCATGGGCGAGTGATTATCCATATACTGTATCTTTATACAGCATAAGGCAGCTGTCCGAGACCCGTCAATTGCCCCGACATTTCGATAATGGGCTATACAAAGGATTATGCAGCGCAATGGCACTGAACCTTCGGGATCACCCTCACTCGAAATATCCAGACGCCACCCATATGGAGATCAACATGGCCACCCCGAGCACCAAAGCAGCCCAAGAAGTTCTCAAAGCCGATTTTCAGACCCTGGTCCGTGACACCGAGAAACTTCTCGAACACACCGCCAGCATCGCCGGCACCCAGGCCGAAGAACTGCGCGCGCAGATCAACGAGAGCCTGCTGAAGGCTCGCGAATCGCTGCAGCAGACCAAAGAAACCGCAGCCGAGCGCAGCCAGGAGGCCGTAGTCGCAGCCGAAGGCTACGTTCAGGAAAACCCATGGCAGTCCGTCGGCATCGCCGCAGGCGTAGGTTTCCTTCTGGGCCTGCTGGCCACAAGGCACTGATATGTCCCTCCTCGACTCGGATACCACAGATAACAGCACCGGCTCCACCTCTCGGCGCCTGGGTGCTGCCATGCTCGGCCTGCTTCGCAGTCATGTCGAACTGTTCGGCATCGAGTTGCAGGAGCAGAAATCTCGAACCGTCAGCCTGTTGCTGTTCGCAGGCCTGGCCCTGGTCTTCGCCTTGCTGGCACTGGTGGCGTTGTCCGGGCTCATTCTGATTCTGCTGTGGGACAACTACCGCATGGCCGGCATGGTCGGCCTGGCGGTGTTCTACGTACTGGCAGGTATTTTCTGCGCATTCCGCCTCAAGGCGGCTGTGTTCGATGAATCCTCGCCATTCAGTGGGACATTGGAAGAACTGGCCAATGACCGGGAGCGCCTGCTGCCATGAGCCGAAACGAACCTACCAGCGCCCAGTCACGGCGCGACATGCGCAAGTCGCTGATTCGCCTGCGCATGGAAATGCATCGCCAGGAGTTGCGGCACGAGTCGCGGCAATTGGTCAATCCGCTCACCCGCCTGCGCGGGTTGGGTCAATCGGTGCAGACCGGCATGGGTATCAAGCATGCCTCGCTGTGGGGCATAGCAGGCGTCACCCTGATGGGCTTCCTGACCGGACGCGGGGCTGGCAACAGCGCCCGTGCGCCGGTAGTCGCGCCGGTGCGTGGTCCGGGCCGTCTTTCGCGGCTGGCCAAGGTCGGCACGTTACTGTTGCCGGTGATCAAGCTGGCCATGCAGGGCTCCTCGCGCAGACGCTAGGCTTGGCTGAAAGAGCAACCCGTGTGCGGTCGTAAACGTATCCGGGTTGCTTTTTTTTGCCTGACATTCCTGGCTGCACCTACCTGCTCAATACGTTCAAGGCCCGATGCCAGCCTTGCCAGCCAGCCCTCGCCGGCCGACACTGCAGGCTCGATCGGGTCCCGGAGGAATCGCCTTGGATTGGCACACACTGCTTACACGCGAACGCTTGGGCAAGCCCCTGCACAGCCCGGAAGAACTGGGCCGCAGCCCGTTCCACAAGGATCACGACCGCATCATCTTTTCCGGCGCCTTCCGCCGGCTGGGGCGCAAGACCCAGGTCCACCCGGTGTCGAGCAACGACCACATCCATACGCGCCTGACCCATTCGCTGGAAGTCAGTTGCGTGGGCCGCTCCCTGGGCATGCGCGTGGGCGAAACCCTGCGCGACCAGCTGCCGCAATGGTGCGAGCCCAGTGACCTGGGCATGGTCGTGCAGTCGGCCTGCCTGGCGCACGACATCGGCAATCCGCCCTTCGGCCATTCCGGTGAAGACGCCATTCGCCACTGGTTCCGCCAGGCAGCCGGGCGTGGCTGGCTCGACGCAATGAGCGAAGTGGAGCGTGACGACTTCCTCAATTTCGAAGGCAATGCCCAAGGCTTCAGGGTGCTCACCCAGCTCGAGTATCACCAGTTCGACGGGGGCACCCGGCTGACCTACGCAACTCTGGGCACTTACCTCAAATACCCGTGGACGGCGCGCCACGCCGATGCATTGGGCTACAAGAAGCACAAGTTCGGCTGCTACCAGAGCGAACTGCCGCTGCTCGAACAGATCGCCGGCAAGCTGGGTCTGCCATTGCTCGAAGAGCAGCGTTGGGCCCGGCATCCGCTGGTGTACCTGATGGAGGCCGCAGACGACATCTGCTATGGCCTGATCGACCTGGAAGACGGCCTGGAAATGGAGCTGCTCGACTACGCCGAAGTCGAGGCACTGTTGCTCGACCTGGTAGGCGATGACATCCCGGACACCTATCGCCAGCTCGGCCCACTGGACTCGCGGCGGCGCAAGCTGGCGATCCTGCGCGGCAAGGCCATCGAGCACCTGACCAACGCTGCCGCGCGCGCGTTCGTCGAACAGCAGCAGGCGCTGCTGGCCGGCCAGCTGAGCGGCGATCTGGTCGAGCACATGCACGGTCCGGCCAAGCGCTGCGTGCTCGACGCCAAGGACATGGCGCGCAAGAAGATTTTCCAGGACAAGCGCAAGACCCTGCACGAGATCGGCGCCTACACCACCCTCGAAGTGCTGCTCAATGCGTTCTGCGGGGCGGCGCTGGAGCAGCACACCACAGGCAGGTTGTCGTTCAAGCACCAGCGCATTCTCGATCTGCTGGGGCACAACGCGCCGCAGCCGCACTGGCCGCTGCACAAGTCGTTCCTGCGCATGATCGATTTCATCGCAGGCATGACCGACAGTTATGCCGCAGAGATGGCTGGCGAAATGACCGGGCGCTCGAACTCGTTCTAGTCTGTAGCGTGGAAATAAACGAATACAAACGATAGTTGACTCTTTGGAATCAAACTATCTTTGTATTCCGTTACGTTTATATCTGTAGGAAGTTTCCTAGAATCACTCTTTCCCGAGTCCATTCGTATGCCCTTCGAAGCAACTGGGCTAAGGTGCGCGCTTTTACTGGATCGTTCAGGAGAGGCTGCATGCGTAATGTATTCATCATCGATGATCACCCTGTCATTCGGCTCGCCGTCAGAATGCTTCTGGAAAACGAAGGCTACTGCGTCGTAGGCGAAAGCGACAACGGGGTGGATGCCATGCAGATGGTGCGCGAGTGCCAGCCTGACTTGCTGATTCTCGATATCAGCATTCCCAAGCTCGACGGGCTCGAAGTACTGACCCGCTTCCATGGCATGAACGTCCCCTACAAGATCCTGGTACTGACCGCTCAGGCCCCGGCCCTGTTCGCCATACGCTGCATGCAGTCGGGCGCCGCCGGTTTCGTCTGCAAGCAGGAGGCCCTGAGCGAGTTGATCAGTGCCGTCCGCGCAGTGTTCTCTGGTTACAACTACTTTCCCAGCCAAGCGTTGATTCCGTCACGAGAAGATGAAGGCCAACTTCAGGAACTCGAACTGTTCAAGACCATCAACGACCGCGAGTTGATGGTCTTGCAGTTGTTTGCGCAGGGCCGCAGCAACAAGGAAATTGCCACAGGCATGTTTCTCAGCAACAAGACAGTCAGTACCTACAAGAAACGCCTGATGCAGAAACTTCAGGCGAACTCATTGGTTGAACTTATCGAAATGGCCAAGCGCAACGCGCTGGTGTGATTGCACACATGAACATCATCGACCCACTCAACGTCTTGACCGGCGGCAACAGCGTGCTCACGCGGCGACTGCTCGAGGAAGTACTGCGCAGTTGCACGGAGGATAGCCAGCGACTGCTTGCCATTGCCGACGACGACCACCAGGGCGTGGTGGAGATTGCTCACAAGATCAATGGCGCCGCTCGCATCGTCCAGGCGCACGCGGTCTATGAAGCGTGCCTGGCGCTGGAAGCAAGCCACCCATGGGACGATCTGCGTGCAGGACGTGAGGCCCTGCACCTGGCGTTGCTGGAATTGCAGACGCAGTTGCGCCTGGCACTGGCCGGGCTGGGCGAGTAGGTGCAGGGCAAGTCATTTGTCACTGAATCAGGCAGGCGCCTGGCTTAACTGGTAGACTGCGCCGCGATATTACCTAAGAGGATTGTTTCATGGCCACTAACCGCTCCCGTCGTCTGCGCAAAAAACTGTGCGTCGACGAATTCCAGGAATTGGGTTTCGAATTGAACCTGGACTTCAAGGAGGATTTGGCTGACGAGCAGATCGACGCATTCCTCGATGCGTTCCTGACCGAAGCAATGGACGCCAACGGCCTCGACTATGTTGGCGGCGACGACTTCGGTCTGGTTTGCCTGGCCAAGCGTGGTTCCGTCACCGAAGAGCACCGCACTATCGTCGAAGCCTGGCTCAAGGGTCGCAGCGAACTGACCCGCGTCGAAGTCAGCCCGTTGCTGGACGCCTGGCACCCAGAGAAGCCGATCAACTCGGCAGCTTGATGTACCGCTGAAAAAGGCCATCTTCGGATGGCCTTTTTTGTGGGCGCGATTTGCTAACGGGGTACTGCTGCGCCGGCGTGGGCGCGCGCTACGCGCGATGCGCTCTGCCTGCCCAGCGCGAGCATGATCGACTGCCCTGCCTGTACGACCTGCGCCAGATCCACGCCGGTAGCGATGCCCAGCCCGTGCAGCAGGTAGAGGACGTCCTCGGTCGCGACGTTGCCGCTGGCGCCCGGCGCGTAGGGGCAACCGCCCAGCCCCGCCACCGAGCTGTCGAACACCTGCAGGCCTTCCAGCAGGCAGGCGTAGATGTTCGCCACGGCCTGGCCATACGTATCGTGAAAGTGTCCGGCCAGATGCGCCCGCGGCACGCGCTGTGCGACCACTTCGATCAGTTTTCGCGCGGCCCCAGGCGTACCGACGCCGAGGGTGTCGCCCAGGGAAATCTCGTAGCAGCCCATCTGCAGCATGGCGCTGGCCACGTCGCGCACCTGCACCGCTGCGATCTCGCCTTCGTACGGACACCCGAGCACGCATGACACGTAGCCACGCACCTTGATACCGCGCAGGGCGGCGGCCGCCAGAACCGGTTCGAAGCGCTGCAGGCTCTGTGCGATGGAGCAGTTGATGTTGCGCTGGGAGAAGGATTCAGACGCCGCGGCAAACACCGCCACCTCCGATGCACCAGCTTGAATGGCGGCCTCGAAGCCTTGCAGGTTCGGCGTCAGTGCCGCGTAGGTCACCCCCGGCGAACGCTGGATGGCGGAAAAGACCGCCGCGCTGTCGGCCATCTGCGGCACCCAGCGCGGCGACACGAAACTGCCGACCTCGACATGCTGCAAGCCCGCCGCGACCAGCGCGTCGACCAGCGCTACCTTGTCTTCGACGCGCACACGGCCCTGCTCGTTCTGCAACCCGTCACGGGGCCCGACCTCAACGATCCGCACCCGTTCAGGCAGCATGTTCGGCCTCCTGCAACTCGATCAATACCCTGCCTTCGCTGACCATCTCGCCCTCTTCGCAGCACAGCGCCTGAACCACGCCTGCGCGGTTGGCACGCACGGTGTGCTCCATCTTCATGGCCTCCAGCACCACCAAGCCATCGCCTAACGCCACCTGCTGGCCCGGACTGACCAACAGACGGACGATGCTGCCGTTCATGGGCGCAGCGAGCGAGTCGTCGGACGCATGGGCACCGGTGCCCGCCGCCAGGGAGTCAACCAGCGCGACCTCGTAGGGGTCGCCTTGCCACTGCAGGTAGACGACGTCGCCGCGGCGGCCGATCAGCCGTGCTTCATCCGGGCCGGCGCAAGCGTTGCTCAAAGCCACCGTGCACAATCGGCTCTGGGCGCCACAGCGCAGGTCGAGCGTGGCTTGCGCAGGCATGAGTTGACGCCAACCAGTGGCAGCGCTCCAAGGTGAATGCGGGTCTTGTTCACAGGCAACAAGCGGGGCCGAACGCAGGAAGGCACGCGCGGCGCTGTGCCAGAACGCTTCGGTCAGCGCCGGTGGCGCAGGCAACAGCGCGTCGGCGTGGCGTTCGATGAAGCCGGTGTCGATTCGGGACGCGGCGAACGCAGGCGTGGCAAGGATGCGCTGCAGCAGGGCCAGGTTGCTCTTGATCCCGCCGACCGCCGTTTCGGCGAGCATCGCCAGCAGGCGCAGCCGGGCCTCTTCGCGATTTTCACCCCAGGCAATGAGCTTGGCGATCATCGGATCATAGAATGGCGAAATCACGTCGCCTTCGCGCACCGCGCTGTCCACTCGCCGACCGGGTCCGGCTGCCGGTTCCCGATACAGTGCCAATTGCCCACTGGCCGGCAGGAACCCGCCTGCTGGATCTTCGGCATACAGGCGCACCTCGATGGCGTGCCCGAACAGGGGAACCTGCGCCTGGCTCAGCGGCAGGGTTTCACCACGCGCCACGCGAATCTGCCAGGCCACCAGGTCCAGCCCGGTGATCGCTTCGGTCACCGGATGCTCGACCTGCAGGCGGGTATTCATCTCCATGAAGTAGAAACGCCCTTCCCCATCCAGCAGGAACTCCACCGTACCTGCGCCCACATAGCCAATCGCCTGGGCTGCGCGCACCGCGGCTTCGCCCATGGCCTGGCGCAGGGAGGCATCGAGCCCCGGTGCCGGTGCTTCCTCCAGTACTTTCTGATGCCGTCGCTGGATGGAGCAATCCCGCTCGTGAAGATAGAGGCAATGCCCCTGTGCGTCGGCAAAGACCTGGATCTCCACGTGCCGGGGTGCCACCAGGTATTTCTCGACCAGCATATGACCGTCGCCGAAGGCTGCCACGGCCTCTCGCCGCGCCGAGTCCAGGGCAGGTGCCAGTTCGGCGGCGGACTCGGCCACCTTCATGCCCTTGCCGCCACCGCCGGCAGCGGCCTTGAGCAGCACCGGGTAGCCGATGCGCTGCGCCGCATCGGCGAAGGTCGACAGGTCCTGGGCCTGGCCGTGGTATCCCGGCACCAGCGGCACTCCGGCGCGTTCCATCAGGGCCTTGGCCGCCGACTTGCTGCCCATGGCTTCGATGGCCTCGGCGGGCGGGCCGATGAACAGGATGCCCTCAAGCGCCAGGCGCCGGGCGAAGGCGGCGTTTTCCGAAAGAAAGCCGTAGCCGGGATGGACCGCGTCGGCGCCACAGGCCAAGGCAGCGGCAACCACCTTGTCGATCTGCAGGTAGCTGTCGGCGGGTTTGCTGCCACCCAGGGGGATGGCCAGATCGGCCTCGTGCACATGGCGGGCATCGGCGTCGGCGTCGCTGTAGATGGCCACGCTGCGGATGCCCATGGCCCTGGCGGTGCGGATGATGCGGCAGGCGATCTCGCCACGGTTGGCGATCAGCAGCGTTGCCACGGTCTGCGGGAGTGGCTTCATGGGGTTACCTCTGCCCAGGCGGGCGCGCGTTTATCGAAGAAGGCCTGCATGCCTTCCTGGCCCTCGGCGCCAGTGCGCAGCCGGGCGATCAGAGCCTGCGCCTGGGCCTGGCGTGGCGCCGTGACCTGGCCATCGCCGATAGCCAGCAGCAGCGCCTTGCAGGCGCGCATCGCTTCGGGACCATTACCCAGCAGACGCCGTTGCCACGCCTGTACCGCCCGTTCCAGTTCGGCGCGCGGATACACTTCGTCGAGCAGTCCCAGTTCGCGGGCTCGCACGGCATCGAAACGCTCGGCGCTGAGCGCATAGCGGCGCGCGGCGCGCGAGCCGATGGCCTGGACCACGTAGGGACTGATCACCGCCGGCGCCAGGCCCAGGCGCACTTCACTGAGACTGAACAGCGCGTCGTCGGCGCCGATGGCCATGTCACAGCAACTGACCAGGCCCATGGCCCCGGCGAACGCGGCGCCCTGCACCACCGCGACGGTGGGCAGCGGCAGCCGCTGCAGCTGCTCCATCAGCTCGCTCAGACGCGTGGCCTCGGCGAGGTTTTCCGCGTAGCTCAGCCGGGCACTGGCTTGCATCCAGGCCAGATCGGCACCGGCGCTGAAGTGTTGCCCATGGCCACGCAGGAACATGAAGCGCAACCCTGGCCGCTGGCTGATGTGGTCGAAGGCCTGGCGCAGCTCCTCCAGCATGAGCGCATTGAATGCGTTGTTCTTGTCCGGTCGATCGAGCCAGACGCTGGCCACGTGTTCGGCGCTGATGTGCAGCTGTATCGTGGAGAATTCGTGCATACCCTGATCCCCGATTCCTGATAAGTGCATGGGCTACATGCGGAAGACGCCGAAGCGGGTTTCGGCCAGCGGCGCGTTCAACGCCGCCGATAAACCCAGCGCCAGTACGGTTCGGGTTTGCGCAGGATCGATCACGCCGTCGTCCCACAGACGTGCCGAGGAATATAACGCGTGGGCCTGTTGTTCGTACTGCGCCACCATGGGTTCGGCCAGTTGCCGGGCCTGTTCGTCGCTGAACGCCTGACCCTGGCGCTGGGCCTGCTCCTGCTTGACCTGGACCAGCACGCCGGCCGCCTGCTGGGCGCCCATCACGCCGATCTTGGCGTTCGGCCACATCCACAGGAAGCGCGGATCGTAGGCGCGCCCGCACATCCCGTAATTGCCCGCGCCGTAGCTGGCACCGATGATCACGGTGAACTTGGGCACCTTGGCGCAGGCCACCGCCGTGACCAGCTTGGCGCCGTGCTTGGCGATACCGCCGGCCTCGTATTTCTGGCCGACCATGAAGCCGGTGATGTTCTGCAGGAACACCAGGGGTATTCCACGCTGGCACGCCAGCTCGATGAAGTGCGCGCCCTTCTGCGCGGCTTCGGCGAACAGCACGCCGTTGTTTGCCAGGAGCGCCACCGGGTAGCCATGGATATGGGCGAAACCACAGATCAGGGTCGGCCCGAACAGCGCCTTGAACTCGTCGAAGGCCGAGTCGTCGACGATGCGCGCGATGATTTCGTGGATCGGCAGTGGCTGCTTGGGGTCAGTGGGGACCAGACCGTAGATCTCGTCTGCGGCATGGCGTGGCGGCCGCGGTTCGATACAGGCCAGCCAGCCCTGCTTGCGTCCGTTCAGATGGGCGACGCAGCGCCGGGCGATGGCCAGTGCGTGCTGGTCGTTTTCGGCGTAGTGATCCGCCACCCCCGACTGCCGGCAATGCAGGTCGGCACCGCCGAGGGCCTGCGCGCTGACCACCTCGCCGGTGGCGGCCTTGACCAGCGGCGGGCCGGCCAGAAAGATGGTCGCCTGATCGCGAACCATGATGGTCTCGTCACTCATGGCCGGCACATAGGCGCCCCCGGCCGTGCACGAGCCCAGCACCACGGCGATCTGGGCGATGCCCTGGGCGCTCATGTTGGCCTGGTTGAAGAAGATCCGCCCGAAGTGCTCGCGGTCTGGAAACACTTCGTCCTGACGCGGCAGGTTGGCGCCCCCGGAGTCGACCAGGTACAAACAGGGCAGGCGGTTATGCTGGGCGATTTCCTGGGCGCGCAGATGCTTCTTCACGGTCAGCGGGTAATAGCTGCCGCCTTTGACCGTGGCATCGTTGGCAATGATCATGCACTCGACGCCGGACACCCGTCCGATACCGGTGATCAAACCGGCAGCGGCGACCTGTTCGGGATACACCTCATGGGCGACCAGCAGGCCCACTTCGAGGAAGGCCGAGCCTGGGTCGAGCAGCACGTCGATACGCTGCCGCGGCAGCAGCTTGCCGCGCGCGACATGCCGCGCCTGCGCCGCTTCACCACCGCCCTGGTGAATCTGCGCCGCGCACTGCTGCAGCGTTTCGAGCTGCCGCAGCATCGCTTCGCGATTGGCGGCGAAGTCGGCGGAACGGGTGTTGACCTGGGTGTGCAGAATGGCCATGGGCATTTCCTGTGCGAATACGGCACCAGAGGGACGCGTCAGCGATTGCGGGCTCAGCGGGTCTGCTCGAACAGCTCGCGGCCGATCAGCATGCGACGGATCTCGCTGGTGCCTGCGCCGATCTCATACAGCTTGGCGTCACGCCAGAGCCGCCCGGCGGGAAATTCGTTGATGTAGCCATTGCCGCCGAGGATCTGGATGGCTTCACCGGCCAGCCAGGTGGCTTTTTCGGCGGCATACAGAATGACCCCGGCGCAGTCCTTGCGCACCTGGCGCACGGGTGCCTGGCCCAGTGCATCGAGGTGCCGGCCCACGGCGTAGAGGTACGCCCGGCATGCCTGCTGGGTGGTGTACATGTCGGCCAGCTTGCCCTGGATGAGCTGGAACTCGCCGATGCTCTGGCCGAACTGCTGGCGATCGTGGACGTACGGCAACACCAGGTCCATGGCCGCCTGCATCAACCCCAGGGGGCCACCGCTGAGCACGGCGCGCTCGTAGTCCAGGCCACTCATCAGCACACCGACGCCCTGCCCCGTCTGGCCCAGCACGTTCTGCAGCGGCACTTCGACGTCCTGGAACACCAGCTCGCCGGTGTGCGAGCCGCGCATGCCCAGCTTGTCGAGTTTCTGCGCGACGCTGAAGCCAGGCGCGCCTTTCTCCAGGATGAACGCAGTGATGCCCTTGGCGCCGGCCGCCATGTCGGTCTTGGCGTAGACCACCAGCACGTCGCAGTCCGGGCCGTTGGTGATCCACATCTTGGTGCCGTTGAGCACGTAGCGGTCGCCCTTGAGGTCGGCGCGCAAGCGCATGGAAACCACGTCGGAACCAGCGTTGGGCTCGCTCATGGCGAGTGCACCGATGTGTTCGCCGCTGATCAGCTTCGGCAGGTAGCGGGCCTTCTGTTCGGCAGTGCCGTTGCGGTTGATCTGGTTGACGCATAGGTTGGAATGGGCGGCGTAGGACAAACCGATGGCCCCGGAGCCGCGGGAGATTTCCTCCATGGCGACCATGTGCGCCAGGTAGCCCATGCCCGTCCCGCCCCACTCTTCGGCCACGGTCAGGCCCAGCAGGCCCATGTCGCCGAACTTGCGCCACAGGTCGGCAGGAAACTGGTCGCTGCGATCGGCCTCGGCGGCACGCGGGGTGATCTCGCGCGCCACGAAGGCGGCCACGGAATCGCGCAGCATGTCGATGTCTTCGCCAAGGAAGAAATCCAGTCCCGGTACTGAAATCATGTTCGCCACCCACTTGTTGTTTTTTTTGGGGAGAAAGCTGTTGAGCACAATGATCTTGCAGGAAACGTTACAGGGGGCACTGCGCACCGCAGGCGCGCGGTCCGGTCAACTCTGCAGTGCGGCGCGGCAGCGCTCTTCAGCGGTGTCGAGCTCGACCTGCATCTGTTCGATGTCCAGCATCTGCTGCTGCAGTTGCGCCCGGCGCTCGGTGATCTTCTCCAGAAACCGGTCGAGTTGCTTGCGGTTGCCCGACGGGTCGTACATGTCGATGAGCTCTTTGCATTCGGCCAGGGAGAAACCGATGCGCTTGCCGCGCAGGATCAGTTTCATCGCCACCAGATCGCGCGGCGCATAGATCCGTTCCTGGCCACGGCGCGTGGGCGTCACCATGCCCTGTTCCTCATAAAAGCGTAGGGTTCTGGGCGTTACGTCCAACAACTGGGCTATATCGGAGATGCTGTAGGTCGCGCTCACGTCAATCGACTTCCTGATGCTTTACGTTAACGTAAACGTCAGCGAGAGGCCTGTCAATACACGCCGCTGTGCTATCCAGGGGCGGGAAGTCTCGGGACGCGATCCTGGGAGCGCGTCATCGGCAGAGGTCAGGCGAAGGCCGGCACACCGCTGTGGAAGCGAAATTCGGGATCGGGCGTTTCGATCAGTCCGGCTTCAGCCACGCGAACCCTGTCGACGGTCTGGGCGATATCGGCGGCATCGCCGTATTGATGGGCCAGTTTCAGGTAGCCCTGATAATGCCGCGCTTCGCTCATGAGCAGGCCGTTGTAGAAGGTGCCCAGCTCTTCGTCCAGATGCGGCACCAGGGCCGCGAAACGCTCGCAGCTGCGCGCTTCGATGAAGGCGCCAACCACCAGGGTGTCGACCAGCTTGACGGGCTCGTGGTTGCGCACCTGCTTGCGCAGCGACGAGGCATAGCGGCTCGCCGACAGCGGCTGCAACTCGACTCCGCGGCGCTTCATCAGACGCAGGACCTGCTCGTGGTGCACCAGCTCCTCGCGAGCCAGGCGCGACATCATGTTGATCAGGTCGGCATGGGTGCAGTACTTGGCGATCAGGCTCAGGGCCGTGGAAGCTGCCTTGAATTCGCAGTTCTTGTGGTCGATCAGCAAGGTGCGCTGGTCGGCCAGCGCGGCCTGGACCCAGGCATCGGGCGTAGGGCAGCCGAGAAAGGCATGAATTTCAGACAGCATGGCCAGGCACCTGGAAAAAAGGGGGCGATTATACCCAGCTCGCCTGCAACTGGGTATGTGCGCCGCGCGACCGCCGCTGCGAGGCGATCAGTCGCTTTTCTTGCGGATCCAGTAGCGGTAGGTGCCGCCCTCCTCGTCCTGCTGAACCAGCTCATGGCCCAGGAATACGCAGAACTTGGGGATGTCGCGACGGGTCGAGGGGTCGGTGGCAATGACTTTCAGCAGGCCGCCTGCAGGCAGGTCGCGCACATGCTGGTGCAGCATCATCACCGGTTCCGGACAGCTCAGGCCGGTGGCATCCAGGGTACGGTCGGCAGGCAAGGTTTGGGTCATGAAAAGCTCCAGGTCAAGCGGGCATTCAGGCGCACGTTCGCAACCAATAGTGTAGCGCCAGCGCGCGGTCCGAGCGCAGCGTGCGACGCCAGGCCGCAGCGCTCGGATCGATCAGCGCCGGCCGCCGTCGAGTCGACGCAGGTGGCAGGTGACTTCCTCCCGGTCATGGTACAGCTGCTTGCAGCCAATCTGCACCTTGATGCCGCGCGCCTTGAAACCGTCCTCGATGCGTTCGAGCAAACGCCGCACTTCGGCATAGCGCTGCTTCATCGGCAGCTTCAGATTGACCACCGCTTCGCGGCAGAGGTTCTCGCCCAGCCAGGTTTCCAGCAAGGCGGCGTTGCGCGCCGGCTTCTCGACGATGTCGCAGACCATCCAGTCCACCGTCTGCTTGGGCCGATAGGTGAACCCGTCGGCCATCAGATGGGTGACCAGTCCGGTGTCCATGAGGCTCTGTGCCATGGGCCCGTTGTCGATGGCGGTAACCAGCATGCCGCGGCGTACCAGCTGGTAGGTCCAGCCACCGGGTGCGGCGCCCAGGTCGACACCGGTCATGTCGCCGTGCAGGCGTTCGTCCCATTGCTCGCGGGGAATGAAGTGATGCCATGCCTCTTCGAGTTTCAGGGTCGAACGGCTGGGCGCTTCGCGGGGGAACTTGAGCCGCGGGATGCCCATGGGCCACATGGCGAAATTACCCGCGTCGGCCATGCCCAGGAAGACTTCGCGACCACTCTTGAAGGTCAGCAGCAGGCGCGGCAAGGCAGGATCGTCCACCAGCCTGCCAGCACCCAGCAGGGCCTTGCGCAGCGGTGCTTCGAACTTCTTGCAGAAATTCGACAGCTCCTTGCCATCGTTGGTGTCGAGCACTTCCAGCCACAGGCTGCCACACACTGGATAGGCCGCCAGGTGGTCGAGCAGCACGCTGATGCGGTCGGTTTCGGGCAACTGCACGAAATCGCCCCTGGCCCACTGCCGTGGAAATATCAAGTCACTAAAACGCAACTCGCGCATCAACCGCGCCGGACCGGCCGGTTCGTGGCAGATGAATTCGGCGCAGGCGGTCAGCGGCTTCGCCTTGGCATACCCAGCAACCCCCAGCCGTGCGGCGTGTTCGGCGATCTCCGAGCAGACCTCGCCTTCGAAGCCGGGGCGGCAATGCATAAACAGCGTATTCATAAAGGGACTTTCACCGCCGGGGTGCTCAAATCGGCGCATGATAAAGGAAATCGGAACCCTGGGCATGCACTGGAAGTCCCTGACTGAAAGAACCTGTTTATCCAGCCCGTGCCGTGCGGGCCTGAAAAGGAGCTGATCCATGTCCTCCCTCGATAGCCTGAAAAGCCTGAAGACGCTCGACGTCGCGGGCACGTCCTATCACTACTTCAGCTTGCCCGATGCCGCCAACAGCCTGGGTGACCTGCAGAAACTGCCGATGTCGCTCAAGGTCCTGCTGGAAAACCTGTTGCGCTGGGAAGACGGCAAGACCGTGACCGGTGCCGATCTGCAGGCCCTGGCCGATTGGCTGCAGGAGCGCCGCTCCGATCGCGAGATTCAATACCGCCCGGCACGGGTGCTGATGCAGGATTTCACCGGGGTACCGGCGGTGGTCGACCTCGCCGCCATGCGCGCCGCCGTGGCCAAGGCCGGCGGTGACCCGCAGCGAATCAATCCGTTGTCGCCGGTGGACCTGGTGATCGACCATTCGGTGATGGTCGACCGTTATGCCACCGGGCAGGCATTCGAGGAAAACGTCGACATCGAGATG
The DNA here is from genome assembly GCF_014842235.1 of Pseudomonas sp. CFBP 13710. Taxonomy (NCBI): domain Bacteria; kingdom Pseudomonadati; phylum Pseudomonadota; class Gammaproteobacteria; order Pseudomonadales; family Pseudomonadaceae; genus Pseudomonas; species Pseudomonas sp. CFBP 13710. The sequence goes on along the minus strand of NZ_JACYVJ010000006.1, from coordinate 86,922 downwards.
GAGCGCAATGGCGAGCGCTATGCGTTCCTGCGCTGGGGTCAGAGCGCCTTCGACAACTTCAGCGTGGTCCCGCCGGGCACCGGCATCTGTCACCAGGTCAACCTCGAATACCTGGGCCGCACCGTCTGGACCAAGGAAGAGGACGGCCGCACCTACGCCTTTCCCGACACCCTGGTGGGTACCGACTCCCACACCACCATGATCAACGGCCTGGGGGTACTGGGCTGGGGCGTCGGCGGTATCGAAGCGGAAGCCGCCATGCTCGGCCAGCCGGTGTCGATGCTGATTCCCGAGGTCATCGGCTTCAAGCTTACCGGCAAGCTCAAGGAAGGCATCACGGCCACCGACTTGGTGCTGACCGTGACGCAGATGCTGCGCAAGAAAGGCGTCGTGGGCAAGTTCGTCGAATTCTACGGTGATGGCCTGGCCGATCTGCCCCTGGCCGACCGCGCGACCATTGCCAACATGGCGCCGGAGTACGGTGCCACCTGCGGTTTCTTCCCGGTGGATGAGGTGACCCTGGGTTACCTGCGCCTGTCCGGACGCCCGGAAGCCACCGTGCAATTGGTCGAAGCCTATTGCAAGGCGCAGGGCATGTGGCGCCTGCCCGGCCAGGAGCCGGTATTCAGCGATACCCTGGGGCTGGACATGGGTGAGGTCGAGGCCAGCCTGGCCGGGCCGAAGCGCCCGCAGGATCGCGTGGCACTGCCCAAGGTCAGCGCGGCGTTCGACGATTTCATCGGCCTGCAGCTCAAGCCTACAAGCAAGGAAGAAGGCCGCCTGGAAAGCGAGGGCGGCGGTGGCGTGGCGGTGGGCAACGCCGACCAGACAGAGGGCACGCCGTATACCTGGCGCGGCCAGACGCACAATCTGCAGCACGGCGCAGTGGTCATTGCGGCCATCACCTCGTGCACCAATACCTCCAACCCCAGCGTGATGATGGCCGCCGGCCTGGTGGCGAAGAAGGCGGTCGAGAAAGGCCTGACCACCAAGCCGTGGGTCAAGACTTCCCTGGCCCCCGGCTCCAAAGTGGTGACCGACTACTATCGGGCTGCGGGCCTGACCCAGTATCTGGACACGCTGGGCTTCGCCCTGGTCGGTTATGGCTGCACCACCTGCATCGGCAACTCCGGGCCGCTGGACGAGCCTATCGAGCAGGCCATCCAGAGCGCGGACCTGACCGTGGCTTCGGTGCTCTCGGGCAACCGCAACTTCGAGGGCCGGGTGCACCCGCTGGTGAAGACCAACTGGTTGGCCTCACCACCACTGGTAGTCGCCTACGCCCTGGCCGGCAGTGTGCGTACCGACATCAGCAGTGAACCCTTGGGCACCGGCAGTGACGGCCAGCCGGTCTACCTGCGCGACATCTGGCCCACCCAGCAGGAGATTGCCGACGCAGTGGCCAAGGTCGACACCGCGATGTTCCACAAGGAGTACGCCGAGGTGTTCGCCGGCGATGCGCAATGGCAGGCAATCGAAGTGTCGCAGGCGCCTACCTACGTCTGGCAGGCCGACTCGACCTACATCCAGCATCCACCGTTTTTCGAGGATATCGCCGGTCCCGCACCCGTGATCGCCGACGTGCAGGGCGCAAGCATTCTGGCCTTGCTGGGGGATTCGGTCACCACCGACCACATCTCCCCTGCGGGCAACATCAAGGCTGACAGTCCGGCGGGCCGTTATCTGCGCGACAAGGGCGTGGAACCGCGTGATTTCAACTCCTATGGATCGCGCCGGGGCAACCACGAAGTGATGATGCGCGGGACCTTTGCCAACATCCGTATCCGCAACGAAATGCTCGGGGGTGAAGAAGGTGGCAACACTTTGTTCATTCCTACGGGCGAGAAGCTGCCGATCTACGATGCGGCCATGCGCTACCAGCAGGCCGGCACACCGCTGGTGATCATTGCCGGCCAGGAGTACGGCACCGGTTCGAGCCGCGACTGGGCTGCCAAGGGGACCAATCTGCTGGGCGTCAAGGCCGTGGTGGCGGAGAGTTTCGAGCGTATCCACCGTTCCAACCTGGTGGGCATGGGCGTGCTGCCCTTGCAGTTCACCGACGGGCAGAGCCGCAAGAGCCTCGCCCTGACCGGCCGCGAGACCCTGGACATCTTCGGTTTGAGTGGTGCCCGGCTGCAGCCGCACATGCGCCTGGACCTGCGCATCCGCCGTGAGAACGGCCAGCAGGAAACCGTCGAACTGCTGTGCCGGATCGACACCCTCAACGAAGTGGAGTATTTCCGTTCCGGCGGTATCCTGCACTACGTCTTGCGCCAGTTGATTGGGAACCCGGTGGTGTAAAGCACCTGTAGGAGCGGTCAGCGGCCGCGAAAAGGACACCGCGGATGATCTGACATGCCGCGGTGCCTGGTTCGCGGCCGCGGACCGCTCCTACGGGGGATCGAAGGGATTGCTCCCATCGACCGGCGGGTGTCAATCACGACGGGGCCTGCAGCGCTTTCTGAAACATTAGGTTTCAAATGATTGCACCCGTAATTCATTTGGTTCTTGTTCTCATTCTTGTTTATCCAGTGCAATAGCCGCCATCCAAATCCGTGGCCACCTGTTCGCTGGATCCGGAACCTGCCCCTCAGGCGACCGGCTTCGTGAATCGAGAACGTTTTCCCATGTCCAAGAAATCCCGCTCGAAAATCTGGTTCCTGGTGCACAGCTGGTTGGCCCTGCCGATCTGGTTTTTCGTGCTGATCGTATGTGTGACCGGCACCCTGGCCGTGGTGAGCACCGAGATCATGTGGCTGATCAATCCGGAAATGCGTGCCAACAAACCGTCCGACGACGCCCAGCCGTTGAACTACGACCAACTGATGGCCGCCATCGAACGCGATCATCCCGAGCTGCGAGTCAGCAATCTCATTCACCCCGACGGCGACTACTTCGCCGTCAACGCCAGTGTCACCTACCCGGACGGCCGCTCGCCAACGGTCTATGTGAACCCCTATACCGGCGTGCTGCAAGGCGTCAGTCCGGCGTTCGACTTCCCGGCCTTCACCCGCGCCCTGCACGGCTGGTGGCTGGTGCCCTTCACCAACGGCTTCTCCTGGGGCTGGTACCTGGTGTCGTTCCTCGGCCTGCCGCTGCTGGTGTCCCTGATCACCGGCCTGGTGGTCTACAAGAAGTTCTGGAAGGGCTTTCTCAAGCCCACCCTGCGCCTGAACCAGGGCGCACGGGTGTTCTGGGGTGACTTCCACCGCCTCAGCGGTATCTGGTCGATCTGGTTCATCGCGGTCATCGCCATTACCGGCGTGTGGTTCCTGATTCGCGCCATCCTCTACGACAACCAGATCAGCATCTCCAGCTACTCGCCGGTCACCTCGGTGATCGCCCGGGCCGACGTGCCGCTGGTGGCCGACGGCACGCCGGCACCGATGATCCCGGTCGAGCAGGCCATCGCCGTGGTCAAGCAGCAGGTGCCGGGCCTCGATGCCAGCTACGTGTCGCTGCCGCTCAACGCCTACAGCCCGATGGAAGTGGGTGGCCGCAGCTGGTACCCGCTGATGTTCCAGACCGCCAGCATCAACCCCTACACCGGGCAGCTGATCAGCTCGCACCTGCTGGGCGACCGCAATGCACTGGAGTTCGTTACCGAGTCCATGCGCCCGCTGCACACCGGTGACTTCGGCGGGCTGTGGATCAAGCTGATCTGGGCCTTCTTCGGCCTGCTGCTGAGCATGATGGTGCTCAGCGGCTTGATGATCTGGAGCAAGCGCACCGCCCTGGCCACGGCCCAGGCGTTCAAGCGCGGCGCCCGCCACGAAACTGCGCAGACGGCCACCGGCAGCCTGCACCCGATTGCCCACAAGACCGCGGAGCGCAGCCTGTGAGCCGAGTCCTCAGTGCCCCCACGCCTTCGCCCCTGTCGCGTTTCTGGCGCAAGTGGCGGTTCCATATCAACGTGCTGCTGGTGTTCATCCCGCTGAGCTTCATGCCGCACTATTTCGCCGAGAACGCCATGGATCGCGGCGACAGCGGCCTGGGCGAGCGGACAGTAGGCGACATCGCCGTCGGGCCGTGGAGCCTGACCTTGGCCGAACGCCGCATCGAAGGCCCGACCGCCGAAAGCGGCCAGGACATCAAGTACTTCAACGCGGCCCTGTGCAAGACCTGCATCGACCAGGTCAAGGCCACCTACCTGCGCATCGGCAAGCCACGCAGCCTGAGGGCTGCAGGCGTGATCTTCTTCGGCAGTGGCTACCGCATGTTCGCCGGGTTGCCAGTGCCGGCCAAAACCCAAGCCGATGCTCAGCTGTGGATCACCATGGAAGGCTGGGACGGCTCGATGCACCAGACCTCCATTCCATTGAGCCAGGCATCACCCGCGACGGTGGCCTGGCTGAACCGTCAAGGAACCCGACCATGACCCGCGTTTCATTCATCCGCTGGCCCGCCCTGGCACTGGGGCTGCTCGCTGCCGCCTGCAGCGGCGTGGCCCTGGCGCACAACCCGATGTGCGAATGCAAGCAGATCGACGACCAGCAGATCCGCTGCACCGGCGGATTTTCCGACGGCAGCGGCGCGCCGGGGGTGACCCTGGACGTGGTCGGCTATGACGAAAGCATCCTGGTACCCGGCAAGCTGGGCAGCGATTCGACCGTGACCTTCAAGCGTCCGGATGCCGAGTTCTATGTGCTGTTCGATGCCGGCCCCGGCCACGTCGTCGAAATCGACCAAGCCGACATCGAGGCACCATGAGCACGCCCGTCACGCACATCGTGCGCCCGGCCGGTGCGGGCCATGAAACCCTGTACGTCGGCCTGCTGTGCCTGTTCATCCTGCTGGCGGCGGCCGGCGTCGTGTCCTGGCACGGGGTCAGCCACGAAGCCGTCGCGGTACCGTCCCACCAGCTCGACGCCCGACGCGACCTGAGCGCCGCCGAACAGGGCATCTATGCCGACCTGCGAGTGACCCTCGACGAGGTCCGCCTGCTGGCCGAGGAACAGTCCGATCCGGTCACGCCCGAGCAACTGGCCCGCGAGGGCTTCCCACCCTTCGCCCAGGACGCCAGCTCGGTCAGCCGCGGCAGCCACGCCTGGCAGATGGTCCAGGGCGCCTACGTGGGCCTGAGCCAGGCGCCAGAGGTGGCGGGCTCGTTCCTGCTGCGCATGAACGGCGCGGACGCCGATGTCTGGCTCAACCGCGCACCCTCCGCCAGTGCACCGGCGCTGCTGGACGACACGTCGCTTGCCGACACCGGCTGGCAGCAGGTCATCGCCCAGTTCGACACCGGTGTCACCCGCCAGCATCGCCATTGAATACGCCCTCTTCACCAGGATTCTTCATGCCCAGATCTATCGCCCGCCGTCCGTTGCTGCGACTCCTGTCCGTTGCAGTGCTGGGCACCCTGTTCACCAGCACCGCCTGGGCCGCCGACGCCAAGCCGCTGCGTATCGGCATCACATTGCACCCCTACTACAGCTATGTGGCGAACATCGTCGGCGACAAGGCCGAAGTGGTGCCGTTGATCCCGGCCGGGTTCAACCCCCATGCCTACGAGCCACGCGCCGACGACATCAAGCGCATCGGCAGCCTGGACGTGATCGTGCTCAATGGCGTCGGCCATGACGATTTTGCCGACCGCATGATCGAAGCCAGCGAGAAACCCGATATCCACGTGATCGAGGCCAATGCCGACGTGCCCCTGCTGGCGGCCACCGGGACGATGGCGCGTGGCGCCGGCAAAGTGGTCAATCCGCACACGTTCCTGTCCATCAGTGCCTCTATCGCCCAGGTCAACAACATCGCCCGCGAACTGGGCAAGCTCGACCCGGACAACGCCAAGTTCTACACCGCCAATGCCCGGGCCTACGGCAAGCGCCTGCGCACGCTGCGCGCCGACGCCCTGGCCAAGCTGACCCAGGCGCCCAACGCCGAGCTGCGGGTGGCCACGGTACACGCGGCCTACGACTACCTGCTGCGCGAGTTCGGCCTGGAAGTGACCGCCGTGGTCGAGCCGGCGCACGGCATCGAGCCCAGCCCCAGCCAGCTGAAGAAGACCATCGACCAGCTGCGTGAACTGGACGTCAAGGTGATCTTCTCGGAAATGGATTTCCCTTCGACCTATGTCGAAACCATCCAGCGAGAGTCGGGAGTGAAGATGTACCCCCTCTCGCACATCTCCTATGGCGAGTACAGCGCCGACAAATACGAGAAGGAAATGGGCGGCAACCTCGACACCGTGGTCCGGGCCATCCAGGAGGCCGGCGCATGACGGCCGCCGAACCCCTCGCCCTCGCCCGCAGCGGCCCCGCCATCGAGTTCGCCGAGGTGGGCCTGGTGCTGGGCCGCACGCTGATTCTCGACCAGGTCTCCTTTCGCGTGGCCAGCGGCAGCGTGCACGCGCTGGTCGGACCCAACGGCGGTGGCAAGAGCTCGTTGATCAAGACCCTGCTGGGGCAGATGCCCCATCGTGGCCAGTTGAGCCTGCAGTGGCCGGGCAGCCCCGGGGTGATCGGCTATGTACCGCAGGCACTGGAATTCGATCGTGGCCTGCCGATGACGGTCGACGATTTCATGGCCGCCATGTGCCAGCGTCGGCCTGCCTTTCTCGGCCTGTCGAAACGCTATGCCGGCGCCATTGGCGAGGCCCTGGAGCGGGTCGGCATGCAGGACAAGCGCAAGCGCCGCATGGGCGCGTTGTCGGGCGGCGAACGCCAGCGCGTGCTGTTGGCGCAGGGCCTGATCCCGGCGCCGCAGCTGCTGATCCTCGACGAGCCCATGTCGGCGCTCGACGAAGCCGGCATCCAGGTGTTCGAGCGCCTGCTGTTGGACTGGCAGCAAGCCGGCATCACGGTCATATGGATCGAGCACGACCTGGAAGCGGTCAAGCGTCTGGCCGACCACGTCACCGGGCTCAACCGACGCGTGCTGTTCGACGCCAGGCCGGCGGACGCACTGACGCCAGACCGGCTGCTCACGCTGTTCTCCACCCATCCACGCGCCGGAGGCCTCGCCTGATGGACTACGAACAGTTTCGCCTGGCCATCCAGGGCCTTGCCTCGGACGGCTACCTGCCCGCTGCACTGGCCTATGGTTTCGTGGTCAACGCCTTGATCGCCGGGTTGCTGATCGGCCCGGTACTGGGCGGCCTGGGAACGCTGGTGGTGGTCAAGCGCTTTGCGTTCTTTTCCGAAGCGGTCGGGCATGCCGCGCTCACCGGCGTGGCCATCGGCATCCTGCTCGGCGAACCCTACACGGGCCCCTACGGCAGCCTGTTCGGCTACTGCCTGCTGTTCGGCATCGTGCTCAATTACCTGCGCAATCGCACCGGCCTGGCGCCGGACACGCTGATCGGCGTGTTTCTGTCGGTCTCGCTGGCCCTGGGTGCCAGCCTGCTGTTGACCCTGGCCGGCAAGATCAACGTGCACATTCTCGAGAACGTGCTGTTCGGCTCGGTACTGACAGTCAACGGCAACGATCTGCTGGTACTGGCCGTGGTCGGTACCCTGGTCCTGAGCCTGAGCCTGCCGCTGTACAACCGCATCATGCTGGCCAGCTTCAATCCGCAGCTGGCCGCGGTGCGCGGCGTGGCGGTGAAAGCCCTGGATTACCTGTTCGTGATTCTGGTGACGCTGATCACCGTGGCAGCGGTGAAGGTCATCGGCGCGATCCTGGTCGGTGCGCTGCTGGTGATTCCGGCAGCGGCGGCACGGCTGCTGAGCCAGTCGCTCAAGGGCTTCTTCTGGATCTCGGTGATCATTGCCACGGTGAGCACCCTGTGCGGGATCCTGCTGCCGATCCTCTTCGATCTGCCGGTGCCTTCCGGGGCGGCCATCATCCTGGTCGCAGGCCTGGCCTTCGCTCTCGCCGCCATCGCCCGCGGCACCTTGCCCAGCCTCAAAGGGAACATCGGATAAATGCCTACTCTGCGCAAACTGACAGTCGCCCTGGCCCTGTGCGCGGCGCTCGCCCCTGCGATCCAGGCGGCGGAGCCGGTGAAGGTTCTCGCCAGCCTGCCGATCACCTACGGCCTGGGCCAACTGCTGCTCAAGGACAGCGGCGTGAAACTGCAACGTGCGGCCGCTGCCAACCTGCCCGGCTCTCGACAGAATGCCTATTTCACCGGCCGCGGCGCAGAAGCCCTGGCCGGACTGGCCGGCTCTGCCGACGCGGTGATCGGGCTGCGTTCGCTATGGCCTGACGATTCCCTGTACCCGCTGGCGCGTCGCAGCAACATTCGCATCGTCGAGATCGACGCTGCGCGCCCGGTCGACGGGGTACTGCCCGGTATCGCGGTACAGCCGGGCGTGAGCGGACTGAACAGCCAGCCGTGGCTGTCGAGCAACAACATGGGGCGCATGGCCGACGTCATGGCTGCCGACCTGGTACGCCTGGCTCCGGCCGCCAAACCGCGGATCGACGCCAACCTGGCTGCACTCAAGCAGCAACTGCTCAAGCTCAGCGCCGACAGCGAGACACGCCTGGCAAAGGCGGACAATGTCAGTGTGGTCAGCCTCAGCGACCGCTTCGCCTACCTTGCAGCCGGTCTCAATCTGGACACGGTGGCCACCCAGGTACTCAACGACGAACAGTGGGACACCGCGCAGCTGGAAAACCTGAGCATGACGCTCAAGGACAACGACGTTGCCCTGGTCATCGACCATCGCCAACCGCCCGAAGCGGTCAAGGCGGTGATCACTGCCTCAGGCAGCAAGCTGCTGGTGCTGGCCGAGGAAAGCGACGACCCGATCGCCGACCTGCAGGCTCATATGAGCGCCGTCATCCAGGCCCTTTGATCTTTGCCTGCCAGCGAGCAGGCCCCGCTTCCCGGGGCCTGCTCGGCAATGACTTTGAAGCCCTCCCACCGCCCTTCGCCGATATCCCATTCAATCTTTTCCCGAGCTGGCCGAGAACCTGTCAAAGCCCCACGGAATGAATGGACACTCATGCGTAACAATCAGCCTATCACCCAGCGCGAACGGACTTTCCCTGCCCAGCAGCGCCTGATTTCCACGACCGACACCCAAGGAATGATCACCTACTGCAATGATGCTTTCGTGGAGATCAGCGGGTTCACCCGCGAGCAGCTGATTCGCGCGCCGCACAACACCGTGCGCCACCCGGACGTGCCTTCGGCGGTGTTCGAGCACATGTGGGCGACGCTGCGCCAGGGCCTGCCATGGATGGGCATCATCAAGAACCGTTGCGAGAACGGCGACTACTACTGGGTCAACGCCTACGTCACCCCAGTGCTGGAAAACAAGCAGGTGGTGGGTTACGAATCGGTCAGGATCAAGCCGACGGCCGAGCAGATCCGCCGTGCCCAGTCGCTCTACGAACGCTTGAACAACGGCAGGTCGGCGGTACCCGGCCGCGATCGCTGGATGCCGGTGCTGCAGAACTGGGTACCGTTCATTCTGGTCAGCCAGGTCGGCTTCATGATCGGCACCTGGCTGGATACCTCGTGGGGGTTCGCCCTGGCTGCCGGGCTGTCGCTGCCGCTGGGCCTGATGGGCCTGAGCTGGCAGCAGCGTGGGATGAAGCGCCTGCTCGATCTGGCGGACCAGACCACCTCGGACCCCCTCATCGCGCAGATGTACACCGACAGCCGGGGCGCCCAGGCGCGCCTGGAAATGGCCATTCTGAGCCAGGAAGCGCGCTTGAAGACCTGCCTGACCCGTTTGCAGGACACCGCCGAGCACCTGACCGGTCAAGCCCGGCAATCCGACGCCCTTGCACACCAGAGCTCCCAGGGCCTGGACCGTCAGCGCCTGGAAACCGAGCAGGTAGCCGCTGCGGTGAACCAGATGGCGGCCACTACCCAGGAAGTGGCCAGCCATGTGCAGCGCACTGCCGACGCCACCCAGGAGGCCAACCGCCTGACCAGCCGCGGTCGCGACATCGCCGGCGAAACCCGCGAGGCGATCCAGCGCTTGTCGGTGGTCGTCGGGGAAACCGGGCAGACCGTGACCCAGCTGGCCAAGGACAGCGACGAGATCGGCGGCGTGGTGGATGTGATCAAAGGCATCGCCGACCAGACCAACCTGCTGGCGCTCAACGCAGCCATCGAAGCGGCACGCGCCGGCGAAATGGGCCGCGGCTTCGCCGTGGTCGCCGACGAGGTGCGTCAGCTGGCACAACGCACCAGCGAGTCGACCGGGCAGATCCACGGGCTCATCGCCAAGCTGCAGCAGACCGCCAACAATGCCGTGCAGACCATGGATGCCGGTCACCGTCAGGCCGAGGAAGGCGTGGCTCGCGTGCTGGAAGCCGACCAGGCGTTGATCGGCATCAGCGAAGCGGTCGCCAACATCACCGACATGACCACGCAGATCGCCGCAGCCACCGAAGAGCAGAGTGCAGTGGCCGAGGAGATCAGCCGCAACATCACCACCATCTCGCACCTGGCCGATGAAACCAGCGAACAGGCGCAGAACTCGGCACTGCTCAGCGAAGAGCTGACCAAGACCGCCAACAGCCAGTACTCGCTGGTGGAGCGTTTCAACCGCTGACTGCCCCCTGCCCTCGCATCGCAGCCTGCATGGCAGGCCACGTGTCGGCCACGCGAGTCAGGACAGGAAGGCCACGATCCGGTCGGCGGCGGTCTGCAGATGCTGATCGTGGCTGAACCCGGATGACTTCAAGGGTTTGAGGTCATGATCGGCGGCGCTGAGCCAGTACAGCTCGACTTGCTCTGACAACTCATAGCCTGCCACTGTCTCGCAGTTGCCCAACGCATCGCGCTCGCCCTGGATGATCAGGGTTGGCGTGCGCAGGTCGGCCAGGTGTTCGACTCGCGGCTTTTCCGGCTTGCCGGCCGCGTAGAAGGGATACCCCAGGCACACCAGTGCATCGGCACCCAGTTCGTCCGCCAGCAGGCTGGCCATCCGTCCGCCCATCGATTTCCCCCCCACGGCCAGGGTTCCCGTCACCAGCGGTCGCACCAGGGCATAGGCCTGTCGCCAGCTTTCCAGCAGGCTTGCCTGCGGACTGGGCGGACGCTTGCTGCCGCCGCTGCGGCGCTGGGCCATGTAGGGAAACTCGAAACGCACCACGCTGACCCCGCCAGCGGCCAGGCGCTCGGCCATGCTGTTCATGAAGGCACTGTCCATCGGCGCGCCGGCACCGTGCGCAAGGATCAGGCACGGCGCCTGCGCGCCAGTCTGGGCAGGGTTCCACAGCCAGCCGTTGTCTTGCATGCGTTGGCTCCACTGATCTTCGCTCATCATCCTTCCGTCGACGTTTGGCACTATTGGCGATTCACAGACTCTGAGGCAAAACGCGGCACAGGAAAAGTGCCCTGTGCATGATGGCGTGCACGACGTCAGCGTGCAGGCGCGGCTCGCCCCCTCCCCTATACTCAATGATCTTTTCGCGAAGGATAGCGATTCATGAACTTCGACTGGCACAGTGCTCCCATCACCCGTTACACCCCCCTGGACAGAGGCTATCGCAACACTCAGAACGTGCGGCGTTTCCTGACCGAGGCATGCGGCCCGAACTTTCATTTCGACCGCCCCTTCATGGCCTGGCTCAAAAGTGGCGAAGCCAAGACCATGGGCCAGGTCGCGGACCACTGGAACCTGCTGCATCGCCGCTGACGCGCGAAGCGCTGGCCAGGGTGCGAAACGCTGCTTTAATGAGTGCAACCCTCACCGCTTGGTGTCTTCCGATAGGAGTGCCCGATGGATCGCCTCAGTGCCAAGGATTTTTCCCCCGAGTTGCTGGAACTGTACGACTTCTATGCCCATGGCAAGATCAACCGCCGCGAGTTCCTCGACCGCGCGGCGCTGTTCACCTTTGGGGGGCTGACGGCAGGCGCATTGCTGGCCAGCCTGAGCCCGAACTATGCATTGGCCCAGCAGGTGGAATTCACCGATCCACAGATCGTGGCCGAATACGTCACCTACCCCTCGCCCAATGGCCATGGCCAGGTGCGTGGCTACCTGGTGCGGCCGGCCCAGGCCACCGGCAAGGTGCCAGGCGTGGTGGTGGTGCATGAGAACCGCGGGCTCAACCCTTATATCGAAGACGTCGCACGGCGGGTCGCCAAGGCCGGCTACATGGCCCTGGCCCCGGATGGCCTGACCTCGGTCGGCGGCTATCCGGGCAACGACGACAAGGGTCGGGCGCTGCAGGAGAAGGTCGACCCGACCAAACTGATGAATGATTTCTTCGCTGCGATCCCCTGGCTGATGGCGCACGAGGGTGCCACGGGCAAGGTCGGCATGACCGGTTTCTGCTATGGCGGCGGTGTGTCCAATGCGGCGGCGGTGGCCTATCCCGAGCTGGCGTGCGCGGTGCCGTTCTATGGCCGTCAGGCCGATGCCAAGGATGTAGCGAAGATCAAGGCGCCGCTGCTGCTGCATTTCGGCGAACTGGACACGCGCATCAACGAAGGATGGCCCGCGTACGAGGCAGCGCTCAAGGCGGCAGGCAAAACCTACGAGGCGTACATCTATCCCGGCGCCAACCATGGCTTCCACAACGATTCGACCCCACGCTATGACAAGGCCGCCGCCGACCTGGCCTGGGAGCGCACGCTGGGCTGGTTCGAAAAATACCTGAGCTGACGTAGAATGCCGGCCCTTCGAAGCCGTGATCCTTGCCATGAACGCCGACGCCCTCGCCACCTTGCACCAACACCTGCTGCAAGCCCTCGCCCAGCCGCCGCTGGAAACTCGCCGGTTGCTTCACGGCCGCGGTCGGCGCTGGCCGGGGCTGGAGCAACTGACCGTGGACTGGCTGCAGGGCATCGTGCTGGTGTCGCTGTTCAAGGAGCCGCTTGCCGAACAGCTGGCAGGCTTGCAACAGCTGCTGGCCCGACTGGCGCAGCAACCGGCGTGGGGCGCCAGCGGTGCGCGCGGTCTGGCCCTGCAGCATCGCTACCTGCCCGGCAGCGACGTGCACTGGCTGATCGGAGAAGCGCAAGAGCAGGTGATCCTGGTCGAGAACGGCCTGCAGTACCGCATCGACCTGGGGCGTAAACAGAACAACGGCTTGTTTCTCGACATGCGCCACGGTCGCGACTGGGTACGCGAAAACGCCCGGGGTCGACGTGTGCTCAACCTGTTCGCCTACACCTGCGGGTTCTCGGTGGCCGCCATAGCTGGCGGCGCAGCCCATGTGATCAACCTCGACATGTCTCGCGCCGCCCTTACCCGGGGACGCGAGAACCACCACCTCAATGGCCACGACCTGGGCAAGGTCAGCTTTCTCGGCCACGATCTGTTCAAGTCCTGGGGCCGGGTCGGCAAGGACGGCCCTTACGACATGGTGATCATTGACCCGCCGTCGTTCCAGAAAGGCAGCTTCCTGCTGACCAAGGATTACCAGCGGGTACTGCGCCGCCTGCCGGAACTGCTCAGCGAATCGGGCGTGGTGCTGGCGTGCACGAACGACCCGGCGCTGGGCCCCGAATTTCTCGTCGACGAGCTGCGCCGCGAAGCACCGCAGCTGCGCCTGCAGCGGCGCCTGGACAACCCACCGGAGTTTGCCGACATAGATCCAGCCAGCGGCCTCAAGGCCATGGTGTTCGCGCGGGAGTGATTACCGAATAGAGCAGGGGAAGGGCCTAACATACCGTACGGCGACTGGCCATCTTAAAGATTGAACAATTTCACGTGCCCGGCGAACCAAGTAAAGGAGAGCCACCGGGAGGTGAGAGTCCCGGCGGCTCGGGTGACACATCGAATGAAACCCTTGAGAGGTATCCGCCATGTCAGCGCAGGAATATAACACCATCCGCCATACCCCTGTCAGTGCATTGGGCACAATCCCGGCCAGCCAGTTGATCGCCTTCGTCGAAGCCTGCCGCCCGCTGGTGCGCGACGCGATCCTGAACGCCAGGTTGACTCGATGAGCCCGCTGGTTGTGAGCAGCCCCGCCATGGCGGGGCTTTTTCATGGCCGCAGAACAGGTTTCATGGCTGCCGTTGCGTGATCAGCATGCGCACGCGCTCGCTCAGCGCCTCCAGGGCGAACGGCTTGGTCAGCACCTCGGTGCAGGGCTGCAGATGGCATTGGTCCAACGCCAGGTTCTGCGCGTAGCCGGTGATGTACAGCACCGGCAAGCCTGGCCGGGCCGAGCGCCCCAGCTCGGCCATCTGCCGGCCATTGAGCCCGCCAGGCAAGCCTACGTCCGTGACCAGCAGGTCGATGCGCGCAGCCGATTGCAGCAGGTCTCGGCCCTGGGCGCTGTCGCCGGCCTGCAGGACCACATAGCCCAGGCTTTCCAGCAGCTCGGCCACGGAACCGCGCACCGAGGCTTCGTCGTCCACCACCAGCACGGTTTCGCCGCTGCCACCGAGGTCGATGGGCGCCTGGCTGGGCACCACCGCTTCTGTCTCGAGGCCTGCGCAATGCCTGGGCAGGTACAGGCTGACCGTCGTGCCAAGCCCCGGCCGTGACTGGATCTTCACCAGTCCGCCGGACTGCCTGGCAAACCCATAGATCATCGACAGACCCAGGCCGGTGCCCTCGCCCACCGGTTTGGTGGTGAAGAACGGCTCGAACACCTTGGCCATGACCTCCTCGCTCATCCCCGAACCGTTATCGGTCACGTGAACCACCAGGTACTCGCCGGCCTGTACCTCGTGATTGAATGCATCGCTGTGAGGCAGCCACTGATTGGCGGTTTCGATGGTGATCCGCCCACCACCGGGCATGGCATCGCGAGCATTGATACACAGGTTGAGCAAGGCGTTTTCCAGCTGGGTCGGGTCGATCAGCGCCGTCCACAGACCCTGGGTATGGCGCACGCTCAGTTCGATGGAGGGTCCGACCGAACGTCGCACCAGTTCTTCCAGGCCGTGGATCAGCGCGTTGACGTCGGTGGGCACCGGAGCCAGGGTCTGCCGCCGGGAGAACGCCAGCAGGCGATGAGTCAGTGAAGCGGCGCGCTTGACGGCCCCCTGAGCGACGTCCAGATAGCGTTCGAGGTCAGCGGTACGGCCCTGTTTCAAGCGCATGTGCATCAATTCAAGGCTGCCGGACAGGCCCGCCAGCAGGTTGTTGAAGTCGTGGGCGATACCCCCGGTAAGCTGGCCCACGGCCTCCATCTTCTGCGCCTGGTGCAACGCTGCCTCGGCTTTTTCCCGCTCGGCAATGGCGATGCGCACGCGCTCTTCCAGGGTCTGATTGAGCTCGCGCACCGCAGCCTCGGCTTTCTTGCGCGCGGTGACGTCGATGGAGGACCCGATCAGGCCAATGACTTCGCCGTCCTCGTCGAGCAGAGGCGTCTTGAGCGACAGCCAGGTCGCGGCGGTGCCGTCGGCCTGGCGTACCTCCTCTTCCACCTCCTGGGTGTGCCGACCTTCCATGATGCGTCGGTCGGTTTCCATGATCACCCGAGCCTGGACCTTGTCTTCCAGGAACTCCATATCGGTGCGGCCGATGTACTGCTCGGGCGGTTTGCCGATGAGTTCGGTGGTGCCGCGATTGGCAACCAGCATCCGGCCCTGGCGATCCTTGGCGTACACCACACCGGGCACCGCGGCGGTGAAGGTGCGCAGCAGGTGGGTCATGCGATCGCGCTCGGCCTCGGCGCTGCGGCGTTGCTGGATGTCCAGCAGCACGCCGGGAAAACGGTGCGGACGCCCCGCCTCGTCGAATTCGACGTGGCCGTTGGCTTCGATCCAGCGATAGCTGCCGTCGCTCTGCAGCACGCGATACTCGCAACGGTAGTGACCGCCGTTGCCGAGGGTCTCGAACACGGCCGCTTCGACCCGCGGGCGATCCTGCGGATGGACGCTGGCCATCGCTTGCTCCAGCGGCAGGCCCTGGGCACAGACCTTGCCGGACAGACCGAAGGTGCGGGCAAAGCGTTCGTCGGCACTGAAGTGGTCGGCCGCAACATCCCATACCCAGGTACCGACGATGGCCCCGGTATCCAGAGCCAGCTGCAGGCGCTCGGCGGCATCCTGGGCGGGTGTCTCCTCAGGTACGGAGGGGGCGCGAAAATGTTCGGGAGGCTGGGTCGGCATATCGGCTCACAGCGGAACGCAGGGTGCCCTGATGGTGACGTTGGCGTTTAGGTAATACAAGCCTGCGCAACGCGAAATCCGCGCGCAAGACCGACAAGCCGCGTCCGGCAACCCCGCAAAACACCAAACAGCCCCTGTAGCAGCGGCGCGAGCCGCGTCCGGCAGCCCCGCAAAACACCAGACAGCCCCTGTAGCAGCGGCGCGAGCCGCGTCCGGCAACCCCGCGCAACTTCAGACACGCCGCCTGAGCAGATAACTGTCCATGATCCAGCCATGCTGGCTGCGCGCCTGCTGCCGCGCATCGGCAATGGTCTGCGCCATGTCGTCCAGCCTTCCCGACAGCAGCACTTCATCGGCCGTACCGACGTAAGCCCCCCAATAGATATCCAGATCCTGGCCGACCAGCGCCTTGAAGCTGTCCTGTGCATCGAGCATCACCACCACCGTGTCGACGCCCTCGGGCATGCCCGCCGCCAGGCGTCGACCCGTAGTGATCTGCACGGCACCGGCAATGCTGTTGAGGGTGATCCGGTGCGCCGCGGTCAGCGCCTGAATGCTGGTCACACCGGGAAACACCTCATAGTGCACCGCTCGCGCGCCGTTGGCAGCGATCGCCTCGACAATGCGCAGCGTGCTGTCGTACAGCGAAGGATCGCCCCACACCAGAACGCCCGCGCACTCCCCGTCCGCCACTTCATCATCGAGCAGCCGCTCGAAGGCCGCCCGCTTGCGCGCGTTCAGGGTATTCACCGACGTCCGATAGTCCGGCCCGGCCGGACGCTCGGGCTGCCGCACCTCGACCACCCGATACGCCCCAGGCGTTGCATGACGCTCGAGGATCTCTTTGCGCAGGGCATTGAGCTTGCCCTTGTGATCGCCCTTGTCCATCAGGAAGAACACATCGACCCGCGCCAAGGCACGCGCCGCCTGCACCGTGATGTGCTCGGGATGACCGGCGCCGATGCCGATGATGAGCAGTGTTTTCAAAAGTGCTCCGCAGACAGTTCACCACAACGCGCCTATGGCAGTGCCGATAGGGGCCTCTCTTCACAGCTGGCCCATGCCAGACCTTACAGCGTCCGTTTCAAGGTGAATACAGGGTTGCGCGAATTGGCACAGTTCCAGCTGTCCACGCCCTTTCGGCCTTGACACGTATGGGCATCTGCTACGAATGCCTGTGATGATCGACGGGCGGGCGCATTGCACGCCCGCCCTCTCGGTCACTGGATCACAGCGACCATTTCAGCGAGAACATCAGGTTGCGCGGGTCGCCGTAGGTGCCACTGCCGGTTGCGGTAGGAATACCCTGCCAGTACTTCTCGTCCAGCACGTTGTTGAAGTTGACGCGGGCGTCCCAGTGTTCGTCGAAGCGATAGCCGGCCATCAAGCCCAGTACCGCGTAGGAATCCTGCTCCGCATGACCGGTTCCGACACGGCCGTAGGTTGCGCTCTGCGCCAGCACGTCGGCACCGATACGCAGCCTGTCCAAGGCACCTTCGAACTGGTAAGTGGTTGCGGCCTTGAACAGATGCTTGGGCTGGTTGGGCGCGAACAGATTGCCTTTCTCGTAGGTACGGTCTTTCACGTACTGGCTGAGCACCAGGGTATAGGCGGCCGAGAACTGCCAGTTGGGCGTGAAGGCGCCACTGATTTCGGTATCCAGGCCACGGCTGCGTACCTCGCCCGCAGCCTCGTAGCAGGTGCGGTTGGTGGCCCGGCAGCTGGCCGGTTGATCGGGAATGGCGTAGGCGCGGTTTTGCTGGGTCATGTCGAACATGGCCACGGACGCATTCAGTCCGCCATCGAAGTACTCGCCCTTGATGCCGATCTCATAGCTTTCACCGGTCATCGGGTCCAGCACCGTGCCGCCGACATCCTGCTGCGTCTGCGGCTTGAAGATTTCGGTGTAGCTGGCGTAGACCGAGTAGGTATCGTTCAGGTCATAGATGATGCCGGCGTAGGGCGTGACTTCCTGGGTCACTTTGTAATCACCCGTGCCCGAGCGGTTGTCGTAGTCATACCAGCTGACTCGGCTGCCGACGATGATATGCAGCGGGTCCAGCGGGTTGAAACGCGCGGCGGCGTAGACACCCTTTTCGGTTGCCGTGTTCTTGCTCTCGTAGAGCCGATAGTCGCTGCGAGTGCGCGAAGGCTTGGCAATGACACCCGGATCGAAGTTGTAGATATCGATGGGCGTGGAGTCGTTCCAGTAGCCACCGGTCTGGTCGAACTTTTCCTGGCGACGGCTCGCGCCGAGGGTCAACTGATGCTCGCGCCCGAACAACTGGAACGGGCCAGCGAGCGAGGCATCCACGTTGGTCTGCACGTCGGTGGTGTCGTAGGCGCCTGTGGCCTGCCCGTACACACCATTGCGGGGCGCCGTCAGATAGCTGGAAAAGGTGTTGGACTCGGCCCATATCTTCGCGGCCGCAGCCTTGGCGGTCCAGCCGTTGTCGAAGCGGTGGGTGACGTCGGTGAACACGCTGACGTTGTCCCGATCCCAGTAGGCCCAGTCATTGCTCAGGAAGGTGGAGCGCGACAGATGCAGGTCTTCGCCATTCGGACCGGACGGCAGGCTGCCCCAGTCAGAGGTGGCATCATCGCGCTGCTTGGAAGCCCCGAGGGTCAGGGTAGTCGCCTCGCTCAGGTCCGCTTCGAATACGCCGTAGAAGGTCTGGCGCTGCTTTTCACGCTCGTCGATGTAGCTGTTGTCGTCTTCGTAGGCGGCCACCACCCGGCCACGCAGGGTGCCGGATTCGTTGAGCCGGTTCGACGCATCCACTTGCGTGCGGTAGCGGTCCCAGGTACCGGCACTGGTGGTGATGCTGACCTGAGGGGTGGCGGTAGGACGCTTGCGCACCAGGTTCAGGGTTGCCGACGGGCTGCCGGCACCGGTCATCAAGCCGGTGGCGCCGCGCACCACTTCAACCCGGTCGTACAGGGCCAGGTCGGCGCCGGCGATGGTGTCCAAAGTGAACTGGCCGATGCTGGTCGGCAGGCCGTCGTACATGATGTTGTCGATGTTGAACCCGCGCGCCTGGAACGCCTGGCGGTCGCCGCCAAACTTGCGCAAGGTGATGCCGGGCGCGTACTTGACCACATCGTTGAGGTCGTTCATGCCCTGGTCGTCCATGCGCTGGCGCGTGATGACGCTGACCGACTGCGGGGTTTCGCGGATCGACAGCGGCAGCCCGGTCGAGGTGCTCATGCTGCCGGTGGTGTAGGAGCCGGAGTGTTCGGTGGTGGCCGTGCCGGCTATGGAACTGGTGGCGGCCGAGACGGCCGTCGCGCCCAGTTCCACCGCGCCGCCAGTGGACGCTGTAGCGGGCGCGGTGACGCTGACCACGTCGCCCTGCACCGTACCGACCAGGCCGCTGCCAGCCAGCAGGCGTTGCAGTGCCAATGCGGGTTCCATCCGGCCGGTTACCGAAGGTGCGGTCTTGCCGGCAATCGCCGCTGGTTCGAACACCACTTGCAGGCCGCTGGCCTGACCCAACTGGTTCAGCGCTTCGCCCAAGGGCTGCGCGGGCAGATTCACCGCAATCGGAGCTGCCTGCGCCAGGCCGGCAATGGACAGAGAGATGCACAGCGCAACACTGCGCAACGGAAAATGATTCATGGCATGACCTCAGGAACCCACACAAGGCGGTCTGCCCCCCCCGGGCGAAGACTCGAATGCAGGCTGTAGGAAGCCACGCAAACTTGTGTGCGAAACCGCGTTGAATGCGGAAGCGGCGCAAGGCTATGCAAATGTCAAAAAAATGTAAATGATAATTCATGGCACTTGGCAAGCATTCGCGGCTGCCAACCAGAAGCATTGATCTTTGCCAGCGAGCGTGCAGGCTGGATGAGTGCGTATGAAGAGCGCAGAGCGTGCGGGCTGCACGATGGAGAGGGGTCGTTGCAGGGGGCGTCAGGATGGATGTCCCGGCAGTGATGAACACCACCGCCGGGAAATTATTACTGGATATGTCTAGCTATTGGCGCAACCTGATCAGCCGCGCGCGGGAAGTTTCCAGTCGGGACGTACGAAATGGCAGGTGTAGCCGTTGGGAATACGCTCCAGGTAATCCTGATGCTCGGGCTCGGCTTCCCAGAAATCACCTGCAGGGGCAAGCTCGGTGACGACCTTGCCGGGCCACAGGTCGGAGGCATCGACATCGGCGATCGTTTCCAGTGCGACGCGTTTCTGCTCCTCGGTGTTGTAGAAGATCGCCGAGCGGTAGCTCAGGCCTACATCGTTGCCCTGGCGGTTGGCCGTGGACGGGTCGTGAATCTGGAAGAAAAACTCGAGGATCTGGCGATAGCCGATCACGCTGGGATCGAAGACGATCTCGATGGCTTCGGCGTGGGTGCCGTGGTTGCGGTAGGTCGCATTGGCGACATCGCCGCCGCTGTACCCGACCCGCGTCTGCAGGACGCCCGGATAACGACGGATCAGGTCCTGCATGCCCCAGAAGCAGCCACCCGCCAGCAGAGCGGTTTCGGTCTGGACTGTCATATCGATTACCTTCGCTGAATGAACGTGGCCCATTCTAATACAACCGCTGCGAAGGTGCCGTACAGGCCGTCAGAGGTTGGTGAAACGCGCCACCGCCTCCACCACTTTCTTGGCCCCGTCCTGGATCTCGACGATCACGTCACCGGCCTGACCGGCCAGTTGTACGCCCTGCTCAGCCTGCTGCCTGCTGTTGGCCATGTCGCGCACGGTGCCGTCGACCAGTGCCTGGTTCTGCTGCACCACGGCGGCGATCTCGTCGGTGGCGGTGCTGGTCCGGCCCGCCAGTTGCCGGACTTCGTCGGCCACCACGGCGAACCCGCGCCCCTGTTCACCGGCGCGGGCCGCTTCGATGGCGGCGTTCAGCGCCAGCAGGTTGGTCTGTTGGGCGATGCTGCTGATGGTCTGGATGATCGAGCTGATCAGCAGCGATTGCTTGCCCAGCGCTTCCACACCGCTGGACGCGGACTGCATGTCGTCGGCGATCTTGCGCATGGTCTGCACGGTATCGGTCACTACCACCGCGCCACGCTGGGCGCTGATGTCGGTGCTGCGCGAGATTTCATAGGCGGTCTGCGCCGCCTGATTGACCTCGGCCTCGCGCTCGACCTGCTCGGTGACCACGGTAGCGAACTTGACCACCTTGTAGAGCTTGCCTTCGGTGTCGTAGACGGGGTTGTAGGTCGCCTCGAGCCAGATGGTGCGGCCCATGCTGTCGAGGCGCTTGAAGCGCCCGGCGACGAACTCACCGCGGTTCAGGTTTGCCCAGAATTCGGTGTAGCTCGGCGAACTGGTTTCTTCGCTGTGGCAGAACATGCGGTGATGCTTGCCCTGCACCTGCGCCAGGGTATAGCCCATGCCGCGCATGAACTGGTCGTTGGCCGACAGCACGGTGCCTTTCAAATCGAACTCGATGACCGCCGTGGAGCGCAGCAAGGCGTCGATGAACGAAGCGTTCTCCGCTGCTTTCTCCATGCTCTTGGTGACATCGGTGGCAAAGCACTTGATGTGCATCAGCACACCTGCCGCATTGCGGATGGGCTTCCAGTGCGCATTGACCCAGACCAGACTGCCGTCCGCCTTGAGGTAGCGATAGTTGTCCGACACCGAAGTGCCCGCTGCCACCGCCGCACGGAAGTTGTTGTAGCACGGCAGTTTGGTCACGTAGGTGGGGACCAATTCGGTCATCAGCCTGCCAACCAGCTGGGCTTCGGTATAGCCCAAAGTGGTCGCAAACAAGTCGTTGCAGGCGATGATGCGCAGCGATGCGTCGATGTCCAGGCTGAGCATCTCGTGGGTCATGCCGGCTACCAGTTGACGCAATTCCACCAGTTCGTCGGCTTGGGCGCTGAGTTGCTGCTTGAGTTTGTTGTTGAACATAAGGCACCGGCATCAGGGTCATGGTCGTGTTATCGGCGGCAATGGCCGAGGGTTTAGCCCCAGGTGACAGATGTCTGCCCTTTCGGACCCGACCAACCCCGTGCCAGAGCGCGTCCTTGGGACAATCCACAGAAGCTGTGGATAAGTCAGTGGACAACCCCCCCCTGCCCCTCGCAAACCCATATGGAATGGGGCCTGAAGTCAAACTGTCGATTTTTTCACCAACTCGAAAAGACGTTTTTTTTCATTGACTTGCGTGAGTCATACCGAGTAGCCATGATCGACGAGGCACGATCAGACCGGACAGACACGTTTTCTTGCACTTGCAGTGACCGGGTCTTCGTTTGCGTCTTCAAGGTAGCAATAAGGTATTTTTTCGGAATATCGCTTGCGCTTCTCATAGCCGATGCGATAGTCTTCGACCCGTTAGTACCAAGCTGAAAGTCAATTCAGGTCGACCACCCTGTTCACACGGGCTCGACCAACATGATGGTCTCCAGGTAACGCTCCCCGACTTGCGAACAAGTCCGGCATCAAGCGAATTACTCTGCCCCGACCAACCTACGATTGATCAGGATCTGCATCCAGGGCCCCGAACCTTAGCCCGGAATGTTGCCTGCCCTCCTAAGTACCTACCAGTCAGCCCAACAGCCAAAACGATAAAGCGCTGTTCACTGGCTGTCTTGTTCCAGACAGGTTCTTCGCCCGGCCCAAAGGCCCGCGCTACTGGAACGTTTTTATCGATCACGGCTCCAAGTCGTGACCATTGCAGGAACATACAACAACATGACTCATATCCAGACCCAGGATGCCATCCGCACCCTCACCCACGCCTTCGCTCCGATGAACTGCCTGATCATGGCCGCGCGCAAAGGCTGCTTCAGCTTCACCATCGTCAATGAGCACGGTATCGCCCGTCACAGCGAACGCTTGTACCCGGAACAGTACTCCAGTGCCGAACCGCTGCAGGCCGTGATCGACCGTACGCGTCAGGCCCTGGTTGCCTGATCGCTGCAACGATGCACACGATGTAATGTATGGAAAAGCCTCGACCCGTCGGGGCTTTTTCATGCCTGCGATTTGGGGGAGGCCCAGGCCTTGGCATGCTATCGATGCATGCAACTGTAAACGCACATTACAGTTCGCCAGTCCGGCCGAAGGACCACCGTGCGTCGCCCACTGCCGCGCAATCGAAAATCTGACGTCATTTTTCTGCTTGCCAACGACCCTGTCTTGCCCGAGCTAGACAGCTGCGTGGAATCTACCAGGCACCGGCGTGCGCCCATGGCACAGGGATGGCGCATACGCGACCGCTGGAAGCTGCATTCGGGCGCCCGTAAATTATGGTCGGATTGTCCTACAAAACCGCTCTAGCCAGAGTGTTTCAGGCTATAGCGTTGCAGTGAAAATGTTGGTAGCTTGCCCCTCAGTGCCCCCCTAGAGTTAAAACAATGAAAAGACCAATGCTCAAGACCACTCTCGGCTTCGCTGTCACCCTGGCATCGAGCCAGCTTTTCGCTGCCGGCTTCGCCCTCAATGAACAAAGCATCAGCGGCATGGGTACCGGCTTCGCCGGTCGCTCGTCGTCCGCCGAGGACGCCAGCACTGTCTATGGCAACCCTGCCGGCATGTCCCGCATCAAACGTGAACAGGTCAGCGTCGGCGCTGCGGCCATCGTCGCCAAGACCGACATCAGCGGCCGTGGAACCTTCGGCGGCAGCAACGACGGCGACATGGTCCCGTTCGTAGGCGTCCCGATGGGCTACTACGTCAAACCACTGGATGACAACTGGACCGTCGGTTTCGGTCTGTACGCGCCTTTTGGTCTGGTCACCGACTATGAAAGTGGTTTTGCCGGCCGCTACTGGGGCGACAAGAGCCATGTGGCAGTCGTCACGCTGCAGCCTACCGTCAGCTATGCCTTCAACGAGCGTGTGTCGATCGGCTTCGGTCCTACCTTCAACCGCCTTGAAGGCGAGCTGACGTCGGCCGCGCTGAACCGCGCGACGCCAGGCCGCAACGACGGCGAAGTCAAGATCAAGGGCGACGATACCGCCGTGGGCTTCAACGTCGGCGTGCTCGTTCAGGCGACTGACGATACCCGCGTGGGCCTGACCTACCACTCCAAGGTCAAGTACAAGCTGGACGGCCATACCAAGGTCGAAGGTTCGGGGTTCGGGCCGTTCAACGGCAGCAAGTACGATGCATCGCTGGACATCGACACGCCTGAGTCGGTGGACTTCTCGGTCACCCACGAACTCAACCAGGACTGGACCCTGTACGCAGGCAGCACCTGGACCCGTTGGAGCCGCCTGAAGGAAATCTCGGTCGAGAACGAAGGCGTGCCTGCCGCGCTGCGCTCGTCGATCGGCACCATCACCGAAGAACAGAACTGGCACGACACCTGGTCTCATGCCGTGGGCGCCGCCTACAAACTGAACAAACAGTGGACGCTGCGCACGGGCTTTTCGGTTGACCAGTCGCCGACCAACAACACCAACCGTTCGCCACGCATCCCGACGGGCGACCGCGCCATCCTCAGCCTGGGTGCTGGCTGGAGCCCGACGGACGACCTGACCTTCGACTTCGCCTATTCCTACCTGAAGGAAGAAGACACGAAGATCAACCTGGTCAGCGCCACCAAGGGTGCCTACCAGGCCAAGTACGAGAACAGCGCACATGGCTTCGGTACTTCAGTGACCTACCGCTTCTGATCGATCAGGTAATACGAAAAGCCCCGACCGGTTCGGGGCTTTTTCATGTGTGACGTCAGCACAGGCTCATGTTCATTTGCAGCAGGGCCAGTCCGCCCTGCTGCCAGCCCCACCACGCCAGACCCAGCAGCGCGGCCAGTGCGCATGCCATGGCGAGTTGCACGCTGCGGAGTCTGCTCATGCGCTCGCTCCCTGCGCCTGCAGCCGGGCAACGGGGCGTTCGCGCACCGGCCAGTTGAGCGCACCGGCGAGCAGGCTCAACGCAATCGACAGCTGCCAGACCAGGTCATAGCTGCCGGTCTGGTCGTACACCAGGCCGCCCAGCCAGCCCCCCAGAAACGCCCCCAGCTGGTGGAAGAGAAACACGATGCCGCCGAGCATCGACAGGTTGCGCACGCCAAACAGCGTTGCGACGGTACCGTTGGTCAAGGGAACGGTGGATAACCAGAGCAGCCCCATCGCCATGCCGAACAGGCAGGCGCTGACGGTAGTGACCGGGAACCACAGGAACAGCACGATCACCACAGCGCGCATCAGGTACAAGGCGGTCAGCAGTCGCGGCTTGGACATGCGCCCACCCAGCCAGCCGGCGATGTAGGTGCCGAAGATGTTGAACAGACCGATCAGCGCCAGGACCGTGGTGCCTACGCTTGCCGGGAGGTGCTGGTCGACGAGGTAGGACGGCAGGTGTACGCCGATGAATACCACCTGGAAACCACAGACGAAGAAGCCCAGCGCCAGCAGCCAGAAGCCCGAATGGCCGCAGGCCTCACGCAGCGCCTGGCCAAGGCTCTGATCGTGGGCCTGGGCTGGCAGTGGCCGGTCCTTGAGCATGCGTACCAGGGGGACGATGAACGCGACCAGTACGCCCATCACCAGCAAGGCCGTCGACCAGCCCAGCCAGCTGATGAGGCCGAGCGTGCCGGGCAGCATCGCGAATTGCCCGAACGAGCCGGCAGCGCTGGCGATCCCCATGCCCATGCTGCGGTGTTCGGCGGGCAGGGCTCGTCCTACCACGCCCAGAATCACCGAGAACGACGTACCGGAGAGCCCCAGGCCGATCAGCAGGCCAGCGCTGAGGCTCAGGCTCAACTCGGAGTTGGCCAGCCCCATGCAGCCAAGGCCGACCGCGTAGAGCACACCACCCACCGCAACCACCCGCCCGGCGCCGAAGCGATCCGCCAGGGCGCCGGCGAAGGGTTGGGCCAGGCCCCAGATCAGGTTCTGCAGCGCGATGGCCAGCGCGAATACGCCCCTGCCCCAGCCGAACTCCGCACTCATGGGCGCCAGGAACAGCCCGAAGCCGTGGCGAATGCCCAGGGACAGGGCAAGGATCAGGGCTGCGCCGAGCAGGACCCAGCCGCTGGTACGCCATACCGATGTCATTATTGTGTGCTCCGGGCATGAGGGGACAGGCCGCTCGATTGTATGCCTGTTCATCGCCGACAGGCAGCGCCGCATGCAACCATCTGCGAGGCAGGTTCTACAGCGCAGCGCCCAGCAGCAGCAACAGTTCGAGCAACTCGAGCATGGCGCCGGCGGTATCGCCGGTGGTGCCGCCCAAACGCTTGATCACCTGGCGTCGCAGCGCCACGAAGCCAGCCAGCACCAACAGGCTGATCCAAACCCCGCAGAACGCCAGGCTGACCAGCGCCACGCCTGCCAGCAACCAAGCGCCGGCACGACGCGGCAGGTGGTCGGCCAGGGCCTGGCCCAGCCCGCCAGCGCGCACGTAGGGCGTGGTCATGAACAGGCCGAGCATGGCGGCCCGCGCCAGTATCGGGGCCAGCATCAGCGCGGCCTGCTGGCCCTGCTCGAGCAAGGCCAGCAGCGCACAGAACTTGAGCAGCAGCACCAACATCAGCGTCACCACGGCCATGGGACCGCTGCGTGGGTCCTTCATGATCAGCAAGGTGCGTTCGCGGTCGCCGAATCCGCCCAGCCAGGCATCGGCGCTGTCCGCCAGACCGTCCAGGTGCAGGCCACCGCTGAGCACCACCCACAGCGCCAGCAACAGCGCGGCGTGCAGAAGCACTGGCGTTCCGGCGAGCAGCGCACTGGCGGCCCACAAGAGCACGCCGAACAGCAGCCCCACGGCAGGATAGAACAACAGCGAGCGCCCGGAAGCCTCTGGACTGGGCATACCGGGCAGGCGCACCGGCAAGCTGCTGAGAAACTGCAAGGCGATCCAGAACGGCAGCATGTTCAGGACGGCTCGCTCAGGCTGCCGTCGGCTGCCATCACCACACTGAACAAGGCAGCGTGTCCGACCTCGACTTGAAGCAGCTGTTCGCGTGGCAGGGCGCGTGCTTCGGCCAGCAACAGGCGCATGACCCCGCCGTGCACCACCAGCAGCAACCGCTCGCCCGGATATTGCAGGTGCAACCTGCGCAACGCGGCATGGATGCGCGCGGAAAAATCCAGCATGGGCTCGCTGTCGGGTGGCGTGAAGGCGTAGGGGTCGTTCCAGAACAGCCCCAGACCGGCTTCGTCGGTCTGCATCAATTGCGCCGCACTCAGGCCTTCCCAGGCGCCGAAATGCAGCTCCTGAAGACCGCCTTCGAAGGTCAGCGGCAGTCCGCGCTGTCCGGCCAGCACCTCTGCGAAGCGTGCGCATCGCTGCAGCGGTGAGCTGACGATGCGGTCCCAACCGGAACGGTCGGCAACCGCCGCGTGCAGTTGGGCCCAACCGCGCTCGGTCAGGGCGTCATCGAGGCTGCCGCGAAACCCGCCGATCTCGGTTTCGCCATGGCGCAGCAGATCCAGGTGCAAGATCATGCCGGACGGTCCGCGACAGCCGCTTCGGCGAAGGTCGCCATCTGCTCGTGCAGGTCGCACGCCAGGCGCAACAGCGGCACGGCCAAGGCGGCGCCACTGCCTTCGCCCAGGCGCAAGCCCAGTTGCAGCAACGGTTGCGCCTCAAGGGCCGCCAGGACATGGCGATGGCCGGGTTCGGCGCCGTTGTGAGCGAACAGCAGCCAAGGCCGGATGGACGGGTTCAACTGCACCGCCAACAGCGCCGCGACACTGCAGATGAAACCATCCACCAGTGCCACGATGCCCTCCTGGGCACAGGCCAGGTAGGCGCCGACCAGCGCGGCAACCTCGAAGCCACCGTAGCAGAACAGGCGCTGCAGTGGTTCGTCGGGCAGCCCGGCATGGGCCTTCAAGGCGCGCTCGATGACCTCCACCTTGTGGGTCACGCCAGCGGCGTCCAGACCGGTGCCCGGCCCGGCCAGATCGACCACGGCGCACGCCAGCGAGGCGCAGGCCAGCGCGGTGGCAGACGTGGTGTTGCCGATGCCCATCTCACCGCCGATGAACAGCTCGGTGCCGCTGGCTTTCGCCCGCAGCACGCTGTCGCGACCGGCCTGCAGTGCCTGCGTGCCCTGCTCGACACTCATCGCCGGCGCGTCGATGAAATTGCGCGTACCGGCAGCGATCCGCACATGCTGCACGCCAGGCAGATCGCCCAGCGGCGTCGCGGTACCGAGGTCCACCACTTCCAGGCGTGCCTGCAGGCGGCGCGCCAATACGCTGATGGCCGCACCGCCGTTGACGAAGTTGTGCACCATTTGCGCAGTGACTTCCTGCGGATAGGGCGAGACGCCCTCGGCGACGATGCCGTGGTCGGCAGCGAACACCGAGACCCAGACCTGCTCGACCGAGGGCTTGAGCCGCCCTTGCAATGCGGCCAGTTGCACGGCCACCTGTTCCAGCGCGCCGAGCGAGCCGGCCGGCTTGGTCAACTGCTGCTGACGCTCCAGCGCCTCGCGATGAATGCGGGCATCGGCGGCACGGGCAGTGTGCAGCCACCAGGCTGAGTTCATAACGCAGCTCCTTTCAGTACCATGGGAAGGCCGGCCACGGTGAACACCACTCGCTCGCAGCGTTCGGCCAGGGCCTGGTGCAGCAGGCCCGTCTCGTCGACGTAGCGCCGGGTCAGTTCACCCAGCGGCACGACGCCCAGGCCGGTTTCGTTGCTGACGAAGAGGATGTGTCCCGGCAGGCCGGGCAGTGTTTCGAGCAGAGCTTCACGCTCTGCATTCAAGCGTTCGGGCTCGTCGAGCATGAGCAGATTGGTCAGCCACAGGGTCAGGCAGTCAACCAACAGGCAGCGATCGCTGCGCGCTTGAGCACGCAGCACGTCGGCCAGGGCCAGCGGTTCTTCCACCAGCCCCCAATGATCGGGACGGCGCTCGCGGTGCAAGGCCACCCGCTGGTCAAGCTCGCCATCCACCGGCTGGCTGGTAGCGATGTACACGACGTGTAGCTGGCTGTCGGTGGCCAGCCGTTCGGCCAGGCGGCTCTTGCCGGAGCGGGCACCGCCGAGGATCAGTTGCAGCATGTCAGGCACCTCCCCCAGGCAAGCCGCACAGCTCGCGCAGGCGCGCGGTGTCCAGGTGCTGCTCGACCAGGTCGGCCAGCCGCTCGATGTCGGCCTCGCGCAACGCGTGGTAATCCACCGACTGCACGTCGGCCAGCCCCGCCCAGCGCAGCAATGCCACCGATGACTGCGGCGCTTCGAACAAGCCGTGCAGGTAAGTCCCCAGAATCTGCCCGTCAGCGCTGATCGCGCCGTCGCGGCGACCATCACTCAATTGCACCGCCGGATGATCCAGCGCCGCCCCGGTGGTCACCCCGGCATGGATCTCGTAGCCGCTGACGGCGGCCTGTTCAAGGGTCAACTGGCCGGTCACGTTGCGCAGCTGTTTTTCGGCGTGCAGTTCGGTGGTGAATTCCAGCAGGCCCAGCCCCGTACTGGAACCGGCTGCGCCTTCGAGGCCCAGCGGGTCGTCGATGCGCGTGCCGAGCATCTGCAGCCCGCCGCAGATGCCCAGCACCTTGCCGCCATAACGCAGGTGGCGGGAGATCGCCTGTTCCCAGCCCTGAGCGCGCAGGTGAGCCAGGTCGGCCCGCACGCTCTTCGAGCCGGGCAGGATGATCAGGTCGGCCGGGGGGATGTCATCGCCCACGCCGATGAACTGCAGGTCGACCTGCGGGTGCAGGCGCAGCGGGTCGAAATCGGTGTGGTTGCTGATGCGCGGCAAGACCGGCACGATCACCTTGAGCACCTTGTCGGCCTTGCTTGACTGACGCCGATCCAGGCCATCTTCGGCCTCCAGGTGCAGGTCCATGACATACGGCAGCACACCGATCACCGGCTTGCCGGTACGGGCCTCCAGCCAATCCAGGCCTGGCTGGAGCAAGGCGATGTCGCCGCGAAAGCGATTGATGATGAAGCCCTGAACCCGCGCCTGTTCAGTCGGCGAAAGCAGTTCCAGGGTACCAACCAGATGGGCGAACACGCCGCCGCGGTTGATGTCGGCGATCAGCAGCACCGGGCAGTCCACCGCCTCGGCGAAGCCCATGTTGGCGATGTCGCCGGCGCGCAGGTTGATCTCCGCTGGCGACCCGGCGCCTTCGACCACCACCACCGGGTAGCTTGCGCTCAGCCGTTGGTGCGAAGCCAGTACCGCCTGCATGGCGATGGCCTTGTAGTCGTGATACGCGACGGCGTTCATGCTGGTCACGGCGCGCCCGTGGATGATCACCTGGGCACCGGTGTCGCTGTTGGGCTTGAGCAACACCGGGTTCATGTCGGTATGCGGCTGCAGGTAGGCGGCCTGGGCCTGCACCGCCTGGGCGCGACCGATCTCGCCGCCGTCGGCAGTCACCGCACTGTTGAGGGCCATGTTCTGCGGTTTGAACGGCACCACCGCCACGCCCTGACGGGTCAGCCAGCGACACAGCGCGGTGACCAGCGTGCTTTTCCCGGCATCGGACGTGGTGCCCTGGACCATCAATGTGCTCATGCGTACTCCTTGCGATACTCGCCCAGGGCGGATTCGAGTCGTGCCCAGTCGCCCTCGCGGGCAGGCAGGCCGAAGCGCAGGCGGCTGTCCTGCTTGAACAGCCGCACGAGGATGCCGCGACGGGCGAGGAAATCCTGCAGGCGCTCGGCCCCTTCGTACGCCACCGACTGGAACAGTGCGCAGCCGCCCTGTGGCGCCAGGTCGTGGCGCCGCAAGCATTGGGCAAGGCGCTCGCTGGCCGCGGCGCAGCGGGCGATCTGCGCCTGCTGCGACGACTGGTCGAGCAGGCAGGCCTGCCCCAGCTGGCGTGTCGGCCCGCTCACTGCCCAAGGACCGATCAGGTCGGCCAGCAGGCGCAGCAGGCGCGGCTCGCCGAGGACGAAGCCCAGCCGTACACCCGCCAGCCCGAAGAACTTGCCGAACGAGCGCAGCACGATCAACCCAGGTTGTACGCCGTAGCGAGCCAGACCGGCACGCGGCGTGTTGTCCATGAACGCTTCATCGACCACCAGCCAGCCGCCCCGGCTGTTCAGACGCGCATTCCAGGCCAGCAGGCAGTCGGCGGACAGCAGCCGGCCAGTGGGGTTGTTCGGGTTGACGACGACCAGCACGTCGAGACTGTCGATGAAGTGCTCGACCTCGTCTTCGCTGATTTCGCGCACCACATGCCCCGCTTGTCGCCAGCCCTCGGCATGTTCGGCGTAGCACGGCGACAGCACCCCTACCCGACCACTGCGACGAAGGCGTGGCAGTGTCTGAATGGCCGCTTGCGAGCCCGGCACCGGCAGCACGTGCGCGAAGCCGTAGTAGCTGCGCGCGGCGTCTTCCAGGCCGTCTTCG
Source organism: Pseudomonas sp. CFBP 13710 (assembly GCF_014842235.1). Classification (NCBI taxonomy): domain Bacteria; kingdom Pseudomonadati; phylum Pseudomonadota; class Gammaproteobacteria; order Pseudomonadales; family Pseudomonadaceae; genus Pseudomonas; species Pseudomonas sp. CFBP 13710. Next base: position 55,737 of record NZ_JACYVJ010000006.1, on the reverse strand, counting down.
TTTTCCGGCAGCCGCGCCCAGGCGCGCGCTGTGATCTCGGGCAGGGGGAAAGCCCATGGCGCAATACCGGTGGACAGGTCGACCCAGTCGTCTTCGGCGATACCGTATTCGAGCACCGCCTGGCGCAAGCGCCCTCCGTGTTCAAGCATCGAGCAAGCCTCCCAGACACAGCACCAACAGCCACAGCCACACGCCGCGCTGGACCAGGTTCCAGCCGCGCTCGATGCTGTCGGCATCGGCCGGCGCACCCTCGCCCAGCACGGCCCGCTCATGCAGTTCGCCGTGATAGATAGCCGGACCGCCCAGCTGCACGCCCAATGCGCCGGCCCCTGCCGCCATCACCGGGCCGGCGTTGGGGCTGTCCCACTGCGGTGCCTGCCGGCGCCAGCAGCGCAAGGCCTGGCGGGTCTTGCCCAGCACGGCATAGGTGAGCGCAACCAGGCGCGCCGGGATGTAGTTGAGCACGTCGTCGATGCGAGCCGCCGCCCAACCGAAACGCTCGAAGCGTTCGTTGCGGTAGCCCCACATGGCGTCCAGCGTGTTGCTCAAGCGATACAGGACAACCCCGGGCGCGCCGGCCACGACGAACCAGAAGATCGCCGCGAACACCGCATCACTGCCGTTTTCCAGCACCGATTCGGTGCCGGCCCGGGCCACTGCCTCGGCGTCCAGCTCATCGGTCTGCCGGCTCACCAGATAGCCGACACGCTGACGAGCGCTGGCCAGGTCGTCGCTGCGCAGGGCCTGGGCCACGGGCATCACGTGCTCCCCCAGGCTGCGCATGCCCAGCGCCAGGTACAGCGCGCCAATCTCCACCAGCCAGCCGACCAGCGGCAGCCAGGACAGCAATGTCGCCAACAGGGTCAGGGGCACCACGGCCAGGAACCAGGCGGTGACACCATGGCTGCGCCAGCCACGCCCGGCGCGGTTGAAACGTGCTTCGATCCGGTTGGCCAGACGGCCGAAGGCAACCAGCGGATGGTGCCTGCGCGGCTCCCCCAACAGGGCATCGAGCGCCACCCCGGCCGCCGTCATCAACGCAATGCTCACAACGATTTTCCCCATTGGTTTTCGTACAGCATGTGTTCGAGCGGCTGGGGGGCAGCCCAGCCTTGAAGTTCCAGCATCGGCGCATCGTAGAAGCCTTCGACCGGCCCCAGGCACAGTACCGCCACCGGCTTGGCTCCAGCGGGCATGCCCAGTACCTCGGCCAGGGCATGGGGATCGAACAGCGACACCCAACCCATGCCCAAACCCTCGGCGCGCGCCGCCAGCCACAGGTTCTGGATGGCGCAGGACACCGAGGCCAGGTCCATTTCCGGCAAGGTCCGGCGGCCGAACACATGGCGCTCGCGATCGTCCATCAGCGCCGCCACCAGCACTTCGGCGCAGTCCGCGATCCCTTCGACCTTGAGCCGCATGAACTGGTCCGAACGCTCGCCCATGGCGTGTGCGGTGCGCAGTCGCTCTTCCTCGACCAACGCCTGGATGCGACCGCGCACACCCGCGTCGCTGATGCGAATGAATCGCCAGGGCTGCATCAGGCCGACGCTGGGCCCCTGGTGGGCGGCCGCCAGCAACCGCGCAAGCAGCTCCGGGGGGACGCTGCCGCCGGCGAAGTGACGCATGTCGCGGCGTCCGGCGATCACTCGGTAGATGGCGGCGCGCTCGCTGTCGCTGTAGGGCTCGCTCATGACGCCGCCCGATGCCCGGCTGCAGGCGCGTGATCATCGGGCGCGAACAGTGCGGCCACCGCCGCCGGATTGGACGGGAAATAGAAATGCACGTAAGAGGCCGTCATCCGTCCCTGGCGGTAAACCGCCTCGGCGCCGCGACCGCCATTGGGGCTGACGCCGCGAGCAATCGGCTGCAACTCGGTACTGGTCAGCGAGTGGTGATAAGTGTGCCCGCGCAATACCCCCTCCGGCAGCTCGACCGCCTGCAAGGCCAGGGCCGCCAAGCGCTTCTGCATGACTGCTTCGCCGGGCAGCAGACCCAGCAGTTGCGCGCGGGCCCCTTCGACGTCGGTCAGTGCGTCGAGCAAGTAGAGCATGCCGCCACATTCAGCCAGCAGCGGCTTGCCCGCGGCATGGTGAGCGCGGATATCGTCGAGCATCGAAACGTTGGCGGCCAGCGCCAAATGGTGCAGCTCGGGGTAGCCACCGGGCAGGTACAGGCTGTCGCATGGCGGCAGCCGCAGGTCGTGCAACGGCGAGAAGAACACCAGCTCGGCGCCCATGTCGCGCAACACATCCAGACTGGCGTCGTAGACGAAAGCGAACGCGGCATCGCGGGCCACACCAAGGCGCACGCCATCGAGCAGGCGCGCCACCGAGCGTTCGACCGGGGCGGCGAAGGTGACCGCAGGCGGCAAGGCCACCTGGCAGGTCTGGGCCAGGGCGGCGGCCGCGGCATCCAGGCGGGTATCCAGATCGTTGAGCTCGCTGGCCTGGACCAGCCCCAGATGGCGGCTCGGCAGTTCGATCCCGGTTTCCCGGGACAACGCGCCGTACCAGCGCAGACCCTGGGTCAGGCTGCCCTCGAGCAGTTGCGCGTGACGCACCGTGCCGACCCGGTTGGCCAGGACGCCGGCGAACGGCAGATCGGGTTGGTAACAGGCCAGGCCCAAGGCAAGAGCGCCGAACGTCTGCGCCATGGCGGTGCCATCGATCACGGCCAGCACCGGAACGCCGAAATGACGCGCCAGATCAGCGCTGGACGGCGTGCCGTCGAACAGGCCCATGACGCCTTCGATGAGGATGATGTCGGCTTCCTGCGCCGCTTCCCATAACAGCCGCCGGCTGTCCTGCTCGCCGACCATCCACATGTCCAACTGATAGACAGGCGCGCCGCTGGCGCGAGCGAGGATCATCGGATCGAGAAAGTCCGGGCCGCACTTGAACACCCGCACCCGCCGCCCCTGATTGCGATGCAGGCGCGCCAGGGCGGCGGTCACGGTGGTCTTGCCCTGCCCGGAGGCCGGGGCGGCGATCAGCACCGCCGGACACTGGCGCGGCTCGGTCATAGTTCGATGCCCTTCTGGGCACGGATGCCGGCCTGGAACGCATGCTTGACCACACCCATTTCGGTGACTGTGTCGGCCAGTTCGATCAGCTCGGGCTTGGCCCCGCGACCGGTGACGATCACATGCTGCATGGGCGGACGTGCCTGCAGATCATGCAGCACGGTGTCCAGGTCGAGATAACCATGCTTGAGGGCAATGTTGAGTTCGTCGAGCACCACCAGGCCAATGGCCGGATCGCTCATCAGTTGCCTGGAGACGTCCCAGGCAGCCTCGGCCGCCGCGATGTCTCGCTGCCGATCCTGAGTTTCCCAGGTGAACCCTTCACCCATCACGTGGTAGCGCACCTGCTCGGGAAAGCGCCGGAAGAACAGTTCCTCGCCGGTGCTGTTGCGCCCCTTGATGAACTGCACCACGCCGCACTGCAGGCCGTGGCCCATGGCTCGCGCGAGCATGCCGAACGCCGAACTGCTCTTGCCCTTGCCGTTACCGCTGAGCACCAGCAGCAAGCCACATTCGTTGGGAGAATTGGCGATGCGTTCGTCCATCACGGCTTTCTTGCGCAGCATGCGCGCCAGGTGACGTGCGTCGCGTTCGGTCGTTTCGTTCATGGTGGCTCTCCGCTACACCTGCACGCAGGCAGCATCAACGCGACACCGAGGCCGGCTGGCCGAACAGTGAACGTCAATGCCGCTCTCCCCGCGCGACAGTACATGGGTCAGGGCACGGCCCGGCGCAACGACGCCCGAGAATGAGCGCCGGCCCTGCAGCGTGCCGTAAAGGTGGACCAGGCCGGTCTCCGGGCTCACGAGCGGGGCTGTACACACCCAGGCCGCACGCCTTCCCGAATCACTTCAGTGGCATCGTGTGCAGCCTTGACTCGTCTACCGTTGCGGGGGCAGCGCCGGGATGGCGCGTCGAACGCTGCGCACCGGCTTCCCTGTTTCACTCGTCTGGATCGTCCGATCGCCGAGCACCTGGAACAGCCGCGCAGGTTAGAGGGTTGAGCCAGGAGCGTCAATTGATCCGCAGCACCTGATCCCCTGCTGCCGCTGACCGGCAACGCGGTTGAACCTTGCCAACCGCCAGTGCCTCTACCTTCTGTGAACAAAACCTCAGAGAGCCCGACCATGCACAAGACCCGCCTCGCTACATTGATTCTGCTGGCTGCCGGCCTTGCCGCCTGTGGCGAAACATCGTCATTGCAGGTCAGCGACGGGACGGGCCCCTCGCCCAAGCTGCCCGAGCCCAACAAGACGCTGATCCCTACCGTCAACATCGCGCCGGCGGTGGGCTGGCCCGAAGGTGGCAAGCCAACGGCGGCGCCCGGCACCCAGGTGGCCGCATTCGCCGCAGACCTGGACCACCCGCGCTGGCTTTACGTGCTGCCCAACGGTGACGTGCTGGTGGCGGAAACCAACTCGCCGGCCAAGCCCGACGACAGCAAGGGCATTCGCGGCTTCGTCATGGAGAAGGTGATGAGCCGGGCGGGCGCTGGCGTGCCCAGCGCCAACCGGATTTCGCTGCTGCGCGACAAGGACGGTGATGGCGTGGCCGAAACCCGTACCGTCTTCATCGCCAACCTCAATTCGCCGTTCGGCATGACCCTGGTCGGCAACGATTTCTATGTGGCGGACACCGACAAGCTGCTGCGCTTCAAATACACCGATGGCGCCACCTCGATCAGCGGCGCGGGCAAGAAAGTCGTGGACCTGCCGGGCGGCACGCTCAACCACCACTGGACCAAGAACGTCATCGCCAGCCCAGATGGCAAGAAGCTGTACGTCACCGTTGGCTCCAACAGCAACGTGGGCGAGAACGGCATGGATCAGGAACAAGGCCGCGCAGCAATCTGGGAAGTGGATGCTGCCACGGGCCAGCACCGGATTTTCGCCTCCGGCCTGCGCAACCCCAACGGCATGGCCTGGGAACCCAAGACCGGCAAGTTGTGGACGGCGGTCAACGAGCGCGACGAGATCGGCAGCGACTTGGTGCCGGATTACATCACCTCGGTCAAGGATGGCGGTTTCTACGGCTGGCCCTATAGCTATTACGGGCAGCATGTAGACGTACGCGTCGAGCCGCAGAATCCCGAACTGGTGGCCAAGGCCATCGCGCCGGACTATGCAGTCGGGCCGCATACGGCATCGCTGGGCTTGAGTTTCGCCGACGGCAGCGGATTGCCTGCCCCCTTCACTACGGGCGCACTGATCGGCCAGCATGGATCGTGGAATCGCAAGCCGCACAGCGGCTATAAAGTGGTGTTCGTGCCGTTCGTGGACGGCAAGCCGAGCGGCCAGCCCATCGACCTGCTCAGTGGCTTCCTCAATGGCGACGAGAAAGCCATGGGCCGCCCGGTTGCGGTGCTGCCCGACCACAAGGGCGGTGTGCTGGTTGCCGACGATGTGGGCAACAAGATCTGGCGAGTCACTGCCGCCAAGTGATCGAGCCAGGCCGGGGCGAGATCACTCGCCCCGTTCGGGTCACGGATTGCGCGCCAGCTGGCCGGGTTGCAGCACCCGCTTGGCGTTGAGATAGGCTTTTTGCCAATAGGGCTTGTTCAGGTAATCGAGCTTGACCGTGCCGCCGCTCGACGGGGCATGCACGAAACGCCCCTCCCCTACGTAGATACCGGCGTGACTGACTTGCGAGCCACCGCTGGTGGCAAAGAACACCAGATCACCGGACTGCAGGTGCGACTGGTCGACATCCGGCGAGCGCATCACGATCATTTCCCGCGTCGAGCGCGGCAGGGCAATGCCGGCGGCATCGCGATAAACGAAGCTGATCAGGCCGCTGCAGTCGAACCCGGAGTCGGGCGTATTGCCTCCCCAGCGGTACGGCGTGCCCACCAATCCCAAGGCCCGGAACAAGACGTCGTCGGCGGCGCCGACCATGTCGTTGTTGGGATTCATGACGATCGGGTTGATGACCTTGGGCCTGACTACCTTGGCCGGAGGCGCACTGGCACAGCCGGCAAGTACGGCGGCCAATGCGATTGAAGCGAAAACGCGTGCCTGGGTAGACATGTACCGAACCATCCTGAGCCGACTGCCGTAATAGACTAGATTCATTACCCGAAAACACAAACGGCGCTGAGATTTTCACCTCACCGCCGCTTTGTTGCGCTGCATCCGTTATTTGCTGGAGATCATCGTGGTGGGCGCCATGGCCAGGGCCCGCTTGGCCTCGATGAAAGTCTTGCTCCAGTAGCTGTCGCCCAGGCTGTCTACGCGAACGCCACCGCTGCGGCGGCTGCTGGAGTGGATGAACTGGTCATCGCCCAGGTAGATGCCGGCATGGCTGACACGACCACGGCCGTTGGTGCTGAAGAACAGCAGGTCACCGGGCTTGAGCTTGTTGCGGGCAACCAGTGGGGCCTTGACGTTGATCATCTCGCGAGTCGAGCGCGGCAGGTTCATGCCCGCCTCTTCGCGGAACAGATAGCCGATGAAACCACTGCAATCGAAACCGGAAGCCTTGTCGGTGCCGCCGAAACGGTAGCGGGTACCGATCAGGGATTTGCCACGCTCAAGGATGCTGTCGGCCAGGATCGGCAAGCTGTAGCCCTTGCTGCCGTCGAACTGGGCCAGCTCGTCTTCGGTGGCGATTTCTTCTTCGAACAGCAGCGAGGCTTTCGAAGGGGATTGATGCGGCTGGACGGCGGTGACCGGGTCCAGGACCTGCTGCTGGGAGACCGGCGCTTGCGCCGCGCAACCGACCAGAAGGGTCAACAGTGCGATGGGCACGAGGGGTGCTAAGCGATTGAGCATGGGCACGACCGTGACGAGGAATAGTGAAAGAGAGGCGACTATACCTGTATCGCGATTATTTGCAAATTCAATCGAACGAAATGTGACTCAGGAGAATTACGGTGACATCTAACGCCCCATTTTGCAGCCCCGCTCGCACCCCGTTGCACGATAATGACGCCGAATCCCCGAATTCATTGGCCGAAAGATAATCGCAAAATGCCACCATCATGACTGGACGTCTATACAGATAAGCATGCTGCAGAGGCGGACTTAGAACCAATTGGAACACCGGTGAAACAGGTCATAGAGCGGCTGAATCGACCTGCCTTTTCTACCACCCCAGCGTTTCCTTGAGGAAAGGGATGGTCAGCTTGCGCTGCGCCTGCAGCGAGGCCTGATCGAGGCGCTCGAGCAGCTCGAACAGTGCACTCATGCTGCGCGTGCCACGGGTGAGAATGAAATGGCCGACCTCGTCGGTCAGGTGCAGGCCGCGACGCGATGCACGCAGTTGCAGGGCGCGCAGTTTGTCCTCGTCGGACAGCGGGCGCATCTGGAAGATCAGGGCGAGGGTCAGGCGCGACTTCAGGTCGGCAAGCTTCACCGGCAGTTCGCGGGGCGAGTGGGAAGCGGCGATCAGCAGCCGGCGGCCACTGTCGCGAAGGCGGTTGAACAGGTGGAACAGAGCTTCTTCCCACTCCGGCTTGCCGGCCACCACATGCAGGTCATCCAGGCACACCAGCTCGTACTGGGCCAGATCATCGAGGATGCCGACGCCACGATCGAGCAGTTCGGCCAGCGGCAGGTACACCGCCGGTTCGCCCAGTTGCTCGAAACGCAGGCAGGCTGCGTGCAGCAGATGAGTGCGCCCTACCCCGTGCTTGCCCCACAGGTAGATGAGGCTTTCGGTCCAACCGGCGTCGGCTTCGCACAGGCGCTCGACGTAGCCGAGTGCCGCGGCATTGGCGCCTGGATAGTAATTGATGAAGGTCGCGTCATCCCGCAGACGCACACCTAGGGGCAGCTGAATCGGTTTCATGCTGGCTGAACAGCCCTGGGATCGAGCTGCAACGGGCCTCAATGTGAAGTGTGCAAAGTCTATACCTGCCCGGGCAGCCGCACAATGCGCAACACTGCTTGGAAAATCAAAGGTTTACAGTTTGGCTGCAGCGAGCACGCAGGGCCCGCCGCGCTCACAGGTCTGGATCCTCGGAGCCGGCGTAGATGTTCGAGTCCTTGTACAGGTCGTGCATGTGCCGCACCAGGACCATGATCACTGCAGCCACCGGCAGCGCCAGCAGCACGCCGGTGAAACCGAACAGCTCGCCGCCGGCGAGAATGGCGAAGATCACCGCCACCGGGTGCAGACCTATGCGATCGCCCACCAGCAAAGGCGTGAGCACCATGCCCTCCAGCGCCTGGCCGATCATGAATACGGCGACGATGGCGATCATGTGGAACGGGTCCAGGCCGAACTGGAACAGGCCGGCGATGATCGCCGAACCGATGCCGATGACGAAGCCCATGTACGGCACGATGGCCGCAAGCCCGGCCACGACGCCGATCAACAGGCCCAACTGCAGGCCCACCAGCATCAATCCGGTGGCGTAGATGACACCCAGGGCCAGCATCACCAGCAGCTGGCCACGCACGAACGCGCCCAGCACCTCGTGGCACTCACCCGCGAGGCGCACGATCTGCCCTTCCCGTTGCCGTGGCAGCAGACCGCGGATCTTCGCCATCATCAGGTCCCAGTCGCGCAACAGGTAGAAGGCGACTACGGGGATCAGCACGAAATTGGCCAGCCAGGCCATGAACGCGAGACCGGACGCCGTGGCCTGGGACAGGATCACCCCGACCACATCGGTGGTCTGTCCCATGTGGCTGCTGATAGCGGCCTTGATCTGGTCGAATTTCCAGAATCCTTCGGCCAGGCCCAGCCGGGTCTGCACCCATGGCAGCGCCGAATGCTGCAACCAGTCGAGCATCTGCGGGGCCATCTGGTACAGGCTGACCAACTGCTTGGCGAGCATGGGGATGAGCACCAGCAGCGCCAGCACCAACAGCAGCGTGAACAGGGCGAACACCACCACCACGCCCCAGGTGCGCGACAGCTTCCATTTCTCCAGTCGATCGACCAGCGGATCCGCCAGATAAGCCAGCAGGATACCTACCAGAAAAGGCGAGAGAATCGGATGCAGCAGGTAGAAAAACACGCAGAGCAGCAGCACTGCTCCCAGCCAGAACCAACGGCGCATATCAGTCATCGGACAGCCCAGCTATATATAGAAGAGACAAAACGGGAATTGGGTGCGACGCCAGCGCGGCGTCGCATTGGCGTCGCTGGGTTACCAGCGAAAGCTAAGGTCCGGCGCGGGCTGGGGCGCTGGCGCCGGCGCGCCGGGAGCCGCCTGGGCATCCACCGGCACCACGGGCGCCTGGTACGGCACCTCCTGCAGCTTGGCCAGGCCCAGTTGCGCGCGCAACTGCTCGGCACTGCCCGTCACGCGGTAGACGACCTTGTCGCCGTCCACCGTGCGCAGGCGCGCACCGTAGGATTCGAGCAGGCGACCCATCTGCGCGTAGCGCTCCAGGTTCATGCCTTCGACTGCCAGGGTCATTTCGCTGCTGGCGCCGGGCTTGGCCACGAAACGCGTGGCCAGGCGCTGACTCACGGCCAGCAGCACGGCATCGGCAAGGGCCGCCTGGTCGGCGCCCTCGGCCTTGCCCTGTTCGCGCTGGTTGCCCAGCCACAGGCGCCAGGTGCCCGACCATTTGCCTTCCTCCTCGCGCGCATGCACAGCCAGCAGGCCATCGGCACCGTAGCGCTCGGACGCGCCACGCAGCGCCGCCGGGTCGCTGGCTTCGAGGTTCTGTGCAGTCCCCACGCCCTGCTCGCCGAGGTCGGCCAGGGGCAGGCGCAATGGCAGACCGCGATGCTGAGCGGCGCGGCGCAGCGGCTCGGCGGCGGATTGGCCGTCACCGACCAGGCTGCTGCCCTCGACGCTGTCGCTCAACCACCAGCCCAGGATCGAAGGCCGATTGCTGCCCCAGGTCGGCAGACCCGCCGAGCGCAAGGCGGTGTCGGTGCTGGCCATGTCGAAATCGACCTGCAGTGACTCGGGCGGGCCTGCATCGTAGCCGTACTGGCTGATGATCTGCTGCGGATCCTTGCGCACGCTGGCCAGGCCTGGGCTGGCAAACGCCTTGGCGTCGCCGGTCAGGCGCAGCACCAGGGTTTCCAGCGCACGCTGGGTGGCCTGGGTACGCTCTTCGGGCGTCTGGCTGGCCACGGGCTCGCGCACCTGATACAGGTTGCTGATGGTCTCGGCGTGCAGCGGCACGCTCGACAGGGTGATGCAGGTGGCTAGCAGGTAGTGGCGCAGACGCATGGACGTTTCCCGACGGTAATAGCGGATTGAGGCTGTGACCGTACAATCGGCAAAAAGCTCAGTGGTCAAGCTCGGCGCCCAATGTAGCATGCCCGCGCGCGCCTTGGCTGCGGGCGGGCGCAAGCCGGCAATGGCACAACCGTCGAACCGCGCTGGTGACGTTCGGACAAGCCTGATAAAATCGCGCGCCTTCGTGGATCGACGACGGTCGACTCCCCCGACTCCCTCCTTTAAAGGCCTGGATCATGAGCAATAAACCCTCCGTGAGCTACAAGGACGCCGGTGTAGACATCGACGCCGGTGAAGCATTGGTCGAACGCATCAAAGGCGTCGCCAAGCGTACCGCGCGCCCCGAGGTCATGGGCGGCCTGGGCGGTTTTGGTGCCTTGTGCGAAATCCCGGCCGGCTACAAGCAGCCCGTGCTGGTGTCGGGCACCGACGGTGTGGGCACCAAGCTGCGCCTGGCACTGAACCTCAACCGCCATGAAAGCATCGGCATCGACCTGGTTGCCATGTGCGTCAACGACCTGGTGGTGTGTGGCGCCGAGCCGCTGTTCTTCCTCGACTACTACGCCACCGGCAAGCTCAACGTCGACACCGCCGCCACCGTGGTCACCGGCATCGGCGCCGGCTGCGAACTGGCCGGCTGCTCTCTGGTAGGCGGCGAGACGGCCGAGATGCCGGGCATGTATGAAGGCGAAGACTACGACCTGGCCGGCTTCTGCGTGGGTGTGGTCGAGAAGGCCGAGATCATCGACGGCAGCAAGGTCGCCAACGGCGACGCGTTGATCGCCCTGCCGTCTTCGGGCCCTCACTCCAACGGTTATTCGCTGGTGCGCAAGATCATCGAAGTCGCCGGTGCCGACATCGAGACCGTCGAGCTCGACGGCAAGCCGTTGACCGACCTGCTGATGGCACCCACGCGCATCTACGTCAAACCCCTGCTGCAACTGATCAAGGACACCGGAGCCGTCAAGGCCATGGCGCACATCACCGGCGGCGGGCTGCTCGACAATATCCCGCGGGTCCTGCCCAAGGGTGCCCAGGCCGTGGTCGACGTCGCCAGCTGGCAGCGTCCTGCGGTGTTCGACTGGCTGCAGCAGCAGGGCAACGTCGATGAGCACGAGATGCACCGGGTGCTGAACTGCGGCGTCGGCATGGTCATCTGCGTGGCCCAGGCCGATGTCGAGAAAACCCTGGCGTCCCTGCGCGCCGCCGGCGAGCAACCTTGGGTCATCGGTGGAATCGCCCAGGCCGCTGAAGGTGCCGCACAGGTCGAACTGAAGAACCTCAAGGCTCACTGATGCCTTCGACCTGTAACGTCGTGGTGCTGCTGTCGGGCACCGGCAGCAACCTGCAGGCCTTGCTCGACAGCCTGCAGGCAGGCAACCCCGCCCGCATCGCCGCGGTGGTTTCCAACCGGGCCGATGCCCTTGGCCTGCAGCGCGCACGCGATGCAGGCATCGAGGCACGCGTACTGGAGCATCAGGGGTTCGCCGACCGCGAAGCCTTCGATGCTGCCCTGATCGACCTCGTCGACCAGTACCAACCCCACCTGGTGGTCCTCGCCGGCTTCATGCGCATCCTCAGCCCGTCTTTCGTGCGTCACTACCAGGGCCGTCTGCTCAACATCCATCCCTCCCTGCTGCCGCGTCACAAGGGTCTGCATACCCACCGTCGCGCGCTCGAGGCCGGGGACCGGGAGCATGGCTGCAGCGTGCACTTCGTCACCGAGGAACTCGATGGCGGGCCACTGGTCGTACAGGCAGTGATTCCGGTACAGTCGACCGATACGCCAGACACCCTGGCGCAACGGGTGCATGCCCAGGAACACCAGATCTACCCGCTGGCAGTGCGCTGGTTCGCCGAAGGCCGTGTGCGCCTGGGCGAACAGGGTGCACTGCTCGATGGCCAGCCGTTACCGGCTTGTGGCCATTTGATTCGACTCTAGGAGTTTATATGCGTCGCGCCCTGCTCTTCGCCGTTGCCCTGCTGGCCCTTCCGCTTCACGCCGCAGAGCTCAAGCCCTTTTCCGCCAGCTACACGGCCGACTGGAAACAGCTGCCCATGAGCGGCACTGCCGAGCGCAGCCTGAGCAAAGGCGCCAACGGCGATTGGACGCTGGCATTCAAGGCCTCGATGATGATTGCCAGCCTGAGCGAAGTCAGCACCCTGCGTGTCGACAAGGAAGCCATGCTGCCCGAGACCTACAATTTCGAACGTGGCGGGCTGGGCAAGGCCCGCAAGGTCAACCTCGACTTCGACTGGGCGGCCAAGAAGGTCACCGGTACCGACCGTGGCGACCCGATCAACCTGCCCCTCAACACCGGTGTCCTGGACAAATCCACCTATCAGCTGGCTCTGCAGCACGACGTAGCCGCAGGCAAGAAGAGCATGAGCTACCAGGTGGTCGATGGCGACGAGATCGACACCTACGACTTCCGCGTGCTGGGTACCGAGAAGGTCGAGACCAAGGCAGGCCAGGTCGACGCGATCAAGGTCGAGCGCGTGCGCGATCCCACCCAAAGCAAGCGCATCACCGTGCTCTGGTTCGCCAAGGATTGGGACTACCTGCTGGTGCGCCTGCAGCAGGTCGAGACCGACGGCAAGGAGTACAACATCATGCTGCAGGACGGCACGGTGGACGGCAAATCGGTAAAAGGCAGCTGAGTGGCTGCCTTGCGGTAACGACAAGGGCCCTGCGGGGCCTTTTTTGTGGGCGGATATCCGCCACGGTTTCGGCGCAGGGAGGCGCACAGGGCGGATTCCCGCCACTTGTACAGCTATGTGACGACAACCATACGCCTGCCCAGGCCGCAGCCACCCGTGTTGTGCCATCAGTACGCAACTATGGCACGGCACCTGCAATACATTCCGCAGAGGTTTGCCACCGTGCAACTCGCCCACAACAAATCCCTCCAGACAGGAGGGTTCGTGCTTTAGGTGTCGCGAACACTCCGGAACGGGTGCCAGGCGATACACTTGAGGAACTCGCAAAATGACGACTCGTCAGCCGCTGTACAAATCGCTGTATTTCCAGGTGATCGTCGCGATCATCATCGGTATTCTGATCGGCCACTTCTACCCTCAGTTCGCGGTCAAGCTCAAGCCTTTCGGCGACGGCTTCATCAAGCTGATCAAGATGGTCATCGCCCCCATCATCTTCTGCACCGTGGTCAGCGGCATCGCCGGCATGCAGAGCATGAAGTCGGTCGGCAAGACCGGTGGCTACGCCCTGCTGTACTTCGAAGTCGTCTCGACCCTGGCGCTGATCATCGGCCTGGTCGTGGTCAACGTGGTCCAGCCCGGTGCCGGCATGCACGTCGACGTATCGACCCTGGACGCCAGCAAGATCGCCAGCTACGTTTCGGCAGGCGCTGACCAGAGCATCGTCGGCTTCATCCTCAACGTGATCCCAAACACCATCGTCGGCGCCTTCGCCAACGGCGATATCCTTCAGGTATTGATGTTCTCGGTGATCTTCGGTTTCGCCCTGCATCGCCTGGGTGCCTACGGCAAGCCGTTGCTGGACCTGATCGATCGCTTCGCCCACGCCATGTTCAACATCATCAACATGATCATGAAGCTGGCGCCGCTGGGTGCGTTCGGTGCCATGGCCTTCACCATCGGCGCCTACGGTGTAGGTTCGCTGGTGCAGCTGGGCCAGCTGATGATCTGCTTCTACGTCACCTGCGTACTGTTCGTGCTGCTGGTGCTGGGCGCCATCTGCCGCGCCCACGGCTTCAGCGTGGTCAAGGTGATCCGTTACATCCGTGAAGAACTGCTGATCGTTCTCGGCACTTCTTCCTCGGAATCGGCACTGCCTCGCATGCTGATCAAGATGGAACGCCTGGGTGCGAAGAAGTCGGTAGTAGGCCTGGTCATTCCGACTGGCTACTCGTTCAACCTGGACGGCACCTCGATCTACCTGACCATGGCCGCCGTGTTCATCGCCCAGGCGACCGACACCACCATGGACCTGACTCACCAGATCACCCTGCTGCTGGTACTGCTGCTGTCCTCCAAGGGCGCTGCCGGTGTCACCGGTTCGGGCTTCATCGTGCTGGCCGCTACTCTGTCGGCCGTTGGCCAACTGCCGGTCGCCGGCCTGGCACTGATCCTGGGTATCGACCGCTTCATGTCCGAAGCACGCGCACTGACCAACCTGGTCGGTAACGCGGTTGCCACGCTGGTGGTTGCCAAGTGGGTAGGCGAGCTGGACGAGAAAGTCCTGCAGACCGAGCTGGCTTCCGGTGGCCGCGCCATCGTCGACGGCCGTCCGGAAGACGACCTGGGCGTTGCCGAAGGCCGTGATGCCGACACCACGCCACAGAGCACTACCCTGCGCTGATCCCGTGCAGCGATAAAAAAAACCCATCTTCGGATGGGTTTTTTGTTGGATGAAATTTGTTTCACAGCACTGAACCCGCTGCGACAATCCGCCGCAGCGCCCGCCCCATGGGCGTTTGCCGATTACTGCTGTTTCGGTAAAAAACTGTTGCAGGATTCGTCTGTTTACTTAGCAAGCTACCCAACTCTATAACAAAGACCTGCACACGCCAGGTTGCAGATATTCGAGAAAGGAGCTTTCCCATGACTGTAAAAGTGACCGAACGCGACGAAGCCCATATGTCCCACGAAGGCGTGGCCGCAGGCATCCAGATCTGGGATGTCTATCAGCAGGACCTGTTGGTAGGGATGTTCCACAACGAGAACGATGCCCACAGCTACAAGAACGAACTGGAAACACTCGAAAGCCAACGCGCTTCGAATTGACCGTTCGCCGCGCAAGAAAAACCCCGCTCAGGCGGGGTTTGTCGTTTCAGGGCGTTACCACATCAGGTCGTCCGGAATCTTGTAGGCGGCGTATGGATCTTCTGCCGACTCGACTTCTTCGGTGGCCACATTGAGCATGACGATGCGCTGCGGCGCGCGCTCCTGGACCTTGAGCGCGGCCTCGCGCGGAATCACCTCATAGCCTCCGCCATGCTGCACGATCGCCAGCGAACCGTTGCTCAGCTTGCTGCGCATGAGGTTGTTGACCGACAGGCGCTTGACCTTCTTGTCGTCGACGAAGTTGTAGTAGTCCTCGGTGGTGAGCTTGGGCAGCCGGGTCGCCTCGATCAACTGCTTGACCTGCGCGGCGCGGGCCTTCTCCTCGACCTTGTCCTGCTGCTGGCGATTGAGCTCCTGGTCGCGGCGCGCCTTCTCGGCCATGGCTTGCTGGGCGATACGCTGCTGCGTGTCGTCCACCTCGACCTGGCCCTTGTTCTCCAGACGCTTCTGCTTCTGCTTGTCCTTGCTGACTTGCTTGACCTGCTTCTGGTTGACCAGTCCAGCTTTCAACAATTGGTCGCGGAGGGAAAGGCTCATGGTGTTCTGCTCACTTATAAAACGGCTCAGCCACAGCTGGGCAGATTCTGTTCCTGACGTTTGGCCTCGCCCCACAGGGCGTCCATGTCTTCCAGGGTGCAATCTTGGATGTTGGTATGGGTGTCGCGCAATGCCTGCTCGATGAAGCGGAATCGCCTGTCGAACTTGACGTTGGCACCGCGCAGGGCATTTTCCGGGTCGACCTTGAGGTGACGGGCCAGATTGACCACACTGAACAACAGGTCGCCGATTTCTTCGGCCACCGCTGGCGCATCGTCGGCGGCCATGGCCTCCAGTACCTCGTCGAGTTCTTCCCGGACCTTGTCGAGCACCGGCAGCGGTCCCGGCCAGTCAAAACCGACAACCGCGGCACGCTTCTGCAACTTGGCAGCACGCGACAACGCCGGCAGCGCTGCGGGCACGTCGTCGAGCAGCGACAGCTGCTCGCCCGCCCCACCCTTCTCGGCACGCTCCTGGGCTTTGATTTCTTCCCAGCGCTGCTTGACCTGTTGCTCGTCCAGCTGCGGCGTGTCCAGGGCCGCGTAGAGCTCGCCGGTGGGGAACACGTGGGGGTGGCGGCGAATCAGCTTGCGGGTGATGCCATCGACCACGCCATCGAACTCGAAACGGCCTTCCTCGCGCGCCAGCTGGCTGTAATAGACCACTTGGAACAGCAGGTCGCCAAGCTCGCCCTGGAGGTGCTCGAAGTCCTCGCGTTCGATGGCGTCGGCCACCTCATAGGCTTCTTCCAGGGTGAACGGCACGATGCTGGCGTAGGTTTGCTTCACATCCCACGGGCAACCGTGCTGCGGATCACGCAGCCGGGCCATGAGGTTGAGCAGGTCTTGCAGTGTGTACATGCTCGGGCTCTTTGCAAAGGTGTCGGGATCCGCCGGTTCACGGCGTCCGGTTACGGCGTGTCTCGATGATGTTCGGCAACTGCGAGATGCGTCCGAGCAGGCGTCCGAGGGCGTCGAGGCCGGGGATCTCGATGGTCAGCGACATCAAAGCAGTGTTGTCTTCCTTGTTCGAGCGGGTATTGACCGCCAACACGTTGATCCGCTCGTTGAGCAGGATCTGCGAAACGTCGCGCAGCAGGCCCGAACGGTCGTAGGCACGGATGATGATATCGACCGGATAGGTCAGCACCGGCACCGGGCCCCAGCTGACCTGAATGATCCGCTCCGGCTCGCGCCCGCCCAGTTGCAGCACCGATGCGCAGTCCTGGCGGTGGATGCTCACGCCGCGGCCCTGGGTGATGTAGCCGACGATGGCATCGCCCGGCAGCGGCTGGCAGCAGCCGGCCATCTGCGTCATCAGGTTGCCGACGCCCTGGATCTGGATATCGCCGCGCTTGCCAGGCTTGTAACCGGTGGCCTTGCGGGTGACCAGCTCCATCGGCTCGTTGCCGCGTTCGGGCTCGACCAGTTGCTGCGCCGAATTGACCAGATGCGCCAGGCGCAGGTCGCCCGCGCCGAGGGCGGCGAACATGTCCTCGGCGCCCTTGTGGTTGGCCTTTTCGGCCAGCTGGTCGAAGTCGACCTGAGGCAGGCCCAGGCGACTGAGCTCGCGCTCGAGCAGCGACTTGCCGGCGGCGACGTTCTGGTCGCGGGCCTGCAACTTGAACCAGTGGACGATCTTCGCCCGTGCGCGGGACGTGGTGACGTAGCCAAGGTTGGAGTTGAGCCAGTCACGGCTGGGCGTGCCGTGCTTGCTAGTGATGATCTCGACCTGCTCGCCGGTGTTCAGGCTGTAGTTGAGCGGGACGATGCGGCCGTTGATCTTGGCGCCGCGGCAGTTGTGACCGATCTCGGTGTGCACGCGGTAGGCGAAGTCCAGGGGCGTAGCGCCCTTGGGCAGGTCGATGGCATGACCGTCGGGGGTGAACACATAGACCCGGTCGGGCTCGATGTCGACCCGCAACTGGTCGGCGAGGCCACCGATGTCGCCCAGCTCCTCGTGCCATTCCAGCACCTGGCGCAGCCAGGAGATCTTTTCTTCGTATTGATTGGACCCGGACTTGACGTCGGTGCCCTTGTAGCGCCAGTGCGCGCAAACACCCAGCTCCGCCTCTTCGTGCATGGCGTGGGTGCGAATCTGCACTTCAAGCACCTTGCCCTCGGGGCCGATCACCGCAGTGTGCAGCGACCGATAGCCGTTCTCCTTGGGGTTGGCGATGTAGTCGTCGAACTCCTTGGGGATGTGCCGCCAGAGGGTGTGCACGATGCCCAGCGCGGTATAGCAATCGCGCATTTCCGGAACCAGCACGCGAACCGCGCGCACGTCGTAGATCTGGCTGAACTCCAGGCCCTTGCGCTGCATCTTGCGCCAGATGGAATAGATGTGTTTTGCCCGCCCGCTGATGTCGGCCTTGACCCCGGTGTCGAGCAGTTCGTTGTGCAGCTGGCTCATCACCTCGGTGATGAAACGCTCGCGATCCAGGCGGCGTTCGTGCAGCAGCTTGGCAATCTGTTTGTATTGGTCGGGCTCCAGGTAGCGGAACGACAGGTCCTCGAGTTCCCATTTGATGTGGCCGATGCCCAGTCGATGCGCCAGCGGTGCATAGATGTCGAACACCTCGCGGGCCACGCGGTTGCGCTTTTCGTCGTCGGCGCTCTTCACCGCGCGGATCGCGCAGGTACGCTCGGCCAACTTGATCAGCGCCACGCGGACATCGTCGACCATGGCCACGAGCATCTTGCGCAGGTTCTCGACCTGTACCTGCGAGCCCAGCACCATGGACTGGCGCGGGCTGAGGCTGGCGCTGATGGCCGCCATGCGCAGCACGCCGTCGATGAGCTTGGACACGGTGCTGCCGAAGCGCCGGCCGACCTCTTCCAGGCTCGCCTTGCCCTCGCGGACCGCGCGGTAGATGACCGCGGCCATGAGCGAATCCTGGTCGAGCTTGAGGTCGGCGAGAATCTCGGCGATCTCCAGCCCCGCCTGGAAACACGACGTGCCGTCGGCCCAGGAATGCTGGGCCGGGTTGCCGACCAGTTCGGCGGCCTGGGCGAACTCGCAGGCCTGCTTCAGGGCCTCGCGATCCAGCACCAGATCCACGCTGACGATATGATCCAGCCATGCATCGAGATTGATACTGCCGTCGGTGTTGATCGGCTGGCGTGCTCTCACCTGTACCATCTTGCTTACCTTTCCCTACAACACGCCGAAGCGCATCAACAGTCGCTGGCTATGACCAATGCTGGGCCGGCAATGGTCAGGCGTTTCGCGCGCCAGTCGGATTGGACGGGCCATCCTGGCCCGCTTCGAATAACGCCATGGCCTCGACATGCGCAGTTTGCGGAAACATGTCGAGGATCCCGGCTCGTTTTAGCCTGTAGCCTTGCCTCAACAATTCGACCGTATCGCGGGCCAAAGTTGCCGGGTTACAGGAGACATACACCAGACGTTGCGCACCCAGTGCGCGGATCGTGCGCACCACCTCGAAAGCACCGTCGCGAGGTGGATCCAAGAGTACCGCAGAAAAACCTTCACCCACCCACTCGGCGGCGTCCAGAGGCTGCGACAGGTCGCTCTGGTAAAAACCAGTGTTATGCAAATTGTTGCCAGCGGCATTGTCGGCAGCACGCTGCACCATGGCCGCCACGCCTTCGACCGCCACCACTTCGCGCGCGCGCTGGGCCAGGGGCAAGGCGAAGTTGCCGAGCCCGCAGAACAGATCCAGGACTCGCTCGTGGGGTTCGGGTGCCAGCCAGTCCAGCGCCTGGGCGATCATGGCATCGTTGACGGCCGCGTTGACCTGGACGAAGTCACCGGGTCGGTACGCCAGCTCGAGCCCCCAGGGGGCCAGGGCGAACCCCAGCGTTGCGCCTGCCACCAGCGGTGCCGGCTCGCCTTCGCCGTGCAGCCACAACTGCAGGCCCAGGTCTGTGCAGAAGGCCTGCAGCGCCGCCAGGTCAGTATCGGCCAGCGCGGCGGTGTGACGAAGCAGCAAGGCCAGTGCGGTACCCGCGTACAGCTCGACGTGGCCCAGCGACTGGGGTTTGACGAAGCTGCGCAGCAGCTGTGGCAACTGCTCGATGACCGGCTGCAACGCCGGCACCAGCACCTGGCACTGGCTGATGTCGACGATGTCCTGGCTGGCTGCAGCGCGAAAGCCCACGGCCAGATGACGCGTCTTGGGATCCCAGCGCACTGCCAGCCGGGCGCGTCGGCGATAGCCCAGCTCGGGCCCGCTCAACGGTGCTGCCCATTGCTCGGGCGTGACTCCGGCCACGCGCGACAACTGCTCGGCCAGCAGACCTTGCTTGAGCGCCAACTGCCGGTCGTGCGGCAGGTGCTGGAGGCTGCAGCCACCGCAGGTGCCGAAATGCGGACACGGCGCCGGGCGGCGCAGCTCGCTGGCCACGAGCACGCGCTCGCAGCGCGCTTCGACGATCTTGCCGTGGGCATTGAGCACCCGCGCCTCGACCTGCTCGCCGGTCAGGGCGCCACTGACGAACCACGTCCGGCCTTCGAAGAAGGCAATGCCGCGGCCGTCGTTGGCCAGGCGCTCGATCGACAGGCGCTGTTTCTTGCCGGTCGGTACCTGTGGCGCACGGGTGCCGCCTGTCGGCTGGAAGCGCAGGCCCGGTTTGGTTCTGGCCATCAGTTGGGCGCGTCGAAGATGCCGCTGGACAGGTAGCGGTCGCCGCGGTCGCAGATGATCGCGACGATGACCGCGTTGCTCACTTCGCGCGACAGGCGCAGCATGCCTGCCACCGCGCCGCCGGACGACACGCCGCAGAAGATGCCTTCTTCGCGCGCCAGCCTGCGGGTGGTGTCTTCGGCTTCGTGCTGGGCCATGTCGATGATCCGATCGACCCGATCGGCCTCGTAGATGCGCGGCAGGTATTCTTCCGGCCAGCGGCGGATGCCGGGAATGGCAGCCCCCTCCATGGGTTGCAGGCCAACGATCTGCACCGCGGGGTTCTGCTCCTTGAGAAAACGAGAGGTGCCCATGATGGTGCCGGTGGTGCCCATGGAACTGACGAAATGGGTAATGGTACCGGCCGTCTGCTGCCAGATCTCGGGGCCGGTGCTGCGATAGTGCGCCTCGGGGTTGTCGCCATTGGCGAACTGGTCGAGGACCTTGCCGCGCCCTTCGCGCTGCATGCGCTCGGCCAGGTCGCGCGCGCCTTCCATGCCCTGCTCGCGGGTGACCAGGATCAGCTCGGCGCCATAGGCGGTCATGGCCGCTTTGCGCTCGGCTGTCGAGTTGTCGGGCATGATCAGGATCATCTTGTAGCCCTTGATCGCCGCCGCCATGGCCAGGGCGATACCGGTATTGCCGGAGGTCGCTTCGATCAGGGTGTCGCCGGGCTGGATCTGCCCGCGGCTTTCGGCGCGGCTGATCATCGACAGCGCCGGGCGGTCCTTCACGGAACCGGCCGGGTTGTTGCCTTCCAGCTTGAGCAGCAAGGTGTTGCTGGTCTCGCCGGCCAGGCGCTGCAGGCGCACCAGCGGCGTGTTGCCGACGCAGTCGGCGATGGTTAGGTACTGCGGGGTCATGGCGTATTCGCAATCCAGACTGCGGGGGTGGCCTATCATACCGGCAAACGGCGCCTACCCATATCACGCAAAGTGCGCACCTTATAGCGCGAAAGCATAAGCAACCGGTGGGGGCACTTTTACACGCGCAAGTCCAATGCCCTTCCATGACCTTTGGTCGTTCTGGTTCAGCCCCTGGCGACCTTGCACATGCCATTGGCCCAGCGCCGCAGCGCGCGCGACTGGCGCATCGGCACGCCCCGCTGTATTTTCCCAGCATTGCTCAGTCAGAAAGGCGCCTGCGGCGTGTTGAAGAAACTCGGTATCAAAACCCGCGTGCTGTTGCTCGCGCTCATTCCGGCCACCTGCATGGCGCTGATCCTGGGGGGTTATTTCACCTGGATGCAGCAGTCCGACCTGCAGCGGCAGTTGCTGCAGCGCGGCGACATGATTTCCGAACAGCTTGCGCCGCTGGCCGCACCGGCACTGGCGGCCAAGGACCGCGAGCGCCTGGAGCGCATCGCCGCGCAATCCCTGGAGCTGACCGACGTGCGCTCGGTGACCTTCCTGGGGGCGGACAGGACCCTGCTCGCCCATGCCGGGCCGATGATGCTCAACGCGGTGCCGATCGGCAACAGCACGCACTCGCTGCAGCGCAGCGGCTTCGACGCCACGCGCTATCTGATGCCCGTGTTCGGCCGCCATCGCGACCTGGCCAGTGACGAGGTGCCCGGCGAAGTGGATCACCTGCTGGGCTGGGTCGAACTGGAACTGTCCCATGACGGCACCTTGCTGCGCGGCTACCGCAGCCTGTTCGCCAGCCTGCTGCTGATCCTCACCGGGCTGAGCATCACCGCGCTGCTTGCCGCGCACATGAGTCGCAGCATCAGTGCGCCGATTCGGCAGATCAAGGACACCGTCACGCAGATCAAGGACGGCAATCTGGAAAGTCGCGTACCGGCCATGGGCAGCCATGAAATGGACGCCCTGGCCGCCGGCATCAATCGCATGGCCGAAACCCTGCAGGACGCCCAGGAAGAACTGCAGCACAGCATCGACCAGGCCACCGAAGACGTCCGGCAGAACCTGGAAACCATCGAGATCCAGAACATCGAACTGGACCTGGCGCGCAAGGAAGCGTTGGAAGCGAGCCGGATCAAATCCGAATTCCTCGCCAACATGAGTCACGAAATCAGGACCCCACTCAACGGCATACTGGGGTTCACTCATCTACTGCAGAAAAGCGAGCTCACCCCGCGCCAGCTGGATTACCTGGGCACCATCGAGAAATCCGCAGACAGCCTGTTGGGCATCATCAATGAAATCCTCGACTTCTCGAAGATCGAGGCCGGCAAGCTGGTACTGGACAATATTCCCTTCAATCTGCGCGACCTGCTGCAGGACACCCTGACCATCCTCGCACCCGCCGCCCATGCCAAGCAGCTCGAACTGGTCAGCCTGGTCTACCGCGATACCCCGCTGTCGCTGATCGGCGACCCGCTGCGGCTCAAGCAGATCCTGACCAACCTGGTCAGCAACGCCATCAAGTTCACCCGCGAGGGCACCATCGTCGCCCGCGCCATGATGGAGGACGAGAACGAAGACAGCGTGCAACTGCGCATCAGTGTCCAGGACACCGGTATCGGCCTGTCCGGCCAGGATGTGCGGGCGTTGTTCCAGGCCTTCAGCCAGGCCGACAACTCGCTGTCGCGGCAGCCCGGCGGCACGGGCCTGGGGCTGGTGATTTCCAAGCGTCTGGTCGAGCAGATGGGCGGCGAGATCGGGGTCGACAGCACGCCCGGCGAGGGCTCGGAATTCTGGATCAGCCTCAATCTGCCCAAGGCCCGCGACGATGCCGAGGACCTGCCGTCGGCGCCCCTGCTCGGCCGTCGCATCGCGATCGTCGATGGCCATGAACTGGCGCGGCAGGCCCTGCAGCATCAGCTCGAAGACTGTGGCCTGGACGTCACCGACTTCAAGTCGCTGGACAAGCTGGTACTGGCCACCCACGCTGCGCGGCAGGCAGGCCAGCCGCTCGATCTGGCCGTGCTGGGCATCACCGCCCATGAGATATCGCCGGAACGCCTGGGCGTGCAGATTCGCGAGATCGAGCAGAGCGGCTGCCAGGTGCTGGTGCTGTGCCCGACTACCGAACAAGCGCTGTTCCATGCCGCAGTGCCCAATGCGGATCGTCAGCTGCAGGCCAAGCCAAGCTGCACGCGCCGACTGCGCCGTGCGCTGGCGGACCTGATCAACCCCAAGCAATTGCGCTACGAAAGCCCCGAGGGCAGCGGCGAGCGCGCACCGCGCGTGCTGTGCGTGGACGACAATCCGGCGAACCTGCTGCTGGTGCAGACCCTGCTCGAAGACCTCGGCGCCGAGGTGCGAGCGGTGGACAACGGCGCGGCGGCGATCAAGGCGGTACAGGAAGGCGGGCTCGACCTGGTGCTGATGGACGTGCAGATGCCGGAGATGGACGGCCGCGAAACCACCGAGCGCATCCGGCTGTGGGAAAGTGCCCAGACCGGTGCCGCCCTGCCCATCGTGGCGCTGACTGCCCATGCGATGGCCAATGAAAAGAGGGCCTTGCTGCAGAGCGGCATGGACGACTACCTGACCAAGCCCATCAGCGAACGCCAGCTGGCCCAGGTGGTGCTGAAATGGACCGGGCTGGCGCTCAGCGCGCAGTCCCTGGACAAGACCGCGGACCTGCCGCTGGAAAGCAATACCCTGCAGGTGCTCGATGCCGCCGAAGGCCTGCGCCTGGCGGCAGGCAAGGCCGATCTGGCCGCCGACATGCTGGCGATGCTGCTGGCGTCACTGCAGGCCGACCGCGAAGCGATTCAACTGGCGCGAATCAATGCCGATCAGAATGCCATGATCGAGCGGGTGCATCGCCTGCACGGCGCCACACGCTACTGCGGCGTGCCGCAACTGCGTGCGGCCTGCCTGCGCAGCGAAACCCTGCTCAAGCAGAACGATCCGGCAGCCTTGGCGGCGCTGGATGAACTGGACGACGCCATCACTCGCCTCGAGGAACAGGCCCGCGCGATGGCCTGAGGCCCCGCCGTGGCCGGCGTGCTAGCATGTCGCGTCTATTTGGAGGACCCATGGTCGAACACGATTTCCGCTTCAGTCTGCTCAACCCGCAGCACACCTTGATCGAGTGCCGCGCCCTCATGCCCGGCCGTTACCAGGTCACCGGCAATGGCGGCTCGATCCACAACACCGACACCCTGCTGGTCACCCTCAAGGGCAGCAAGGATCTTTCGATGCGCCTGGTGGTGGAGAAGGTCCGTCATCTGATCAACCCGCCTGGCCAGTGGGTGGCCGTGGCCACCGGCCCGGTGTTCGGCGAACTGGCGATCCATCAGTGGAAAGTCAATTGCGACAGCTGCGGCAAGGTCCTCGACTTCGAATTTGCGGTGGACGCCAAGCTCGGCACCAAGGCGCAGAAACCTGCAGCGGAGGCGCGCATTGCCGAACTGGGCTGGGCCAATCGCAATGGCAAGCATATCTGCCGACAGTGCCAGGCCGCCCCGGCGGGCTGAACGCGGCAGCCGCATAACGCAGTTGGGCATGTGGTGTTCGCTTTGGGGATGCAGCGGACGGTGCGGAACGTGGACTAATTGACATGGCGCCACGGCACACGAGGGCGCTTTAGCTGCACTCGCCTTTCCCTGGAGCCATAGCCCATGAAAACCGTCGCGGAACTGTTGAAGAGTAAAGTCCAGCACAACCAGCAGGTGCACACCATCGAGCCGCAACAGATGGTGTTCGATGCCCTCAAGCTCATGGCGCAGATGAATGTCGGCGCCCTGCCGGTGGTGGTCGAGGGGCGCGTGGTGGGTATCGTCAGCGAGCGCGACTATGCACGCAAGATGGTGCTGCTGGGGCGCTCGTCGATTGGCACGCCGGTCAGCGAGATCATGAGCGCCCATGTGATCACCGTGACTCCCCAACAGAACATCGATCATTGCATGGCATTGATGACCGAGGGTCGTCTGCGCCACCTGCCGGTGGTCGACAACGGCCAACTGCTGGGGCTGCTATCCATCGGTGACCTGGTCAAGGAAGCCATCGCCGAACAAGCCAGCCTGATCGAGCAGCTGCAGCAGTACATCCGCGGCGAATGAAGCAGCCAGCGTGGTAAACCCTGTGGGAGCTGTGCTACCCCTGACACACGGCAGCGCCTGCTTCGCGGGCAGAGCCCGCTCCCACAAATTTCGCGGCCCGCTCCCACACATTGATCCCACGGGCTGCCTGCGGGCAGGAATTCTGGACAAAAAAAAAGCGACCCGANGAACTACCGCTGCGCGTAACACTGAGAGAGATTGGTGGGTGATGACGGGATCGAACCGCCGACCCTCTGCTTGTAAGGCAGATGCTCTCCCGGCTGAGCTAATCACCCTTTGTCTCTCGGTGTGGCGCGCATTCTACGGAGCGACCCAAACTCTGGCAAGCACTTTTTCAAAAAAATTTTCGAGGCCTTCCAAACACTTAGCACAGGGATGGCGTCGGCTTCGCACACGGAGAATAATGCCTGCCTAATGTTGAGGAGTGCTTCACCCCATGTGGTTCAAAAACCTGCTTGTCTACCGTCTTACCCAGGATATCCCCTTCGACGCCGAGGCTTTGGAAACCGCACTGGCGACTAAACCGGCACGCCCATGTGCCAGCCAGGAACTGACCACCTATGGTTTCGTGGCGCCGTTCGGCAAAGGTGAAGACGCCCCGTTCGTGCATGTCAGCCAGGATTTCATGCTGATCGCCGCACGCAAGGAAGAGCGCATCCTGCCGGGCAGCGTCGTGCGTGACGCGGTCAAGGAGAAGGTCGAGGAGATCGAGGCCGAGCAGATGCGCAAGGTCTACAAGAAGGAACGCGACCAGATCAAGGACGAGATCATCCAGGCCTTCCTGCCGCGCGCGTTCATTCGTCGCTCGTCGACCTTCGCCGCCATTGCGCCCAAGCAAGGCTTGATCCTGGTCAACTCGGCCAGCCCGAAACGCGCCGAAGATCTGCTGTCGACCCTGCGTGAAGTGATCGGCTCGTTGCCGGTGCGCCCGCTGACCGTGAAGGTGGCGCCGACCGCGACCATGACCGAGTGGGTGAAGACGCAGAAAGCGGCCGATGACTTCCATGTTCTGGACGAGTGCGAGCTGCGCGACACCCATGAAGATGGCGGTATCGTGCGTTGCAAGCGCCAGGATTTGACCAGCGACGAGATCCAATTGCACCTGAGCACTGGCAAGCAGGTTACCCAGTTGTCACTGGCGTGGCAGGACAAGCTGTCATTCGTGCTGGATGACAAGATGGTGGTCAAGCGTTTGAAGTTCGAGGAATTGCTGCAGGATCAAGCCGAGCAGGACGGTGGCGAGGAAGCGCTGGGGCAGCTGGATGCCAGCTTTACCTTGATGATGCTGACCTTCGGTGAATTCCTGCCAGTGCTGTTCGAGGCGCTGGGCGGCGAAGAGCTGCCCCAGGGGATTTGACCGGCAGCGCGCCCTTCGCGGGCAGAGCCCGCTCCCACAGGGGTTGTGTGGTTTCTGTGGGAGTGGGCTCTGCGGTGAGTCAGGCAGACCGTGGTGTGGCTTTCGCGGCCGCGGACCGCTCCTACAGGGGGCGCGCGATTTCTGTGGGAGTGGGCTCTGCCCGCGAAGGGGCGCTGCGATGTGTCAGGCAGACCGTGGTGCGGCTTTCGCGGCCGCGGACCGCTCCTACAGGGGGTGCGCGATTTCTGTGGGAGCGAGCGCTGCCCGCGAAGGGGCGCTGCGGTGTGTCAGGCAGACCGTGGTGCGGCTTTCGCGGCCACGGACCGCTCCTACAGGGGTTTGCGGGTACCAACATGATGATTCTATATAAGAAGGAACTACCCCATGCGCGCCTTGGCCGCTTTGAGTCGCTTCGTTGGCAATACCTTTGCCTACTGGGTCCTGCTGTTCGCCATACTGGCGTTTCTGGCGCCTGAATGGTTCATCGGCCTCAAGCCGCTGATCGTGCCGCTGCTGGGCCTGGTGATGTTCGGCATGGGCCTGACCCTCAAGCTCGACGATTTTGCCGAGGTCGGGCGTCATCCGTGGCGCGTGGCGCTGGGCGTGGTTGCGCACTTCGTGATCATGCCAGGTGTCGCCTGGCTGTTGTGCCAGGTGTTCCATCTGCCGCCGGAGATCGCCGTCGGCGTGATTCTGGTCGGTTGCTGCCCGAGCGGCACCTCGTCCAACGTGATGACCTGGCTGGCCAAGGGCGACCTGGCGCTGTCGGTGGCCATCGCGGCGGTGACCACCCTGCTCGCCCCGCTGCTCACCCCTGCCCTGATCTGGCTGTTGGCTTCGGCCTGGCTGCCGGTATCGTTCATGGAAATGTTCTGGTCGATCCTGCAACTGGTCATGCTGCCGATCGTTCTGGGCGTCGTTGCCCAGAAGCTGCTCGGTGCGCGGGTCCAGCTGGCGGTCGATGTGCTGCCGCTGGTGTCGGTGGTGAGTATCGTGTTGATCGTCTGCGCCGTGGTCGCGGCCAGCCAGGCACGCATTGCCGAGTCGGGCCTGTTGATCATGGCGGTGGTGATTCTGCACAACAGTTTCGGTTTCCTGCTCGGCTACTTCACCGGCAAGCTGTTCAAGCTGCCGCTGGCGCAGCGCAAGTCATTGGCCCTGGAAGTCGGGATGCAGAACTCGGGACTGGGCGCGGCCTTGGCCAGTGCTCACTTCTCGCCGCTGGCGGCGGTGCCCAGCGCCTTGTTCAGCGTCTGGCACAATATTTCCGGAGCACTGCTCTCGACCTATTTCCGGCGCATGGAAGGCACCGAGCCGGGCGCTTTGAAGACCGAATCTTGATCCGCCGCACTTGATCCATCGAGCAAGGATGGGCAACATGGTGTTCGGCGCCGGGACGACCCGGCGCCACTTTTCCTGCAAACGGGGACGACCCCATCTTCGATGAGGGTTTTTCCATGTCCTGGTTACTGTTGTTCTTCGCCGGTCTGTTCGAAGTGTGCTGGGCCATCGGCCTGAAGTACACCGACGGCTTTACCCGCCCCCTTCCTACCGTGTTGACCGTTGCCGCCATGGCGGCGAGCCTCGGCCTGCTCGGCCTGGCCATGCGTGAGCTGCCCTTGGGCACCGCCTATGCCATCTGGACCGGGGTCGGTGCGGTGGGTACGGTAATTGCCGGTATCGTGCTGTTTGGCGAGTCGATGGCGCTGATGCGGATGGTCAGTGTGGGTCTGATCATCCTGGGGTTGGTGGGGCTGAAGGTCAGCACCTGACCCTGTAACGCTCCTGTAGGAGCGGTCTGTGGCCGCGAACCGAGCGCTGCGGTGCGTCAGCCAATTTGCGGGGCCCTTTTCGCGGGCAGTGCCCGCTCCCACAATGAGACGATGTACCCGCATTCATTGTGGGAGCGGGCTCTGCCCGCGAAGAATCCCCACCAATCGATCCATCAAGCCAGGCTTTTGCTGACCACTTCGTAGACGTCGCTGGACAGCGGGCCGGAGGCGAGAATCCGTTCAAGCTCGGCTTTCATCAGTGCCTGCCGCGCACTGTCGTACTTTCTCCAACGGGTCAGCGGCGACAGTTGCCGCGAGGCGATCTGCGGGTTCAGGGCATTGAGCTCGATCACCAAGTCGGCCAGGAAACGGTAGCCCGAGCCATCGGCCGCATGGAAGTTGATCAGGTTCTGACCCGCGAAGGCACCGATCAGCGCACGCACCTTGTTCGGGTTCTTCAGGGTGAACGCCGGATGCTGCATCAGCGCCTTCACCCGCTGCAGCCCGCCCGGCAAGCCACTGGCCGCCTGCACGCTGAACCACTGGTCCATGACCAACGGGTTGTCCTTGAAGTGTTCGGCGAACGCTTCCAATGCACGGGTCTTTTCCGCGTCAAATGGCGAATTGACCAACACTGCCAGGGCCGTCAGGCGCTCGGTCATGTTGTCGCAGGCATCATATTGTTCGAGGGTAGCGGCGAGCACTTCGGGACGTCCGCTGAGCATCAGGTAGGACAACGCGATGTTCTGCAGCGCGCGGCGGGCGAAATGCTCTTTCTCGGCCACGTACGCAGTGGCCCTGGAGACCTCGCGATTGGCCTGGTAGCGCGTCCACAGCCCATCGAACAGACCGTCGGCCAGCTGCTTGCGGGCGAATTCGCGAGCGGCATGGATCGCGTCGACATCGGCCACTTCGCTGATCTCGGCCAGATAGGCCTCGCTGGGCAGCGACAACATCTCGGCAACCATCGCCGGATCCAGTTGCGGAGTCTCCAGCACGCTGGCCAGGGCCGTGAGCAGGCGTGGATCCATCGACAACGACTCGCCGCGCTGGTACTGGCCGATCATTTCCTGCAGCACCTGGACCGACAGCTGCTGGCCGGCATCCCAGCGGTTGAAACCGTCGCTGTCGTGCTGCATGAGGAACATCAACTGGTCACGGGTATACGGGAAGATCAGTTTGACCGGCGCACTGAAGCCGCGCAGCAGCGACGGCAATGGTTGCTCGGCGATGTCGACGAAAGTGAACGTCTGCTCCGCCTCGGTCACCGCCAGCACACGGCTGGTACCGACCGCCGCGGCCTCGTCGCGCAAACGCAATGGCAGCTCCTGGCCATTGGCGTCAAGCAGGCCCAGCGCCACGGGAATCACGAACGGCAGCTTCTCGACCTTGTCCGGTGTCTCGGGGCAGCTCTGGCGCAGGGTCAGGCTGTAGGTGCGAGCCTGCGCATCGTAGCGTTCGCTGACCTGCAGCCGCGGCGTGCCCGCCTGGCTGTACCAGCGCTTGAACTGCTCGAGCTCGACACCGTTGGCGTCTTCCATCGCACTGATGAAGTCGTCGCAGGTCACGGCCTGGCCATCGTGACGCTCGAAGTACAGGTCGCTGCCCTTGCGGAAGCCTTCGGCGCCCAACAGGGTGTGCAGCATGCCGACCACTTCCGAGCCCTTCTCGTACACGGTCAAGGTGTAGAAGTTGGAGATCTCAATGAAGCTGTCGGGGCGCACCGCGTGGGCCATCGGGCCGGCATCTTCGGCGAACTGGTGGGTGCGCAGGTAGGCGACGTCCTGGATGCGCTTGACGGTCGGCGAATGCATGTCGGCGCTGAAGCCTGCATCGCGGTAGACGGTGAAGCCTTCCTTGAGCGACAGCTGGAACCAGTCGCGGCAGGTCACCCGGTTGCCCGACCAGTTGTGGAAATACTCGTGGGCGACGATCGCCTCGACGCGCTGGTGGGCGGCATCGGTGGCGGTTTCGGCGCGAGCCAGCACGGCGCTGGAGTTGAAGATGTTCAGGCCCTTGTTTTCCATGGCGCCCATGTTGAAGTCGTTGACCGCGACGATCATGAAGATGTCCAGGTCGTACTCACGGCCGTAGGCTTCTTCGTCCCAACGCATGGACTTCTTCAGGCTGGTCATGGCGTGAGCGCACTTGTCGATGTTCTCCGGCTCGACATAGATGCGCAGCGCCACATCGCGACCACTGACGGTGGTGAAGCTGTCTTCCACGCACCACAGGTCACCGGCCACCAGCGCGAACAGGTACGCCGGTTTCACGAACGGGTCTTCCCAGGTGGCCCAGTGCCGGCCATCTTCCTGGGGACCGTTGCCGACCGGATTGCCGTTGGACAGCAGGATTGGGTACTGCTGCTGGTCGGCGATCAACGTGGTGGTGAAGCGGCTCATCACGTCGGGACGGTCGAGGTAGTAGGTGATCTTGCGGAAGCCTTCGGCTTCGCACTGGGTGCAGAACATTCCGGTGGACTTGTACAGGCCTTCCAGTGCGGTGTTGGTTTCGGGGTGGATGCGCACGCTGGTGTCGACGGTGAACGCCTCGCTGCGCGGCTGCAGGGTCAGGCTGTCGGCGGTCAGCTGGTAGTCGGCGGCGCCCAGGTCGCTGTCGTCGAGCTTGACGCCGAGCAGCTCCATCAACTCGCCGTCGAGCACCAGCGGTGGCAGCCCGGCACCACGCGCCGGGTTGCGGCGCATGACCAACTGCGCGTGGACCAGGCTGTGATCGTCGAACAACTCAAAGGTCAGGTGCGTCTCGTCGATCAGATAATCGGGCGCCTGATAGTCTTTCAGGTAGATCATTTTCGGTTGTTCGGTACGCATGCGAAAACCCTTCTACTGATGCACGGCCAATTGGTAAGCCGTGTACTTGCGAATATTGATGACGCCGGAGTCGAAGATCAGGTATTGACCCTTGATGCCCAGCAACGTGCCTTCGGCGATGGGGTTCTTGTCCAGGTTGAAGCTGGCGATCTTGCTCGGGTAGGTGTGCACCGGGTAGCGGATCTCGATGGGGTCCACATCGTTCAGGGCCTGGATCGCCTGCAGGCCGAAGCGATCCTGCAGCATGTGGATACCGGCCGCGCAGCTGTCGAACAGTTGCTCGCGGATGGCCACCAGGTCCACAGCCGGGGCGTCACCCTTGAGCAGCGCGCGCCAGTTGGTGCGGTCCGCGACCTGCGAGCGGAACAGGTCTTCGACCAGCCCGGATTGCTGGCGGGTCGCCACGCGCATGATCGGCAGTGCCTGGCTGGCGCCCTGGTCGAGCCAGCGGGTAGGCAACTGGCTGGCCCGGGTGATGCCGACCTTGACCCCTGAAGAGTTGGCCAGATAGACCACATGATCGGTCATGCAGAACTGCTCGCCCCAGGCCGGATCGCGGCAGGTACCGGCGTCGTAGTGGCATTTTTCCGGAGCCATGATGCACACGTCGCACTGGGCCAGCTTGGTCATGCAGGGGTAGCAGTAGCCTTGGCTGAAACTGGTCTTGGTCTTGCGCCCGCAGTTCACGCAGTGGATGGCGCCGAGAAACTCCAGGCGCAGCTTGCTGCCGATCAAGGGATTGACGGCAATCTGCGTATCGCCCAGACGCAGCTGGTATTGCACCACTGGCGCCTCGAGCTGTGCGGACATCTTGCTGGCCGCACCGCGACCGAGCTCTTGCAGGGTGTCTTGCGCAAAGAGATCGCAGGTCAATGGATCGAATCCGACTTGAACAGGATGTTTTCGATCGGCGCGGACTTCGAGGCGCACTCTTGCGGGCCCATGTAGCCGGTACGCTGATCTTCGGGCAGGTTCTTCATTTCCCAGGCGATGATGGCCTGCAGGGTCAGTTCTTTCTGCTCGGCGGTCAGCTTGCGGCCGTCGGACCATTTGCCGATTTCGACGGCCAGCTTGAGGCTTTCGTAGATATCAGGGGTGATGTTTTCGATCATGTGGGCGAATGACGACATGCGGAGGCCTCCAATGGATGCTGGCATTTTAAACGGTGTACCGAGTGCGTAAAGCGAAATCCCGGCCCCCGGCCATAGACCGCTAGGGAACCGAGCCGGCCGGGGTCAGTCGCGCGGTGAGGAATTCCAGCAGAGCATGCACCTTGGGCAGGGCTTCACGGCTTTTCAGCCACACCAGGTTCATTGCCAGGCCGTCGGTGGCCAATGGCGCGAGCACTTCGACCAGCGCGCCGCTGTCCAGATGCCGCTGGATCAGCCAGGTCGGCAGCTGGGCGATGCCCTGCCCGGCAAGCACGGCCATTACCTGCCCTTCGCCGTCGCCAACGGCCACGTGCGGATGAATGGTCCGTCGCTCCATGTCGCCGGCCTGGCGGCCCTTGAAGTACCACGGATAGACCGTGCCATCGGTCTGCCCATAGCCAACGCAGCGATGCTGTTCCAGCTCACGCTCGCCCTGTGGCGTACCGTGCTCGTGCAGGTAGGCGGGTGCTGCGCAGAATACCAGTCGCTGACGCCCCAGGAAGCGTCGCCCGACGTTGCTCGGCCAGGCATCGGAACCCCCGATGCGCACGACGATGTCGATGCCTTCCTGGACAGGGTCGACGAAGCGGTCCGAGAACGACACGTGAGGCTGCAGCCGCGGATGCCGCGCAGCGAACTCGAGAATCAGGGGCAGCACGTGCAATCGGCCGTAGGACGCAGGCAGGTCGATGCGCAGGCGGCCATGGGGTTCGCGCTGCTCGGCGCTCATGGCCAGTTCAACCTCTTCGAGGTCGGCGAGCACGCTGGTGCAGGTGCGGTAGAACGTCTGCCCTGCCTCGGTCAGCGCCAGGCGTCGGGTGGTGCGCTGGAACAGCCGTACGCCGAGCCGCGCTTCCAGGCGCGCAACGCCTTTGCTGACCGCCGAGTTGCTGAGGTTCAGGCGTTCGGCGGCGGCGGTGAAACTGCCCAGGTCGGCGACGCTGACGAAGACGTCGATACCCTTGAGGCGCTCCGAGGAAAACATCGCATCTCCGATTGGTGAATTCAGTTCAATTCACAAGGTAATTAATGGCCGGGATTTTCCAGGACTTCCCCAATAGGCTATTACAAAATCTTTCCGGAGTTAAGTTCGATGTCTTCTTCCCACATGGCCGACGCCGCGCCGTCTGCCTCGAGCAGCAGCGCTTCCGGCGTGCAGATCCTGATCATGGCCGTAGCGGCCTTCATCATCGTGACCACCGAGTTCCTGATCGTCGGTTTGTTGCCGAGCCTGGCGCGGGACCTGGACATTTCCATTGCCCTGGCCGGTCAGGTGGTGACCCTGTTCGCATTCACCGTGATGCTGTTCGGACCGTATCTGACGGCGCGCCTGGCGCACGTCGAGCGCAAGAAACTGTTCACCCTGATTCTGCTGGTGTTCGCGGCGTCCAATGTGCTGGCGGCGGTGTCCACCAATATCTGGGTGCTGGCCATCGCTCGCTTCATCCCTGCCCTGGCGCTACCGGTATTCTGGGGCACGGCCAGTGAAACCGCCGGCCAACTGGCTGCGCCCGGACAATCCGGAAAGGCCGTGGCCAAGGTGTACCTGGGCATTTCCGCAGCGTTGGTGTTCGGCGTTCCGCTGGGCACCGTGGCCGCCGACCTGATCGGCTGGCGCGGGAGCTTTTGGGTGTTGGCCGCGGTGTCGTTGCTGATTGGCGTGTTGATGCATCTGGTGATGCCGAAACTGCCTGGCTCGCCCGCCGCCGCGGTCGGCGAGAAGCAGACCGCGATCCTGCGTCAGCCGCGCTTCCTGGCCCACGTGCTGTTGTCGGTGCTGACCTTTACCGCCATGTTCACCGCCTATACCTACCTGGCCGACATCCTCGAGCGGTTGGGTAGTGTGCCGGCAGGTCAGGTCGGTTGGTGGCTGATGGGCTTCGGCGCAGTCGGCATGCTGGGTAACCACTTGGGTGGCAGCATGGTCGACCGACGCCCGCTGGGGGCGATGGTGGTGTTTCTGCTGGTGCTGGGCGCAGGCATGACCGCTGCGGTGGCGCTGGCCGAGCAGCGCGCCTGGTTGATCGCGGCACTGATTGCCTGGGGCATCGCCTATACGGCGCTGTTTCCGATCTGCCAGGTGCGCGTGATGCAGGCTGGCGCGAAGGCCCAGGCCCTGGCGGCGTCGCTGAACATCTCGGCGGCCAATGCCGGCATTGGTCTGGGCGCTATTTTCGGTGGCCTGGGCATTCGTCAATTTGGCCTGGAATCCCTCGGCCTGCTGGCCACCGGCGTGGCGGTGCTGGCGCTGATCGTAGCCCTGCTGATGATCAAGCGCCCCGCAGCAGCCAGGTAACCACATGTCTGTAGCAGCGGCGCGAGCCGCGTCGGCGGGCAAGGCGGTGTGTCTGGATGAACGCGGTAAGGCCGGACGCGGCTTGCGCCGCTGCTACAGAGGAATGCGGTATGCAGCCTCAACGGCGATCGAATGTAGCAGCGGCGCGAGCCGCGTCGGCGGGCAAGGCGGCGTGTCTGGATGAACACGGTGAGGCCAGACGCGGCTTGCGCCGCTGCTACAGGTCGGCGGGAATTGGATGTAGCAGCGGCGCGAGCCGCGTCGGTGGGCAAGGCGGTGTGTCTGGATGAACACGGTGAGGCCAGACGCGGCTTGCGCCGCTGCTACAGGTGGGCGGGGATTGGATGTAGCAGCGGCGCGAGCCGCGTCGGCGGGCAAGGCGGCGTGTCTGGATGAACACGGTGAGGCCAGACGCGGCTTGCGCCGCTGCTACAGGTCGGCGGGGATTGGATGTAGCAGCGGCGCGAGCCGCGTCGGCTGTGGATGCAGCAAAGTGGCGGGATGCACGGTCTGAACCGGCAAGGAGTTTTTCACCATGCCCTCACTCAGTACCGACATCGAGCTGTTCTATCAGCCGCCTTTCGACTGGCAGCGCCTGCTCAGGTTCTACGGCGGACGCTCCAGCGCCTTGGTCGAGACCGTCATCGACGGCGTCTACCTGCGTACCGTCGAATGGCAGGGTGACGAAGGCCTGCTAAGTGTCCGCCAGGACCCGACCCGTGACTGCCTGATCGCGCGCATCGATGGACCGGCCAGCGTTCACCTGGCCGCGCTGGTGCCACGCCTGCGGCGCATGTTCGATCTGGATCTTGACCCGCAGCGGTTGCACGCGGCGCTGGACAGCGACCCCTGGCTTGGTCGCCTGCTGCTGCAGACGCCGGGACTGCGCGTGCCTGGCACCTGGTCGACCTTCGAGCTGATCGTGCGCACCATCGTCGGCCAGCAGGTCAGCGTCAAGGCGGCCACCACCATTGCCGGGCGTCTGGCCGAGCGGGCCGGGCGGCCGGTGGCGCTGCCACAGCACCCACAAGTCGCGTGGCAGTTTCCCACTCCCGCTGCCTTGGCCGAGGTCAACCTCGACCGCATCGGCATGCCCGGCAAGCGCGTGGCCGCGCTGCAGAACTTCGCCGCTGCAGTGGCTTGCAATCAGGTACAGATCGAAGCGTTCGTCGATGAACACACACGTACCGACCTGACGCCCCTGCGCCAAGGCCTGCTGGCACTGCCGGGCATTGGCCCGTGGACGGTCGAATATGTGGCGATGCGTGCCTGGCGCGACGCCGACGCCTGGCCGGGCAGCGATCTGGTGATCATGCAGGAGATCACGCGCGCACACCCCGAGCTGCTCAAGCCCGGTCATCAACGGCTGCGCAGCGAAGACTGGCGGCCATGGCGTGCCTACGCCGTCATGTACATCTGGAATGAGCTCATGGACCGCACCGATGGCCAGCGCGGCGGCTGACACCGGAGCGCCATGACGCCCGGGTGTCAGCCGTACGCTCAGCGCTGCAAGGGTGGCGTGCGCGGTGGAATCGCCCGGCGGTTGCCCGTGTCTTCGAAGGCCGCGGCGAACCGCAGCAGTTGCGTGTCGTCGTAGGCGCGGCCGGCGAACGTGAGACCCACCGGCATGCCGATATCGGCCATCAGGCCCATCGGCACGGTCACGGTCGGCACGCCCAAATGGCGGATCGCCAGATTGCCGTTGGCCACCCACACACCATTGCTCCAGGCAATGTCCGCCGCGGCCGGGTCGACGTCGGCATTGGCCGGCGCCACATCGGCGACGGTTGGGAACACCACGGCATCCAGCTGCAGTGCCTGCAACCAGTCTTCCAGGTCGATCTTGCGGGTGTGTTCCAGTGCACGCAGGCCGTCGGCGAGGGTGTCGATCCGGTCCCACGGGGTGATGCCCCGCTCGGCCATCTTCACGTACTCGTCCATACCGGCGGCCAGGTCGCCTTCGCGGTTGGGCAGCGTGCCGGGGTCGTGCGGAAAGATCAGCGGCCCATCGACGTCCACCAGACGGTTGAGCGCCGGGTCGCCATTGGCGCGCAGGAAATCGTCGAACGCCCAGGCGGTCAGGTCCCACAGCTCATGGTGAAGGAACGCCGGGTCGACGATGCCGCGGTTGAACACGGTTGGCGCACCCGGTCGGTCGCCTTCGCAATTGGACACCAGAGGGAAGTCCACTTCCACGACTTCGGCGCCGGCAGCCTCGAGGGCGCGCCGTGCCTGCTGCCACAGTTCGATCACCGAGGCACGGGTGTGGATGCGCTGCCCGGTCGGGCCGCCGATGCCCGGTTGCTCCGCCGTGCCCGCCAGCGGGTCGGCATTGATGTACATGCGCGGAACGCCGAAACGCTTGCCCGCCAGTGCCTCGGCGGGCGCGGCCAGCTCCAAGTAGGACGCCGGGCGCACGCTGGCGACCTGGGGTATCGGCACCCAGGGTTGCAGGCGCCACAGGTCGCCCCGGGTGTCGGGGTCGTCGGCGACCACCACGTCGAGGATTTCCAGCAGATCGGCCATGGTGCGAGCAAATGGCACAACCACGTCCATGGTCGGCGTCAGTGGCCAGTTGCCGCGCACCGAGATGATCCCGCGCGAGGGTGTGTAGGCGCACAGACCATTGTTGGACGCCGGACCGCGCCCGCTGGACCAGGTTTCCTCGGCCAGGCCGAAGGCCGCGAAACTGGCGGCGGTCGCGGTGCCGGCGCCATTCGACGAGCCGGACGCGAAAGGCGCCGTGAGAAAGTCGGCGTTGTACGGGCTTTCGGCGCGTCCATAGACACCGCGCTGCATGCCCCCATTGGCCATCGGCGGCATGTTGGTCTTGCCCAGGCAGATCGCCCCGGCAGCGCGCAGGCGCTCGACGGTGAACGCATCGCGCTGCGCCACCAGCCTGGCGAAGGCCGGGCTGCCGGAAGCGGCGGTTAGGCCCTTGACCAGGTAGCTGTCCTTGGCCGTGTAGGGGATGCCATCGAGCGGCCCCAGTGGCTGGCCACTGGCGCGGCGCGCATCGGCTGCGCGGGCTTCGGCCAGCGCCGTGGGGTTCGGCACCACCAGCGCGTTCAGCGCGGTGGGCGTGTCGGCGCCGTCGTAGGCAGCGATGCGCTGCAGATAGGCCTGGACCAGCTCGACAGCGGTGGTCTGGCCGCTTTCCAGCGCGGCGCGCAGTTGCGCGATGGAAACCTCGGTGACTTCGATCATGCTGCTCTCCTGCACGATCAGCCCTTGGCTGCCATGGCGGTGACTTCCACGCGCATGCCTGTGGCAGCGAGCGCGGTGATGCCCACCGCCGCACGCACCGGCCAGGGCTTGGCGAAAAAGCGCTGGTAGACCTCGTTGAACGCGGGACGATCGGCCATGTCGGTCAGGTAGATGGTCAGGTGCAGGACGCGATCGAGCGAACTGCCCGCCGCCTCCAGCGCCACCTTCAGCGCCTGCAGCGTGCATTCGCTCTGCACGGTGATGCTGCCCAGCTCCAAGCTGCCGTCGGCGCGGGTCGGGATCTGGGTAGTCACCAGCAGGCCGCCGAAGCCTGCAACGTCCGAGGAAATCGACTCGGGGTCGGGGTCTGGCAGGAACGTGATGTCGGAATGGGCCATGGGAGGCTCCTGAAATGAGGGATGGCAATGGCCGGCATGTTACCGCCCGGCCATTGCAAATTGAAACGGCGTGAAGCTCAACCCACCAGGTGCAGGAAGTGCATGTGCCGCTCGTAGTGGTCGAGAATGTCGCCGATCACCTCGTCGCGAGACCAGCCCATCACGTCGTGATCCTGGCCACCCTCGCGCAGATGCACTTCGGCGCGGAAGTACTTGCGCTCTTCGCCCGGCGGCCCGCTCATGACGAAGCTGGGTGTGGCATAGGCATGGGGCCTGATCTCGTAGATGAAAGCGGTGTCGGTAGGACCGACGCTCAGGCGCACGCCGCCCTCCTCGCCATCTTCCACGGTGCAGTCGTAACCCTGCAGGCGCCATTCCTCGGCAACGCCAAGGCACGCCGGACGTGCCACGTCCTCGATGAAACGAACCACGTGGGCACGCCGCGGAAACATCGCCAGGGTACGCAGGCGGCGCTGCCAGGTGCCGCCGGTACGCGGCGTGCTTGGCGAGATAGCCAGCGCCTGGTGACGCAGGTCACGCTTGGTGGCGTCGAGCTTGAGCGCCTTGAGCAGGCCGCGCATGCTCAGCAGCAAAGCCAGGGTAAAGGGCAGCGCGCTGGCGATGGTTGCGGTCTGCAAGGCCTTGAGGCCGTCGGCCAGCAGCAGCGCGATCGCCACCAGGCCCATGCTCGAGGCCCAGAAGATGCGCTGGCGCACGGGGGTGTTTTCCGAACCGCCGGACGCAAGCATGTCGACCACCATGGCGCCGGAGTCGGCGGACGTCACGAAGAACACCACCACCATGATGATCGCCAGCGCGCTGATCACCCCGGAAAACGGGAAGTGCTGGAGAAACGCGAACAGTGCCAGGGAGGTGTCCTTGTCCACGGCAATGCCCAGGTCCACCATGCCCTGCTCGAGGATCATGTGGATCGCGGTGTTGCCGAACACGGTCATCCACAGCAGGGTGAACGCGGTAGGCACCAGCAGCACGCCGGTGACGAATTCACGAATGGTGCGGCCGCGCGAGATGCGCGCGATGAACAGCCCCACGAACGGCGACCAGGCCAGCCACCAGCCCCAGTAGAACAGGGTCCAGCCGCCGATCCAGTCGGTGGGCTGGTAGGCATTGAGGTTGAGCGTGCGGCTGACGATTTCGCTCAGGTACCCGCCGGTGTTCTGCACGAAGGTCTGCAGGATCAGCACGGTGGGGCCGAGAATCATCACCATGGCCATCAACAGCACAGCCAGCCCGAGGTTGAGCTCGGACAACCGGCGGATGCCCTTGTCCAGCCCGGACACCACCGAAAGAGTGGCCAGCGCCGTGGTGCCGATGATCAGCGCGATCTGGATCGGGATCGACACCGGCACGCCGAACAGCGCGTTGAGGCCGGTGTTGATCTGCGCCACGCCGAAGCCCAGCGAAGTGGCGACACCCAGCACCGTACCGATGATGGCGAAGATGTCCACAGCATGCCCGATGGGGCCGTAGATGCGCTCGCCGATCAGCGGATAGAGTGCTGAACGCAGCGTCAGCGGCAGGCCGTGGCGAAAGCTGAAATAGGCCAGGATCAAGGCGACGATGGCGTAGATGGCCCAGGCGTGCAGTCCCCAATGGAAGAAGGTGATTTTCATCGCCTCGCCCGCCGCAGCGACCGTGGCACCCTCCCCGTAGGGCGGATTGAGGAAATGCATGACCGGCTCGGCGACGCCGAAGAACATCAGGCCGATGCCCATGCCTGCCGAAAAGAGCATGGCAAACCAGGTCATGCTGCTGTAGTCCGGGGTGCTGTGGTCCGGGCCCAGCTTGATGTCGCCGTAGCGACTCACGCCCAGGAACACCACGGTGCCCAGGATGATCGCCACGGCCAGGATGTAGAACCAGCTGACGTTGGTGAAGATCCAGTCTTGCACCACGGCAAAGAAGGTCTGCGCCTGCCGCGGCATCAGGCTGGCGAACAGCACCAGCAGCAACAGCAAGATGGCCGATATCCAGAATACCGGTGGATTAAGGGTCGAGGGTTTGACGGGGTCTGACTTCACAGTCATCGAAAAGCTCCTGGTGGGACGTGCAGCGCTTGCCTGCGGTGGAAAGTGTAGGTGTGACCGCACTGGGCTCTCGAGGTTTAGCGGACAGGAAAATCAGTCACCCGTTTGCGGTTGATGTATTTGCAAACATATTCATCCGTGCACTTGGGCAACGTCGTCCAAGCCTTCCGGTCTATCACTGAACAGGCGTTCGCGACGACGCTGCGTGACTATCTATTGGAGGATTCGATGGCATTTGTCGACAGCTATGTGAAGGAGATCATCGCACTGGAAGTGGCGCTCTTTCATGCGCGGGTACGTCTGCAGGCAGCGACCGACGAAGAGGCGCTGCACGATCTGCGCATTGCCGTACGGCGCATTCGCAGCCTGTTGATACCGGTTCGTGCGCTGCCGGCGCTGCAACCGCTGCTGAGTGCAGCCAAGAACGTGGGCCGC
Organism: Pseudomonas sp. CFBP 13710; assembly: GCF_014842235.1. Taxonomy (NCBI): domain Bacteria; kingdom Pseudomonadati; phylum Pseudomonadota; class Gammaproteobacteria; order Pseudomonadales; family Pseudomonadaceae; genus Pseudomonas; species Pseudomonas sp. CFBP 13710. The sequence goes on along the minus strand of NZ_JACYVJ010000006.1, from coordinate 15,077 downwards.
TTCACCACGCCCACCCGCGATCTGGAAGTCATGGTGCAGGAGCTGGAGCGGCGTGGCTTGCACGGCGCGGCCGACAAACGTCGCGCGCGGCTTGCAGGCGAGCATCGGGTGATCGTCGACCATTCGAGCCTGAACGCCCTGTTCAGTGCGCTGGACACCTGGTCGGCCGCGTTCCGCGCCAGCGAACTGGGCAGCCACTCGCGAGCGTTCGAAAAGCTCGTGATCAAGACCCTCGACAAGCACGTGCGCAAGCTGCGGCACGCCTTGAAGGATGCCGAGTTCGACCGCCACGAACTGCGGATCCTGGTCAAGCGCACGCGCTACCTGATCCAGGCATTCGGAGACCTGTCGCCGCTGTCGCCCAAGGCGGAGAAATCCCTCAAGGCGGTGCAGTCGGCACTGGGCTCGTGGCACGACCATCACCAGTGGTGCATCAAGGTCAAGGTCGAGCCCGACCTGCAGCCGCTGCAGCGGGTCTGGGAAGAGGCGTCGGCTACGGAGCTGGCCAAGGCCGAAGTGGAGATGCGCAAGCTGGCGCGGCTGCTGCCCAAGGGCAAGTAGCGCCAGCTGGCGGCGGGGCGCTCGCTCAAGCCGCCTTGATGCGCGCGGTGACCTGAGCCAGTTCCGCCGACAATTGATGCAGGTGGCTGCTGGCAGCCTGGGTGCGCTCGACGCTGCCCTGGTTGGTGGTGGCGATGGCGGTGATTTCAACCAGATTCTGCGCGATGTCTTCGACCACCGCGTTCTGTTCCTCGGCAGCGGTGGCAATCTGCCGGTTCATGTCCCTGATCGACTCGATGGTCTGGGTGATGCGGGTCAGGGTCTGACCCGCCGCCACCACTTGCTCGGCGCCCTCGTCGCTGCGCTTCTGCCCGCTTTCGATGGCCTGCACGGCGTTCACCGCGCCGGTCTGCACGGTGTCGATGATCTGGTGGATTTCCTGGGTGGAGGCGGCGGTGCGCTGCGCCAGGGTACGCACTTCGTCGGCCACAACGGCAAACCCGCGGCCGGCATCGCCCGCGCGCGCGGCTTCGATGGCGGCGTTGAGCGCGAGCAGATTGGTCTGGTCGGCAATGCCGCGGATGACTTCCAATACCTTGCCGATGCGGCCACTGTCGTCGCGCAACTGACGAATGACATCGCCGGTCACGGCAATTTCACCGCGCATGCGGGTGATGGTATGGATGGTGGCTTGCATCGCCTGCTCGCCGTCCTGGGCTTCGCGGTCGGCGTCATCCGCCGCAGTGGCTGCGCCAGCGGCGTGGCGTGCGACTTCCTGGGCGGTCGCAGACATTTCCTGCATCGCCGTGGCCACCTGGTCGGTGCGTTCGAACTGCTCGCTGGTGCCTTGCAGCATGACTGCAGCGATGGTGTTGAGCTCGCCGCTGGCCTGGTCCAGATTGGCCGTGCTGCGCTGCAGGCGGGTGAAGGTGTCGACGAGGAAATCACGCAGGGTGTTCGCGGCCACGGCCAGGCGACCCAGCTCGTCACGACGATGGCTGACCACGCGCTCGGCCAGATGGCCCTGGCTCAGACGCGCCACGTAGTCGATCAGATCGCGTACCGGGGTGACCAGGTTGCGGTTGACCAGCCACAGGCTCAGGGCCGTGATCAACAGGCCCGACACCAGCATGATGGCGATGCCCCAGATGATCGCCTGGTGGCCTCGGTGGTTGATCAGCAGCGATTGTTCGTCGGCGAGTGTACGCAGTTCGCTGACCAGGGCATTGAGCTGCTCGCTGGTGGCGCGGTCGACGCCTGCCACGGCGCGGTCACCGCTGGCAGCATCGGCGCCGCTGGCCAGGAAGGCGTCGTGCCCCTTGCGATAGGCCGCACCCAGCACTGCGTGTTCGGCGCGCAGGCGTTGCGCATTCTGGCTGATGCCCGCGGGCACCCCCGGCAGCTCGCCGAGCGCTTGCAAGGTCGCCGCCACCGCGCGCTCCTGCTCCTCGAACTGCGCCCAATACTTGTCCGCCGCCTTGGCATCCTTCCCGCGCAGCAGCACGTTCTTCCACTCCTGCACCTGGGTCTTGAACTGGACGTTGGCCCGGTCCACCAGTTCAGTGGCACGCAGGGGGCCCGCCACCAGCGCCGTGTAGTCATCCAGGCTGGCCGCCAGAAACTTGAAGCTGCCCAGGGCAATCAGCAGCAGGATCAGCAACCCACTGGCCAGCAGCGCCAGGACCTGTGCGCGCAGAGACGTTTTGAACATGACAGACCTCGAGAAGGGAAACCCTGCGAAAGCATGGGCTGGCGTTGTATCGGCCACTCGAGGCGATTGCTTGAATGAAGATCGCGGCGGCCGACGGCCGACGGCCGGTGGCGTCTGGCTCGGGCCATTGCGCTGGGCTGCGCATGCGCCGCGTAAAATATTTCGACACGAAGCCTGGTGAACTAACAGTTGGCGTCGGCGATCCCTTGCTATGCGCACCCTGCGCCCCTGACGAGCCGGTACACCCGTGCCGATGTTGTCCAACGATGAGGAACAATCGTGACCACTTCTACCCAACTCGCCTATCGACACAGGCCAGGCCCGCTGCATGCGATTTTTCTGGCCGGCACCGTGCCGCTGTTTCTCGGCGCCCTGCTCAGTGATATCGCCTACTACCAAAGCTACCAGATCCAATGGAGCAACTTCGCTGCCTGGCTCATCGCCGGGGGTTTGGTGTTCTGCGGACTGGCGCTGGTCTTCGCCTTGATCAATCTGGTCCGTGCCGAGCACAAGGGCGGACGTGCGGTGCTGTATTTTCTGCTGTTGCTGGTCACGTGGGTGCTGGGGCTGGTGAACGCCTTCGAGCATGCCAAGGATGCCTGGGCGGTGATGCCGACCGGGTTGGTCATGTCGGTGGTGGTGACCGTACTGTCGCTGGTAGCGGCATGGGTCGGTTTGAGCAATCTGCGTTCGGGAGGTGTTCGATGAAATATTCAGGCGCATTGACGGCCTTGAGCGTGGCGCTGCTGCTCGCCGGCTGCGGCAGCGAAGCCGACAGCACCCAGGCACGCGGGCCCGACCCGAAGTTGCCGGAAGCGCAGCGCGGCCTGCTGCCGAGCATGAAGATCGCCGAGCCGGTGGCGTGGGGGGACAGCAAGCCGACCGTGCCGCAAGGCTATACCATCAGCGCGATCGCCACCGACCTGGCCATCCCGCGGCAGACCCTGGTCTTGCCCAACGGCGACATCCTGGTGGCCGAGGGTCGCGGTGGCAGCGCCGCCAAGCTCAAGCCCAAGGATGTGATCGCCAGCTATATCAAGGCCCAGGGCAATACCCAGGTCAAAGGCGGCAACCGCCTGACCCTGCTGCGCGACGCCGATGGCGACGGCACCTATGAGCTGAAAACGGTGTTCGCGGAAAACCTCAACGCGCCCTACGGCCTGGCCTATGCCAACGGCAAACTGTACGTGGCCAACCAGGATGCCCTGGTGCGCTTCGACTACACCGACGGGCAGACCAAAGCCAGCGCGGCACCGACCAAACTGGCCGACCTGCCGTCGGCGATCAACCACCACTGGACCAAGTCGCTGGCCATCAGTGACGACGCGCGCTACCTGTACGTCGGCATCGGCTCCAACAGCAACGTGACCGAACGCGGCATGGAGGTCGAGATCGACCGCGCCATGGTCTGGCAGATCGATGCGCAGACCGGTGCGCACAAGCCCTACGCGACCGGTATACGCAACCCGACGGCGCTGACCATTCAGCCGGGGACCGGCCAGTTGTGGGCGGTGGTCAACGAGCGTGACGAACTGGGCCCGGACCTGGTGCCCGACTACCTGAGTTCGGTACGTGAAGGCCAGTTCTATGGCTGGCCGTACAGCTACTGGGGCCAGAACGTCGATTCCCGCGCTCAGCCGCAAAACCCGGCGAAAGTCGCCGCTGCGGTCAAGCCCGACTACAGCCTGGGCTCCCACGTGGCTGCACTGGGTGTGGACTTCTCGATCCCGGCCATGGGCGAGAAATTTGCTCAGGGTGCATTCGTCGGTGAGCACGGCAGCTGGAACCGCGACAATCCCGTGGGCTACAAGGTGATCTTCGTGCCGTTCGCCGGTGACAAACCCGCCGGCGAGCCGATCGACTTCGCTACCGGCTTCCGCGGCGACGACGGCAAGACCCGCGGCCGCCCTGTCGGTGTAACGGTCGATCCGCGCGGTGCGCTGATCATCGCCGACGACCTGGCCAACACCATCTGGCGGGTCACCCCCAACCGTTGAGGCCGGCCTGGGGGCGCCCTGCCCTTGGATGATCTGGATCTGCGCGGCACCCGCCGCGCAGATCTTCTATTGCAACCGCGTTCACTTACTCGCTCATCAGCGCCAAGGCGCTCGCCAAGGCATGCATGTCGGCCGGCGTGGTGTTGATGCCTGGCGTCACCCGTATGCAGGGCCCGCACGCCGAGCCAGCGCGGGCCACCGTGAAGATATTGAACTGCGCCAGCAACTGGTCGATCTTGCCTTGTTGGTCCTCGACGTCGCGAAAGCGGAACGAGGCGATGCCGCACGCCAGGCGCGGATCGTCCGGCGTGAGCACTTCAATGCCGGGCAGCGCACGTGCCGCCGGCAACCAGAGGTCGCGCAGGTAGCGCAGGCGTGCACCTTTCACCTGCCAGCCGCCGAGCGCCTCATGTTCGGCAAACACGGTCGGCAGGCTCATCAGCGCGGGCACATTGGGCGTGCCATAGGGTGTGAGGCAGCGTATGTCGTCGGCCGGGTAGCTGGGGTTGCCCATGTCCGGCGCGAAATCAACCAGGCGCTCGCGGCGTACGTGAATGACCCCGAGGCTGAGCGGCGCGCCGATCCATTTCTGCAAATTGAAGCCGGCCATTTCCACGCCCATGTCGGCCAGATCGACCTCCATCTGGCCCAGTGAGTGTGCGCCGTCGAGAATCACGTCGATCCCATGCGCCCGGGCTTCGGTGGCGATGGTTTTGACCGGCATGACCAGGCCGGTGCGATGAGTGACGTGGGTCAACGCCATGAGCTTGAGCCGTGGGTGGGTGGCGAACGCCTCGCGGTAGCTGTGCAGCAGGCCGTCGTGGGTTGCAGGGTGGGCATGGACCAGGGTGACCAGCTCGACCCCGCGCGCCTGCTGCAGCCAGTCGAAAGCGCCCTGTACCGAGCCGTAGTCCAGGTCGCTGATCAGCACCTGGTCGCCCGGCTGCAGACGCTGGTAATTGCGGATCAGGGAATAGAGGGCTTCCGACGCGCTGCGGGCGAAAGCCAGCTCGTCGGCGGGTACCCCCATCAGCTCGGCGAGTTGCTGGCGGATGGCTTCGGCCTGGTGCTTGTCGAAATGCTCACGGACCTGCACCGAGTTGCCGCGGTTTACCTGCCTGATCGCATCTTCATAGGCCTGTACCACGCCCTCGCTCATGCGCCCGAAATAGCCGCCATCGAGGTTGATTGGCCCATCGTCGCGCGGGTAGCGCGCTGCAACGTCCTTCCAAAAGGTTTCATCCATGGCCAGTTCGGCAGGGCTTTGCGTTACGCAGGGCATGACAGCGCTCTCGGTTGGAAAAGTCTGTGAGCATCGCCGCGCCGCTCGCGCGATGCAAGCGTCGGCGCCGACCGTCGCCGGGCATGAGTACAGCGCCAATGGTTATTTGACCATTCGTTCAAGAATCCCTAGGGTAGCCAGCTTCATTTTTGTCCGAGATGCCCATGACCACCCGTTCCAAGCTTCCGCCAACCGTCTACCTGTTGGGTTTGACGATTTTCTCGCTGGTGACTGCCGAGTTCATGGTGGCGGGCATGATGCCTGCCCTGGCCTCGGCGTTTTCCGTGAGCCTGGCCCAGGTCGGCAACCTGATCGCCCTGTATGCGCTGGGCATGGCCTTGGGCGGACCGCCGGTCACGGTTCTGCTGCTGTCGCGCGGGATCAGCAATCAGCGCGCCCTGGTCGGGCTGCTGGCGGTGTATGTGCTGGCTGGCGCCTTGGCCGCGGCGGCGCCCACCTATACGGTGCTGGCACTGGCCCGGATCGTCATGGGGGTTTCCAGCGCGGCCTGCATCGGCCTGTGCATGACCCTGTGCGCGGGGTTGGTCAGCCTGCAGGACCGCGGCCGGGCCATTTCGGTGGTGCTGGCCGGGCTAATGCTGTCGCCGGTGGCCGGCGTGCCGGCGACCGCCTGGGTCGAACATCACTATGGCTGGCGTGCCAGTGCCTGGTTGGTAGTGGCGCTGGCCTCGCTGTGCACGGTGCTGGTTGCCACCCGCCTGCCTCGCGCCGAGGCTGGAGACGAGCCGTCGCTGGGCAGCCAGTGGATCAGCCTGAAGAATCGCAGCCTGTGGGGTGCCTATGTAACCAGCGGACTGATCATCGGCGCCACCTTCGCCGCCTTCAGCTATTGCACGCCGATCCTCATCGAGGAAGTCGGTGTGGCGCCCGCCCAGGTGGCGCCGTTGCTGGCGCTGTACGGCGTGGCCAACGTGCTCGGCAACATGGTGGTAGGGCGCATCGCCGATCGGCACACCTACGCGGCGCTGGGTTGGGGCCTGGCGCTGCTGGTAATGGCCCTGGGCGGATTCGCCCTGGCCGGCCAGGTGTTCTGGCTGAACCTGGGCTGCTTCCTCACCGTCGGCCTGACCGGGGTGGCATTGAATCCGGCCATGGTCGCGCGGGTGATGAAAGCCGCCGAGCCCGGCGCACTGGTCAATACCCTGCACACCTCGGTCATCACTGCCGGGCTGGCACTGGGCAGCTGGGCCGGCGGCGCGGTGATCGATGCCGGGCTGGGCCTGCGAGCGCCCCTTTGGGTGGGCGCAGGCATGGCGCTGCTGGGCCTGCTCAGCCTGCTGCGACCCTGGTATCACGCTTCGCCAGCGGCCGCTGCGCGCTAGCCCCCAGGTCGGTTACAGCGGCTTGGCCAACACCCCTGCCGGGGCATGGTCGGCCGCCGTGGCTGGTTCGCCCTGGTCCAGTTCACGCGACACCGACAGGCGTTCCTCAGCGATGCGCTGGACCAGATTGAGCGCGCGCTCGGCGCTGCCCAGCAATGCCAGAATCGCGCCGCGTTCATCCCAGCCAAGCTTCTGTTCGCCCTGCAGGCAACGTTCGCGCAAGGCCAGCAAGTCCTTGGCGTGGGCATTCGGCAGGTAGACCCCTTGCGGCCCCTTGCGCACTGCCGGCTCGACGATATCGAGGATGGCGTCGATGATCTTGCGCGCGTTGGCGCTGAACACCTGACGCTCGATGCGGCGGGTGATCTGCGACAGGGTTCGGGTCAGGCTCGCGCTGAAATCCTCTTCCTCGATGAGGCTGGCCAGCAGGTTGGTCTGGCGCGCAGTCAGATCGTTCTTGAACATCTGCGCGGTGTAGCCGCGGATCTCCTGGCTGAGGGTGTCCAGCGCGTGCTCATGTTCCGTGGCGTTCTTCAGCGCCTGGGACTGGCCACGCGCCGCATCCAGCAGCAAACCCATGCCTTGGCCATGGCGGGTCAGTTCCTGGCTGACCGCCGCGACACCGGTGTTCACGCTGGCCAGCGCGGCGCGGTCGAGATAGCGCGGCACGGCATAGTCCTCCTCGTCGCTGCGGCTGGCGCCGATGCGCGACAGGACGCGGTCGAACACGCCGATGAAGGGAAACATCAGCGCCGTGTTGAAGATATTGAAGCCGATTGAATAGAGCCCCACTGCCACGGGCACCAGCGGGAAGCTTTCCTTGCCGTCGACCATTTCCGAGCGGGTGACGTCCATGCCGAACAGGCCCATGGCGCCTTGCAGGATGTCCATGGACAGGAAGAACAGCGGAAACATCACTGCCACGCCGATGAAGTTGAAGGCGATGTGCGCGTAAGCGGCGCGCTTGGCGTTCTTCGACAGGTTCAGCGAAGCCAGCCATGAGGTGACGGTGGTGCCCAGGTCGGCGCCCAGGGAGAACGCGACGGCGGTCTGCCAGTCCAGGATGCCCGCGGCGCCCAGGCCCATGACGATGCCGATGGTGGCCGAGGACGAATGGATCATCGCGGTGATGCCCGCGGCAGTCAGCACGCAGATGGCCAGCCCGGTATAGCTGTCGGCCTGCAGACTGGAAATGACCGACATCACCTCGGGCAGGCCGCGCAGGGGTTTGAGGCCGCCGGTGAGCAGGTTCAGGCCATAGAAGATCAGCGAGAAGCCAATGATGGCCAGCGCCAGGTGACGGGTTTTCTCGCTTTTGCTGAACACGTAGACCAGGGCGAACACCCCGGCGAAGATCAGTCCCAGCGGACCCAGCGGCATGGCGATCAGGCCGTTGCCCAGGGTGGTGCCGATGTTGGCCCCCATGATCACGCTGATGGCGGGTCGCAGGCCGACCACGCCGGCGTTGACCAGGCCAACCACCATGACCGTCATGGCCGTGCTCGACTGCAGCACGCCGGTGATCACCGTGCCGGCGGCCAGGCCTTTCACCGGTGTGCCGGCCAGCTTCGCGAGCCAGGCGCGCATGCGGTTGGCCGCCAGGTTGTTGATGCCATCGGACATGAACTCCAGGCCGAGCATGAAGATGCCCAGACCACCGATGACGGGGACCAGCAGGTCTTTGAAGATATCGATTTCCATGGCGGCTCTTTGCGGTAGGGAAGAAGGCCGGCGCCCGGGGTGTGATGATCGAAGCTAGACATGAAATGTGACATATGGGTGACGCGTCGGGCCTGTAGGCCCTGGCCGCGACCACCGGTACCTTCGGGACCCCGTAGGAGCGGTCATCGGCCGCGAATGGAGCGCCACGGATCGGCTGATGCATCGTGGCGCCGGGTTCGCGGCCGATGACCGCTCCTACAAACCAGCGAGCAATTCGCAGAAAGGAAGGTGGTTTTTTTGATAAGCCTGCGCCATGTGTAGGAATTTTCTGAGACAATAGTGCTAACGATTCGCATTAACCTTGTCTGGCCAGGAAGCTTTACATGTCACGCCCTACCCCGCTGCAACGCCCCCACGCTCCGCGCAATCTGTTGGCAGTGGCCATCTGCATGGCCACGATGGCCCCGGCACTGGCCGCCGATGGCACCCAGACCCAAGGACAGACGGCCCCGGGCGTCATCGAATTGGGTGCCAGCCAGATCACCTCGGATTCGTTCCAGCTGGGCAGCTTCACCGAAGGCTCGCAGTCCTACACCACCGGCGCCATGGCAACCGCCACCAAGCTGCCGCTGAGCCTGCGCGAAACGCCGCAATCGGTGACCGTGATCACCCGTCAGCGCATGGATGACCAGGCCATGACCAGCATCAACGATGCGGTGCGCGCCACCCCGGGCCTGTTCCTCAACTATGCCAACGGCCCCGGCCGCCAGGCCTATTCGGCGCGCGGCTTCGACATCGACAACCTGATGTACGACGGCATACCCAGCGGCTATTCGGGCGTCACCATCGGTGCCCAGCCCAACCTGGCCATGTTCGATCGGGTCGAGGTCGTGCGCGGCGCGACAGGGCTGGTGACCGGTGCCGGCAACCCCTCGGCGGCGATCAACCTGGTGCGCAAACGGCCATTGGCCGAGCAGAAGGTGACCTTGACCGGCGCTGCCGGCAGCCACGACGACTACCGTGGCGAGATCGACGCGTCCAGCCCGCTCAACGAGGCCGGCACGCTGCGGGGCCGAGTGGTGGGTTCGTACCGAGACGCAAACAGTTTCATCGACGGCGTCGAAGAGGACCACGGCCTGTTCTACGCCGTCACCGAGGCGGACCTGGGCGAAGACACCCTGCTGACCCTCGGTTTCTCCCATCAGAAAGACAAGACCAACTACTTCTGGGGCTCCTCGATGATCGGCCAGGACGGCCATCATCTGGACCTGCCGCGTTCCTACAATCCGGGTACCGACTGGGAAAACAAGGACCAGGAAATCAATACCGTGTTCGCCGAAGTGCGCCAGCGCCTGGCCAACGACTGGAACCTGCAGGTCAACGCCAACTACGCCGAGCAGAACGGCTTGTTCTCCGGCTCTTATCAGTCGCGCTGGGTCAACAACACGCTGGCACGTACCGTCTACCAGTCCGCCCACGACGAAAACCAGGCCGGCCTCGATGCCTTTGCCAGCGGCCCGTTCCAGGCGTTCGGGCGGACCCACGAACTGGTGGTGGGGGCCAGCAAGCGCATCTACGACATGACCACCCACAACTACGACCCGTACGACACCAACTGGCCGATCGACGCCGGCAAGCCGAACTTCACCCACACCGACAACGGCCGCGAAGTCACTACCCAGGATGGCGTGTACCTGACCACGCGGCTGAGCCTTGCCGACCCGCTGAAGCTGATCCTGGGGGGTCGGGTAGACTGGTACGACTATGACAATCGCGACGGCGAAGGCGACTACAAGGTGACTCGCAACGTCACCCGCTACGCTGGCCTGATCTATACGCTGGACGACCACCATTCGGTGTACGCCAGCTACAGCGATATCTTCACGCCGCAGAGCGCGCAGGACACCAGCGGCACGCCGGTCAAGCCGATCGTGGGCAAGAACTACGAAATCGGCATCAAGGGCGAGTACTTCGACGGCGCCTTGAACGCCAGCCTGGCGTTGTTCCGGGTCGACCAGGAAAACCGCGCGGTGCAGATCTTCGTCGACAACTGCCCGCAACTCAGCTGCTACGAAGCCTCGGGCGAGGTGCGCAGCCAGGGTATCGACTTCGAGCTGCAAGGGGCGCTGACCGATAACTGGCAGGTGGGCGGTGGCTACACCTACGCGCGGGTCCACACGCTCAAGGACAACGCGAACCCACAGAATGAAAACCAGCGTTTCGACACCGACATTCCCGAGCACCTGTTCAAGGTCACCACCAGCTACCGCTTCCAGGGCCCGTTGGAAAAACTGCGCGTGGGCGGCACCTTGTCCTGGCAGAGCCGCCTGTACAACGACATCGACCTGGCCGACGGCAGCCGCTACCGCCTGGAACAGGGTGGCTATGCCATCACCGACCTGATGGCCGGCTATCAGGTCAACCGCAACCTGGACCTGCAGTTGAATGCCAACAACGTGTTCGACCGCAAGTACTACAATGCCATCGCCAACTCGACCAGCTATGGCGGCGACAGCTACGGCAATCCGCGCAACCTGATGCTGACGGCCAAGTACAGCTTCTGATCGGGCGCAACAAGCGGGTCGATGAGCCGTACTGGTATCATCGCCCCACTTTCCGCTTGGGCCACGCCATGAATCGCCGCAAGAAAATCAAACAGCTGTTGCAGGCACACGCCAAGAAGGCCAGCGCCAAGCTGGCGCCACAGAGCAAGGACCGCTACATCAGCAAGGCCGATCGGGCGAAGCTGGCGCTCGAGGCGGATGCCCCGAGCCCGGCCGCCGAGCAGGACTGACGCGAGTTCGGGTAGCGCGTCATGGGCAATGCGGCGGCAGTGTGCGGTCGCCTGTCAGGGCGCAGGGTCGCTATCCATGAACGCCCCCGAGAACGTTCGACCGCAGTGCCGGGTCCTATCGGTACGATCCTTGTTCCGGGCGGTGCAGCATGGCGTTGATACCCGATCTATCCAGTGGCGCCTGCGCGCTGATCTGTGGTGCCAGTCAGGGCATCGGCTTGGCGTTGTGCGAGCAGTTGTTGCAGCGTGAGGATGTCGCCCAGGTGTTTGCGGTCTCCCGCGAGGCCACCACGAGCGCCGAGCTGGCGGTGTTGGCTGAGCGCCATGGATCGCGGTTGATTACCTACGATTGCGATGCGCGCGATGAGCAGGCGCTGCAGCGGCTGGCCAGTGCAGTAGCGGGCGATTGCAGTCATTTGCACCTGGTGATCAGCACGCTGGGCATTCTGCATCAGGACGGCGCGCGGCCGGAAAAAGGTCTGGCGCAACTGGAGCTGAGCAGTCTGCAGGCCAGTTTTGCCACCAATGCCTTTGCGCCGGTGCTGCTGCTCAAGCATCTGCTGCCGTTGTTGCGCAGACAGCCGGCCACCTTCGCGGCGCTGTCGGCCCGGGTCGGTTCGATCGGCGACAACCGTCTGGGTGGCTGGTACAGCTATCGCGCCAGCAAGGCGGCGCTCAACCAGTTGCTGCGCACCGCCAGCATCGAGCTCAAGCGTTTGAACCCCGCCGCCACGGTCCTGGCCTTGCACCCGGGCACCACCGACACCCGCTTGTCCCAGCCCTTTCAAGCCAACGTGCCGGCCGGCAAATTGTTCGACCCCGATTTCGCCGCGCGCTGCCTGCTCGAATTGATCGGCCAGCACGGACCGACGCAGACCGGCAGCTTCTGGGCCTGGGATGGGCAACCCATACAGTGGTGAGTCCGACGCACCGCGTGGGCTGTGACACGGCTTGCGCCGCTACTACGAGGGATTCAGGGATTCGATCCAGTCGATGTGTTCGGCCAGCTCCAACCGTTTGCTTTCGAGCCCGCTCTGCCGGGCGTGGGCCAGGCGTTCGAGGGTGCGGCGCTTGAGGTGCAGCAGGCGCTGCCACTTGGCCAGGAACGCCGGCGTGCGCTGCTGCAGTTGCAAGGGCCCGAAAAACAGTTCCTGTGGACTGTACGTGACCGACTCGCCAGGCTCGGCGACGATGATCTCGTAGTCGAAGCGGTTTTCCCGCAGCACCTCTTCATGGCGGATGCCATAGCCATTGTCCATCAACCACTGCCGCAGGTGGCGTTCACCGCCATTGGGCTGCAGGATCAACCGCTCGCGAATGCTCAAACGCGCCTTGCCCGCCTGCAGAATGTCGCGAATGGTTTCGCCGCCCATCCCGCACAAGGTCACCGCCGAGATCCGGTCGCTCGCCTCGATTGCCGCCAGGCCGTCGGCCTGACGCACGCTGATGCAATGCGCCAGCCCGTTCTCGTCAACGCTGCGCCGGGCCGCCAGAAACGGCGTCAGGGCGACCTCCCCGACCACGGCCCGAGGGACGATGCCACGCAGGACCAAGGCCACCGGCAGGTAGGCATGATCCGAACCAATGTCAGCCAGACGCGCGCCGGCGGGGACCTGAGCGGCGACCTGCTCCAGGCGGTGAGACAAGCTCTGCGGGTTCACGAGGCAACGATTCTCCAGGTTCAACGCGTGCCGTTCAGGCCCGCATGGGCGGGCATTCTGGCGAGCACGCCGGGGTATTTCAACTCATCCGGCAGGATCCTGCGCAGCGCGTGCCGCCAGCAGGCGGACGACCCATTCACGGCTGTATGCCAGCGCCCGCGCGGCCATGGGCGTGGGGAAGTGGATGAAGCCATGGGGCGAGGCCGGCAACAGGCGCAGCTCCACGCTGGCCACCCTGCCCCAGCGTTCGGCCATCAGCAGGGTATCGTCGCGCAATGGGTCCAGTTCACCGACGAACATCAGCGCCGGCGGCAGTCCATCAAGGTCGCCATGCAGCGGCGACAGCGACGGTTGCCGCCGTTGCTCGTCGTCCAGGCCGGGGGTTAGCCGACGGAAGGCCTCGAGCATGCCTGGCCCGTCCAGCACCAGGGTTTCGGGGCCCGCATCGCGCACGCTGGGCGTGCCGGTCAGGTCGAATACTCCGTAATACAGCAGCGCCCCGCACACGCGCTGCAGCAACGCCGGCCATCGCTTGAGCTGCAGCAGCGTGGCCGCTGCCAGGTGGCCACCGGCGGACTCACCGACCATGATCACCGGCAGGCCCTCGAGCTCGGGAAAGCCGCCACCGAGCACGCAGCGCGTGGCCGCCAGGCAGTCGTCGAGCAAACCCTGCAGCGGGGTCGACACGGCCAGCCGGTAGTCCACCGAGACCACCGCCACGTCACAGGCCTGAACCAGGGCGATGTTCACGTCATCGTTCATCTGCGCGTTGCCGATCACCCAGCCGCCACCATGGAAATCCAGCACCAAGCCCTTGGCAGGCCCCTGCGGGCGGATGATGCGCACCCTCACCGGAACGGCATCGGCGCTGACCAGCACGCGGTTCTCGATGGCCAGGCCATGGTTGACAGGCTTCAGCGCCTTGCCCAGCTGGCCGGCACGCAGCAGGGTCTGGATCAGCATTGGCGTGACGCGGTTGCGGATGCGGAACCGCGGCAGGCGCTCGAGGGTCTTGTTGAAGCGCTGCGCCTGCGCGATCTGCGCTGCATCGAACGACCAGCTTTGCTTGGTCTCCACCTGGAGTGTCCTCAGTGCGTAGGTATGTATCGGATATGGATGGGCTGAGGTCGACGCGGTTCCCATGCGAGCAGGTAGCGCCATTAGCGACTATGCTGGCCGTCCAGGAGCCTGCCATTGAAAGTCATCGGATCGTTGCCATGGGTCATCTGAACCGCACTTGCGGATTGCTGTTCAAGTCTGTCTGCGGTCTGCTGCTGTGCAGCGCCCTCCTCCCGGTTGCCTGGGCCGCGCACCCGCGCACCTTCGATCTGTACATGCCCGAGGCGCCGCCGCTGAGCATGGCGGGCGATGCGGGCCAGCAAGGTATCGTCTCTGACGCCGCTCGGCAGGCCATGACGCTGGCGGGTTATCACATGAATATCAATGTGCTGCCCTGGCTTCGCGCGCAACGGACTGTGCAGCACGGGCAGGACATGCTTATCGTGCCGCTGTCGCGAACTCCCGACAGGGAAACCAGCTACACCTGGATCGCCCCGATCATGAGCATGGACCGGGCGTTTTTCACCCTCGACAAGCGCGTCGACAGCTTTGCCCAGGCACGTCGGACCTATCGACGGATCGCCGTGGGCATGGGCAGTGCGCAGGAGCGCAAGCTGTACGACGAAGGGTTCGATGCGTCGCAGATCTACCCGTTGCGCATCGGTGAGAATCCGGCGCAGATGCTGCTGCTGGGGCGGGTCGATGCCTGGTTCAACGGGGTGCCGGAATCGCAGTACATCTGGCGCCAGGTTTCCAAGCAGCCGCTGCTGATGAGCCCGGTGCTGATGACCACGGACCTGTACCTGGCGTGTTCGAAGACATGCTCGCCGCGCGTGGTGAGCAGTTTGCGCAAGGCGGTGGAGACGCTGCACCGCAACGGCTCCATCCAGCGTCTGCTGGACCATTACCTGCCTGCCGCGCCTTGAAGACGGTGTAGCCTTTTTCCGTAGGAGCGGCCCGTGGCCGCGAAGGGCGCAGCGCGGTGGATCAGACAGTCCGCAGCGCGTTCTTCACGGCCGATGACCGCTCCTACGGGCGGCTGAGTTTTCCGTAGGAGCGGCCCGTGG
>NZ_JACYVJ010000005.1:0-301637 GCF_014842235.1 Pseudomonas sp. CFBP 13710 | reverse complement strand
GATTAACAAGGAGTTTATCGTTTCGGCTGCGCCGGAAGTGGGGCGAATTATAGAGTGATTCCGGCGGGCGTCAATAGCCAATACAGGAAAAGTTCAGGAAATATAAAATGGGCAATATATTGCTCATTTCATCCGCCTTGGCCATGATACGCCGCACTCATGCCTTTCACACCTGCCAAGTAGCCGACACATGACTCCGCCTTCGCTGACCACCAAGCTCTACCCTATCGCTCTTCTTCTTATAGCCATGGCGTCCATCCAGACTGGTGCCTCGCTGGCCAAGGGCATGTTTCCGTTGATAGGTGCACAAGGTACGACCGCCTTGCGTCTGATCTTCGCCAGCCTGTTCATGCTGGTACTGCTGCGCCCATGGCGCGCCAAGCTGACCTGGACAACGCTGCAGACGGTGATGATCTACGGTATCGCCCTGGGCTGCATGAACCTGCTCTTTTATATGTCGCTGCGCACCGTACCGCTGGGGATCGCCGTGGCCCTTGAATTCACCGGGCCGTTGGCGGTAGCCATTCTGGCTTCGCGCAAGGCTGTGGATTTTGCCTGGGTTGCCCTGGCAGTCGTTGGACTGCTGCTATTGATACCCATGGGTGAGGCGCAGGCAGGGCTCGATCCGGTCGGCGTCTGCTATGCGCTGGGGGCAGGCGTGTGCTGGGCGCTGTACATTCTGTACGGGCAGAAGGCCGGTGCCGACAATGGCGTGCAGACCGCCGCACTGGGTGTGATGATCGCTGCGGTGTTCATCGCGCCGATCGGTATTGCGCATGCGGGCAGCGCCTTGCTCGACATGGCACTGATACCAACTGCCATCGCCGTGGCAATCCTGTCCACGGCGCTACCCTATAGCCTCGAAATGGTCGCGCTGACGCGCTTGCCTGCGCGAACCTTCGGTACGTTGATGAGCATGGAGCCGGCCATCGGAGCGCTGTCGGGGCTGTTGTTCCTGCATGAAGTGCTGAGCCCTACCCAATGGCTGGCCATAGGCGCGATCATCATGGCCTCAGTCGGAGCCACGCTGACGATTCGTGCCGAACACGCCCCTGCCGTGGCCGCCGACTGATCTGGCTCTTCACACGGGTAGAGTGCGCTCGCGCAGCCACTCCAATGGGGCGCCTGCCAGCAAGGGCGCCACTCGCCGGGCCACTTCGGCATGGTAGTCGTTGAGCCATCGGCGCTCAGCTGTCGACAACTCGTGAACATCTATGCAGCGCGTATCGATTGGGCATAGGGTCAAGGTTTCGAAGTCGAGGAACTGGCCAAAGTCGCTTTGGCCGGCTTCGCGGGTGAGGACCAGGTTCTCGATACGCACCCCCCAACACCCAGGACGGTAGGTGCCCGGTTCGATCGATGTGATCATCCCCGGCAGCATGGCCGTCTGCGGTGTCGTCGCGGCTTGATAGGCGATGACTTGCGGCCCTTCGTGAACATTCATGAAATAACCCACCCCATGGCCAGTGCCGTGCCCATAGTCGACCTGATCGGCCCAGATCGGCGCGCGCGCGATGGCATCGAGCAAGGGTGAAAGGATGCCCTTGGGAAAAGTAGCGCGTGACAGGGCGATCATGCCTTGCAGCACCCTGGTGCAATCCGCCCGCTGTTGCGCCGTGGGCGCACCGACCGGAATCATCCGGGTTATGTCGGTAGTGCCACCTAGATACTGGCCACCGGAGTCGATCAACAGCAGACCGTCACCCTCGATCACGGCATGGGCCTGTTTGGTTGCGCGGTAATGCGGCATTGCACCGTTGGCGTTGAACGCCGCGATGGTCGAGAAGCTGGGCGAGACGAAGTTGGGTCGACGCGCGCGCGCAGCCGTCAGCCGCTCGTCGATGGTCAATTCGGTTATACGTTCGCGACCCCAGGCAACTTCCAGCCATGCGAAGAACTCGCACAGTGCCGCCCCGTCCTGCTCCATGGCATGGCGGATATGTTCCGCTTCGGGTGCGGTCTTGCGCGATTTGCTCAGGGTGGTTGGATTGAGTGCTTCTACCAGGGCCACACCCGTCCCGAGGTTTTCGATGATGCCAACGGTGACGCGGGCCGGGTCGAGCAACAGCTTTTCGTCTACCGGCACAGCGGCCAGCGCCGATGCGATGTCGGCGTAGTCGCGAACCTCGATGCCGTCCTGCTCCAGGCTGTCGCGCACGCTGTTATCGACCCTGGACAGCGCAGTGAACAGCGTGGCCGAGCGCTCGCCGATCAAGGCGAACGCGACGAATACCGGGTTATAGGGTACGTCCGACCCGCGCAGGTCAAACAGCCAGGCGATGTCGTCAAGGGTTGCCAACAAGTGCCAATGGGCGCCATGCGCCTGGATCTGCTCGCGCAGCGTCTTCAGTTTTTCGCCGCGCTCGCGCACAGCGTAGGGTGCGGCATGTGCGTAGATCGATTGCGCAGGCAATGCCGGGCGATCGAGCCAGACCTGAGCGAAAAGGTCGGTATCGGTACGCAGTGACGCACCTGTCTGCTGGAGCTTTTCTCGCAACTGCCGTGCGGCGGCGATTGCCATGACCGCGCCGTCGACTGCAACCGTACCGCCTGCGCGCACCTGAGTGCCCAGCCAATCCAGTGGGCCCGGTTGCCCGGCGATCAGCTTGACCAATTCGATGCCGCTGTCGGCGAGTTCGACCCGTGCCTGCTCCCAGTAGCGGCTGTCGGCCCAGAGACCGGCGAACTCGGCGGTCACGATCAGGGTTCCGACCGAGCCCTGGAACCCGGACAACCATTGGCGGGCCTGCCAGTGTTCCGGCAGATATTCGGATAGATGCGGGTCCGCCGAAGGTACCAGCAAGGCATCTATGCCCTCGCGGAGCATGAGCGCGCGCATGTCGCGCAAGCGCTCGGCAACAGAAAAGCTGGCGGAAGGTGTCAGGCTCATTCGGGCTCCGGTTCGGGTGCTGGATCTTGTAGGCAGATGTTGGAGGCAGATCGTGTGGACGGATAATGGCGAAGGCAGCAGCGCGGGGCAACCTCGACGAAGAACGCTTCGCACCTGCTCGACGGCGTTGCGGTCACCTTGCAGCCTGGAGGAGTTCAGATGACGACGTTACGTACGAAGCGGACAGCCGTTTCGCTGTCGTTGCGGTACGCGTAGGGCTGATTGCTCGGGTAGACGAAAAACTCGCCGGCCGCGAGTTCGCGGGTGCGGCCCGCTAATATGATGGTGAGGCGTCCCTCGCAGACGTAGATCTGCTCGCTCCAACCTTCGGCGTCCGCCTCAGATGCATAGGATTCGCCGGGCTGCAGCAGCCATTCCCAGAGTTCTACCTCCTTGCTGGCCACCGTACTGGCCAGGAGTACAGCCCTGCTGCCCGGCAAGGTGCCGACCCACGCCAGCTCGTTGATACGGCTGGGGTCGCGGTTCTCGCCAGGCTGGATGAGGTCGCTGAAGGCAACCTCCAGCGCTTGCGCGACGCGATCCAGAGTGGTCAGGCTGACGTTGTTGTCGCCGGCTTCGATGGCCACCAGCATGCGGCGACTGACACCGGACTGTTCCGCGAGAGCCGCTTGGGAAAGTCCGGCGGCCTGACGCAAGCGCCGCACGTTATGGCTGACATGCTGAAGCACCGAAGCTTTGGAACTGGGGTCTTTGACCAAAGGGTTTCGCGCTCGCTGTGAGTAGTCCCGCTGATCGACGCAATTGTGGCGGAGCTAACGGTGGTAAAAATTTGTCATAAAAAAACAAGTCGTTACAGCATGCCTGTACGATTCTGCCACAGCTTGCGGGTTGGTGATCACCCTGTGAGCCCGTATGATCGTTTTCAATATTCCTGCAGATTAGAAGCCTATGTCCTTGATAGTACTATTGCTTCTGCCCTTCGTAGGCAGTTGCGTGGCAGCCATTCTGCCGCACAACGCGCGCAACGCCGAATCGGTTCTGGCTGGACTGGTAGCCTTGGTCGGCACGGTACAGGTAGCCATGCTGTATCCGCAAATCGCCAACGGCGGTGTGATACGCGAGGAATTCCTCTGGCTGCCCAGTCTCGGGCTCAACCTGGTGCTGCGCCTGGACGGGTTTGCCTGGCTCTTTTCCCTGCTGGTGCTGGGCATCGGCACGCTGGTCGCGCTCTATGCGCGCTACTACATGTCGCCGCAAGATCCAGTACCACGTTTCTTCGCCTTCTTCCTGGCCTTCATGGGCGCCATGCTCGGTCTGGTGATCTCCGGCAACCTGATCCAGATGGTGTTCTTCTGGGAATTGACCAGCCTGTTCTCCTTTCTTCTGATCGGTTACTGGCATCATCGCGCCGATGCACGCCGCGGCGCCTACATGGCGCTCATGGTGACCGGCGCAGGTGGCCTGTGCCTGCTGGCCGGGGTGCTGCTGCTGGGTCATATCGTCGGCAGCTACGACCTGGACAAGGTGCTCGTGGCGGGCGACGTCATCCGCGCGCACGGCCTGTATCCGGTCATGCTGACTCTGGTCCTGCTGGGTGCGCTTACCAAGAGCGCACAGTTTCCGTTCCATTTCTGGCTACCCCATGCGATGGCCGCGCCTACACCGGTTTCCGCTTATCTGCACTCGGCAACCATGGTCAAGGCCGGGGTGTTTCTGCTGGCGCGGTTGTGGCCATCGCTTTCGGGCAGCGAGCAATGGTTCTGGATAGTGAGTGGGGCGGGAGCATGTACCCTCGTGCTGGGTGCCTATGCGGCGATGTTCCAGAACGACCTGAAGGGCCTGCTGGCCTACTCGACGATCAGCCACCTGGGCCTGATCACTCTGTTGCTCGGTCTCAACAGCCCGCTGGCAGCCGTAGCGGCGGTGTTCCACATTCTCAATCATGCGACGTTCAAGGCGTCGCTGTTCATGGCAGCGGGCATCATTGACCACGAGAGCGGCACGCGGGACATACGCCGCTTGAGCGGGCTTTTCCGTCTGATTCCGTTCACGGCCACGCTGGCCATGGTCGCAAGCGCGTCCATGGCCGGTGTGCCGTTGATGAACGGCTTCCTGTCCAAGGAAATGTTCTTCGCCGAAACGGTGTTCATAAGCTCCACCGCCTGGGTCGAGATCGCTCTGCCCGTGGTGGCGACGCTGGCCGGCATCTTCAGCGTCGCCTATTCATTGCGCTTCACGGTGGACGTCTTCTTCGGTCCGAAAGCGACCGATCTACCCCATGTGCCCCACGAACCACCGCGCTGGATGCGTGCGCCGGTGGAGTTGCTTGTGCTGACCTGCCTGGTGGTCGGCATCTTTCCCGCGCAATCGGTGGCGCCGTTCCTTGCTGCCGCAGCATTGCCGGTAGTGGGCGGCGAGCTGCCCGAATACAGCCTGGCTATCTGGCATGGCTGGAACGCCCCGATGGTCATGAGCCTGATCGCAATGGGCGCGGGGGTGCTGCTCTACGTACTGTTGCGCAATCAGTTCCGTCACGGTCGCCTGCGTTATCCGCCAGTGATCGAGCGCTTCAATGGCAAGCGCCTGTTCGAGCGTTCGCAGGTGGTGATGATGCGGCTGGCACGAAGGGCGGAGCTGCTGTTGACTACCCGACGCCTGCAGGCGCAACTGTTCATGCTCGTGCTGGTCGCCGTACTGGCGGGCATGGCGCCGATGCTCTACAGCGGTCTGAGCTGGGGTGATCGACCGAAAATTCCAGGTTCGGGCGTGTTCGTGATTCTCTGGATGATTGCCATTGCCTGTGCGCTGGGCGCCGCCTGGCAGGCGAAATATCACCGATTGGCTGCGCTGACCATGGTCAGCGTGTGCGGGCTGATGACCTGCGTCACCTTCGTCTGGTTCTCGGCGCCTGATCTGGCGCTCACTCAGTTGGTGGTGGAAGTGGTCACCACGGTATTGATATTGCTGGGCCTGCGCTGGCTGCCTCGGCGGATCGAGGAAGTCGCACCGTCACGAGCCACTCTCGACCGCGCCAAGCTGCGGCGCCTGCGCGATCTGGTGCTGGCCCTGGTCGTGGGCGGCGGCATGGCGCTGTTGTCCTATTCGATGCTCACCCGTGCAACACCCAACTTCATTTCCGAGTTCTACCTGAGCCGTGCCCTGCCCCAGGGCGGCGGGACCAACGTGGTCAACGTCATGCTGGTGGATTTCCGCGGTTTCGACACTCTGGGCGAGATCACGGTTCTTGCCGCCGTGGCACTGACCGTGTTTGCCCTGCTCCGGCGCTTCCGCCCACCCAAGGAAAGCATGCAGTTGCCTGCGCAGCAGCGCTCACTGGCGCCTGACGTGGTAACCGACCTCATCAACCCACGTGGCGCGGATGATACGGCGCTGGGCTTCATGATGGTTCCGGCGGTTCTGGTCCGCCTGTTGCTGCCGGTGGCCGTGATCGTGTCGATGTACCTGTTCATGCGCGGACACAATCAACCGGGCGGGGGCTTCGTCGCCGGCCTGGTGCTATCGGTAGCGTTCATCCTGCAGTACATGGTGGCAGGCACGCAGTGGGTCGAGGCCCAGATGCGTCTGCGTCCGTTGCGCTGGATGGGCACTGGGTTGCTGTTCGCGACCGTCACCGGATTGGGAGCGATTGCACTGGGCTATCCATTCCTGACAACGCATACGGCGCACGTCCACTTGCCGCTGCTGGGTGATTTGCATGTGGCCAGCGCACTGTTCTTCGACATTGGTGTATTTACCGTGGTGGTGGGCTCGACCCTGCTGATCCTGACCGCTCTGGGTCACCAGTCGGTGCGCGGTCATCGGCCGTCCAGCCTGCCCAAGGGCATTGCCCCCAAAGGAGCCGTCTGATGGAAGAAGTGATTGCAATCGCAATCGGCGTCCTGGCTGCGTCAGGTGTCTGGCTGATCCTGCGTCCGCGGACGTTCCAGGTGGTCATGGGCCTGTGCCTGCTGTCCTACGGAGTCAACCTGTTCATCTTCAGCATGGGCAGCCTGTTCATCGGCAAGGAGCCGATCATCAAGGAAGGTGTGCCACAGGATTTGCTCAACTACACCGACCCCCTGCCCCAGGCACTGGTGCTGACCGCCATCGTCATCAGTTTCGCGATGACCGCGCTGTTTCTGGTGGTGTTGTTGGCATCGCGGGGCCTGACCGGCACTGACCACGTAGACGGCCGGGAGCCCAAGGAATGAGCTGGATGCCCCACCTGATCGTTGCGCCCATCATCCTGCCACTGTTCACGGCAGCGCTGATGATGCTGCTCGGAGAAAAACACCGTCCGCTGAAAGCGCGGATCAACGTCATTTCCAGCATGCTGGGACTGGCAATCGCCTGTTACCTGATGTGGTGGGTGCAGGATCAAGGCCAGGCCAGTTCGATTGGCGTGTACCTGCCCGGCAACTGGCAGGTGCCATTCGGTATCGTGCTGGTGGTGGACAGGCTCTCGGCATTGATGCTGGTGCTGACGGGCATCGTCGGGGTCTGCGCCCTGCTGTTCGCCATGGCGCGCTGGGATCGGGCCGGCGCCAGCTTCCATGCGTTGTTCCAGATTCAGCTGATGGGGCTCTACGGAGCGTTCCTGACGGCTGACCTGTTCAATCTGTTCGTGTTCTTCGAAGTGCTCCTGGCCGCGTCCTATGGCCTGATGCTGCACGGCTCCGGCAGGGCCCGAGTATCGGCAGGGCTGCACTACATCGCCATCAACCTGCTTGCCTCGTCGCTGTTCCTGATCGGCGCGGCGATGATCTACGGCGTCACTGGCACCCTGAACATGGCTGACCTGGCGTTGAAGATTCCGCTGGTGCCCGAGGCGGATCGCGGCTTGCTGCATGCCGGTGCGGCCATTCTGGCGACAGCCTTCCTGGCCAAGGCCGGCATGTGGCCGTTGAATTTCTGGCTGGTGCCGGCCTATTCCGCCGCCAGTGCCCCGGTTGCGGCCCTCTTTGCGATCATGACCAAAGTGGGTTTCTACACCCTGCTGCGGCTGTGGACACTGCTGTTCTCCGGACAGGCCGGGGCCTCGGCGCACTTCGGTGGCCAGTGGTTGATCTACGGTGGGCTGGCGACCATCGCCGTGGCCGCAGTATGCATCGTTGCCGCGCAGCGCCTGGAGCGCATGGCCAGCCTGAGCATCATGGTGTCGGCCGGTATCCTGCTGGCGGCCATCGGTTTCGGGCAGAGTGGACTGATCGGCGCTGCGCTGTTCTATCTGGTCAGCTCGACATTGGCGCTCAGCGCCCTGTTCCTGCTGGCCGAGTTGATCGAGCGCTCGCGTTCGGCCAACGAAATCCCGCTGGAGTACGATGCCGACCCGCTGCCAGCAGCAGTCGAGGCCTTGCATCCACCCAAGGGCATCAACCTGGATGACGAGCAGAAAGCCGTGGTGGGTCAGGTGATCCCATGGACCATGGCCTTCCTGGGTTTGAGCTTCATTGCCTGCGCACTGCTGATCATCGGCATGCCGCCGCTCTCCGGATTCATTGGCAAGCTGAACCTGATTTCCGCACTGTTCAACCCGCAGGGTCTGGGTGTTGCCAGCGAGCAGACCCTGAGTGCAACCGCATGGGCCTACCTGGCGTTGCTGATTCTCTCCGGGCTGGCGTCATTGATCGCGCTGGCACGGGTCGGCATGCAGCGCTTCTGGACGCCCCACGAGCGGCCTTCGCCGTTGCTGCGGCTCAACGAATGCGTGCCGATCATGGTCTTGCTGGGGCTTTGCGTCGTGTTGGCGATGCGCGCCGAGCCACTGTTGCGGTACACGGCGGACACGGCGGCGATGCTCGACGATCCCAAGCAATACGTGATGACCGTGCTGGGCGCTCAGCCAATACCCAGCCCGACTGCTGCCAGCCTGGAGGGTGAACCATGAGCCGCCTGTTCCCCGCCCCCCTTTTGTCTATGGCCCTTGCCGTACTATGGCTGCTGCTCAATGTGTCCCTGAGCGCCGGGAACCTGTTGCTGGCCGCGCTGCTTGGGTGGCTGGCGCCGTTGCTGATGTCGCCCCTGCGGCCTCAGGCGGTACGGATCCGTCGGCCCATGGTGGTGCTGCGACTGCTGCTGCGCGTAGGTGGCGGCGTGCTGGTTTCCAACGTGCAGGTATTCTGGCGGGTATGGACAATGGACGTTCGCGCGCCCCGCTCGGCCTTCATCGAGATTCCGCTGCAGTTGCACAATGCCAACGGCCTTGCCGCCCTGGCGGCCGTCGCCACCGTCATTCCCGGCACCGTGTGGTCCGAGCTGGCGCTGGATCGCAGCGTGCTGCTGATGCATGTGCTGGATCTGGATGACGAGGCGCAGTTCATCAAGGAATTCAAAGACACCTACGAACGCCCGCTGATGGAGATTTTCCAATGAGCGCATTGCTGTCCAATGCCATTGTCGCGAGCCTGTTCATCTTTGCCCTGGCCATGTTGCTGACCCTGGTGAGACTGTTCCGGGGGCCGTCGGCCCAGGATCGGGTGCTGGCCCTGGATTACCTGTATATCCTGGCGATGCTGGTCATGCTGGTGCTGGGTATACGCTACGCCAGTGACACCTATTTCGAGGCAGCGCTGCTGATCGCCCTGTTCGGTTTCGTGGGCTCGTTTGCGCTGGCCAAATTCCTGCTGCGCGGAGAAGTCATCGAATGAATTCGGTACAGATACTGCCGTTCTGGGTGGAGGTGGCCACAGCGGTATTGCTGCTGGCCAGCAGCGTGTTCGCCTTCACCGGCGCCTTGGGGCTGCTGCGCTTCAAGGACTACTTCCAACGCATGCACCCGCCCGCGCTGGCGTCGACATTGGGCGCCTGGTGCGTGGCGCTGGCTTCGATCCTGTACTTTTCCTGGCTCAAGCACGGGCCAGTGGTGCATGCCTGGCTCATCCCGATTCTACTGTCGATCACCGTGCCAGTGACCACGCTGCTGCTGGCTCGGGCCGCGCTGTTCCGCAAGCGTACCGCGGGGGAAGCGGTGCCTGCCGAAGTCAGCAGCCACCGCAGCGACAGTGGTCACTGACTACTTGAGGCTGGCGCTGACCTTGCTGGCGACCTCTTCGGGTAGCCATGCCTTCCACACGTCTGGATGATCTTTCACGAACGCCTCGCTGGCCTGGCGAGGCGATGTGCGGGCTTCGCTCATGTCGGCCAGGGCCTTGTTCAGGGGATCGATGGGAAGATCGACCTTGGCGAAAAAGTCGACCAGCTGCGGATACTCCTGCTGGAACGCCTTCGACACCCCTATGGACAGCTTGGAAGGTAGAGAGCGGCTCGGCAGCGGCGCAGGGTTGTCGGCATCGGTCAGAGTGCCCCAGGCCTTGGCATCGAACGGCGGTTCTTCGAGCTGGATAAGCTTGTAACGCCCCAGCAGCGGCGTCGGCGACCAGTAGTAGAAGAGCACCGGTTTGCCGCGACGGATCGACGACGCGATTTCGGCATCCAACGCAGCGCCGGAGCCAGAACGGAAATTGACATAATCGTCAGTCAGCTTGTAAGCCTTGAGTTTCTGCGCGTTGACGACTTCGGACGTCCAGCCGATCGGGCTATTGAGAAAGCGGCCCTTGTCGGGACTTTCCGGGTCCTTGAAGACGTCCTTGTAGCGCGCCAGGTCGGCGACGCTGCGCAGCTCTGGCGCGAGCGGTTTGATGCCCTTGGCGGCGTCACCCTTGACCACGTATTCGGGAACGAACCAGCCCTCGGTGGCACCCTTGACGGTATCGCCCACACCGATGACCTTGCCCTCGGCTTCGGCCTTGACCCATACCGGGCTGCGCCCCGCCCACTCTTCGGCAATGACCTGGATGTCGTTCTTGGCCAGGGCCGTTTCCAGGGTGATGGTCGTGCCGGGCTGGGTGTCGGTGGGCAGCTCGTAGCCCTTCTCGACGATGTAGCGCAGCAGTTCGGTGATGAAGCTGCCGCTTTCCCAGTTCAGATCGGCGAAGTGTATGGGCGCCGGCTGCGCGTGAGCCGGGATGGCTGCAGTCGATAGCCAGAAGCCGGCGCCACAAGCGGCCAGCCAGGCACGTAGTCCTTTCATGCGGGGTTCCTCGGTAAACAGTCGATGACTTGGGTAAGTCAACTTACTGTAGCGCAGGTTCCCCGAGGCGTTACTCGCTGGCCTTGAAGGCCAACTCACCCTTGCGCCACTTAGCCGCCTTGGCGGTTGCCGCCTTCAAGGTCTTGCCGAGGTTTTCCTCAATGCGCTCGTGGGCGGCGAATACCAGCATCACCGTCTGGCCTTCCTTGAACACGATGCCCTCGCCCTGCGCCATGCTGACGAAGGCATACTCGCCGAGCCCGTAAACGGTAAGCTTGATGTCGCGAAACTTGAGTTCGAACTTGCCACCTTCGCGACTGGGCAAGACCGCGGCGCGAAAATGGTCGCCTACTTTGAGTTCGAGCCTGGGTTTGTCATCGACCACCAGTGCGGACTCGGTATCGAGTTCGGCCATATAGATGCCTTCAGCGCTTTGTTCGGTGACATAGACGAAACGCGACTGAAAGAGTTTGACCAACTTCGCACGCAAGTCGCCGAGCACAAACAGTGCGTGCATATCCAGATTACTTACTGCCAATGAAGAATCCTCAAATCGAAACACAGACTACCGAACGCTGTTCGCGTGGTAATAACCTGAAGACGCGGGGAGCGCCGAACGGTCGGCGGCACGTGCAATGACTGCTACCGACCTGCTAACGAAAGACTAAAGGATCGAACCTTGATCCGGGATGCGCAGCGTCGACCCTGCTGCAGGGAAAATTGCCGATGACCGCGAAGGAAAAAGGCAGGCCTGGCCATGTGTGGCTGAGCGGCGCCGGGCTGCATCGAGCAGCCGGCGACCAACATGATCCGAGCGATGATGCGCATGACGGTGATCTGCCGCGAATAGTACCGAATCGAACCCCGCCGCGGTCAAGAAGTTTGTTGCATGGCTGCGGCCTGGACGGAAAACGGTGCACAGGCCAGTGCTTCTGTCCGTCAGTACTGCAGACAAATCCGGCATCGCAAGCGAACTCTGGCGAGGGCCTCGCCTCAGATACTGGGTAACCTTTCAATCATGGCCGGAAACGGCCGCAAAGGAGTCATCATGGATCTGCCGAACCCAAGCCTCACTGGCCTTTTCGATCAACTGGGCCTGGCCAGCGACGAGGCCGATATTCAGAAATTCATTGCCGAGCATCAGCTGGATCAAGACACCAAGCTGATAGATGCGCCCTTCTGGAGTGAACAGCAACGCAACTTCTTGAAAGAAGAGCTGCACAGCGACGCAGAATGGGCGCCCATCGTCGATGAGCTCAACGTGGCATTGCATCCGCAGGCGTAAGAGGTGCCTGCGCGAGCGTGATCATGCCTGACGCTGATGCTTGTCGATCTGCTCGTGGCGCTCTTGCGCCTCGATGCAGTATTTGGTGGTGGGGCTGATCAGCAGACGCTTGAGACCGATCGGCTCGCCACTGTCGTCGCACCAGCCGAAGCTGTCGTCGTTGATCCGGCCCAGAGCCATTTCCAATTGCGGCAGCAGGCGCTGGTCGCGATCGATGACATTGACCAGCCAGTGGCGCTCCTCTTCCACGGAAGCGGCATCGGCGGGATCGGCCGGCGTATCCAGGCTTTCAATGGCTACACGGCTTTGCTCGATACGCTCTTGGGTCTCGATCTTCATGGCCTGCAACAGCTCGGTGAAGTAGGCCAGTTGCTCGGCGTTCATGTAGTCATCAGCCGGCATGGCCAGCAACTTTTCCTTTGTCATTGATTTCTCTGCAAACGAATAATGCGCTAGGGCAAAACAGGAAGCTCGCGACGCCGGAAGCGACGCAGGCAGAATTCTTCAAGCACCACAGGGCACATGGTCAAGAGGGGCGGCAGTCTAAGGCCGGTTTTGACGCGCAGCAACCCCAAATTTGGCGCCCGCCCGGGTGATGACGTGCCGTCGCGCGCATAGCCGCGCCACGGGCGGCGGCGGGCAGCCGGGCAGACGTCTTTTCGCGCGGCTTTTATAGCATACTGGCCGTCTATGATTGCCTGCGATGATTGCTTGGGGTTTCGCCATGACCGACGTTGAAACAAACGCTTCCGAACCACTGCAGCTCGATGCCATCGAGATCCGCGTGCTGGGCGCGCTGATCGAGAAGCAGGCCAGCAATCCGGAAACCTATCCGCTGACGCTCAATGCGCTGGTACTGGCCTGCAACCAGAAGACCAGTCGCGAGCCAGTGAGCCAGTACACCCAGGGGCAGATCGGGCAGAGCCTGCGCGCTCTGGAAGGCCGGCAGATGACCCGACTGGTGATGGGCAGCCGTGCCGATCGCTGGGAACACCGGCTGGACAAGGCGCTCGAGCTGGTGCCCGCCCAGGTCATCCTGATGGGCTTGATGTTCCTGCGGGGACCGCAGACCGTTGGCGAGCTGCTGTCGCGCAGTGCCCGCCTGCACGATTTCGAGGACAGCGAGCAGATCTTGCATCAACTCGAGCGATTGGTCAGCCGCGGTTTCGCGGTGCATGTGCCGCGCCAGGCAGGCCAGCGCGAAGATCGTTACTCCCACGCCCTGGGCGATCCGGCTGCCATTGACGCAATCATGAACGCCCGTGCTGCGACACCCGAGCGCGGCGGTTCGCGGCCTGACGATACCCGCCTCGACGAGCTGGAGGCACGCATCGCCGTACTGGAAGAGCGCTTGTCGCGGCTGGAATGACGCGCTGATCAGCTGCGGGCGTACTCGGTGGCCAGACGCAGTTGCTCGGCCGTTGGACGCACGCCGGTGTAGAGCACGAACTGTTCAAGGGCTTGGATGGCAATGACTTCCAAGCCTGTGATCACCGGTTTGCCCAGTTCGCCCGCGGCCTTGATCAATGGTGTCTGCCAAGGCATCGCGACCACATCGAATACCCGCTGCGCCGCTTCTATGGCGGCGGTTTCAAACGACAGCCCGTCGGCCTGCTCGCCGCCGGCCATGCCGATCGGTGTGACATTGACCAGCAGTTGCGGACGCGAATCGCCCAGTTCGGCCTGCCAGGGATAACCGCAGGCGTCGGCCAGCGCGCGGCCGGTTTCGTAGTTGCGAGCGATGATCAAGCCATTGCGCAGACCAGCGTCGCGAAATGCCGAAGCCACGGCCTTGGCCATCCCGCCGCTGCCACGCAGGGCAAAGGTGGTTTCGGGATCGACGCCGTGCGTGTCGAGCAGTTGGCAGATGGCCAGATAGTCGGTGTTGTAGGCCTTCAGGTGACCGTTGTCATTGACGATGGTATTGATCGACTCGATGGCCGCTGCCGACGCATCCAGCTCGTCCACCAGGGGTATGCAGGCTTCCTTGAATGGCATCGACACGCCGCAGCCACGGATGCCCAGGGCGCGCATGCCGCCGATGGCGGCTGGCAGGTCGCGTGTGGTCATGGCCTTGTAGTAGTAGTCGAGACCCAGCTGGTCGTACAGGTGATTGTGGAAGCGCACCCCGAACGTTCCGGGACGCGCGGCGAGGGATATGCACAGGATGGTATCGCGGTTGGGAGAAATGGACATCGGTGGCCTCCGGGCAGCGTGTGACGTATGAAAGCGGGCTGACGACGCCATGCCCTTACACAAAATTTACCCATGGACAGGGACGCTTTCGACTGATTTTTTGTCATAGTCGTGTTCCCGGCGAAATGCTTTGGACCTATCGCAGGTTCGAACGCCAGGGGTGCGAAACACGAGGAATCTATCATGATGCGTCAACTTCCCAAGATCGCTCTGTTGGTCGGCACGTTGGCGATGGCCAGCCAGGCCTCGGCGCATGGCGGCGGCTGGCAGGGTGCCGGACCGGGTATATTGGGCGCGGTACTGGGTGCGGCCGTGGTCGGTGCGGTGGTCACCTCCAATGCACCGCAGCGGGTCTATGTGGAGCAGCAACCGGTCTATGTGCAAAGCCCGCCACCGGTGTATGTGCAGCAACCTGTCTATGTACAGCAGCCGGTGTATGTCCAGTCGCAGCCGGTGTATGCGCAGCCCTACCCCGTGTATGCGGCACCACCGCCGCCGCGTGGTTACTACGGGCCACCGCGCGGCTACTATGGGCCACCGCCGGTCTACTACGGCCCGCCGCGCTGGTGATCGCGCGGTGTGAGCGCGATAGGGATTATCGATGGTGACTATCGAGCAAGGTGATTTCTAAGGTGCGGGTCGATTTCGTAAGGTGGTCGGCAGGAACCACGGAGGTCTCTCATGCCTGTATTAAGAATCATGTCGGTAGTCGGCAGTGCAGTCCCGGAAAAGTTGCGCGATCTGGGTCTTCTGGCGTGCTGGTACGTAGTGCGCGACGGCGAGGCAATCAGCGGCCCCCTGCCCTCCCTGCCCCATGCCAAGCAAGCGTACGCCACACTCACTGCGGCGCAGCACCCCCAGTTGGCCTGAGTCATTGCGCTTGCGACAAAGCCCCGCCTTGCGGGGCTTTTCATTGGACATCGAGCTGGATGAGCTTTTCTTCACGCGGTGCATCCCGACAAGCGCGACAATCGGCAGGCGCTTTGCCATACTTCCGACGTGTGACATTCGACACTCTCGACCCCGCCTCGATCATCAGCCCGATCTACCTCTTTTTCAGTGAGCGCTCCGCGTGAAGACCCCGCTATCTCTTTTCAGCCTGTGGCTGGCCTTGACTACCTTCGTCGTCGCCCCGAACCTGCAAGCGGCGGAAAAAGCCGCCATCCCGCGTGACCCATCGCAGTTGCACCTGGCCTCGGGCAGTGCCCTGCTGATCGATCTGCAGACCAACAAAGTGGTCTACGAGAACAACGCCGACCATGTGGTGCCCATCGCGTCGGTGACCAAATTGATGACGGGCATGGTGGTGCTGGATGCCAAACAGTCCATGAGCGAAGTGATTTCGGTGGACATCAGCCAGAACAAGGAAATGAAGGGTGTGTTTTCACGGGTCAAGCTCGGCAGCGAGCTGAATCGCCGGGACATGCTGCTCATTACCTTGATGTCTTCCGAGAACCGTGCGGCGTCGAGCCTCGCGCATCACTATCCGGGTGGCTACGGTGCGTTCATTGCGGCGATGAATGCCAAGGCTCGCTCGTTGGGCATGACCCACACCCGCTATGTCGAGCCCACCGGGCTGTCGACCAGCAACGTCTCGACCGCACGCGACCTGACCAAGCTGCTGGTGGCGGCGCAGCAGTATCCGCTGCTGAGCGAGCTGAGCACCACGCGGGAAAAGACCGTGGCGTTCAAGAAACCCAGCTATACATTGGGCTTCCACAACACCGATCACTTGATCAACAAGGACGACTGGGACATCAAGATCACCAAGACCGGCTTCACCAACATGGCCGGCCACTGCCTGGTGCTGGTGACGCGAATGGGAGGTCGACCGGTGGCCATGGTGATCCTCGATGCTTTCGGCAAGTACACCCACTTTGCCGACGCCAGCCGCCTGCGCAAATGGGTGGAAACCGGCAAGAGCAGTGCACCGCCGGCGGTGGCGATGGACTACAAGGCGCAGAAGAAGCAAATGCGTCAGGCCGCGGACTGACCGCGCCGATCACGAACGCCTGGCGGCCTGCTTGCGGGCATACATGGCGCCGTCGGCATCGGCCAGCAGACGCTTTACACTGTCGTGACGCCCGGGGTCGTACTCGATGCGACCTACGCTGTAGGTGATCGAGTAGCGGCCTTGCAGCTCGGCGTTGGCGTCTGCCAGGGCTCGACCCAGGCGCTCGATGACCGCATCGCCTGCGGCGGCATTGGAGCCCAGCAGCAGCGCGACGAATTCGTCCCCGCCCATTCTTCCGACGATGTCCATTTCCCTGAGCACTCTGCGCAATACCTGGGCGAACGTGACCAGGGCGCGGTCGCCTTCGGCGTGGCCAAAGGTGTCGTTGATGACCTTGAAGCGATCGAGGTCGAAGAACAGCAGCGACGCTGGCGTGCCCATGCGCCTGCACATGCTCAAGGCATGCTCCGCCAAGGCTTCGAACCCGCGCCGATTGGACAGCTGGGTGAGGTCGTCGATGCTGGCCAACTGCAAGGCGGCGATCTCGCGCTCGGCCATGCTCGCCAGGTCCAGCAGCAGGCCGCGTTCCTCGGCGTCGAGGACTCGCGGCCGGGTATCGAGCAGACACAACGTCCCGACGTTGCTGCCATTGCCCACTTTCAGCGGGCAGCCGGCATAGAAGCGGATCTTTGGTTCACCGGTCACCAACGGGTTGTCGTGGAAACGCTCGTCGCTGCCGGCATCGGGGATCATGAGAATCTGGTCGCTGAGGATGGCGTGAGCGCAGAACGAGACATCTCGCGACGTTTCAGTGGCGGCCATGCCCTGGCAGGACTTGAACCATTGGCGGTCGCTGTCCACCAGACTGACCAAGGCAATGGGCACGTCGAACAGCCGCCTGGCCAGGCGGGTAAGGCGGTCGAAACGCTCCTCGGGCCGAGTGTCGAGAATGTTCAGGGCATGCAGTGCGTGTACGCGCTCTTCTTCATGCACAGGCTTGGCAGGCGCCAGCATTCGGTAGCTCCTCGGTGATGTCTGCCTCTAGCCTAGCTCATGGGCCAGGGGTTTATAAGCAGCCTGGGGTGGACTTCACGCCGTGGTACTGACCATGGACCCGGCGGTGCTGCTGCCGGATTCCTGCATGGCCTGAAGCAGCCCGGCGGTGGCGGTCTGCAACGCCGCAGAGGTGGCGACCACCTGCGCCTGGATGGCGGCCACGGAGGCTGCCTTGCTTTCTTCGCTTTGCTGGCTGGCCTGGATGCGCGCCATATCCTGCTGCTGTTCCTGAAGCTGCTTCTGCAACTCGGCAATCTGCTTTTGCAGCGCCTTGATCGTGTCCGATGTACCACTGCTGCCCTGGGCTGCGCCCGCGCCGCCAGCGCCACCGGCCGGCGCGCCTTTCTCGGTCGCGGCGGGCGCGGCAGCGGTCTGCGTCGCCTCGCTGTCGGCGACCGCCGTGGGCGCCGGCGCGGCAGTGTTGATGGGGGCAGACGGGCGAATGCTCAAAGTGCTGGCGATGTTGCTCAAGGCGTTCATGACGAGTGCGTCCCTATAGGCTGTGACCGTTGCATCGGCCGGACACGGCCAGGCTTTAGCAACACTGCACAGGAACCGTGCTATCCGTCGGCCTGCGGCCTTGGAAGCGCCCAGGGGTTACCCAGAAAGGATGAGGTGGCGCAAGATGAAAAAAACTTCAACGAGCCGTGCGCGGATTGTTGTCACAATGCCGCCATCCTCAGCAGACATCATCGGGTAGAGACCAACATGACGCGCGTACTGACCATCGAAGACGATGCCGTGACCGCCAGGGAGATCGTGGCGGAACTGAGCAGCCATGGCCTGCAGGTCGACTGGGTGGACAACGGCCGCGAAGGGCTGGTCAAGGCGGTGAGCGGCAACTACGACGTGATCACCCTGGATCGCATGCTGCCCGAGCTGGACGGCCTGGCCATCGTGACGACCCTGCGCACCATCGGCGTGAGCACGCCCATTCTGATGATCAGCGCGTTGTCGGATGTCGACGAGCGCGTACGCGGACTGCGTGCCGGTGGCGATGACTACCTGACCAAGCCGTTCGCCTCGGACGAGATGGCGGCTCGGGTCGAGGTGCTGCTGCGCCGCAACAACCCCGTGGCCGCCGCCGACAACACGCTGCGCGTCGCCGACCTGACCCTGGATTTGATGACCCGCGAAGCACGCCGTGGCGAACAGGCGCTGAACCTGCTACCCACCGAATACAAGTTGCTGGAATTTCTGATGCGCAATGCCGGGCAGATCCTGACGCGCATGATGATCTTCGAAGAAGTCTGGGGTTATCACTTCGATCCGGGCACCAACCTGATCGACGTGCACATTGGCCGCTTGCGCAAGAAGATCGACCCACCGGGCACCGCACCGTTGATCAAGACCGTGCGAGGCTCCGGCTATGTCATTGCCGAACCTGTCTAAAGGCTGGCGTTCTTCCAGCAGTCGGCTGCTGGCGCTCTACAGCTTTCTGTTCGTGGCCTGGAGCAGCATCCTCATGGGGGTGTTGTACTACGAGGTCTCGACATACCTCGCCGACCTGGCGCGGCACTCCCTGATGCAGCGTCAACATCTGTTCTCGCGGTTCCACGGTGAAGCGCTGAACGAGGCGCTGGCTGCCAGCGAAGCATTCGATGATCGCACCTTCGATGCCTATGGCCTGTTCGACCTGCAACTGCGGCCGTTGTCCG
This sequence comes from Pseudomonas sp. CFBP 13710, assembly GCF_014842235.1. Lineage (NCBI taxonomy): Bacteria > Pseudomonadati > Pseudomonadota > Gammaproteobacteria > Pseudomonadales > Pseudomonadaceae > Pseudomonas > Pseudomonas sp. CFBP 13710. The sequence goes on along the minus strand of NZ_JACYVJ010000005.1, from coordinate 282,608 downwards.
GCCAGCTGCTGCAAGTGCCGCGGGGCCTGCCGCTGGACGGTCGCATCCACGACCTGGACAGCTGCGTGGACAGCGCCAATCCGCAGATGCCGCAGAACAGCTGCGACGCGGTGGCCATGCGTACCCTGGACGGTCGCTGGCTGGTGCTGGTACGTGACAACGGCTCGTTGTTCGCGGTGACCCACATCATTCTGCGCGCACTGCTGTGGGGGATTTCGCTGACTATCATTCCCGGGATCGCCGGCTGGCATCTGCTGCGACGCAGGCCATTGCGGCGCATCCGCGCCATCGAGGCCCGTGCCGATGCGATTGTTGCCGGTGATCTGACCACTCGCCTGCCGCTCTCGGACCGCCGGGACGAATTGGACATGCTGGCGGCGATCGTCAATGCGATGCTCGAACGCATCGAGCAACTGATGATCGAGGTCAAGGGCGTCTGCGACAACATTGCCCATGACTTGCGTACCCCCCTGACCCGCCTGCGCGCCCAGTTGTATCGCATCCAGCAGGAGGCGCCGGCGGATTCGCGCCAAGCGTTGCAACTGGACGATGTGATCGCTGAAGCCGACACGCTGATGGCGCGTTTTCGTGGGCTGTTGCGCATCTCGGAAATCGAAGACCACCGTCGACGTTCCGGCTTCATTTCCTTCGACCCGCAACCGCTGCTGCACGAACTGCACGACTTCTATCTGCCTTTGGCCGAGGACGAGGGCATCAATCTGCGTCTGGACGTGCCCGACACGCTGCCGATGCTGCATGGCGATCGCGCGCTGCTGTTCGAAGCCGTGGGCAACCTGCTCAGCAATGCCATCAAGTTCACTCCGGCGCACGGTCTGGTGGTGCTTGGCGCCACGGCGGAAAACGGCGCCACACGTTTGGAAATCAGCGACAGCGGACCGGGTATCGCACCAGAGGAGCGCGAAGCGATCTTTCAACGCTTCTATCGTTGCGAAGCCGACGGCCAGCACAGCGGCTTCGGCCTGGGGCTGTCGATCGTTGCTGCGGTGGTCAAGCTGCATGGGTTTACCCTCGAAGTGGGCAGCAGCGAACAAGGTGGCACGCGGATGACCCTGTGGTGCCGACAAAGCAAGGCATTGGTGTGAACATGAACCTGCTCTATATCAGCGACACGCCCGACAACGCCCTGCAACGCGCATTGGCGGAACACGCCACAACGCTGCACACGGTCGATACGGCCACAGCAGCGCAGGCGCTTGTGCCAGGCCAATATGGGTTCATCGTGCTGGCACTGGAACGCTCTGGCCAGGGCGCGCTGGAGCACTGCCTGGCGCACCGGGGCAGCGCTGCGCTGATGGTGCTGCTGGCCGGCGACGACCGTCAGGCCCGTATCGCCGCCCTGCGCGCCGGGGCCGATGCGTGCCTGGCGCAGCCGGTCGCCACAGCCGAGGTGCTGGCGCGTCTGCAGGCACTGTCCCGTGCGCGGCCGCGCGCCCCTGCCCTGCCGCCTTCACGCCTGTGGTTGTCGCCATCGCGGCTGATGGTCGGACGCGGCAAGCGCCAGCAGAGCCTGACCGTCAGCGAGCATCGCTTGCTGGCGATGCTGGCAAGCAACCCTGGCGCGGTCAGCCGGCAGTCCATCGAGCAGCAATTGTGGGGCGCAGGCCAGGCGCCGAAGACGGCGCTGATCGAGCGACACGTGTGCAACCTTCGTCGCAAGCTGGCCCAGCTCGATTGCCCCGAAGCCCTGCAGACCCTGCGCGGCTTTGGCTACAGCCTGGCCGAGCCGCTGCTGCTGCGCGCCGACTAAGCGAACCCGGGGCCCTCAGCGGGCGCGCAGCATGCAGCGGGCGTAGCGCTCGTCCACCCGTTGGGCAAACCAGGCCGTGGTCAGGTTGCGGGTGATCTTCGGGCTCTGCAGTTTGATGCCCGGAAGGATCGCCCGCGGAACCGGCTTGCCGGCAGCCTTGTCGGCCAGGGCGAAGGTACGCTCGAAGAGCGTGGTCTTTTCGAAATCCAGGGTTTCACCTTCCTCGAGGGCACGGCGAATGTCGCGGTCGTTCATGTTCAAGCGGTTGCCAAGATTGCGTACCGCCAGCTCGGTGTTGCTGGCGGCGCTGGAGTCGTAGCGAATCAGGTCGCCGTCGAGCGCCAGACGGCCGCCGGACAACTGGTTCACGGCATTCTGGAACGCCGCATTGCGGCTTGCGTACCAGCCGGCGTTGAAATCGGCGAAGCGGTACAACGGACGTTCGTAGCTGGCCGGATAGCCAAGCAGATGGGCAATGCCGAAATACATGCCGCCGCGCCGGGTGAACACTTCGCGGCGAATCGAACCGTCCACGGTGTAGGGGTAGCGCGCGCGGTGCTTCTCGGCGAAGTCGATGCTGACCTGCATCGGCCCGCCGGTGCGGACTGGGTTGAACGTGCCGAACAGCTGCCTGCCCAAGGGCACCATGCCGGTGAAGTCGTCGAAGATTTCGCTGAGCTGTTTCTCCGAGCGCGCAGCCTCCAGCCGTTGCGCATAGGACTTGCCGTCGACCGAGCGAATGCCCAGCGCAGCGTCGACGAGAAAGCCCGGTACATGCACCCGACCGGCGCGGCGGTCGATTTCCTGGCGGGCGATCTTGCCCAGCCCCGGCACGCTGGGGTCGACCTGGAAGGTGGACTCCTGCTCGGCCACGGCCAGCACCGCGCACAGGTTTTCATCGCTGCCCGGGATGCCCTGCACGTTCAGGGCCGTTTCGATATCGGCAGCCCAGCCCTCGCGGTCGGTGACCTTGGCGGGCAGCAGCTGCACGAGCTTGGCACGCACCTGTTCGGGCGAAGGTGCCGGGGGTTGGTTGCTGCGTTGACTGGAACAGGCGGCGAGCAATACAAGGAGGATGCTCAGTGCGCCATGGCGCACGGCGAGCCGGCTTCTGGACATGTAAGGCCTTGGGAACGGATGGATTTGCGCCAGTATGGACGAGGCCCCGGCATGTCGACAGCCCCAGTGCAAATACCCCGCAGTCTGGCTATGCTTGCGCTCATGACCATGGCCCCTGCCACTCGCCAACCCTGCCCACCCGGCGCTTGCATCTGCGAGCGCGAACGCCTGCACGCGGTTCCCGATGCCGACCTGCGCATCCTGCGCCTGACCCGCGATGAAGAAAAGCGCCTGCTCGAACGGCTGGAGAACGTGGACAGCCTGGATGACCTGCGGCGCTTGCAGCAGCGTATCTTCGACCAGCTCGGCCTGCGTGTCGAAGTCACGCCTGGCTCGAGCACGGTGCGCAGCATGCGTGGCATCGCTATCCATATCGACGCACTGCCGGGACTGTGCCGCAAGACGCGGCAAGCGATTCCGGCTGCCATCCGTCGCGGCCTGGAAAAGAACCCCGAGGTGGCCTACCGGCTGCTCGACGCCCACGACCTGCTGGGCGGCTGAAGGGAGCTGGCACGGAATCTGCTCTGGTCCAGTTCATCAGTGTCGAAACGCCATGTTTTCGTCACTCTTTCCGAACAGACGGGGTTGGCATGGACACACGTTTTTCTTGCACCGGTTGTGGCAAATGCTGCAGCGACCATCACGTACCGCTGACGCTGTCCGAGGCGCGCCATTGGGCGGAAGACGGCGGCCAGTTGATCGTGTTGCTCGAAGCCTTCCTGGAAAACGGCCCCGGGCTGCACAGCCTGAACCTCAGCCACGCGCAACAGGAACATGCCAGACGGCGTTCGCTGCCCGTGCTGTGCGGCAGCGCGCCCGCCTACGTCTCGATCACCTTCGCCGCCTACAACGTCGGACCTTGCCGCAACCTGGATGCCGACAATCGCTGCGGCATCTATGCCAAGCGGCCGCTGGTGTGCCGGATCTATCCGATGGAGATCAACCCGCACATTCCACTGCGTCCGGACATGAAGGATTGCCCGACCGAAGCCTGGGCCACTGGACCGGCGTTGATTGCCGGTGGGCATTTGGTCGACGCGCCGCTGGCGGCGTTGATCGAGCAGTCGCGTCAGGCCGACCGTGACGACATCGCTGCCAAGGCGCAAGTGTGCGCGCAGCTGGGCATCCACACTGCTGCGCTCAAGGGCGATGGCTTCACCACTTACCTGCCGCCGCCTGCCGCTTTCCTCGCGGCGCTGCGCGAGGTCGACACCATGCCGATGCTGACGAATAACTTGTTGACGCGCTGGGACCTGCACGTCCCGGATGAGGACCTGGCACGGCGCCTGGCCGAAACCGGCGCGATGATCGCAGCCATCCTGGCCGACGACGCCATGTTCATTTCGCTGCGCCGGGTGGCCTGAGCAGCGCAAACGCGCAGATGGGAGATGCACGTCACGAATCATTACGTTATATTATAACTATAACATAATGGATCGTTGCACATGCGCTCACCTCGTTTTGCCCCCATGGCCGGCCTCGCCTTCAGCGTACTGGGGATGCCCGCCTACGCCGAAACCTCGCCCGAAACCCTCGAACTGGAAGCCATCAGCGTCACGGCGGGTGGCGATATGGAAACCGCGACCGGTCCGGTCACCGGCTACCGCGCGACCCGTTCGGGCAGCGCGACCAAGACCGATACCGCGATCAAGGACGTTCCCCAAGCGGTCAGCGTGATCCCGGTCCAGGTGCTTCAGGATCTGGGCAGCAGCAATGTGGAACGTGCCCTGCAATACGCCGGGGGTGTGTCCCAGCAGAACAACTTCGGCGGCCTGACGCTTTACGAATACAGCGTGCGCGGCTTCAGCACCTCGGAATTCTACCGCGACGGCTTCAGCGCCAACCGCGGCTACCCTGCGACCCCGGACGTTTCCAGCATCGAACGCATCGAGGTGCTCAAGGGCCCGGCTGCCAGCCTGTACGGACGTGGCGATCCCGGCGGCACGGTCAACATCGTCAGCAAGAAACCCCAGGCCGAATCCTTCGCGCGCCTGTACGGCAGCGCCGGCTCCTGGGACCGCTATCGCACCAGCCTGGACCTGAACACCCCGCTCGATGCCGAGGGCCAGGTGCTGAGCCGGGTCAACCTGGCGGTGGAAGACAACCACAGCTTCCGTGACCATGTGCAGAACGAGCGGGTGTACGTGGCACCATCGCTGAGCTGGCAGCTGGATCCGGACACCTCCTTGCTGGTGGAGGCCGAGCTGGTGCGCCACCAATCGGTGTTCGACCGCGGGGTGGTAGCGCCGGGCAATGGCTGGGGTGGAGGCTCGCGCCGGACCTTTCTCGGCGAGCCCAACGACGGCTTCATCGACAACGACAACAACCGCATCCAGGCCGCGCTGGAACACCGGCTCAACGACGACTGGCAACTGCGCGTGGCCAGCCACTACAAGCAAGGCGAGCTGAGCGGCGATGCCAGTGAGGCACGCGCGCTCAACGCCGACGGCCATACGGTCAACCGGCGCTTTCGCGAGCGTGACATGGATTGGCACGACAGCATCAGCCAGGTCGAGCTGCGCGGTTTCCTCGACACGGCCAGCGTGCAGCATGAACTGTTGATCGGCAGCGAGTACGAGGATTACCGCAAGAACGAACGGGTGACCGCGACCGCAGGCGCCTACCGGATCGACATCTTCGACCCGGTGTACGGCCAGCCCAAACCCACAAGCGCGCGGTCGGGCTCGGATTTTCGCGAGCATGTGCGCAGCCACGCGCTGAACCTGCAGGATCAACTGGTGTTCAGCGACAAACTGCGCGGCATGCTGGGCATGCGCTATGAACATTTCGAACAGCGCATCGCCGACTACACCACCGGCAATCGCAACCTGCAGCGCCAGGATGCTTTCACCCAGCGCGCCGGGCTGCTCTACCAACTCACGCCGCAATGGGGGCTGTTCGCCAATGCCTCGACGTCGTTCAAGCCCAACAGCGGGCTGGATGCCGGCGGCAAGTCGTTCGACCCTGAAGAAGGCATAGGCTACGAGGCGGGGCTCAAGGCCGAGTTGTTCGACGAGCGCCTGAGCGCCACCCTGGCGGCGTTTCACATCGACAAAGAGAACGTGCTGGCGCTGGACCCGGCGAGCAACCTCAATCGCGCCATCGGCAAGGCACGCAGCCAGGGCGTCGACTTGCAGTTCAGTGGCCAGCTGACCGATGCACTGCGCGTGATCGGCGCCTACGCCTGGATCGATGCCGAGGTCACCGAGGGCGACGCCAGCGTGCCCAAGGGCAGCCGCCTGCTTGGCGTGGCACGCAACAGCGCCAGCCTGCTGGGCGTCCATGAGTTTCAGGACGGGCCGTTGCGCGGTTCCGATATCGGCGCCGCGTTCACCTATGTAGGGGATCGGTCCGGCGAGTCGGGGGGTCGTTTCGAGTTGCCCGCCTATCACACGGTCGATTTGCTCGCGCATTACAAGGCCAGCGACAAGGTCACCCTGGGGGTCAACCTGAACAACCTGTTCGACGAAAAGTACTTCGAGCGATCCTACAGCAACTACTGGGCGATGCCCGGCGAGCCACGCAACCTGACCTTGAGCGTTGCCGTGGATCTGTAGAGGGCGTTTGCCCGTACGACGGCCTCATCCCTGAAGGCCGCCCTACCGGCGCACGCCCAGGCGTCAGATGCGGAAACTACCGACCAGTTGCTTGAGCCGCAGGGCCTGCTGTTCGAGATCGGCGCACGCACGCAGGGTGGACTGCAGGTTTTCCACACCTTCCTGGTTGAGGGTGTTGATCTCGGTGATATCGACGTTGATCGATTCCACCACGGCAGTCTGCTCCTCGGTAGCGGTGGCCACCGACTGGTTCATGCCATCGATTTCGCCGATGCGCTGGGTCACGCTGACCAGACGCTCACCGGCCTGATTGGCGATGGTGACGCTGGACTCGCTCTGGCCCTGGCTTTCGTTCATCAGGATGACCGCCTGGCGTGCGCCCACCTGCAACTGCTCGATCATGCCCTGGACCTGCTGGGCCGATTCCTGGGTGCGGTGCGCGAGGTTACGGACTTCGTCGGCGACCACGGCAAAGCCCCGCCCGGCTTCGCCGGCGCGCGCCGCTTCGATCGCCGCATTGAGCGCAAGCAGGTTGGTCTGCTGTGAAATGCTGGTGATCACTTCCAGGATCTGGCCGATGTTGACGGTGCTGGCGTTCAGGCTTTCGATGTTGCTGCACGAGCCGCTGATCTTCTGCGACAGCACGTTCATGGCGCTGATGGTCTGGCCGACCACCGCCTGGCCATCGGCGGCCAGGTTGCGCGCGGCACTGGAGTGCTGCGAAGCCAGGGCGGCGTTCTGGGCAATTTCCTGCGCGGCGGCGCCCAGTTCGTTGATGGCGGCGGCCACGCTGCCGGTGCGGTTGACCTGCTGATCGGAGTTGAGCATCGAGGAGTTCGAGGCACTGACCACGCGCAACGCCACTTCGTTGACCTGGCCAGTGGCCGAGGCTACCTCGCGGATCGAGTCATGGATGCGTTCGACGAAACGGTTGAACGAAAGCGCCAGGGCGCCGAACTCATCGGCGCTGTGCAGGGTGAGCCGACGGGTCAGGTCGCCCTCGCCTTCGGCGATGTCGTGCATGGCCCGGCCCATTGCGTGCAAAGGCTGCATCAGCAGGCGAATGAGCATGCCAAGCAAGGCGATGGTAAGGACCACGGCAATGACCGTAGCGATCACCGCCGAGCTGCGAAACTGGCTGAGCATCGAGTAGGCCTTGGCCTTGTCCATGCTCAAACCGATGTACCAGTCGACCGAAGGCAGCCCCTCGACCTTGGCGAAGGTCACGATGGACGGACGGCCATCGCGTTCGACCTCGGTGACGTCGCTGCCGATGCGCGGTGTGTGCTGCGGGTACACGTCCTTGAGTGACTTCATCACCAACTGGTTGTCGGGGTGGACCAGGACCTTGCCGTCTGCGCTGACCAGAAAGGCGTAGCCACTGCCGTCGAAGTCCAGCGAGTTGATGGTCTTGACCAGCGTCTCAAGGCTCAGATCCCCGCCCACTACACCGACCGGCTGACCATTGGCGCTCAGCGATGGGGTGGCGATAGTGAGGATGGTCTTGCCGTTCGCGGCATCGACGTAAGGTTCGGTGAGGATGGTCCGGCGCGCGTTCATGGCGTCGGTGTACCAGGGACGGGTGCGCGCATCGTAGCCTTCGGGCATGGTATCGGGCGGTTCGAGGAAATAACCTCCCGAGACATTGCCCAGATAGGCAAACTCGAAGTTGGCCAGCAAGGTCTTCTGCTTGAGCAACGCGCCTATGGCCTCGGGACTGGGGTTGAGGGCAACGCTCTCGGCCAGGGTTTCGGCCAGCAGGATGCGTCCCGAGAGCCAGTGCTGGATGTTCGTGGCAGTGCCACTGCCCATTTCGTGCAGATAGCTTTCAAGGTCGGCACGAATGGCATTGCGCTGCAGGTAATCGTTATAGAACGTGAACAACGCGAAGGCTGCGGTCACGATGAGCGAAGCGGCCAGGAGAATCTTGTGGCTGAATTTCAGGGTTTTTTGCATGGCCGGTAGGTCCGCTGTGATGTTGCACGGGCTATCGGCAAATGTGTGACAGTATTTAGCGTGGATCCAATAATAGCCTGATGCCACTAGTCATTTCCGACTGTCGGTAGTTATTTCCATAACACCATGTGTCGGATTTGACTGACGGTTGGGCTTACAAACAGTGACACCGCTCGGGTCGATCGGTCCAACCGGGCACCGCATGTGACTGTCACGTATTGAGGAGTAAGTGCATGGCTATCGAACGCTATAACGGCTTTGCCCAGGCCCTGCATTGGCTGACGGTCGCCGCGCTGTGCCTGGTGCTGCCGTGCGTATGGGTAGCGGAGAATTTTCCGCCCGGTCCGGTTCGGGTGCTCTGGTACCTGGCACATGAATCCATGGGCATCAGTGTCGCCCTTCTGGTGCTGATCCGGCTGACCTGGCGCTGGCGCCACCGGGCGCCAGCCTATCGAGCGGAGATCGGTGCCGGTACGCGGGTATTGGCCCATCTGAATCATGGCTTGCTGTACGCCGTGTTACTGACCATGCCAGTGACCGGCTACCTGATGGCCGGCAATGGCCAGGACGTGCCGTTTTTCGGGCTGGTGTCGCTGCCTGGGTTCGTCCAGAACGAGGCGCTGGGTAAATTCGCCAACACCGTACATGTGTGGGGGCAATTCGCGCTGTACGGATTGATCATCATGCATGTCGCCGCCACGGTATGGCACGTGGCGGTGCGCCGGGACGGCATGCTCGAGCGGATGCTGCCGCCGCAACGCGACTGACGCGTACGGCGGCCGCCTGCCGTCAGCGCTGACCGATGCTGCTGAACTGTCCGAGCATCTGCGCGAACTGCGACAGGGGCATCTTCTGGCCGTTGAAATCCACCACGGCATCGCTGTAGCGCAGGCTGGCACGTAAATGCTCACCTTCGTCCTTGACCAGCCCGAGCATCTGCCCCAGCCCGGCGACGGTAGCGCTCAGATCCCGTCCGGCCTGTTCCACACGGGCCGGATCCGTCTGCCCCTGGAGCCTGGCCTGCAGGCTGCCGACGTCTGCCAGCATCGGCTTGGACAGTTGCAGATCCGCCTGCACATTGGCGATGAGTGCGGGCCAATACGCTGGCGAGCCGGGTTTGGCCGGCGCGGGATTGGCCAGGCGAGCCGTCATGCTCAAGTGACTTTCGCCGTGGTCGGTGGCCAGGCTCAAGCGTTCCAATTGCAACTGGGGCTTGGCATCCAGCAGCCTGCCGATGACCGTTTCCAATTGTTGCCGCTGGGCAATGCTCAAGCGCAAGGGTGGCAATGTTCCATCTGGCAAAGGTGTCTGCCACTGCGGCGCGATGACCGTTCGATAGAAATCACCGAATTCCCGACTGGCAACGATATCGAGGTTGGCCAGCTTGATGCTCATCTGCAGCGCGCCGACCGGTCGGCTGGCATAGTTCACGGCGCCGATACTGTAGCTGGCCTGGACGTCAAGCTTGCCCTCCACTTCCTGCATCAGGCCGGAGGCGGCAAGGTTTTCCACCTGGACGGGGGCGATCTCGGCGCCCTGCAGACTGGCCTGGGCAAGTTTGAGTTCCGAGTGCCCCAGGTACAGGCCAGAGGTACCCAGGGTGCCGCCGGTATCGAAGCTCAAGCCTTTGAATTGCGCCTGCAGGCGACCTGCCTGGCCTTCGATGTCGGCCAGCAGTTCTTCGCTGCGACCGGTCAGGCTGTAATGGCTGGCGTCGGCGCTCAACACCAGGCGGGCGTTCAAGCCGGAAAATTTCACGGTGTCGTTGCCCTCGCGGGCGTCGAGCGGCAACAGTTGCAGGCGCGTGTCACTGGCACCGTCGTAACCGATGCTGGCCTGACCGCGCAACGGCGGCTGCTCCTGACTCATGGCAAACCAGGCTTGGGTGTCGGCGTTGCGCTCGAGGGCGAAGTTGCTCGCGGCCATCACTGGCATCAACCTGAACGTTTTCAGGTGTGACCAGGGCAGCGGCCCGTGCTCGATATGATCGATCAGCAACAACTCGCGATTTTCGGGCCTGCCCTCGGCCTGCATGCCGTGAAGTCTGATTCGGTAGTGCGCGGTGCTGGTGAAGAAATGCCGCTCCAGGGACAGCAATTCGATCTGCATGCCCGGCTGGCCGTCGACGCTGAAGGAGGCAGCCAATTCGCGATTGGCCTGCTCGATGGCATTGCCGAGGACCGGCTCCAACTGGGTGCCGGTATACCAGGCGCCACCCAGGGTGGCGGCCGCGGCCATGACGACGATGCCGGCGATGATGCCTGTTGCTTTGTTCATGATCGGACTCATTCGAAAGAATACCGCTACACCCGCAGCACTGCCGCCCAGGGCGATAGCAAAACGGCCACGGCGCAGCGCCGGGCGGCAGGTTAGCACCTGCGCTCTGTCAACGGCCAGCCAGGCAGTGGCTCGTCCGACGGCAAATTGCTACCGATGATGACTTTGGTCGCGGCCGCGGAAACGCGCCGTTTTCTTTGCATATCCGTAACTTGTGCGCAACAGTTTATGCCCTTTCGTCAGTCTTTTTTTTAAGGCACAGAACCCTTGGGCGTTGCGTCAGTCGACTGTTCAGACGCTTACGCATCATTGAAGGGACGCCCCCATGACTACCGCCTCCATTCTAGTCCTTGAAGATGAGGACCTTATCCGCCTCCTGCTGACGACGGTGCTCGAAGATGCAGGTTTCGAGGTGACGGCATTCGCAACCGCCGACCAAGGCTACGACTTTCTCGAGACGCATCCGGGAGAAGTCAACATGGTCGTCAGCGATATCCGTATGCCGGGGCATATGGACGGCTACGACTTGAGCAAGATGGCCGCCGAGCGCTGGCCTACCCTGCCGATTCTGTTGACCTCCGGTTACTCGGGTCGCGACCTGGATCTGGGGCCGAATGTTCAGTTTCTGCCAAAGCCGTGGACCAACGAACGGCTGTTGAGCAAGGTGACGACCTCACTGCACATGCATTGATGGGTAAAGCGCGTCAGCGTGGCTTGCCTTGCAAGGCATCCCTGGCGAATGTCGCGGCCTGGCGCGTCATCTGGTCGAGCTGGCGGTCGCGTTTTCTTTCGGCCTCGAGCATGGCTTTGCGCCCATGCTGATTGAGCAGATAGGCATGAATCTGTCGGACCTCCAGCGAAGCGTAGACAGGTGCGACATCCAGCACGGCAATGGGCTGGTCGGTTGCCCCGCCATCGCTGCTCAGCTTGACCTGCGGGCCCTGCGCGCCGATCACCTGAAAGCCCAGATTCTCGAACCAAGGCACCTTGCCCAGTACGCACGCCAGTTCGACGTGGGCATGACGCACCCGGATGGCCTCGAGTAACGCCCGCGCCACTCCTTGCCTGCGCCGCGCCATGCGCACTGCCATGTAGGCCACCGTGCACACTGCGGGGTCATGGGCGGCTCGCAGGAACAGGGCGAAGCCGTCGAGCGTTTCCGGTCGGGCAGGGTCGAACGCCAGCACCAGCTCCGGTTTTACCTCACGCCCTCCGGCCATCGCTTCCAGGTACAGATGCACTTCATAGCCGACGCCGTATTGGTACAGCTGGTACAAAGGGTTGCTCGGGGTAATGCCCAGGCTGCTGATGTCGGTAAGGTAGTCGACCACCATCTGCAGCAATTGGCTCTTGACGTCTTCGGACGGCGCGCAGGTGGAGTGATGGATCAGTGACATCAGTAGCAAGGCTCCGGAAGGACGCACACAGGTGAAAGTGCACGAATGATAAACCGTACCTTGCCTGGATCGACAGTGGCACGTGCCCGCCAGCCAGGTGACGGGCTGGCAGAGCGCACTTCAGCCGCGGCCAACGAACGGCATGTTGGTCGCCATGACGGTCATGTTGAGTACGTTGGCCGATAGAGGCAGCTTGGCGATATAGCGGACCGCGTCGACAACGTGAACCATATCGACCATGGGTTCGACGGCGATTTCGCCATTGGCCTGGCGAACACCTTTGGTCATGCGCGCCGACAAATCGGTGAGGGCATTGCCAATATCGATCTGGCTGCAGGCGATGTTGAAGTCGCGACCATCGAGCGCAAGGCTTTTGGTAATGCCCAGCACGGCGTGCTTGCTGGCGGTGTAGGGCATGCTGAAACTGCGTGGCGTGTGCGCCGAGATCGACCCGTTGTTGATGATCCGGCCACCTTGCGGTTGCTGTCGGCGCATCAACCCGAACGCCGCGCGACAACACAGAAAAACCCCGGTGACGTTGGTCTGCAGTACGTCGGCCCATTTGGCCACGTCCAGCTCGTCGATGGGCACTGCGGGCGCGCCGATGCCGGCATTGTTGAAGATGACGTCAAGGCGCCCGTAAGTCTCTTCGACCCTGGCGAACAACGCATCCACGCTGGCACTGTCACGCACATCGGCCGCCACGGCCAGGGCTTCACCGCCCTGCTCGGCGATCTTCCGAGCCACGGCCTGCACGGTCTCCAGGCGTCTGCCTGCCAGCACCACGCAGAAGCCGTCGGCTGCCAAACCGAGGGCCGTTGCCTGCCCAATGCCGCTGCCGGCACCTGTCACCAACGCTATCTTCTTCGACATACTTGTCTCTCCGGTTTCGGGATCAATTACTGTCCGCTGCGCGCCCCTTGCGTTCCTGGATCATCTGCTCACCGCTTTGCTGGCGCTGCTGCTGGAGCATATCGCCGCCTTCAGGCGATGCCGAGGGCGCAGGCCTTGGGATCGTACTCGAACTTCGAGTGGCCGGCGCGCGATTCATGCTGCTGGAGGGGTTGCGCGTGGTGTTGGCCTGGGGCTGCGCAGTGCCGGGTGTCGAGGCCGTGCCAGGTGCCGGGGCCGTGGTGCTTGCGGGGCTGGCAGCGGAACCCGCCGCCGGGCTCGAGGCACTGACGCCCGGCGCAGCACCCACACCGCACGAGGCAGCGAAGAGCATTCCAACCAGGCCGGTGTACTTCAGGGCGTGCAAGAGCGCTTTCATGGATGCTTACCTCGGGCAATGACGTGATGGGTTTCCTGTTGTAGCTGAGCCCGTTGGCCACCTGTAGTTCCCTGGGTGCGCCGAGCGTGGAGGCGGTTGTTGGCTTGCAGGCGCGCGGCTGGGTTACCCTTGCAGGGATGAACTTGCACTTATCAATACGTTTCAACAAGGATCGAAGCAATGTCCGAGCCGGCGAAAAACCGCGCCCCTCATCAGGCCCACTGCAAGGACTGCAGCCTGGCGCCGCTGTGCCTGCCGCTGTCACTGGAACTGGCCGACATGGATGCGCTGGACGACATCATCAAGCGCGGCCGCCCGCTGAAGAAAGGTGAGTTCCTGTTTCGCCAGGGGGAAGCCTTCGCAGCCGTATATGCCGTGCGTTCCGGTGCCTTGAAGACGTTCAGCCTGAGCGACAGGGGTGAAGAGCAGATCACCGGATTTCATTTACCCAGCGAACTGCTGGGGTTGTCCGGGATGGACCGCCTGGTGTATCCGGTGACCGCGCAGGCACAGGAAACCACGTCGGTGTGCGAGATTCCTTTCGAACGCCTCGACGAGCTGTCGGTGCAACTGCCGCAGCTGCGTCGCCAACTGATGCGGGTGATGAGTCGCGAGATCCGCGACGATCAACAAATGATGCTGCTGCTGTCGAAAAAGACCGCCGAGGAGCGTATCGCGACCTTCCTGGCCAATCTGTCGGCCCGGCACACTGCACGCGGCTACTCGGCGGTGCAGTTTCGTCTGAGCATGTCGCGCAACGAGATCGGCAACTTCCTGGGCATGGCGATGGAAACGGTGTCGCGGGTGTTCACTCGGTTCCAGCACGGTGGGCTGCTCGAAGCGCACGGCAAGGAAGTACGCATCCTCGATGCGCAACGCCTGTGCGCCGTGGCCGGTGGCACGGTGCTCGAATGAGCACGGCAGGTGGGGCAGTACTGGCCACCCCTGAGGGTTATACTGCACAACCCCTGCCCTGCCAGAGCTACGACCGATGGTTTTCGACGAACACAGCTTCAAATCCCTGATCCGCCCTGTGCCGGATTTCCCCAAGCCCGGCGTGGTGTTTCGTGACATCACCCCGCTGTTCCAGTCGCCCAAGGCTCTGCGCCTAGTGATCGACAGTTTCGTGCACCGCTACATCGACGCCCCGTTCAGCCATATCGGCGCCATGGATGCGCGCGGTTTTCTGATCGGTTCCATCGTTGCCCACCAACTGAACAAACCGCTGATCCTGTTCCGCAAGCAAGGCAAGCTGCCCGCCCACGTGCTGAGCGAGGGTTACCAGACCGAATACGGCGAAGCGTTCCTGGAGGTGCATGCCGACAGCCTGTGCGAAGGCGACTCGCTGGTGCTGTTCGACGACTTGATCGCCACCGGCGGCACCCTGATCGCTGCGGCCAATCTGGTTCGGCGCATGGGGGCCGAGGTGTTCGAGGCCGCCGCGATCATCGACCTGCCCGAGTTGCAAGGCTCGCAGCGTCTGCAGGACGCCGGCGTGGGCACCTTCTGCCTGACCCGCTTCGCGCTCGACGAGCGCTAGCGCTCGTTGCAGCACCACTGCGACGTCGCACCACAGGCCATCCGATGCAGTCCCCGGCGGGATGTTGCGGTCCACATCCACAGCATCCACTCACACCTGGAGACGACATGACTCATTCTGCATTGGTAGTAGGCGCAAGCGGTATCGTTGGCAGCGCGACTTCGCGACTGCTGCTGGATCAGGGTTGGCAGGTTGCCGGACTGGCGCGCAAGCCCAACGTGGCCGAAGGGGTTACCCCTGTGCAGGCCGACCTGATGGACCCAGCCTTCCTGGCCACGGCACTGGCCGAGCTGAAGCCCAGCCATGTGTTCTTGACCACTTGGGCTCGCCAGGATACCGAAGCGGAGAATATCCGTGTCAACGCCGCCATGGTGCGCAACGTGCTCGATGCGCTGCGCGCGGCGGGCAGCGTCAAGCATGTAGCCTTGGTGACCGGCCTCAAGCACTACCTGGGCCCGTTCGAAAACTACGGCAAGGGCAGCCTGCCACAGACGCCCTTCCGTGAAGAACAAGGCCGCCTGGACGTCGAGAACTTCTATTACGCCCAGGAAGACGAAGTGTTCGCCGCCGCCGAGCGCGATGGCTTCACCTGGAGCGTGCATCGCCCCCACACCATCACCGGTGTCGCGGTGGGCAACGCCATGAACATGGCAACCACCCTGGCGGTGTACGCGTCGATCTGCAAGGCCACCGGGCGGCCGTTCGTGTTCCCCGGTTCGCGCGTGCAGTGGGACAGCCTGACGGACATGACCGATGCTCGCCTACTGGCCAAACAACTGCTGTGGGCCAGCACGACGCCTGCCGCGGCCAATCAGGCGTTCAACGTGACCAACGGCGACGTGTTTCGCTGGAGCTGGATGTGGCAGCAGATCGCCGACTGGTTCGGTGTGCAGGCTTCACCCTTTCCACAACAGGTTACGCCCCTGGCCGAGCAGATGGCCGACGATGCGGCGGTGTGGCAGCAGCTGGCTCAGGAGCAGGGCCTGCTGGAAGCCGATATCGACCGCCTGGTTTCACCATGGCACACCGACGCCGACCTGGGCCGGCCCATCGAAGTGGTGACCGACGTTTCCAAGAGCCGCCGCTTGGGCTTCAAGGAGTTCCAGGCCAGTGACCAGGCGTTCTTCGATGTGTTCGAGAAGCTGCGCAGCGAGCGTCTGATTCCCTGAGGCGACGTATGAGATATGCTGGCGGTCTGCCTCACTGATTCGGACCCACGCAATGAACGTTCTCAAACGCGCCCTGCTCGACCGCAAGCTGAAGAAAGCCCTGGCGGCACGCAAGTGTCGCCTTGACTGCGGCAGCCGGGGCCTGCGCAATGGTATCGAGCTGACCCTGGAAGAAGGCGTCAAGCTGCATGACGTCAAGCTGTTCGGGGAGCGCCTGAGCATTGGTGCACACACCGCCATCATGAGCGGTGCCGAGTTGCACGAGGTGTCCGAGATCGGACGCTACTGCTCGATTGCGGCCGGCACGGTCATCGGTCACAGCCGCCAGTCCCACCCGCTGGGCTGGCTGTCTACCCATAGCAAACTCTTTGCCCTGCGGGCGGCTCGGACTCCCGAAGTGGCCGGCTACTACGTCAGTACCCCGACCACCTTGGGCCATGACGTGTGGATCGGGCGCGACGCCATGCTCATGGACGGCATCAGCATCGGCACGGGTGCCGTGGTTGGGGCTCAGTCGCTTGTGAACAAGGACGTACCGCCTTACGCCATCGTCGCCGGCACGCCGGCACGGGTTATTCGCTACCGCTTCGACCCCGAAACCATCGAGCGGCTGCTGGCCAGCCAGTGGTGGGAACTGCCGCCCGAGGCACTGGCGGAACTGCCAATGGAACAGCCCCAGGCGCTGCTCGAGACGCTGGCCGACACGCCTCCAGCCAGCCTGATGCCGCGCAGGATCAAGCTGCACAGCGCAACATGGCGCATCGAAACGCTCTGACCTGCGGCAGCTGCCGGCTCTCACCCATGAAGAATGATTGAATCCCGGCTGTGACGTGCCTGTCTCAACTGCACATTCATTGCGCGAACGAGAGGCCGGTATGGACCTGGGAATCAAGGGGCGTGTGGCGCTCATCACTGGCGGCAGCGGCGGTCTGGGCCTGGCAACTGCGAGGCTGCTGGGCGAGGAAGGCGTTTTTGTCGTGTTGAGCGACAACGATGCAGACAAGCTCGAGCAAGTAGCCGCCCTGTTGCCCGAGACAGTGCTGAGCGTGGTAGCCGATGTGACCGACCAGCAGCAGGTCGACCATCTCGTGGCTCAAGCCGAAGCACGCTTTGGCCAGATCGACATTGTCGTCCACACCGCTGGCGTCACCGGGGCCAAGGGCGACCCACTGGCTTTGTCCGACGCCGATTACCAGGAAGCCTGGAGCACTGACTTCTTTTCCGCCGTCCGCGTGGCGCGGGCCACCATTCCGAAAATGCGTGAGCGAGAGTGGGGACGTTTTGTCTGCATTACCTCGGAGAATGCGGTGCAACCGTACTGGGAGGAAGCGGTGTACAACGTGGCCAAGGCTGCGCTGGCGGCGTTCGTCAAGAACCTGTCCTACAAGGAAGCGGGATTCGGCGTGCTGTGCAACACCGTCGCGCCTGCCTTCATCGAGACGCCCATGACCGATGGCATGATGGAACAGCGCGCGCAGCAGATGGGCACCTCATTCGAGGAGGCGATCGAGAGTTTTCTCGAAGAGGAACGCCCTGGCATCGTGCAAAAACGTCGGGGCAAGGCCGAGGAAGTCGCTGCCGTGATCGCGCTGCTGGTGTCGGAGCGAGCGTCATTCGTCAATGGCAGCAATGTGCGCGTCGACGGTGGCTCGGTGAGAGCCGTGCAGAACTGAAACCTGTGATGAAAAAACCTCCCGGCAGGCGTGCTGCAGGGAGGTTTTTTCTTGCAGCGCGATAGCCGAGTGGCAATCAGGCCAAATCGTTCTGCGCCTTGCCAGAACCCAGGTCTGCGCCGGTAACCGGGTTGGCGTCCGGATCGGACTCGGTACGCAACTTCAACGCTTCCAGCACCTTGGCATCCTTGGCGCTCAATACCACCGAAGCACTGCCGTCACCGCCGTCCACGGCCGGTTCCGGCTCGGCCACGAACTCCCACTCTTCACCCTGGTTCCACGGGCCGCGTACATTGGGTTCGCCGGACATATTGAAGTACTTGTTGGTGAACTCCGGCATGCCTGGCAACTTGCCTTGGGGAAAGTTGGGTTGAATGGCATGCAACGCGTTTTCGAACGACAGCTGGTGGGCGATCTCCCGAGTCATCAAGAATCCCAATGCTTCTTTCACGCCTGGATCGTCGGTGACATTCATCAAGCGCTCGTAAACAATCTTTGCCCGTGATTCAGCGGCAATATTGGAGCGCATATCGGCAGTCGGTTCGCCGATGGTATCTATATAAGCAGCGGTCCAAGGAACGCCTGCGGAGTTCGTCAGGGGAGCACCGGCGCCATACAGCAGGCTGGTGATATGGGAATCGTTGCCCGCGCCATTGATTGCACGGTACAACTCGCCTTCTTCCTGAACACCTTCTGCCAACTGGCCTTTTGCGCCCTTGTTGAGCATGACGATGATCGAACCGACGATCTCCAGATGGCTGAGTTCCTCAGTGGCGATGGACATCAGCAGATCCTTGCGGCCCGGATCATCCTCGGCCAGGGCTTGGGTAAAGTAACGTGCCGCCGCGGCCAGTTCGCCCTGGGCACCGCCGAATTGCTCCAGCAACAGGTTGGCCAAACCTGGATTGGGTGCCGCGACACGCACTGTGTATTGCAAACGCTTGTTGTGCAAGAACATTGTGGTTTCCTCAGGCTGATCTAATTATGAATCGGCACACGCTCGCTTCTGTTGGAGAGGAGACTTCGGAACAGCACCGTCATAGGTAGGAAACAACAACACCCCGTTAATCCCATTTAATTATCGCAACCGGATCAATGGTTGTACTTGCAGAGAATAACTACTGGCCTATTGATTTGATCGACAGCACTCATAGTTTGCGTACGATATATTGGATAGTTTAAAACTTTCCGAAAAAACCTCTATTACCAGGCAGCAATCGCGAACCTGTAGCAGCGGCGCAAGCCGCGTCGGCGGCCCACGCAGTGAGGCGGCAACACACTGTCGGGCCCAGACGCAGTATGCCCCGCCGTACTGATAACCTTCGACCCGTCAGTGGGATTTCCCGAAGAGTTTCTTGCCCAGGCTGACCACTGCCAATACCGCGGCGCCGGTAAGAATGCCGGTCAGCGCGTCGACCAGAGTGCTCGCCACCGTGCCCATCAGACCACCGCCAGCCAGCGCCACCGCCGCCTCACTGAGGTGATGCACGAACGGCAGGCCATGCGCGATGATTCCGCCGCCCACCAGAAACATGGCAATGGTGCCCAGTATCGACAGTACCTTCATCAGCACGGGCGCCAACCACAGCAGCCCGTTGCCCAGCGCCTGACTGGCCGCGCCGGTCTTCTGCTTGAGGTAGAGGCCAACGTCGTCGAGCTTGACGATGCCGGCCACCAACCCATAGACACCTACGGTGATCAGCACAGCAGTGATCACCAGCACGCCGACCTGGTCCAGGTAGGGCCTCGTGGACACCACGCCCAATGCCAGCACGATGATCTCCGCCGAGAGAATGAAGTCGGTGCGCACCGCACCTTTGATCTTGTCCTTCTCGAACGCCACCATGTCGACCTTGGCATCGGCCATGGCGGCCTTGCGCTGCTCGAGGTCGGCGGCCGAATCCTTGTGCAGGAACTTGTGCACGACCTTCTCGAAGCCTTCGAAGCACAGGTACGCGCCGCCGATCATCAACAGCGGCGTGATCAGCCAGGGCGCGAATGCGCTGATCAACAGCGCTGCAGGTACAAGGATCGCCTTGTTCAGCAGGGAACCCTTGGCCACCGCCCAGACCACCGGCAGTTCACGATCCGCCTTGACCCCGGTGACCTGTTGGGCATTGAGCGCCAGATCGTCGCCCAGCACCCCGGCGGTTTTCTTCGCGGCCAGGGAAACGTCGTCGAGCAGAGTCGCGATATCGTCGAGAAGCGTCAGCAAATTGCCTGCGGCCACGGGGAGCATCCTCATGAGTAAGTTAGGTGGCTGACGCACGGGGGTCGGCTAAGTTCCCTGCCGGGCCATTGTTGAGGGCCCGGCAACGCCGGTGCTACCATCGCGGACCCTGCAACACAGCCGGGGTCCACTGCGCAGAAACAAGGACTTTTGCCCACCATGAGCAGTATTCGCGAGCGCAACAAGGCACTGATTCTGCGCGCGGCCAGTGAGGAATTCGCCGACAAGGGTTTCGCCGCCGCCAAGACCCACGACATCGCCAGCAAGGCCGGCGTGCCCAAGCCCAACGTCTACTACTACTTCAAGTCCAAGGAAAACCTCTACCGCGAGGTGCTGGAAAGCATCATCGAGCCGATCCTGCAGGCGTCCACGCCGTTCGATACGGCAGGCGAGCCGCAGGAGGTGCTGCGTGCCTATATCCGCTCCAAGATCCATATCTCCCGCGCCCTGCCCTTCGCCTCGAAAGTGTTCGCCAGTGAAATCATGCACGGCGCGCCGCACCTGAGCGCCGATCAGGTGGATCTGCTCAATGCCCAGGCTCGGCACAACATCCAGTGCCTGCAGACCTGGATCGATCGCGGCCAGATCGCCCCGGTCGACCCCCATCACCTGATGTTCAGCATCTGGGCCGCAACGCAGACCTACGCCGACTTCGATTGGCAGATCGCTTCGATCACCGGCAAGGCGAAACTGGACGACGCCGATTACGAAGCCGCCATCGACACCATCACGCGCCTGGTGCTCAAAGGCTGTACGCCGGATTAGCCCAGGCTGGGCAAGGCTTGGCGCACGGCCTTGCACCCGCGCGGCAAAGCTCCTACGCTGTGCGCCTCTTCGGGAAGCACCTTTCTATGACCACTCTGCGTGATCGCCTGTACGTCGTCGTTTTTCAAAGCGACACCCCTGCCGGACGGCGCTTCGACAAGACCTTGTTGCTGATCATCCTCGCCAGCCTGCTGGTGGTGATCATCGACAGCGTCGAGACCGTCCACAGCCAGTATGCCGACCTGTTTGCCTGGATCGAATGGGGCTTCACTTTCATCTTCGCCGTCGAATACCTGCTGCGCCTGTACTGTTCGCCCAAGCCTCTGCGCTACGCGTTCAGTTTCTACGGCCTGATCGACCTGCTGGCGATCGTGCCCGGCATTCTGGCCATCTACTACAGCGACGCCCAGTACCTGATGATCGTGCGCGTGGTGCGCATGCTGCGGATCTTTCGCGTACTCAAGCTCAGCCCTTATCTGAAGCAGGCCAACTACCTGCTGGCAGCCCTGCGCGGCAGCAAGCAGAAGATCATCGTGTTTCTGGTCAGCGTCAGCACCCTGGTCACGGTATTCGGCACTTTGATGTATGTGGTCGAAGGGCCGCAGAACGGCTTCGCCAACATTCCCACCGGCATCTACTGGGCCATCGTCACCCTGACCACCGTCGGCTACGGCGATATCGTGCCCACCACGCCGATCGGCCAGGTGCTCTCGGCCATGGTGATGATCACCGGTTATTCGATCATCGCGGTGCCCACCGGCATCCTTACCGCCGAACTGGCCAACGCCATGCGTGGCGAAGGCCTGCAGCACGAGTGCGCGGTGTGTCACAAAGGCAGCCATGAGCAGGCAGCGTCCTTCTGCTCGCAATGCGGCAATGCCTTGTTCAAAAAAGCGCTATAAGCACAGCAGTTTTTGATCTAACCGTGCCCATCATGTCGAGGTAGCCGCGCAGGCATAATGCCGCCTATTTCCAAGAACGCTCGAAGAGGGAACTGCAGTGAAGAAATTGATCGGTGCCTCGCTGTTGGCGGCAGGCTTGACCCTGACCGGCCTGGCCCAGGCCGCGCCCAGCCTGCTCAACGTCTCGTACGACGTGATGCGCGACTTCTACAAGGACTACAACAGCGCCTTCCAGAAACACTGGCAGGCTGAACACAACGAAGCGATCACCGTGCAGATGTCCTTCGGCGGTTCGAGCAAGCAGGCGCGCTCGGTGATCGACGGCCTGCCGGCCGATGTCATCACCATGAACATGGCCACCGACATCAATGCCTTGGCCGACAATGGCAAGCTGGTGCCTGACAACTGGGTCACGCGCCTGCCGAACAACAGTGCACCATTCACCTCGGCGACCGTGTTCATCGTCCGCAAGGGCAACCCCAAGGCGCTCAAGGACTGGCCCGACCTGCTCAAGGACGGCGTGCAGGTCATCGTCCCCAACCCCAAGACGTCCGGCAACGGCCGCTACACCTACCTGTCGGCGTGGGGCTATGTGCTGAAGAACGGCGGCGACGAAAACAAGGCCCGCGACTTCGTCGGCAAGCTGTTCAAGCAGGCGCCGGTACTCGACACCGGCGGCCGCGGTGCAACCACCACGTTCATGACCAACCAGATCGGCGATGTGCTGATCACCTTCGAGAACGAAGCGGAAATGATCGCCCGCGAGTTCGGCCGCGATCAGTTCGAAGTGGTCTACCCCAGCGTGTCCGCCGAAGCCGAGCCGCCGGTCAGCGTGGTCGACAAGGTGGTCGACCGCAAAGGCACGCGCGCCGCAGCCGATGAATACCTGAAGTACCTGTGGTCGCCCGAAGGCCAGGAGATCGCCGCCAACAACTACCTGCGCCCCCGCGACCCTGCGGTATTGGCCAAGTACACCGACCGCTTTCCAAAGGTTGAATTCCTCTCGGTGGAGAAGACCTTCGGCGACTGGCGCAGCGTGCAGAAGACCCACTTCAACGACGGCGGCGTGTTCGACCAGATCTATACCGGCCAGTAACGGCGGTCAACGCTGGCTGGCCTGCTTCACGCCGGCCAGGGTTCAGGGATGCTTGCGGCCCAATCCGGCCGGCACGCCGGTGGTGTCGGTGGCTTCCCAAGGCCCCTTGGGACTGGTGGCCCAGCTCCAGCCATCATTCCACCGGTAGTAGGTACGCTGCCGGTAGTAGGTGTCGGGTTGGTCCTCAAGCACGTAGACGCCCAGGCTCGGGTCCCAGTGACTGGCACCACCGGGCGGCGGCGCGAAGCTGGCCGAGGTGCGCGGCATGGGCTTGGGTGCAGGCGGTGCGGGCGGCGCAGGCGGGGTCGGCGCCGTGCTCGGTCCGGCTGGTGGCAGGGTCTGCACCGGCGGCCGTGGCTCCGGTTCGGACGGGCGCTGCACGGCGCAGGCACTCATGCCCAGGGCCAGGCCGATCACGGCCATTCGAGCTAAACGGTTCATGGCATCTCTCTAAAGGTCGGGACTGTCGATCAGCAATTGCTGCACGGCGGCGCTGTCACTGGCAATCGGCGCACCGCGTGCCAGCCATTCGCCCTGAGTGGGCTGGCCGGCCCTGGATATCCGGGCGATGAGTTGGACTTCGGCAAAGTTCGACAGTTTCAGCTGTGGCATCATCGCGTCGCTATCCGCCAGCTCGACCTGCGCCGGGAGGTCAGCGACCGTCAGGCGCTTGACCGCCAGCGGCATCGGTGGCCCGGACACCGCGCGAGCAAAGACGAACACGCTGTCACCCGGCTGCACCTTGGCGACCAGCGCGGGCGCCAGCGTCACCCGCACCTTCAACCCGGCGCGCGCGGGCGTGGGCCGGGAGGCTGGCGGTGTGTCGGCGGACGCCAGTTGGCTACGAGCGCGCGCGATTCCAGCCTGCAATGCCGTGCGTGCCGGGTCCGCATCCGGCAACGTTGCCAGCAGCCGCTCCCAGTAGCCGATGGCTTGTTCGAAGCGCTGGCTCTCGAAGGCGGCGATGCCGAGCAAGCCAAGGCTGGTTGGCTCCTTCGGATCGCCCAGCAGGGCTTCGTCGGTCAACGCCTGGATGGGTTCGGACCACTGCCTGCCCGCAGCAAAATACAGCGCCTGCGCCCACTGCCCCAGTACCTCGGGCTGCCGCCCGGTCAGAGACGCCGCACGCTCGAACAGCGCCGCTGCTTGCGCTGGGCGATTCTGCGCCATGTAGGTTCGTCCCAAGATATAAATGCCTTCTACGGCCTCTGGCTGCATCTGCACCGCCTGCTCCAGGCGCGCCGTCATCTGCGCCACGGACGTGGGCGGCACGGCGAACTCGCGGCTCAACTCGACCTGGTCGCTGGCGCCGTAATGCAGGTACAGCACCAGCCCCACGACCGGCACCAGCAGCGCCGCAGCCAGCGGAACCGCGCGGCCCAGGCGAACATCCGACGCCGTCTGGCTGCCGTCGGTATCGGTAAGCAGCTCACGGGCCGCTTCCGCCTGGCCGCTTTCCAGCTGTGCGGGAGTCAGTACACCCGCCCTTTGCTGGGTGTTCAGCTCGGCCAGTCGCTCTTGGTACAGCGCCACGTTGAGTGCCGTACGGTCTTGCTCGGGCTGCTCGCGACGAGCCCGCAGCAACGGCACCAGCACGAAACTCAGTGCAACCAGCAGCAACAGCCCGGCAGCGAGCCAGAAATCGATCATGGGTGGTCTTCATCCAGCGGTTTTTGGGCAAGCAAGTCAGCCAGGCGAGCCCGCTCGCCCGGGTCGAGATCGCGCGGGCTGGTGGCCGGTTGCCGACGTCGGCGGCGCACCGTCACCGCGATCACCCCCACGCCGGCCACGAGCAAAGCCGCCGGGCCGAACCAGAGCAGCCCGGTGCGCGCGGTCAGCGCCGGTCTGTAGCGGACGAATTCGCCATAGCGGTCGACCATGAACTCGATGATCTGCTCGTCGCTCTTGCCTTCGGTCAACAGCCGATGAATCTCGCGGCGCAGGTCGCCGGCAATGGGCGCATTGGAATCGGCGATGTCCTGGTTCTGGCACTTCGGACAACGCAACTGCTGAGTCAACTGGTGAAAGCGCTCGCGCAATTCCTCATTGGCGAACCTATAGGTGTCGATGGCGGCGTGCGCCGCTCCGGCCAGGCTCGACAGCAGCATGCAGGTCAGCAGCCAGCGTTTCAGGTTCATGGTCGGGCCTCGTCGAGCAGCGCCTGGTACAGCGGCGCCAACTGCTCGCGCCATACGGTCTGGTCGATGACACCCACCCACTTGTGGCGAATCACCCCGCGGGCGTCGATGAGAAAGGTCTCCGGCGCGCCGTAAACGCCCAGATCCAGGCCCAGAGTGCCGTCCTTGTCATTGATGTCCAGCGCGTAGGGGTTGTGATAGTCCGCCAACCAGCGGCGCGCGGCTGCGTTGTCATCCTTGTAGTTGATGCCGTAGATCAGCACGCCCTGCCGGGCCAGCGTGTTGAGCAGCGGATGCTCGACCCGACAGGCCACGCACCAGGTGCCCCAGACATTGACCAGTGCGGGCTTGCCCAGCAGGTCGGCGCGGGTCAATATCCGTTCGCCCGGGGTATCGGCCAGGCTGAACACGGGAAACGGCTTGCCGATCAGCGCCGACGGCAGCTGTGCCGGGTCCAGGTGGAGGCCGCGGTAAAGCAGCACCGCCACTATCAGGAATGCGCCCAAGGGCAGCGCCAGCAGCCAACGCTTCATACCGGGGCTCCTTTGCCGAGTACGTCACGCACGCGCGCTTTGACCTTGAGCCGATAGCGCTTGTCCAGCGCAGCGAGCAATCCCCCCAGCCCCGTCAGCAACCCGCCCAGCCAGATCCAGCGTACGAACGGCTTGACGTGGATGCGTACGGCCCACGCACCGTTTTCCAACGGTTCGCCCAGGGCAACGTAGAGGTCGCGGGTAAAACCGGCGTCGATGCCTGCCTCGGTCATCACCGATTGCTGAACGGTGTACAAACGCTTTTCGGGATGCAGCAAGCTGACCTGTATACCCTCGCGCAGGACCTGGATGCTGCCACGCTGAGCGGTGAAATTCGGCCCGCGATGAGACTCGGCACCGTTGAAGATGAATTGATAGCCACCCAGTTCCACTGCATCGCCCGGTGCCATGCGCAGGTCGCGCTGGGCACTGTCGTGGCTAGACAGCACCACGCCCAAGGCACAGACGGCGATGCCCAAGTGGGCCAGTTGCATGCCCCAGTAGCTGCGCGGCAAGCCAGCCAGGCCTCGGCGAAAGCCCGTGTGACGGGTCTTGTCGTGCAGGTCGCGGGCACCGGCCAGCAGCACCCAGGCAGCCAGCGCAAAGATGGTCAATACCGGCCAGGCAAAATCCCCCAGGCACCACGCTGCCAGCGGCGCCAGCAAGGCACTGCCGATCAACACAGGCACCAGCATGCCCCGCAACCAGGCCGTTGGCGTGTGTTTCCAGCGCACCAGCACACCGACCGCCATGGTCAGCATCAGCAGCGCCATCAAGGGCACGAACAGCGCATTGAAATAGGGTGGGCCGACCGACAGCTTGGCGCCGGTCAGGGCATCCAGGGCCAGCGGATACAACGTACCCAGCAGAATCATGGAGGCGGCCACCAGCAGAATCAGGTTGTTGCCCAGCAGCAGAGTTTCGCGCGACCACAGGCCGA
This sequence comes from Pseudomonas sp. CFBP 13710, assembly GCF_014842235.1. Taxonomy (NCBI): domain Bacteria; kingdom Pseudomonadati; phylum Pseudomonadota; class Gammaproteobacteria; order Pseudomonadales; family Pseudomonadaceae; genus Pseudomonas; species Pseudomonas sp. CFBP 13710. The sequence continues at coordinate 256,278 of NZ_JACYVJ010000005.1, read as the reverse complement.
AGCCCACATGACTCTTGACCACCGGCGCGCGCAGCGCAAACAGGGTCAGCGAACCACCCACCACGAACAACAGGAAGATCAGGATGAACACCCCGCGCGTTGGGTCGGACGCGAACGCGTGCACCGAGGTCAGCACGCCCGAGCGCACCAGGAAGGTTCCCAGCAGGCTCAGGGAAAACGCGGCGATGGCCAGCAGCACCGTCCAGCTCTTGAACACGCCGCGCTTCTCGGTGACCGCCAGCGAATGGATCAGCGCGGTACCCACCAGCCAGGGCATGAACGAGGCGTTCTCCACCGGGTCCCAGAACCACCACCCGCCCCAGCCCAGTTCGTAGTACGCCCACCATGAGCCCAGGGTGATGCCGATACCCAGAAAGCTCCACGCCACCATCGTCCATGGACGTGACCAGCGTGCCCAGGCCGCGTCCAGCTTGCCGCCCAGCAGCGCGGCAATGGCGAAGGCAAAGGCCACCGAAAAACCGACGTAGCCCATGTACAGCATGGGCGGGTGAACGATCAGGCCGATGTCCTGCAGCAAGGGGTTGAGGTCGCGGCCGTTGGCGGGAATCTGCGGCAGCATCCGAGCGAAGGGATTGGACGTCAGGATCAGGAACAGCAGGAAGCCGACGCTGATCATGCCCATCACTGCCAGCACCCGCGCCAGCATCACCTGCGGCAACTGCCGCGAGCCGATCGACACGGCGAAGGTCCAGCCGCCCAGGATCAGCGCCCACAGCAGCAACGAGCCCTCGTGGGCACCCCATACCGCGCTGAACTTGTAGTACCAGGGCAAGGCGCTGTTGGAGTTTTCGGCCACGTAGCGCACGGAAAAGTCGTCGTTGAGGAAGCTTGCGGCCAGGCAGGCGAACGCCAGCACCAAGAACGTGAACTGGCCCCACGCAGCTGGCCGCGCCAGGCCCATCCACAGCCGGTCGCCGCGCCAGGCACCAACCAACGGCACACTGGCCTGCACCAGAGCCAGACACAGCGCCAGGATCATCGACAATTGGCCCAGTTCGGGCACCAACAGCGCAGCGATCATGGCGAAGCTTCCATTCGGCCGGAGTCTTTCAAGGCTTTGGTGACTTCCGGGGGCATGTATTTCTCGTCGTGCTTGGCCAGTACCTCGTCCGCCTGCACCACGCCGGCAGCGTTCAGGGTGCCGAGGGCGACGATGCCCTGCCCCTCGCGAAACAGGTCGGGGAGGATGCCGCGGTAGGTGATGGTGACGCTGCGCTGGAAGTCGGTAACCACGAAGCGGACATCCAGCGAGTCGCCGGAACGCTGCAGCGAGCCCCGCTCGACCATGCCGCCGGCGCGAATGCGCGTGCCCACCGGCGCCTCGCCATTGGCGATCTGGGTCGGCGTGTAGAACAGGTTGATGTTCTGCTGCAATGCACCCAGGGCCAGGCCTACGGCAAGCGCGACACCTGCCACCAGGGCGAGGATGAGCGTCAGGCGTTTTTTGCGTAGCGGATTCACGGTCGACCCTCCCGGCGCAGACGTCGCGCTTCCTGTTGCAGGTGACGTCGCCGGGCCAGCAGCGGTCCGGCCACGTTGACCAGCAGCACCAGCACGCACAGGCCATAGGCCGACCAGACGTAGACGCCGTGGCGCCCCATGCTCAGAAACTCGCCGAACGAATCGAAGCTCATGGCGCGGCCTTCGTTTTCAAAGCACCGGCCAGGTACTCCCGGACCCAGCGGCTGCGAGCTTCGCGTCTGAGCACTTCCAGGCGCATGCGCAACAACAGCACGGCGCCGAAGAAACAGTAGAAGCCGAGCACCGTGAGCAGCAGCGGCAACCACATCTGCGCGGGCATCGCCGGTTTTTCGGTCAGGCTGAACGTGGCGCCCTGATGCAGGGTGTTCCACCACTGCACCGAATACTTGATGATCGGAATGTTGACCACGCCGACGATGGCCAGTACCGCACAGGCCTTGGCCGCGTTCTCGCGGTTGCCGATGGCCTGCCCCAGGGCAAGCAGCCCCAGGTAGAGAAACAGCAGGATGAGCATGGAGGTCAGGCGCGCATCCCAGACCCACCAACTGCCCCACGTCGGTTTGCCCCAGATGGCGCCCGTGGCCAGCGCCAACACGGTCATCCAGGCGCCCACCGGTGCGGCGCATTGCAGCGCGATGTCGGCGATCTTCATCTTCCACACCAGCCCGACCACGCCGGCCAGCGCCATCATCACGTAGCAGGACTGGGCAAGCATGGCTGCTGGCACGTGAATGTAGATGATGCGAAAACTGTTGCCCTGCTGGTAATCCGGCGGCGCGAAAGCCAGCCCCCAGACAACGCCCGTGCCGATCAACAGTGCCGCCGCCGCGCTCAACCACGGCAGCAGGCGTCCGCTGAGGGCATGGAAAGCCTTGGGCGAGCCGAGCTTGTGAAACCACGTCCAGTTCATCACCTTGTTCTTCATGACCCCGTATCCAAAAGCATGAGCCAGACGCACACGCGGCCTGGCCCGTTCATTCGCCGACACTGATCTTCAGCCCCGCCGCGATGGCGAAAGGCGCCAAGGTCACCGACAACGCTGTCAGGCTGCCCAGCCATAACAGGTAACCCGTGGCTGGCAGCTGCTGCAACGACGCCTGCAGGGCGCCACTGCCCAGAATCAGCACCGGGATGTACAACGGCAGCGTCAGCAGCGCCAACAGCAGGCCGCCGCGCTTGAGCCCGACCGTCAACGCCGCCCCCACTGCGCCGAGCAGGCTGAGCACCGGGGTGCCGAGCAGCAACGACAGCAACAGCACCGGCAGGCAGCGCTCGGGCAGCCCGAGCATCAGCGCCAGCAGCGGGGAGACGAGCACCAGCGCCAGCCCGGAAAACAGCCAGTGCACCAGCACCTTGGCCAGCACCAGCAAGGGCAGTGGATGTTCGGACAATATCCATTGTTCCAGCGAACCGTCCTCCAGATCGCTGCGAAACAGGCCGTCGAGTGACAGCAGCACGGCCAGCAGTGCCGCTACCCATACCAGGCCGGGGGAAAGACCTTGCAGCACTTGCATCTGCGGACCCACGGCCAGCGGGAACAGCGCGATGACGAGGGCGAAAAACACCAGCGGGTTGGCCAGCTCGGCGGGCCGTCGACACAGCAGCCGTGCTTCGCGCTTGAGCAACAGGACGAAAACACTCATGCCGCCTGCGCGTCCAGTTCCAGCCGCCGGTAGCTGCCGGGGGTCTGCGCCAGCAGATGGTGGGTGGTCAGCACGACCATGCCGCCTCGCTCGCAGTGTCCGACCAGGTGCCGTTCCAACTGCTCCACTGCCTGTGCATCGAGTGCAGTGAACGGCTCGTCGAGAATCCACAGCGGCGGGCCGGGCAGATGCAGACGAGCAAGCGCCACGCGGCGCCGCTGGCCGGCTGAAAGCCGGTGACACGGCACGTCTTCGAAACCGCGCAGGCCGATCGCCGCCAATGCCGCCCAGATGCGCTCGCGACTGGCCGGAGTGTGCAGTGCGCAGAGCCAGGCCAAGTTTTCCTCGGCGCTGAGTGTCTCGTTGATGCCGGGCGCGTGGCCGATCCATACCAGCGGGCAGCCACGTTCGCCCCGGTGTGCGGTCTGCGTCTGCGCCGTCAGCGCGACCTGCCCTTCAGCAGGCTGCATCAACCCGGCCAGCAGGCGCAGCAGGCTGGTCTTGCCACAGCCGTTGGGGCCGCACACCTGAAGCATGTCGCCGGCTGCCACCTGCACCTGCAGACGCTCGAACAGCAGCCGCCCATCGCGCTCGCAGGATAGATCGGTGGCGTGCAGGTATGGGGTCAAGACTCGGCCTTATGAAATCGGATCGCACGTCACGGCGTCGAGCCGTGTTCAAGTTCTGCAGGGCATGGCCGCTATACTTCCATGGCACTGTATAGCAGAGCCGGCCGCAGTGGCCGCGCATTATACATGCGCAGCTCACGCCCAAGGGCGCAACCGACACAGGTTTCATCCATGCCTGACCTGATCAGCAACCTAGCCGCGCTGCCGTCTGCCAGCGGAGCCGCGCGCGCCAGTGCCTCGAACACCGAGATGGTGAAGATCACCCAGCCACTGGACAACCTGCTGGCCCTGGGCGAGACAGTCGACGCCGAGGTGGTGTCGGTCAAGGCCGGCGCCCAGGACTTTCAACTGCTGCTGCGCCTGAGCCTGGCCGGTGGCGGGGTGGCGACGATCACCGCCAGCAGTCTGCAACCGCTGCCCCAGGGCACTGCATTGCTGGTTTCGCACCTGGCCGGCGGCGCGGCCCTGGTCGCCACCCAGGAGCGCGGCAACGGCGCCCCGCTGACCCTGACCCGCATCGACACCCAGGCATTGCCGGTGGGCACGCTGTTGCAGGGCAAGGTCAGCAGCAGCCAGATGCTGCCGCAGATCGCCGGGCAGCCGGCGGTGTATCGGGCCATGATGACCCTGCTCAACACCGCTCAGGCGGGCAATATCCTGGCCATCGAGAGCCCTCAGCCGCTGCGCCTGGGCAGCCTGCTCAGCGCCCAGGTGATGAGCGACCGCAGCCTGAATTTCGTGCCCTTAAGCGGGCGCATGGACCAACTGGCCGTGGCCCAGCAATTGGGCGCCCAGCAAGCTCGGCAGGGTTCCTTGGACAGCCTCCTGAGCGCGGTGCAGAGCCTGCGGCAGAACCCGGAACTCGCGCCACCGACGCGGGCGGGCCTGGAGCGCCTGTTGGCCAGCTTGCCGGACATGCAGCAAATGGCCGACCCGAAAACCGTTGCACAGGCCGTGGTCGCCAGCGGCGCATTCCTGGAAGCCAATCTGCTCAACGGTCAACCGGCACCCGATCTCAAGTCGGCGCTGTTGCGCCTGATGGCGCAGATTGCACCCACTGCGTTGCCCGGCGCGGCGGCGCAACCGGCGGTGGCGGCCAATGTGCTGGCACAGGTGCTGCCGGGGCGCGTGCGCAATGCCCTGAATGCCTGGGGGCAGGTCAGCGAAAAGATCGTCCCGGCAAGCTTTCCCCTGCCCGCCCGCACGGCGCAGAAAAGCGAAGGCGAAGACGACCTCGAACACCTGCTGCGCCTGGCCGGTGCGGCGGTGGCGCGCCTGCAGAGCCATCAGCTCGCGGGCCTGGAACAGACCGGGCGCACCCCAGATGGCGCCACGCAGACCACCTGGCAACTGGAGATCCCCATGCGCCACCTGCACGATTTCATCCCGCTGCAGGTCAAGGTGCAACGCGAAGACCCACCACCGGACCAACAGCCCCACGACAAGAACGAGCTCAGGCCCGCCCAGGAAAAGATCTGGCGCCTGGACCTGGCCTTCGATCTGGATGCACTGGGCCCGCTGCAGGTGCAGGCGCAACTGGCCCACGGCAGCCTCTCCAGCCAGTTATGGGCGCAACGACCAGCCACCGCCCTGCTCATCGAGAACCAACTGGACAATCTGCGGCAGCGCCTGCAGGCCAGCGGCTTGAACGTCGCCGACCTGCAGTGCCATCAAGGCACCGCCCCCCAAGGCGCTCGTACGCGACTGGAACAACGCTGGGTGGATGAAACCGCATGAACGAACGAGCCCCGCGCCAAGCCATCGCCCTGCGCTACGACGGCCAGAAGGCACCTACCCTCACTGCCAAGGGCGACGATGAGCTGGCTGAAGCGATCCTGGCCATGGCGCGCGAATACGAAGTACCGGTGTATGAAAATGCCGAGCTGGTGAAGATGCTGGCACGCATGGAACTGGGCGACAGCATCCCCCACGAGTTGTACCTGACCATCGCAGAGATCATCGCCTTTGCCTGGCACCTGCAAGGCAAGACCCCTTCCGACTTCGAACTGGCGCCTGCGCCGGCCGAGCGAGACATCACGCCCAAGGCCTTGTAGCGCCTGGGCCAGAAGGCTATTTCCCACCCCTCGAATCGAGTCTACGGCGATCGCGTCGATAGCCTTTACCGGGCCGGTTTGCTATCGGCACCGGCGGCGGCCGCCCTAAATAGTTACCACGTCCACCCGATGCGCCGAACGAATCATGGCCTGGCACGACTTTCCGTGCTCTGAAAGGAATACCGCCATGACTTCCCGATTCATCAGCCCGCAGGGTGTGCAAGCCGTCCGCGACGCCCTCCAGGATTACCCCAGGCCCGATCGCGCCGCTGCCGATGCGGTACGCAAGTGGGCGTCGAAACAGGGCCTGGAGCTGAATCCGGACAAGGTCGACGCCGTTACCCTGCACTATCAATTCAAAGGCCAGCGCTGCATCGCCAAGGTCGTGCGCAAGCTGACCATGACCCAGGCGCTGCTGTCGAACTGGCAGGGCGAATCGAACAATGATCTGATCGGCGCCGCCCTGCATGCTGCCTGGGCCGGCACCCCGCCGCCCTACTCGATCACCCTGGTCGACCATCTGGATGAAAAGGGTTTGTTCGACTATGGCAGCGAGTACCTGGTGTACAACGGCCTGTACCGGCAGACATCGTCGGCGGGCTACGACCCGGCCAACCACGTACGCCTTCCTGCCGAAGAGTTTCAACGCTTCATCTGGCACATGGACTTCCAGACGCCCTACAAGCACATGCTCAAGGGCTACTGGAAAAACGGACTGCAAGCCTACCGCGACGCGGCCAAAGTCAATTTCATCGCGGCCTGCAACAGGCAGACGAGCCACGCGAGCCTGAGCGATGCCGGTCGGATTCTGGCCTGGCAGATTGCAGGCCTGCTGCCGCGGCCCCATGCCGTACACGTCGCCTGCCTGAATATCTACGGCTATGCAGCGACCAATCTGCTGTGCCTGAAAAACACTGCGACCGGGCTGACGGTGCTGTACATACCCGGCAACAGCTCGCCGTTCCACGAATTCACCGACGAATCGTCGATGAAGCGGTGGGTGGCCAAGCACTGCAGGCACCCACACACCCGTCAAGCGCTCGAAGCGCACTTTCCACCCGGCGACGAGGCCGACACGCTGGGTTTCAGTGGCCTCGCCACCGCGCTTACGGGTCTGGGCCTGTACCCCGCCTACCACCATTTCGATCCCGACAGACATCCCGGTTTCGCCACCAGCGGTTTGTGGGTACCCGAGGATACGGTCAACTACCGGACGAGCCACTACAGCCCGCCCATCGAAGGCGACCTGTTCATGGCCATGGCCCGCCAACAGAAGAAACGCAGCGAGCAGGACGCCGCGTTCATCATCGACACCGACAGCTCGGTAACCCAGGAAAAGTGGCGCGGCTACTTCACTTCGGCCATCAACACCCTGGCCCCGATCGCGATGGTGGTGCCGGAACTGGCGCCAATCTTTGCCTTGGGCGGCCTTGCTCAACTAGGCCTTGGGCTGGATAGGGCAATCAACGGCAAAAACCTGGAGCAGCGCGCCGCCGGCGCCGGCGATGCGGTCTGGGGGATGCTCAATGCAACACCACTGCTGCACCTGCAGATTCCCCAAAGACCGGCAATCTTCCGCTTCAAGCGTGCCGAGTTCGTCATCCCGGCACGCATCAACGGCCAGCTCGGCTACCCGCTGAGCCCGGTGCAGGCCCCGCACCTTGCGGCCCTTGAGCCAGTTCTGGAGACCGCCTTCAGCCTGCCGCAATCGGTGCAACCCGTGGCCGGGGCGGACCAGGCGCTTAGCGATGCCATCATTCGCGTGCCCAGCTACAGTGGCAGGCACGACCTTCTGGAATGTGAAATAGACGGATACGTCGCTGCCGTTCACTACGATGTGGAGCGTGACGCCTTCGTCCAGAGCACCGACCTCAACGAGATCGATCCGCCGTGCTACGTGGCGCCGCAGCCTGGCGGGCGCTCGCTGTCGCGGTTGCCGAACGTCGCGCGGCCCGTCACCGACGCCCAGCGCGCGCAAACCCTACGGGCGCTGGGGGTCGATCTGACACTGCCGCTGAGCCTTGGCGAACTGCGCCCACCGGTCATGAAAGCCATTGCGAAGAAAATCTCCTGCCTGTGGGTCGGCGACAAGGTCATCAGCGCTGCCTTGCTGGAAAACGTAGGACGCAATGCCGCCCTGCTGCGCGACAGCAGTTACCAATACCGCCTGTTCCTTTCCACGACCTCACCGCAAGCCTATGCGCGCAACGTCGAGCTGTTGGCCCAGCATGCGCCCTCGCTGCGGGTCATCCCGCTCGAACCGCATCCGCTGTACACGGCGTTCAAACGCAGCCGCTATTTTCGGCAATACCAGGCGGCCATCGAAGGCAACGGCGGCATCGCCACCAACTACGCTTCGGCATCCGACGTGCTGCGCTATCGAATTCTGAAAAGCGAAGGCGGCCTGTACATGGATATGGACGACAGCATCCTCGCACCCGGAGAGAAAACCCCCATGGGGCAGCTGGCCGAACCCATCGATAGCGTACCGCTGCGCACGTCGGACCGAGGCCTGATCCTTTCGGTGCCCCTGTCCAATGAAACCCTGGGCATGAACATCCAGTTCGGCAACAGCATGATCGGCAGCCACGCGGGCAATCCGACCCTGGATGCAGTGTCGCAAACGATGCTGGAGCGCTTCGAGGTGCAGCCACGGTTCTACGATAGCCGTCCGGATCGGGCGACCGATCCTGAAGGCTTCCAGCGTTATGCCATTACCTTGAACCACATCAGCGGGCCCGGTGCACTCAACCACACCATCAGCCAGCGGTTGCTTGAGCTGGCGCAGTACCGCGAAGCGTGGAACCTGGCGGCGTTGCCGATCCGCGACATCAACGGCGTCCTCGACTGGTCGGGGTTCAACGATGCGTATCGGACACTCACACCACTCAACCGCTTTTCGCGGGTAGGCAGCAGCCTGAGCTGGACCCACACCTGAGTGACACCGCCGGATGCTGACGAGCAACAGGCGCTGGGCGATCAGCCGCGGTGCAGTTTGCTCATCAGCTCGGCCTCGGCCTGGGTGAGGCCGCAGGCCTGGGTCAGCTCATCCACCGACGCGCCCATGGCCACCAGCTTGCCCGCCTGGGCAAACGACAGGCTGCCGGGGTCGCGTTGCTCGAGCTGGGCCAGCTTCTCCGGCAATGGCCCAACCACCGCGCGCAACTCGTGCAGTGCTTCGCCCAGGCGCACGTTGAGATTCTGGTAATCGTCCAGGCGCTTGGTCAGCTCGCGCAGCCGCTGATCGCGCAGCGCATCGCCTGCCGCCTGTTCAGCAGCCAGCAGGCGCTGGCTTTTCTGGTAGGACAGGAACAGCGAAACCGTTCCAACCCACAGCACCGCCAGCAGGACGACTGCAACCTCGAAGATCAATCAGATATTCTCCAGCTCGGACCACTCTTCTTCGGACATCATCTTGTCCAGCTCGACAAGAATCAGCAGTTCGCCATTCTTGTTGCACACGCCCTGAATGAACTTGGCCGACTCGTCGTTACCGACGTTGGGCGCCGTTTCGACTTCGGACTGGCGCAGGTAGACCACCTCGGCGACGCTGTCGACCAGAATCCCTACTACCTGCTTGTCGGCCTCGATGATGACGATGCGCGTATTGTCGCTGACATCGCTGGAATCCAGACCGAAGCGCTGACGCGTATCGATCACCGTGACCACGTTACCGCGCAGGTTGATGATACCCAGCACGTAGCTGGGCGCACCCGGCACCGGTGCGATTTCGGTGTAGCGCAACACTTCCTGCACCTGCATCACATTGATGCCATAGGTTTCATTGTCCAGACGGAAGGTGACCCACTGCAGGATCGGATCTTCGGAACCTTGGGCGGACGACTTCTTCATGCTACTAACCCCTCAAATGCCATGACGGCGGCGTGTTCATTCAATTCTTGACGATAGCGGTGGTGGCGGCAGGCTTGCCTGGCGCCGAGGCGACTGGACGCAGATGGCGTGCGCCGCCACTGGCGATCAGCTCGGCCAGTTCGGCGACGTCCAGCAGCGCGCACATGTGTTCGATGACGGTTCCCGCCAGCCATGGCCGCTGGCCGCGCTGACTGCGCCACTTGATCTCGTTGGGGTCCAGGCGCAGCGAGCGGCTGACCTGGTGCACGGCCAGACCCCACTCGTAGCCCTGCACCGAAATCACGTACTGCAACCCCTGGCGGAAATCATCGCGGTAGCGATCGGGCATCACCCAACGCGCGGTGTCGAGCACTTTCAGGTTGCCACTGTTGCTGGGCAGGATGCCGAGAAACCAGTCGGGCTGGCCGAACAGCGGCGTCAGGGTCTGGCCAGCCAATGCATAGATCGAACCCAGGCACACCAGCGGCACGGCCAGGGTCAGCCCGGCAACGTCGAACAGCAGGCACTCGAACGGCTCGGCGGCCCAGCTGGGGCGACCATCTACGGTTGCCGAGAGCGGCTGCAGACTTGCCGACGGCAGATGGACATCGACCACCGGTGCGACCAGCGCCGACTCGGCCGACGGGATTAAGTTGGCAATGGGCGTGGGCACCTGCCCCTGCACCGGCGGCGAAAGCACTGGCACCGGCACTGGCACTGGTACCGGCTGCAGGCTTGCAGCATCGCGCACCTGTTCCTCGAGCACGGCTGCCTGGAACTCGTCGAGTCTGTCCAGGCCGGCGTCGAGATCCAGCGCTTCGAACGCCTCGGTGGCTTCATGCAACAGGCCGTCCAGGTAGGACTGCAAGGCCACCTGGGGCCGTTGGGCAATATCGACGGGACGGTTCATCAGGCTACCTGCGCGACGAGTTGTTGGGCCAGCAAATGCTTGAGCAAGGCCCGGTAGGCGACCACGGCGCGGCTTTTGCCGTCGAAGCGCGAGGGTGTCTGTCCGGCCCGGCTGGCGTCGCGCAGACGCGTGTCGACCGGGATGTAACCCGGCCATATGTGCTGCGGGTAATCGTCGCGCAAGGTGCGCAGGGTGCTCAGCGACGCCTGGGTACGACGGTCGAACAACGTCGGAACGATGCTGTATGGCAGGGCCTGACGGCGCGAACGGTTGATCATGGTCAGGGTGCTGACCATGCGCTCCAGGCCTTTGACTGCCAGGTGCTCGGTCTGTACCGGGATCACCAGTTGCTGGCTCGCCGCCAATGCATTGACCATGAGCACGCCCAGCAGCGGCGGGCTGTCGATCACGGCGTAGTCGAAATCCTGCCACAGTTGCGCCAGGGTCTTGGCAATCACCAGGCCCAGGCCACTCTGCCCAGGTTGCTGGCGCTCCAGCGTCGCCAGTGCGGTGCTCGAAGGCAGCAACGAGACGTTGGCCTCGCCGGTCGGCAGCAGCAGTTGATGAGCCAGGCCTGGCGGCACGGCGCCCTTGTGCAGGAACAGGTCGTAACAGCTGTGCGCCAGTTCATCGGGGTTGTGCCCGAAATAACTGGTCATCGAGCCATGCGGATCGAGATCGACCATGACCACGCGCTTGCCCGCCTCGGCGAGCAAACCGGCCAAGGCGATCGAAGTCGTGGTCTTGCCTACCCCGCCTTTTTGATTGGCTACTGCCCAGACTCTCATGGTGATGGTTTCCCCTCGGTAAACGGCGCACTACCGAGATAGTGAAGCTTTCGGGTTATGGGCCGGGCGGCGGACTTTTGACAGACCCAGGCGCGGACGGCACGGTTAAGGGCGTCTTTGCAGTTTGTGTGCCAGCCCGGCGCAATGCTGCATCCGGCTGGGCGTTGGCGCTGCCAGAACTGGTGATGCTGCGACGCACGTCAAGGTTGCGCGAAATGACCAGCACCACCCGACGGTTGCGCCCTCGTCCATCGGCGCTGGCGTTGTCGGCCACTGGCTGGAACTCACCATAACCGACGGCCGCCATGCGCCGCGGGTCGATGCCTTCCATGGCCATCATGCGCACGATGCTCGCTGCCCGAGCGGTCGACAGCTCCCAGTTGGTCGGGAACTGCGCAGTGCTGATGGGCAGGTTGTCGGTGAAACCCTCGACATGAACCGGATTGTCGAAAGGCTTGAGAATGCCCGCCACCTTGTCGACGATGGCGAACGCCATGTCGCTGGGCATGGCATCGCCACTGCCGAACAGCAGGCTGGACTTGAGTTCGATCTCGATCCACAGCTCGTTGCCGCGCACGGTCAGTTGATCCGAAGCAATCAGGTCGCCGAACGCCTGACGGACATTGTCGGCAATGGTCTGCAATGGGTCGACTGCCTCGCCGATGGCCGCTTCCGATTGCTCGCTGTCGGTGACCAGCGGCTGCACAGGACGGGTGGTCAAGGGTCGCTCCTCGCCGATCGGGATGGGCCTGACGCTACGGTCCGGGTCGCTGAAAACCCCCACCAGCGCCTGCGACAAGACCTTGTACTTGCCTTCGTTGACCGACGAGATCGAATACATCACCACGAAGAAAGCGAACAGCAGGGTGATGAAATCGGCGTAGGACACCAGCCAGCGTTCGTGGTTTTCCGGCTCTTCGAGGCGACGACGACGGGCCATGCCATGCTCTCCTAGTCGAGGTAGCCTTGCAGCTTCATTTCGATCGAGCGTGGGTTCTCGCCTTCGGCGATGGACAGCAGCCCTTCGAGCAGCATTTCCCGATAGGCCGCCTGACGCTGGGCGAGTGCCTTGAGCTTGTGCGCCACCGGCAGCAAAAGCAGGTTGGCGCTGGCTACACCGTAGATGGTCGCCACGAACGCCACCGCGATGCCGTTGCCCAGCTGGCTGGGGTCGGCCAGGTTGCCCATGACGTGGATCAAGCCCATCACCGCACCGATGATGCCGATGGTGGGCGCATAGCCACCCATGCTTTCGAACACCTTGGCCGCCTGCAAATCACGGGTTTCACGGTTGTACAGATCGACTTCGAGCACGCTGCGGATGGCCGCGGCCTCGGCGCCATCGACCAGCAACTGCAGCCCCTTTCGCGCATAGTCGTCGGGCTCGGCTTCGGCACTGGCTTCCAGCCCGAGCAAGCCTTCCTTGCGCGAGACCAGGCTCCAGTTCACCACACGATCGATACCGCCGGCCATGTCGATCCTGGGCGGAAAGAGAATCCAGCGCACATTGTGCAGTGCGCGCTTGAAAGCGCTCATGGGTGACTGGATCAGCGCCGCCGCCAGCGTGCCACCGACCACGATCAGCGCGGCAGGACCATTGAGCAGCGCCGACAGGTGGCCACCCTCGAGAAAATTGCCACCGATGATGGCAACGAACGCGAGGATGATCCCGATCAGGCTGAGTACATCCATCAGCCGCACGCCTCGACCAGGTGCCGGCCAATGTCGTCGAGGCTGTAGATGGCGTCGGCCAGGCCAGCCTTGACGATGGCCATGGGCATGCCGTAGATCACGCAGCTTGCTTCGTCCTGGGCCCAGATGTGACTGCCGCCCTGCTTGAGCAGGCGCGCGCCCTCTCGACCGTCGGCGCCCATGCCGGTAAGCACCACCGCCAGGACCTTGTCGCCGTAGGACTTGGCCGCCGAACCAAACGTGATGTCCACGCAGGGTTTGTAGTTCAGGCGCTCGTCACCGGGCAGAATCTTCACCGCGCCGCGGCCGTCGATCATCATCTGCTTGCCGCCGGGCGCCAGCAATGCCAGCCCGGGACGCAGCACGTCGCCGTCCTCGGCTTCCTTGACGCTGATCCGGCACAGCTTGTCGAGGCGCTCGGCGAACGCGCGAGTGAAGGCGGCCGGCATGTGCTGGACGAGCACGATCGGCGTTGGAAAATGTGCCGGCAGCTGGGTCAGCACGCGCTGAAGCGCCACCGGCCCTCCGGTGGAAGTACCGATGGCCACCAGTTTGTAAGGCTTGCGCCGCGGCGTCGCACTGCTGGCGGTCGGCGCCGGCGCCCGCACCGGCGTCACCGGTGCTGGCGTACGCGTCGGCACGGGCCGCGACGGTGTCAGGGCGGCTGGAGAGGCCGCGGCCGCTATCGCCGGAGCTGGCGTGGCCATGTGCGCACCCAGCCGGCGGTTGCTGCGCGAGAGTGTGTGGATCTTCTCGCAGAGCATCTGCTTGACCTTCTCGGGGTTGCGAGAAATGTCTTCGAAATTCTTCGGCAGGTAATCCACCGCCCCCGCGTCGAGGGCGTCGAGCGTTACCCGCGCGCCCTCGTGGGTGAGGGAGGAAAACATCAGGACCGGGGTGGGACAGCGCTGCATGATATGACGCACGGCAGTGATGCCGTCCATCATCGGCATCTCGTAGTCCATGGTGATCACATCGGGTTTGAGCGCCAGAGCCTGGTCAATCGCTTCGCGGCCATTGGTAGCGGTCCCGACCACCTGGATGGTGGGGTCCGACGAAAGAATTTCCGAGACGCGGCGGCGGAAAAAACCGGAATCATCCACCACCAGGACCTTGACTGCCATAAACACTCCACTACGATCAGATACGCCGTGCGGCGTAGCGCTTGAGCATGCTCGGTACATCGAGGATCAAGGCGATTCGGCCGTCACCGGTGATGGTCGCGCCGGACATGCCGGGCGTGCCCTGCAGCATCTTGCCCAGCGGCTTGATCACGACTTCTTCCTGCCCGACCAATTGGTCGACCACGAAACCGATGCGTTGGGTGCCGACCGACAGGATGACCACGTGGCCCTCGCCCTGCTCCTCGTGGGCCGCCGACTTGACCAGCCAGCGCTTGAGGTAGAACAACGGCAGCGCCTTGTCGCGCACGATGACCACTTCCTGGCCATCGACGACGTTGGTGCGCGAGAGGTCCAGGTGGAAGATCTCGTTGACGTTGACCAGCGGGAAGGCGAACGCCTGGTTGCCCAGCATCACCATCAGCGTCGGCATGATTGCCAGGGTCAGCGGCACCTTGATGACGATCTTCGAGCCCTGGTCCTTGGCCGAGTAGATGTTGATCGAGCCGTTCAGCTGGCTGATCTTGGTCTTGACCACGTCCATGCCGACGCCGCGGCCCGACACGTCGGAAATTTCCGTCTTGGTGGAAAAGCCCGGCGCGAAAATCAGGTTGTAGCAGTCGGACTCGCTGAGGCGGTCGGCGGCGTCGCGGTCCATCAGGCCCTTTTCCACGGCCTTGGCGCGCAGGACCGCAGGGTCCATGCCCTTGCCGTCATCGCTGATCGACAAGAGGATATGGTCGCCTTCCTGCTCCGCCGACAACACCACGCGCCCACCGCGCGCCTTGCCGTTGCGTTCGCGCTCTTCCGGCGTCTCGATGCCGTGGTCGACGGCGTTGCGCACCAAGTGCACCAACGGGTCGGCCAGGGCCTCGACCAGATTCTTGTCCAGGTCGGTTTCTTCACCGACCAGTTCCAGGTTGATTTCCTTCTTCAACTGCCGGGCCAGGTCGCGGACCAGCCGCGGGAAACGCCCGAAGACCTTCTTGATCGGCTGCATGCGCGTCTTCATGACGGCCGTCTGCAGGTCGGCCGTCACCACGTCGAGGTTCGAGACTGCCTTGGACATGGCTTCGTCGCTGCTGTTGGCGCCCAGGCGCACCAGGCGGTTACGCACCAGCACCAGCTCGCCGACCATGTTCATGATTTCGTCCAGGCGCGCGGTGTCGACCCGTACGGTCGTCTCGGCTTCGCTGGCGACCGGTTTCTCGGCCACCGGTGCACGTACAGGGGCTGCCTCGACCTTGCGCGGTGCCGCCACCGGCGCGGGCGCGGTCGGAGCCGGCTGCGTCTCGGGCAGGCTGGCGACATCGCTGAACTTGCCCTTGCCATGCAGTTGGTCGAGCAGTGATTCGAACTCGTCGTCGGTGATCTGGTCGCTCGTGGGAGCCTGAGCCACCGCCTGCACCTGGGCAGGCGGTGGCGTGACCGCATCGGCAGTGAACGTACCCTTGCCATGCAACTGGTCGAGCAGCGCCTCGAACTCGTCGTCGGTGATCTCGTCGCCAGACGCACCCACGGCAGCCTGCGCCGAAGCGGCTGGCGATGCCGCAGCCGGCGCCAGCGCATCGACCGCGAACTGACCCTTGCCGTGCAGCTGGTCGAGCAGCGACTCGAATTCGTCGTCGGTGATATCGTCGCTGGCCGCACCGTGCTGTGCAGCAGCGGACGCGGTGGGCGCGGCGGCCTGCGCTTTGGCCGCGCTCAAGGAATCGAGCAATTGCTCGAACTCGCTGTCGGTGATGTCTTCGCCCGGCGTCGAGGCTGGCGCCGCAACGGGCACCGCCACGGACGGCGCAACGACCGCCGCAGCCGGTTCGGCCAGGCGCGCCAGGGCATCGAGCAACTGGGGGCTGGCCGGCGTGACCGGAGAGCGTTCACGCACCTCGGTGAACATGCCGTTGACCGCGTCCAGCGCTTCGAGAACGACATCCATGAGTTCGGCGTCGACCCGGCGCTCACCTTTGCGCAAGATGTCGAAGACGTTCTCGGCGATATGGCAGCACTCCACCAGCTCGTTGAGCTGGAGGAAGCCGGCGCCGCCTTTTACAGTGTGAAAACCGCGAAAAATTGCATTGAGCAAGTCGGCATCATCGGGACGGCTTTCCAGCTCGACCAGTTGTTCGGACAGTTGCTCGAGAATTTCGCCGGCCTCTACCAGGAAATCCTGAAGGATTTCTTCGTCGGCGCCGAAGCTCATGTGGATGCTCCCTGGAATACGTGATTAACGGTCAACACAGTCAGGCGCAGGCGATGGCCTAGAAGCCCAGACTGGACAGCAGATCGTCGACATCGTCCTGACCGGATACGACGTCTTCACGTTTATCGGCATGGATCTGCGGACCTTCACCCTTGGCGGGATGTTTTTCTTGATCTTTTTCGGCGCGGAGCTGTTCGTGATCATGCTGGATGCCGGCGAAGCGATCGACCTGGCTGGCCATCAGGACCAGTTTGAGCAGGTTGCTCTCCACTTCGGTGACCAGCGCGGTGACACGCTTGATGACCTGGCCGGTGAGGTCCTGATAATCCTGGGCCAGCACGATGTCGTTGAGGTGGCTGGCGACTTCGCGATTGCCCTGCTCGCTGCGGGTCAGGAAGCTGTCGACCCGGCGCGCCAGTTCGCGGAACTCGTCGGCGGCCACTTCGCGGCGCATGAAGCGCTGCCAGTCGGCGCTCAAGGCACTGGCTTCGGCACTCAGCGTATTGAGCACCGGGGTGCTCTGCTCGACCAGATCCATGGTGCGGTTGGCCGCGTTTTCGGTCAGGCGTACCACATACGACAGACGTTCGGTCGCGTCGGTGATCTGCGAAACCTCTTCGGCCTGGGGGATGTTCGGATCAATCTGGAAACTGACGATTGCGCTGTGTAGCTCGCGCGTAAGCTTGCCCACTTCCTGATACAGGCCGCGATCGCGGGTCTGGTTCAGTTCGTGGATCAATTGCACCGCGTCGCCGAAACGGCCTTTTTCAAGGCTGTCGACCAGCTCCACTGCGTGTTTTTTCAGGGTCGACTCGAAGTCCCCCAACGTGCTTTGTTTGTGGTCCATTGCGCCCCCATTGCAGACTTCAGCTATTGACGCGCTCGAAAATCTTTTCGATTTTTTCTTTCAGCACTTGCGCAGTGAAAGGCTTGACCACATACCCGTTGACCCCGGCCTGGGCGGCTTCGATGATCTGCTCGCGCTTGGCCTCGGCGGTGACCATCAGCACCGGGAGGTGCTTGAGGCGATCGTCGGCGCGCACCTGGCGCAGCAGGTCGATGCCGGACATGCCAGGCATGTTCCAGTCGGTGACGAGAAAATCGAAGTTGCCGCTGTGCAACATCGGCAAGGCGGTGTTGCCATCATCGGCCTCGGCGGTGTTGGTGAAGCCCAGGTCACGCAGCAGGTTCTTGATGATGCGCCGCATCGTCGAGAAATCGTCGACGATGAGGATTTTCATGTTCTTGTCCAATTAGACCTCCAGCAGTCTTGAACACGCCCAGCCCCTGGACGTGCATAACAATCGAATTCGCCTGAGCCACTTGCCGCTGCAGATCGCCTACCCGCGCTACGCCAGCGGGCCTCTTCACGGACAGAGCCCGCACCGGTCTTGCCGTTCCTTCAGCGTGCCCGCCATTCCCCCAGGCGCCCGCGAAGTCGCGCCGCGCACTGGCTGTGCAACTGGCTTACCCGCGATTCGCTGACACCCAGTACCTCGCCGATTTCCTTGAGGTTCAGCTCTTCGTCGTAATACAACGACAGGACCAGCTTCTCGCGCTCGGGCAGGTTGGCGATGGCCTCGGCCAGCGCGCCTTGAAAGCGTTCGTCCTCGAGATCCCGCGAGGGCTCCAGCGAACCGCTGGCGCCGTCTTCGTGCAGGCCCTCGTGCTCACCGTCCTGCAGCAGATCGTCGAAACTGAACAAGCGGCTGCCCAGGGTATCGTTCAGGATCCCGTAGTAATCATCCAGACTCAGACTAAGTTCGGCAGCGATCTCATGATCTTTAGCGTCGCGACCGGTTTTCGACTCGATTCGGCGAATGGCATCACTGACCATGCGGGTATTGCGGTGCACCGAACGCGGCGCCCAGTCGCCCTTGCGCACTTCGTCGAGCATGGCGCCGCGGATACGAATACCGGCGTAGGTCTCGAAACTGGCCCCCTTGCTCGAGTCGTACTTGGTCGAGACCTCCAGCAGACCGATCATGCCGGCCTGGATCAGGTCTTCCACCTGCACGCTGGCTGGCAGACGCGCCAGCAGGTGATAGGCGATACGCTTGACCAGCGGCGCGTATTGCTCGATCAGCTGATGCTGCTGCGAGTCGCGCGACGCCTTGCTGTACATACGGTATCCGCTGGCACTCATGATACGGGCCCTGCGCTGGTTTGCTGGACCAGGCGTTCGACGAAGAACTCCAGGTGGCCACGGGGGTTGGCCGGCAAAGGCCAGGTGTCTACTTTCTGCGCGATCGCCTTGAAGGCCAGCGAGCATTTGGAACGGGGGAACGCCTCGTACACGGCGCGCTGCTTCTGCACGGCCTTGCGCACCGACTCATCGTAGGGCACGGCGCCGACGTACTGCAGGGCAACGTCGAGGAAGCGATCGGTCACCTTGGTCAGCTTGGCGAACAGATTGCGCCCTTCCTGGGGGCTCTGCGCCATGTTGGCCAGGACCCGGAAGCGGTTCATGCCGTAATCGCGGTTGAGCAGCTTGATCAAGGCGTAGGCATCGGTGATCGAGGTGGGCTCGTCGCATACCACCAGCAGGACTTCCTGGGCGGCGCGGACAAAGCTCACTACCGATTCGCCGATACCGGCGGCGGTGTCGATGATCAGTACGTCGAGGTTGTCGCCCACATCGCTGAAGGCCTGGATCAGGCCGGCATGCTGGGCCGGGCTCAACTGCACCATGCTCTGGGTACCCGAGGCTGCCGGCACGACACGGATGCCGCCGGGGCCCTGCAACATCACGTCGCGCAGTTCGCAGCGACCTTCGATCACATCGGCCAGGGTGCGCTTGGGGGTCAGGCCCAGCAACACGTCGACGTTGGCCAGGCCAAGGTCGGCGTCCAGCAACATGACCCGGCGGCCGAGCTCGGCCAAAGCCAGGGACAAGTTCACTGACACATTAGTCTTGCCGACGCCACCTTTGCCGCCGGTCACCGCGATCACCTGTACGGGATGCATGCTGCCCATGTTCGTTCTTTACCTTGTCTAGACCGAGGCCACACGAGTGGCTGCCAGTTCGATTGCTCGAGTGTTTCCTGGCAACCCTACGATGCAGGAAGAGTGTGTTTGCATAACGTTCTTCACCTCAGCCAACTCGCTTGTCGGGGCTGTGGTAGAGACCCGCGAACATATCGGCCATGGCCTCTTCGCTGGGCTCTTCTTGCATTTGCACGCTCACTGCGCGGCTGACCAACTGGTGCCGGCGCGGCAAATGCAAGTCATCGGGAATGCGCGGCCCATCGGTAAGATAGGCAATCGGCAGTTCCTGAGTGATGGCCAGGCTCAGCACTTCGCCGAGACAGGCCGTTTCATCCAGTTTGGTCAGGATGCACCCGGCCAGACCGCAACGCTTGTAGCTATGGTACGCGGCGCTGAGCACCTGCTTCTGGCTGGTAGTAGCCAGCACGAGGTAGTTGCGCGCATTGATCCCGCGTCCGGCCAGGCTTTCGAGCTGCATGCGCAGGGCCGGATCGCTGGCTTGCAGGCCAGCGGTGTCGATCAATACCACGCGCTTGCGCAGCAGGGGTTCCAGAGCCTGTACCAATGACTGGCCCGGATCGACCTGAGTCACCGATACATTGAGAATGCGGCCCAGGGTCTTGAGTTGTTCCTGGGCACCGATGCGAAAGCTGTCCATGCTCACCAGCGCCACGCTCTGGGAACCGTACTTGAGCACATAACGGGCCGCCAGCTTGGCCAGGGTGGTGGTCTTGCCCATGCCAGCAGGGCCGACCATGGCGATCACGCCACCTTCTTCGAGCGGTTCCACTTCCGGTGTACGGATCATACGCGCCAAGTGCGCCAGCAGCATCCGCCATGCCTGCCGAGGTTCGTTGATTTCGCTGGTCAGGCTGAGCAGCTCGCGAGCGATCGGGCCGGACAAGCCGATGCGCTGCAAACGACGCCACAGATTCGCCTGCGCCGGCTTGCTGCCTTGCAGCTGGGTCCAGGCCAGGGAGCCCAGCTGCACTTCCAGCAGTTGGCGCAAACCGTTGAGTTCGGAACGCATGGAATCGAAAAGGCGTTGGTCGACGGCAGGCTGTGGCGCGGGGGCCACCTGCACACGCGGGGGCTCTTCGCGACGCGGCTCGACCAGCGGCTCGGCGGCGGTCAACGGCAGGCCGGCAACCAGCTGGCGGTTGGTAGCCGCATCGCTCTCGCCACGGGTGCTCAGCTCGGCCTGGGCCGAAACGATCCGCGATTGGGTCTTGCGCAGCTCTTCTTCCAACTCGAGGTTGGGCACGCGCGGCGCCAGGGCCGACAGCTTGTAGTCCAGCGCTGCGGTCAGCTCGACGCCGCCGGCGATGCGACGGTTGCCAATGATGGCAGCGTCGGCGCCCAGCTCATCGCGGACCAATTTCATGGCCTGACGCATGTCGGCGGCGAAAAATCGCTTCACTTGCATAACCCACTACCTCAGCCGTTGGGCCCTACTGTCGCAACGATGGTGACTTGCTTGTTATCAGGGATTTCCTGATAGGCCAGTACGTGAAGGTTGGGGATCGCCAGGCGACCGAAGCGTGACAGCATCGCGCGGACCGGACCGGCTACCAGCAGTATCACCGGTTGGCCCTGCATCTCCTGCCGCTGCGCCGCATCGATCAGGGATCTCTGCAGTTTTTCCGCCATGCTCGGTTCCAGCAAAACGCCTTCTTCCTGACCCTGACCAGCCTTCTGAAGACTATTTAGCAATATCTGTTCCAACCTTGGTTCCAGCGTGATGACAGGCAGCTCCGACTCAATGCCTACAATGCTTTGCACGATTGCGCGGGACAAACCGACCCTGACGGCCTGAACCAGCGCGGCGGTATCTTGACTCCGATGCCCGTTGTTGGCGATGGCTTCTGCGATGCTGCGGATGTCGCGTACGGGTACCTGCTCTGCCAGCAGGGCCTGCAGGACCTTGAGCAGCGAAGACAGCGAAAGGATGCCCGGAACCAGCTCTTCGGCCAGCTTGGGCGAGCCTTTTGCCAGAACTTGCAGCAATTGTTGCACTTCTTCGTGGCCGATCAGCTCATGGGCATGCTTCTGCAGAATCTGGTTCAAGTGCGTGGCCACTACCGTACTGGCATCGACCACCGTGTAGCCCAGCGACTGCGCCTGGCTGCGCAGGTTGACGTCGATCCAGACCGCGTCCAGACCAAACGCCGGATCCTTGGCGGTGATGCCGTTCAACGAGCCGAACACCTGCCCGGGGTTGATTGCCAGCTCGCGATCCGGGTAGATCTCGGCTTCGGCGAGGATCACCCCCATGAGCGTCAAACGATAGGCGCTGGGCGCCAGGTCGAGGTTGTCGCGAATATGCACGGTAGGCATCAGGAAGCCCAGGTCCTGGGACAGCTTCTTGCGTACGCCCTTGATCCGCGCCAGCAGCTGGCCGCCCTGGTTGCGGTCCACCAGCGGGATCAAACGGTAGCCAACTTCCAGGCCGATCATGTCGATGGGCGTCACGTCATCCCAGCCCAGTTCCTTGGTTTCCTGGGTGCGCGTCGGTGAAGGCAGCAGCTCTTGTTGGCGCTGCACTTCGGCCTGGGCCTGGACCTTGACGTCGTTCTGCTTTTTCCACAAAAGGTAGGCACCACCACCGGCGATGGCACCCAGGGTGATAAAGGCCATGTGCGGCATTCCGGGCACCATGCCCATGATCACCATCAGCGCGCCGGAGACGGCCAGTGCCTTGGGCGAAGCGAACATCTGCCGCTGGATCTGCTTGCCCATCTCCTCGGAGCCCGAAGCACGGGTCACCATGATGGCTGCCGCGGTGGACAGCAACAGCGATGGCAACTGAGCGACCAGGCCGTCACCGATGGTCAACAGGGCATACACCTTGCCTGCCTCGGCGAATGGCATGTTGTGTTGCAGCATGCCCACCAGCATGCCGCCGATCAGGTTGATGAACAGGATCAGCAGACCGGCGATGGCGTCGCCACGGACAAATTTGCTGGCACCGTCCATCGAGCCGTAGAACTCGGCTTCGGCGGCCACTTCGGTACGACGCGCCTTGGCCTGGTTCTGATCGATGAGGCCGGCGTTGAGGTCGGCGTCGATGGCCATCTGCTTGCCGGGCATGGCATCCAGGGTGAACCGCGCGCTCACTTCGGAGATGCGCCCGGCGCCCTTGGTGACCACCACGAAGTTGATGATCATGAGGATGGCGAACACCACGATACCGACGATGTAGTTACCGCCGATCACCACCTCACCGAATGCCTGAACCACTTTACCTGCGGCGGCATGGCCTTCCTGGCCGTGCAGCATGATCACCCGCGTCGACGCCACGTTGAGCGCAAGGCGCAGCAGCGTGGCCACCAGCAGGATGGTCGGGAACACGGCGAAGTCCAGCGGACGCAGCGCGTACACGCACACCAGCAGCACGACGATGGACAAGGCGATGTTGAAGGTGAAGAACACGTCCAGCAGCAGTGCCGGGATCGGCAGCATCATCATCGCCAGCATCACCAGCAACAGCAGCGGCACGCCAAGGTTGCCGCGGCCAAGGCCGACGATGTTGCTGCGAGCGGTGTTGATTAATTGAGAGCGATCCACCGACATTCCCCACTTCCCCAAGCGAACTTTTGACGCGCCAGGCGTCTTGCCAAGGGGTAGTGCAAGAAGAGGTCCAACTTTTGCCGGAGGGGGTTAAAGATTATTGAAGGGCTGCCGAGATGGAGTGAAATCGATCTATCGGGGGCGCGGCCTTCGCGGGCAGAGCCCGCTCCCACAGGGGGCTCGCCGCGGCCTAACTGTCCCGCTGTAGATCCGGCGGGATCGGCAGGTCCTGCAACGGGTCGGGACGCTTGCCTCGCCCGGCCTGGTACTGGCGGATCTGGTAGACATAGGCAAGCACC
Source organism: Pseudomonas sp. CFBP 13710 (assembly GCF_014842235.1). Taxonomy (NCBI): domain Bacteria; kingdom Pseudomonadati; phylum Pseudomonadota; class Gammaproteobacteria; order Pseudomonadales; family Pseudomonadaceae; genus Pseudomonas; species Pseudomonas sp. CFBP 13710. The sequence goes on along the minus strand of NZ_JACYVJ010000005.1, from coordinate 233,029 downwards.
TGCGCCACCGCCAGGTACAACCCCGCAGGAATCTGCTGTTCGATCTCGGTGGAATAGAAGATCGAACGCGCCAGGGCCGGTGACTCCAGCACCTGGATGCGATGCTCGTTGCCGATCTCGCGAATCTTCAAGGCAATGAAGTCCGAGCCCTTGGCCAGCAATACCGGCGCATTGCCCTTCTCCGGATCGTATTTCAACGCCACCGCGTAGTGAGTCGGGTTAGTGATGATCACGTCCGCTTCGGGAATCGCCGTCATCATCCGGCGCTGCGACATTTCGCGCTGCAACTGGCGTACCCGCCCCTTTACCTCGGGCCGGCCTTCGGAGTCCTTGTGCTCGTCCTTGACCTCCTGCTTGGTCATCATCAGCTTCTGTTTGCTGCTGTAGAGCTGGAACGGCACGTCCACGGCGGCAATCAACGCCAGTCCGCAGGACATCCACAAGGCGCTCCAGCCGACCAGCTGCACGCTGTGGATGATCGCCATTTCCAGCGGCTCGTTGGCAATCGCAAGCAGGTCGGTACGGTCTTTGGCCAGCACCATCATGGCAACGATCAGGGTGATGGCGAACTTGGCCAGCGCCTTCAGCAATTCGGTCAATGCATGCATGGAGAACATGCGCTTGAGGCCGGCGGCCGGGTTCATGCGGCTGAACTTGGGCGCCATGGAGCTGGCGGCGAACAACCAGCCGCCCAGCGCGACCGGGCCGATCAGCGCCGCCAGCAGCAAGGTCAGCAGAATCGGCTGGGTCGCCAGAATCGCCACCTTGCCCGACTGCAGCAGAAAAATGCCCATGTAGCGCTCATCGAGCAACACCTCGCGGCTCAAGGTGAAGTTGCTGCGCATCAGTTCCAGCAGGCTTTGCGCCAGATGGCCGCCGAACGCCAGCAGCGCGCCGCACCCGGCGACCATCACTGCCAGCGTGTTGAGCTCCTTGGAACGGGCGATCTCGCCCTTCTCGCGCGAATCCTTCTTGCGCTTGTCCGTGGGGTCTTCTGTCTTGTCCGCACCGCTTTCGCTTTCGGCCATTGCCTACTCCGCTCGCGCCAATTCGCGCAGCCACTGCAGGGCGTTGGCCGCCAGCGGCTGATACTGGTTGAGAATGTCGCCCAGGCTGACCCACAGGATGAACATCCCCAGCACCAGGGTCAGCGGGAAACCGATGGAAAAGATGTTCAGTTGAGGCGCCGCGCGGGTCATCACGCCGAAGGCAATGTTGACCACCAGCAAGGCTGTGATGGCAGGCAGCACCAGCAACACCCCGGCGCCCAGCACCCAGCCCATGCGCAGCACCACGTCCCAGTAGTGCGCGGTCAGCAGGCCGCCGCCGATGGGCAGCGTGGTGAAGCTCTCGGTGAGCACCTCGAACACCACCAGATGGCCGTTCATGGACAGGAACACCAGGGTCACCAGCATGCTGAAGAACTGGCCGATCACGGCCACGGACACGCCGTTGGTGGGGTCGACCATGGACGCGAAGGCCATGCCCATCTGGATCGCGAGAATCTGCCCGGCAACGGTAAAAGCCTGGAACAGGAACTGCAGCGAGAAACCGAACAGCGCGCCGATGATGATCTGTTCGGCCACCAGCAGCAGCGCCTGGCCGCTGATCGCATCCACCGTGGGCGCCGGCGGCAATCCCGGCACGATGACCACGGTAATGGCCACGGCCACGTACAGGCGCACGCGCTGCGGCAGTACCTGGGTGCCGAAGATCGGCATGGTCATCAGCATCGAGGCCACGCGGAACAGCGGCAGGATGAAGCTGGCCACCCAGCCGCCGATCTGCGCATCGGTCAATTGCAGCAGCGGCTGCATCAGCCGATCACCTGCGGAATATTGGAGTACAGGGTAGTGATGTACTCCATGAAGGTGCGCACCATCCATGGCCCGATGACGATCAGCGTCACCAGCATGACCAGCAGGCGCGGGAGGAAGCTCAGGGTCTGTTCGTTGATCTGCGTGGCGGCCTGGAACATGGCGATGATCAGGCCGACGATCAGACTCGGCAAAACCAGGATCGCGACCATCACGGTGGTCAGCCACAGCGCTTCGCGAAACAGGTCGACGGCGACTTCCGGGGTCATGGATTCACGCTCCTGTGAAAGGCAAAGTCATACACCACCGAAACTCCCGGCCAGGGTCCCGATGATCAGCGCCCAGCCATCGACCAGCACGAACAGCATGATCTTGAACGGCAGCGAGATGATCAATGGCGACAGCATCATCATACCCATGGCCATCAGCACACTGGCGACCACCAGGTCGATGATCAGGAACGGAATGAAGATCATGAAGCCGATCTGGAACGCCGTTTTCAGCTCGGAGGTGACGAACGCCGGCACCAGGATGGTCAGCGGCGCCTGGTCGGCGCTGGCGATGTCGGTGCGCTTGGACAGCCGCATGAACAGCTCCAGGTCGCTCTGCCGGGTCTGTGCCAGCATGAAATCCTTGATCGGGCCCTCGGCACGTGCCACGGCATCCTGGGCGCTGAGCTGTTCACTCAGATAGGGTTGCAGGGCCTGCTGGTTCACCTTGTCGAACACCGGCGCCATGATGAACATGGTCAGGAACAGCGCCATGCCGGTCAACAGCTGGTTGGACGGCGTCTGTTGCAGGCCCAGTGCCTGGCGCAGGATGGAAAACACGATGATGATGCGCGTGAAGCTGGTCATCAACATGACGAACGCCGGAATGAAACTCAGCGCGGTCATGATCAGCAGAATCTGCAGGTTGACCGAATACTCCTGCTGCCCGTTGGCGCCGCTGGTCATGGTCAATGCCGGAATCTGCAGCGGATCCGCGGCCATGGCCAGGGGCGCCACCAACAGCAGGCCCAGCGGCAGGACAGTGCGCAACACTCCCATCACTTCTTATCCTTCTGGTCCTTGCCCAGCAGTTCCATCAGGCGCTGGGCGAATTCGGGTGTGGCCTGGGTGGTTCGGTCGGGTGGCTGCACCGGCGTGCTCATCACGTGCAGCGCGCTGATGCGCCCCGGGCTGACACCCAGCAGGATCTGCTCCTCGCCCACCTGCACCAGCACCAGCCGATCACGTGGCCCCAGCGCCTTGGCGCCAATCACGTCGATGACCTGGCCCTGGCGCGGCGCCGCCTGCTGCACGCGCCGCATCAGCCACGCCAAGGCGAAGATCAAGGCCACCACTGCCAGCAGCCCCAGCACGGTCTGGGTCAACTGACCGGCCAGGCCAGTGCCTCCCGACGCCACCACCGGCGCCGCAGCAGGGGCCACTTCCGGCGCTGCCAGGGCGACCACGGGCAAGAGCAGCAAGGCCCACAGGAACCGGCCCATCACCGCAGCTTCTTGATGCGTTCGCTGGGGCTGATCACGTCGGTCAGGCGAATGCCGAACTTCTCGTTGACCACCACCACTTCGCCGTGGGCGATCAAGGTGCCGTTGACCAGCACGTCCAACGCCTCGCCGGCCAGACGGTCGAGCTCGATCACCGAGCCCTGGTTGAGCTGCAGCAAATTGCGGATGCTGATATCGGTCGCCCCAACCTCCATGGAAATGGTCACCGGGATATCCAGGATCACGTCGAGGTTCGGGCCCTCGAGCGTGACCGGGCCGTTACCCGACTTGGGCGAACTGCCGAACTCTTCCATCGGCAGGCGGGAGGAACTCGAACTGCCGCGCGTATCGGCGGCCAACAGCGCGTCGATATCGTCCTGCCCGGCATCCCCGGACTCATCCAGAGCCGCCGCCCATTCATCGGCGAGCGCCTGGTCTTCGGCAGAAATTGTTTCATCTTGATCAGCCATCAGTGGTCCTCGACGGGCATCTAAATCATCAGGTCAAACCGATCAGCGACGCTCGATCGGTTCGATAACTTGTAAAGCCAGGTTGCCTTTGTGCGAGCCAAGCTTGGCTTTGAACGAAGGCACGCCATTGGCACGCAGGATCAACTCTTCCGGCAGTTCCACCGGGATCACGTCACCGGGCTGCATGTGGAGAATATCGCGCAGCTTGAGCTGACGCCGCGCCACGGTGGCGCTCAGGGGAACGCTGACATCCAGGACATCTTCGCGCAGGGCCTTGCTCCAGCGCTCGTCCTGGTCGTCCAGGTCGGACTGGAAGCCGGCATCGAGCATCTCGCGCACGGGCTCGATCATCGAGTACGGCATGGTCACGTGCAGGTCCCCACCGCCGCCATCGAGCTCGATGTGGAAGGTGGAGACCACGACCGCCTCGCTGGGCCCGACGATGTTGGCCATGGCCGGGTTGACCTCCGAGTTGATGTACTCGAAGTTGACTTCCATGATGGCCTGCCAGGCTTCCTTCATGTCGAGAAAAGCCTGGTCCAGCACCATGCGTACCACGCGCAGCTCGGTAGGGGTGAACTCGCGCCCCTCGATCTTGGCGTGGCGGCCGTCACCGCCGAAGAAATTGTCGACCAGCTTGAACACCAGCTTGGCATCGAGAATGAACAGGCCAGTGCCGCGCAGCGGCTTGATCTTCACCAGGTTGAGGCTGGTCGGTACGTACAGCGAATGCACGTACTCGCCGAACTTCATCACCTGCACGCCGCCTACCGCCACATCGGCAGAACGACGCAACAGATTGAACATGCTGATGCGGGTGTAGCGGGCGAAGCGCTCGTTGATCATTTCCAGCGTCGGCATGCGCCCACGCACGATGCGATCCTGAGTGGTCAGGTCGTAGCTCCTGATCCCCCCGGGCTCGCCATTGCCTTCGGTTTGCACCAGGCCATCGTCGACGCCATGCAGCAGCGCATCGATCTCGTCCTGGGACAGCAGGTCCTGTACGGCCATGAGTTGTTCCTACTGCAATACGAAGTTAGTGAAGAGCACCTGGTCGATCACGGGCTTGCCCACTTCTTTCTGCGCCACTTCCTGAACGCTCGCGGTAGCTTTCTGGCGCAGCATTTCCTGGCCGATGGGCGTGGTCAAAGTTTCGAACGGTTGCCCGGAAAAAAGCATGACCAGGTTATTGCGAATGACCGGCGTGTGCACCTTCAGGGCGTCCATGTCGGCCTTGTCCCGCGCCTGCAGGACGATGCTGACCTGCATGTAGCGATCACGACCGTTCTGCTTGAAGTTGACCACGAAGGCGGGTGTGAGGGGCTCGTAGATCGCCGCAGGTTTGGTGTGGGCAGCATCTGCCGTGGCCTTGTCCGCGGGCGCTTCGGCGGGTTTGTGCATGAGGAACCAGGTGGCCCCGACCGACAGGCCGACGGCCAGCAGCAGGCCCACGACCAGCAGGATGATCAGCTTGAGTTTGCCCTTGCCTTCCTTGGCTGCGGGTTCCTTTGCTTCTTCGGTCTTTGCCATGCCAATAATCCGTCACCATTGAGGGGTAAGCGTACCCATGGCGACGATGGAGCAAGGGTTATGCCAACAATCCTGTGGGCTCGATTTCGAGCCTGGCAACCGACCCCTTCAGGCACTGTCAGGCGTAGTAATCCACAGCGCTAGTCCCCAGCACCGTGCCGGAGGTCAGGGGCTGCGCAGCCGCGACGGCGGGCTCGGCGGAATCGAGCGCGTCCGCACCAGAGCGTGCGCCACCCGTGCGGCGGCTCTGTTGCGCCTGCTGCTCGCCTTGGGACTGACGGGACTGGTCGGAAACGTTGACGTCCAGCTGCCCCATGCCCTGCTGGTTGAACATGTCCTTGAGCCGATGCTGCTGGCTCTCCAATGCCTCACGCACGCCGATATGGGCGCTGGTGAAGGTCACTTGGGTCTGCTGGTCCGGGGTGATGTCGACGCGAATGTCCAGGCGCCCCAGTTCCGCCGGTGTCAGTTGGATGTCGGCTGATTTCAAGTTCTGGCTGGACAGGTACATGACCCGGTTGACCAGGCCTTCGGTCCATCCTGACTGCTGCATGGCCAACGGCTGGCCCAGCGGGCTGGCCAGCGGCGCCGCAGTGCCGGTCTTGGCCGTGGTCGACTGGGTCAAGGCCTGCAGGCGGTCGGCGAAGTTATCGAGGCGGCTGTCGCTGGCCGTTGCGTCGGCATCCTTCAAGCCCCCGCCGATCAAACCAGCAAAACCGTCATCGCCGCCCTCACCCGCTTCGCCTGCCGACTCCTTGCTCACCATGGCCGCCAGACCATTGACGAAATTGCCTTCTATATCCTGCTCGCCTGCCTTCGAGGGATCGCCCGATGACGTTTGGCTGGCATGTGCAGAGGTAGTGCCATTATTTTTGGCCGTCTGCTCCAGGGCCAGGCGCAGCGCCGGCAAATCGGCAAGCACGTCTTGAGCTGGATCGAAATCCTCGCCAGCGCCGACGCTATCGCTGTCCGCCGGGCTGAGAGCGGCCACTGCCGGTGGCGGCACCTGGGCCAGTGCCGGATTGGCAGCGGGATCGGCCGGGATGGGTACCGCGGCAGGATCGACCGGTGCCGCAGCAGCGCCAACGCTGGGATCGTCCTTGTCGGCGGTATCGCTGACCTTGTCGTCGTCCTTGGCGGCGGGCTTGTCGGTTTTGTCGGTCTTGTCGAGCTTCTCAGGCTTGTCGGCCTTGGCAACTGGCAACTTCTTGCCGCTATCGGCAACCGTCGGGTTGGCGCCAGCCGCCTTCGAGGCCGGCGGCGTGGCGGTTTCCCGTGGGGCACTCGGCGCAGGCTCGGTCCGCGGCTTGACCGCGACTTCGTGGTTTTGACGGGCATAGAGATCGGCGAAACGAGGCGCCGAATCGTTGTCCGCTGCACTGGGCATGGCCGCGCCGGTGACCGATGTGGCGCGAGCAGCGGCGCCCAGTTGCAGCAACAAAGGGTTTGAAGCGACAGCCATGAAGATCTCCCCGATACGGTGGCGTTAACGCTGATTGCCATGGAGAAAGCAAGTATCGGGCCAGCGAGGAACCAGCAACGTCAACGACGCTCAACCTGCAAAGCGCGCGCGCTCCTGCGAGTACAGTTGAAGGACCAGGACGAATTCGCGGTCGATCCGCTGTACATAAGCATCCACACCCTCCAGCGCACCTTGTCGGCAGTACTGCTCGAGCTCGCTGCACAACTGCGCCAGGCGCAGAGCGCCCATGTTGCTGCTGCTGCCCTTGAAGCTGTGGGCGGCATGGCCCAGTTCGACCAGATCGTGGGACCGGTGCAGTTCGTTCAAACGCAGTTGCGAGTCGCTCAGGAAGGTGTCGAGCAACAGAGGGTATTCATCCTCCATGACCTCTTGCAGGGCCTCGAGGGCCGTGGGGTCTACATGGGGCTTTTGCAGTGCTTCAGCCAGTTGTTCTTCAGCCAATTGTTCGATGGGCACTTGTTCGCTCCTTGATCAAGCCGATTACGCTTGAGACTCCCAGGTAAATTCGACGTGCGCGCTGCGCCCGTCTTCCGACCAGCCCGCGCTGTGGCTCAGTTGGCGGACCAGATTGACACCACGCCCAGACAGTCCGTGCACGCTCGGCGGCTTCGCCAGGACCTGTTTCGGATCGAATCCCTTGCCGCTGTCTTCGACCACGATTCTCAGGACTCCGCCAACCCCGTGCGGGCGTATCTGCAAGTGTATGCGTATATAGCCCTCTTCCAAAGCCGCCAGGCGATCGTTACGCAACGCGTAGTACTGGGCGAATCCGGTGGCATCGCACTTGAGCGCGGAATCGAGGCCGAGTACGCCATGCTCCAGCGCGTTGGAGTATAACTCGGCAAACACGCTGTACAGCTCTCCACTCTGCGGACGCAGGCCGTGAATTTCCTGCAGCAATTGCAGGATGTACGGCAAGGGATTGAAGCGGCGCAAGGTGTCGGCACGAAACTCGAACATGGCCGACCAGTCGAGCGGGCTCGACTGGCCGCTGTCGGAATAGATCAGGCTGGCCGGGGGCTGGCGCTCGGCGTCGATCAATGCCAGCTGCACCATGCTCACATCGTCGCGCGATTCACCGCGGAAATCATGCAAAGCCTGCAGGATGCCTTCGAACAGCGACTCAGGGTCCTTGTGCGTGTCGAAGACGCGTTCGAGCCTCTCCACGCCGAAAGACTGCTCTTGCGCATTGCTGGTTTCGATGACGCCGTCGGACAGCAGCAGAACTCGATCGCCAGGCGCCAGCGGCCAGACCTCGGTCTGGTCCTCGAAACGGGTGGCCGGCAATACGCCCAGCGGCAGATGACGCGACACCAGCGCGACACGCGCCGAGCCATCCTGGCGGTGCAGGTAGCCGTCGGGCATGCCGCCGTTCCAGACTTCGACCGTGCAACGCTGGAAGCTCAGGCGCAACATGGTGGCGCAGCAGAACATGTCCACCGGCAGGATCCGCTTGAGCTTGGCGTTCATCTCGCGAAGAATCTCGTTGAGCCCGTAGCCCTTCGCCGTCATGCCATAGAACACCTCGGCCAAGGGCATCGCGCCCACCGCCGCCGGCAGCCCGTGCCCGGTGAAATCACCGAGCAGCACATGCATGTCGCCCGAAGGCGTGTAGGCAGCCAGCAGCAGGTCGCCATTGAACAGCGCATAGGGCGACTGCAGGTAACGCACGTTGGGAGCGTCGAGGCATCCGGAATGGGCGATCTGGTCGAACACCGCCTTGGCCACGCGCTGCTCGTTGAGCAGGTAGTCATGATGGCGGGTGATCAGGTCTCGCTGCTCGAGCACCGTGGCCTGCAAGCGGCGCAGGCGATCCATTGCCTTGATCTTGGCGGCCAGGATCACCTGGTTGTAGGGCTTGGCCAGAAAATCGTCGCCACCGGCGTCCAGACAACGCACCAGCGCCTGTTCTTCGGTCAGCGAGGTCAGGAAGATCACCGGCACCAGGGCCTCACCGGCCAGCTGCTTGATGGCACGCGCAGCCTCGAAGCCGTCCATGACCGGCATCATGGCATCGAGCAGCACCAACTGCGGACGCTGCTGGCGGAACACTTCGACCGCCTCCTGGCCGTTGCTGGCCGTGATCACCGCATGCCCCTGACGTCGCACGATGCTGGACAGCAGCATGCGGTCGGTCATGTTGTCGTCGGCGATCAGGACCGTCAGCGCTTCCTCGTTGGCTGGCTGCATCAGGAGATCTTGAACAACTTGTCGAAATTGGAGATCGCCAGGATCTTGCGCACGTCGGGAGAAATGTTCATCAGTGCGATGTCGGCGTTGTCGCCCCCGGCGTGGTCGCGCAACAACAGCAGCATGCCCAGGGCTGAGCTATCCATGTAGGTGGTGTTCTTCAGGTCGATGACATAACGGCTGGGCTTGCCGGCACGCTCGTCCTCGTAGGCTTCGCGAAACTGCTGGTGCAGGCTGAAATCGAACCGGCCCGAAATGGCCACCGATGACGTATTGCTTTCAGGGTCGAAGGTCTGGGTGACAGAACTCTGGGTTACAGCCATGTAGTAATGCTCCTTGGGTGTGCCTTGCAGGCCAGATGTAGCACCGCTCTGCAGAGCGTTCAACGGGGTACTGACAAATTCCGGCTAAAAGTTCTCGTGCCTGGGCAGGCGTTGCGACAACTCGTCGAGCAGCCGCTGTTCCCGCTTGTCCTCCAGCTGCCTGGCCTCGAGGATATAGCGCTGCACCAGCTTGCGCAGCCCTTCCACTCGAGCATAGGCCTGTTGCCAGGTGGCGCGCGCATTGTTCAAGTTGTTCTGATGCCACGCAAGGCTCTGTTTCTGCTGGCCGACGGCCGTTTCCAACTGGTTGAGAAAGCGCTGATAGTTCAACAGCCATTGCCCGGACACGCCACGACTGCCGTTGCTGATCCACTGTTGCTGGTAGTCGTTGCGGAAGCGTTCGAGCTCGGCCAGCTTGGCTTCGGCCAGGCTCACCTGGCCCTGGAAATGCCCCAGCCGCTGGGCAGCCTTGCGCTCGGTGCTTTCGGCCATTTCCACCACGGGCGCCAGGCGCGCCGCACGACTCATCGCCATGGTCGCTTACCCCGGTGCCACGGGTGTGAACACTGCCGCCAGGCGCTCGGCGCTGGCCTGCAGGCTCTCATTGTCGTTCAGACCCTGGCGCAGGTAGCGCACCAGTTGCGGCTGAAGGGCAATGGCCAGGTCGGTCTCGCGATCGCCGCCGGCCACGTAGGCACCGACGCTGATCAAGTCACGGCTCTGCTGGTAGCGCGACCACAGCTGCTTGAACTGCTGGGCCTGGGCCAGATGCTGGGGGCTGACCACGCTGGGCATCACCCGGCTGATCGACGCTTCGATATCGATGGCCGGGTAATGCCCTTCTTCGGCCAGGCGCCGCGACAGCACGATGTGGCCATCGAGTACACCCCGTGCCGAGTCGGCGATCGGGTCCTGCTGGTCGTCGCCTTCGGACAACACCGTATAGAACGCGGTGATCGAGCCGCCCCCGGCCTCGGCATTGCCGGCCCGCTCGACCAGCTTGGGCAGCTTGGCGAAAACAGAGGGCGGATAGCCCTTGGTGGCAGGTGGCTCGCCGATAGCCAGGGCGATTTCCCGCTGGGCCTGGGCAAAACGGGTCAGCGAGTCCATCAGCAGGAGGACGTTCTTGCCCTTGTCGCGGAAATATTCGGCAATGCGGGTGCAGTACATGGCCGCGCGCAGACGCATCAGCGGGGCTTCGTCGGCCGGCGATGCCACCACCACCGAACGGCGCAGGCCCTCCTCGCCCAAGGTGTGTTCGATGAACTCCTTGACCTCGCGGCCGCGCTCGCCGATCAGCCCGACGACGATGATGTCGGCCTCGGTGAAGCGCGTCATCATGCCCAGCAGCACACTCTTGCCCACGCCGGTACCGGCGAACAGACCCAGGCGCTGGCCACGGCCCACGGTCAACAAGCCATTGATGCTGCGAATGCCGACATCCAGTGGCTGGCTGATGGGATCACGCTTGAGCGGGTTGATGGTGGGCCCGTCCATGGGGATCCAGTCCTCGGCCTTCATGCCGCCCTTGCCGTCCAGCGCACGGCCGGCGCCGTCGAGAATGCGTCCGAGCATGCTCATGCCCATGGGCAGGCGCCCGGTATCGGCAACCGGCACCACCCGCGCGCCAGGCGCGATGCCGCTCACGCTGCCCACCGGCATCAGGTAGATCTTGCTGCCGGAAAAGCCCATGACTTCCGCTTCGACCTGCACCGGCTGGTCGCTGTCGTCGTTGATGACCACACAGCGACTGCCCATGGCGGCACGTAACCCTTCGGCCTCCAGGGTGAGCCCGACCATGCGCAGCAGGCGGCCTTCGACGATTGGCTGGCGCGGCAGGTCGATGGCCGCCTCGTAGGTGCCCAGGCGCTTGCCGAAGCTGGTGCGATCAAGCTTCATCGGGCTCACCCAGCTCGATGGTGATGTCGGCCGGGGCCGGGTGCATGTTCTGCTCGTGCAGTTGGTCGAACAGCTGGGCAATGGCCTGGGTGATGCGCGTCTCCATGCTGGCATCGATGCGACTGTGCTCGGTTTCGATACGGCAGCCACCGGGCTGCAGCGCGTCGTCCTCCTGGATGCGCCAGTTTTCCTCGTGCTTCTCCCGCAATGACTTGATCTGCTCGAAATCCTGGGGATTGATGAAGATGCGGATGTTGTTGGCGCCCATGGGCAACAACTTGAGCGCCTCACGCAGTACTTTCTCGATCTGGCTGGAATCGGTGACCAATTCGCGGCGAATGACCTGCCGGGCAATGTGCCCTACCAGCTCGACCAGGGATTTTTCGATCTGGGTGTCCTGATCGGCGATGGGCGTCAACAGGTGCCCCAACAGCCGGTCGAACTGGACGAGCTTGCTGGCCAGTGCGGCCTCGGCTTCCTGACGCACTTTGAGCTGGGTACTGTGAAAGCCTTCTTTTTCGCCGGTGGCGAAACCCTCGTTGTAGGCTTCCTGGCGAATGGCTTCGAGTTCTTCCAGGGTGATGGGCTGGACCTCGTCGAGGGGAACCTCTTCGATCTCCTCGACCGACACCGGCGCCAGCACCACCTCGACGGCGGGCCGTTCGGGATCGAAACTGGGCAACGCCCACAGGTCGGCGCTGCGCGCGTCGACGGCGCGGATCAGTTCACTGACGGGTTCTTGCGGGGGGCGGGACATGGCTTGCGATTCCTGGCGCCTGGGTGCGAAGTGGGGTCGCTCGGAGCCGACCACCCCAGGGTGGCCAGCCTCCACGACAGAGGTCCGGGAGAGGGACGATTAGATCATCTCTTCCCCACCCTTGCCACCCAGCACGATTTCACCGGCCTCGGCCATGCGCCGGGCAATGGTGAGCACTTCCTTCTGCGCCGACTCGACATCGCTGACCCGCACTGGCCCCTTGGCCTCGAGGTCGTCGCGCAGCAGTTCGGCCGCGCGCTTGGACATGTTCTTGAAGATCTTCTCGCGCACGCCTTCGTCGGCGCCCTTGAGCGCGACCACCAGTACGTCGGAAGAGACTTCGCGCAACAGCGCCTGAATGCCGCGATCGTCGACATCCTTGAGATTGTTGAAAACGAACATCAGGTCTTCGATCTGCCCGGACAGCTCTTCATCGACCTCGCGTATGGAGTCCATCAACTGGCCCTCGGACGAGCTGTCGAGGAAGTTCATGATGTCGGCGGCGCGCTTGACCCCACCCAGCGTGGTCCGCGTGGCGTTGGAGTTGCCGGAGAACTGTTTCTCCAGAATGGTATTGAGCTCTTTGAGCGCCGCAGGCTGTACGGTGTTCAGCGAAGACACGCGCAGGATGATGTCCAGGCGCGCCTTGTGCTCGAAATGCGCCAGCACTTCGCCGGCCTGGTCGGGGTCGAGGTAGGCCACGACGATCGACTGGATCTGCGGGTGTTCGTAGCGAATCACATCGGCCACGGCGCGGGGTTCCATCCATTTCAGGCTGTCCAGGCCGCTGGTGTTGCCGCCCAGCAGAATTCGGTCGATCAGGCCGTTGGCCTTGTCTTCGCCAAGGGCCGAGGTGAGCATCTTGCGGATGTAGTTGTCGGAACCCACGCCCAGGCCGGTCTGGTCGCCGACCACGGTGACGAATTCACTCATCACCTGCTCGACCTGCTCGCGGTGCACATTGCGCATCTGCGCCATGGCCACGCCCACGCGCTGGACCTCCTTGGGACCCATGTGGCGAAGCACCTGCGCCGCGTCGGTTTCACCCAGAGACAGCAGAAGAATGGCGGCCTTGTCGACCTTGGTCAGCTTGGGGGTGACGGCTTGTGAACTACTCATCGGCATTGATCCACTCTTTCACGACCTGGGCCACTCGGCCCGGGTCTTCGGCCACAAGACTCTTGATTGCATTCAGTTGGGCGTCATAGCCCTCGGTCGGGCTGGGCAGCAGAATGCTCTGCGGCCCACCCAGGCTGACCCGATCGTTGGCCAGCTCGCTGTCCATGCCCAGGGCGGCAACACCCCCCACCCCGCCGGCGGCACCAAGTTCGCCATCGCCCGGCCTGGATTTGCCACCACCGGTGATGTTGGTCAGCACCGGGCGCAACACGCCGAACACCAGGACCAGGATGAACAGCACGCCCAGCGCCTGTTTCATGATGTCCCAGAACCAGGGTTCCTTGTAGAACGCAGGCTCGGTGATGACTTCCGCCGAGTTGGGCGCGAACGGTACGTTGATCACGGTCACGCTGTCGCCACGGCTCGCATCGAAGCCCACGGCATCCTGTACCAGACGGGTGAAACGGGCCAGCTCCTGGGCATTCCAGGGCGTCAGGGTCACGGTGCCGTCGGCCGGGTTGACCTTGGCCTGGTCATCGACCACCACGGCGACCGACAACCGGGTCAGGCGACCCTGCTGCTGCTTGGTGTGGCTGATGGAGCGGTCGAGCTCGAAATTCTTGGTCGACTGCTGACGCTTGTCGGCCGGATACGGCGCCAGCATCGGCTGGCCGGTGGCCGGGTCCATGATCTGCTGGCCATTGGCGTCGAGCAGCGGCTGGCCTGGCTGGATCGCGCCAGCGGCTGCCTGCCCCTGGGCGGCATTCTGCGGTGCGGTGGCCGGGCCCGGTGGCTGGTTGCTCAAGGCGCCGGGTACACCCGATGGGCCCGAACCGCTGGAACGTTGCTCGCTGGTGGACTGCTCGCTGCGCAGTGCCGGCTGGTCCGGGTTGAACTGCTCGGAGGTCGACTCGACCGCGCTGAAATCCAGGTCCGCCGACACCTCGGCCTTGAACCGATCACTGCCCACCACCGGTTGCAGTATGTTGTGGACACGCTGGGTCAGCATGCTCTCCATGCGGCGGCTGTAGTCGTATTGCTTGCCGGCCATGGTCAGCGCGTTGTCTTCCAGCTGCGCCGACAGCAGGGTGCCCTTCTGGTCGACGACCGACACGTTGGACTTGTTCAGTTCCGGGACGCTGGTTGCCACCAGATTGACGATGGCCGCCACCTGGCCGGCATCCAGGGTACGGTTGGGGTACATTTCCACCAGCACCGAGGCCGTTGGCTTGCGCTCGTCACGGACGAACACCGAGCTCTTCGGGATGGCCAGGTGCACGCGCGCCGCGCGGATATTGTTCAGGCTGCCGATGGTACGGGCCAGCTCGCCTTCCAGGCTGCGGCGGTAGCGCGCCGTTTCCATGAACTGGCTGGTGCCCAGGCCTTGTTCCTTGTCGAGCGACTCGTAGCCGACGTTGCCGTCGCTGGGCGCAACGCCGGCCGAGGCCAGGGCGATGCGCGCACGCGACTGGTCGTCGGCCTTGACCAGCAAGGCGCCGGAGTTGGGTTCCACGGTATAGGGAATGTTGGCCGTGGTCAGGGTGTCGATCACCTGCTTGGTGTCCATGCCCGCCAGGCTGCCGTACAGCGGCCGGTAGTCGGGTTGCTGCGACCAGAGCACCACGGCAAAGCCGATCGCGACGCTCGCAGCCAGGCCGACCAACAGGCCGACCTGACGCAGCATGGTCATCTGCGACAGATTCTGCAGGACAGACAAGCCCATGAGCGGCGATTTGTTGCCGCTCTTGGCAGGGAGGTTATCGGTGGTCGCTTCAGCCATGACTCAATTCGTCCTCAGACCGGCATCTGCATGATGTCTTGATATGCCTGGACCAGCTTGTTGCGCACTTGGGTCAAGGCCTGGAACGAGACACTGGCTTTCTGCGAGGCGACCATCACATCGGTGAGGTCGACGCCGCTCTTGCCGATCTCGAAAGCAGTGGCCAGTTGGCTGGAAGCACCCTGCACGTCCGCGACCTTGTTGATGGCGCCGCCGAGCATGTCGGCAAAGCTGCTGGCGCCGACTTCCGGCGCCGCAACCGCCGCAGGCCTGGCCATGGCGTCCGCCTGCATGGCGCGCATGTCCAGCATCAAGCGGTTGAATTCAATACCTTGGCTCATGGGTGACCCTCTGCGACGACCTGCGTTTTTTTGACACTGCTGCATTCACTACAGAGGTAGTAGCAAGGAGGGTGCCAGTTGCAGTCGCAGGCTTGCGAAACAGATCGATGGCGACGAATCGCCGCAGCCGCTGCCGGTCAGCGGGCGTCCGTCACGAGGCGAACAGACTGGCCTCCACGTCCATTCCGGCATCGCGCATCTGCGCCAGCTTGTAGCGCAGCGTCCGTGGACTGATGCCCAGGCGCTCGGCGGCTTCCTTGCGGCGGCCGCGCTCGCTGCGCAGGGTGTCGATGATCATTTCGAATTCCCGTCGGCGCAGATCGTCCTCCAACGCGCCGGCCGGCAGCCCGACCGGCGCCTGGGTTTCCAACGGCAGTGCCGGGGCACGGGCTTGCACCACCAGGCTCAACGGCGGCAACGGTGCCGCGCCTGCAGGCCCGGCCAGGCAGAAGTCGGCTGCCTGGATCAAGCCGCCGTGCTGCAGGATCAAGGCGCGCTGAATGGCGTTGTCCAACTCGCGAACGTTGCCCGGCCACGGATGATCGAGCAGGCACTGTTCGGCCAGTGGCGAGAAACGCACAGGCGCGTGCTTCATCTTGTCGACATGGCGGTCCAACAAGCGTCGCGCCAGCGGCAGGATATCGGCGCGGCGCTCGCGCAGAGGTGTCCACGCCAGCGGGAAGACCGAAAGACGGTAGAACAGGTCTTCGCGAAAGCGCCCGGCCGCCACGTCGGCCGCCAGGTTGCGGTTGGTAGTGGCGATGACGCGTATGTCCAGGGCAATGGGTTTGCGTGCGCCGACGCGCTCGACCTCACGCTCCTGCAACACGCGCAACAGCTTGGCCTGCAGGCCCAGCGGCATCTCGGAAATTTCATCGAGCAACAAGGTGCCGCCATCGGCCTGCTCGAACTTGCCCGCCTGCGCCGCGACAGCGCCGGTGAACGCGCCCTTCTCGTGGCCAAACAGCGTGGCTTCGAGCATGTTGTCGGGAATCGCCGCGCAGTTGATGGCGACGAAAGCCTGTTCTGCGCGCCGCGACTGCTGGTGAATGTAGCGTGCCAGCACTTCCTTGCCGGTGCCTGATTCACCGGATATCAGCACCGTGGAATCACTGCGTGCAACCCGTGCCGCCAGCTCGAGCAAGGCCAGGCTGGCCGGCTCCAGTGCGACCGGGCCGTGATCGGTACCGGCCGGGACCAGGCCGCGGCCATGCCGGGTCACCAGGTCGAGCAGCGCGCGCGGCTCGAATGGCTTGACCAGGTAGTCCGCCGCACCCTGGCGCATGGCATCCACCGCACGCTCGACGGCGCCATGGGCCGTCATCAGCAACACCGGCAGTTGCGGCTGCCGGGCGCGTAGCCTGGCAAGCAACTGGTGCCCATCGATACCGGGCATGTTGACGTCGCTGACCACGATCCCGAAGGGCTCGCGCGCCACTGCCAACAATGCTTCCTCGGCACAGCTCACCGCCTCGAATTCGAAGCCACCCAGCTCCAGCGTATCGCCCAGCGCCTCGCGCAGGGCCCGGTCGTCCTCGACCAACAGCACCTTGATGCTCATGGAGCACGCTCCTGCAGGGCCACCAATGGCAGGGTCAAGGTGGCGCAGCTGCCGCGGCCGAGCGTGGAGCGCAGTATCAACTCGCCTTGATGGGCCCTTGCCACGGCCTTGACCACCGACAGGCCGAGCCCGGTACCGGTGGGCTTGGTGGTAAAGAACGGCTCACCCAGCCGCGCCAGCGTTGCCGGGGCCATGCCAGGCCCATTGTCACTGACGCACAGGCGCAGGGTGTCGTCGCGCGCATACAGATGGACCTTCAGCCGTGCCTCGCCGGCGCTGGCCTGGATGGCGTTGTCGATCAGGTTGAGTACCGCGCCCACCAAGGTGTCCTTGTTGCACAGCAACTCGCCGGCATGGCTGTCGCACTGCCAACGCACGGCGACATTGTGCACATGGGGCTGGGCGGCGGCCTGCAGGGCCTGCAGCAACTGGCGGGGCGTGAGGCGATCGGGCAGCGGCAGCTCGCCGCGGGCGAACACCAGCATGTCGCGAACCTGGTTTTCCAATTCATGCAGACGCTCCTTGAGGCGTCCAGCGAAGCGCTGCTGGGTCTGCACCGGCAGTGGTTTTTCGGTCAGGTGACTGGCGTACAACAGCGCTGCCGACAGCGGCGTGCGTATCTGATGGGCCAGCGAGGCCATCATCCGGCCCAGTGACGACAGGCGCTCACTGCGCGCCACTTCGCTCTGCAGACGGCGGGTCTCGGTCAGATCGGTAAGCAACACCAATTGACCAGGCTCGGCGTCCAGCGAGCGGGTGGAAATCGACAGACGCCGCCCATCGATCAAAGAGATTTCATGACCGTCGTCGCGGCGTGGCGCGAAACTGCGGACGATCACCTCGCGCCACAGTTCGCCTTCCAGAGGCGCACCCAGCATATTCGCGGCTGCCGGGTTGGCTTCGCGCACACGACCATGCCCATCGATGACGATGACGCCGCCGGGCAACAGATCGAGCAGGTTCTGCAGGCGATTGGCAAGCCGTTCCTTTTCCGCCAGTTCGGCCAGGCGCTGGGCGCTGACCACTTCCAGCTCACCCTTGAGCGATGCCACGCGCGCCTCGAGCAGGCTGTAGGAGTCGCTCAAGCGGTCGGACATCTGGTCGAACAGGACGAACGCCTGGTCCAGCCCCTGGCGGCTGTCGGATGGCGCTACGGACACGGAAGCGTCGCTGCGGGGCATGGGCGCGGAGGGCTGGATAGCGGCCTGTGGCATGGGTCTCTCTCACTTGGCTCACCGTCAAAAACGGTATCGTGAAAGGGATAAAAGCAATAGCCGTGCCGGGTGAAACCCTGCGGGCTGCGAGCGCCGCAAGGAACAGTCGGATGGCGCAGGGAAAGTGTGGGAGTTCAAGCGCTTGGCGCGCTTTGCCGGAAACGGCAGATGTTGTATGAAGCATGGCCACTGCCTGAAGGGCAGCGGCCGGTCGAGCCGCAGGCGTCAATCGTCTGCCTGTTGCTCTTCGCCCTCGCCTTCGCGTCGGCTCATGCCGTACTTGCGCATCTTCTCCACCAGGGTGGTACGGCGGATGCGCAGACGTTCCGCGGCGCGCGCGACGATGCCATTGGCATCGTCCAGCGCCTGCTGGATCAAACCCTGTTCCAATCCGCCCAGGTAGTCCTTGAGGTCGAGCCCCTCGGGCGGCAGCATGGCGCTGGAAGCGAAGTCGGGCGTATGGCCGTTGATTGCCACACGCTCTTCCAGATCGCTGCGCAGGCTGTCGACCAATTGCTCGTCCTCGTCGTCGACGTAGCGAAATTTCTTCGGCAACTCGACCACGCCAATCACACCATACGGATGCATGATCGCCATCCGCTCGACCAGGTTGGCCAATTCACGCACGTTGCCCGGCCAGCCATGGCGGCAGAGCGACATGATGGCTGCCGAGTTGAAGCGGATCGACCCACGCTTTTCATGCTCCATGCGCGAGATCAGCTCGTTCATCAACAGCGGGATGTCTTCCACGCGCTCGCGCAGCGGGGCCATCTCGATGGGGAACACGTTGAGGCGGTAATACAGGTCTTCACGGAACGTGCCGACCTCAATCATGCTTTCCAGATTCTTGTGCGTGGCCGCAATGATGCGCACATCGATGCTCTGGGTCTTGTTGCTGCCCACGCGCTCGAATGTCCGTTCCTGTAACACTCGCAGCAGCTTGACCTGCATCGGCAACGGCATGTCGCCGATTTCGTCGAGGAACAGGGTACCGCCGTTGGCCAACTCGAAGCGGCCGGCGCGGCTGGTGATCGCGCCGGTGAAGGCGCCCTTCTCGTGACCGAACAGCTCGCTTTCGAGCAACTCGGCCGGAATCGCGCCACAGTTCACCGGCACGAATGGCGCATCGCGACGCTTGGAATGGTAGTGCAGGTTGCGCGCGACCACTTCCTTGCCGGTACCCGACTCGCCGAGGATGAGCACGCTGGCATCGGTATCGGCCACTTGCTGCATCATCTGGCGCACATGCTGGATGGCGCGGCTGGTGCCCACCAGGCTGCGGAACAGGTTGGGTTCGCGCTGACGGCCGCGCTCGCGGGCCTGGTCGTACATCTCGCGATAGACCTGGGCACGGTGCAGGGAATCGAGCAGCTTGCTGTAGCTGGGCGGCATCTCCAGGTGCGACAGCACGCGACGACGCAGGTCGTCGGGCAGCTCGACAGCACCTGGCTCGCCCAGCAGCAGCACCGGCAGGAACTCGTCCCAGTTGGCGAGCGTCTTCAGCAGGCCGGCAAGGTTGCCCGAAGACACCTCCCCCACCAGGACGCAGAGCACCTCGCGGCTGGACGACAGCGCGTCGACCGACATCTGCCAGTCAGCGCTGCCACAGGCCAGGTTCTCTTCGCCAAGAAAGTTCAGGATGACCGCCAGATCCCGGCGGCGAACGCTATCGTCATCGATCAGCAGAATTTTGGTTTCACGCCACATGCAATAGCAACTTCCCTAGTCAACTCGAAGCCCGAAAGGGCGCTTTCGACGTTTTTGGCCATGGTTTCAGCTAACAGACGCCAGACGAATCGTAACAGCCACTAGTAAAGGCAAAAAAATCGACTTAGTCAAATTTATGGCGCAATGGCTGTCAGCGGAACAGATGGTAAACCTTTGCAGCGTTCTTCGCTTGGGTGAACTGTGACATTTCGTCGACAACTGACTGACGCGCTAATCGAGTGACGTTGAGTAATTGACGGTAGACCTCGAGCAGATCCTCGAGGTGACTGCGCAATTGCACTGGGTCTTCCGGGACTTCCTGCAATACGCTGTCGACACAAGCCCGGCATTCGATGTCCAGAACGCCGATCGCATCCCAATCGCCTGCCTGCATGGCGTCTACCAAGGCGTGGCGAGTCTGCTGAATCCGCTGTAGTGCACTCATGGCAAACTCCTCAGGCCGGCTGTGCCGATTCGTGGCTGGCGATGGCGTCCCAACCGCTCTTGACGGTGATCATCAGCCGGGCGACTTCGTCGATCAACTGCGGATCATTCTTGATGTTGGCTTCGGTCAGGCGGCCGGACATGTAGGCGTAAAGGTCGTCGAGGTCCTTGATGGATTGCGACTCGCCGGCCTTGCTTGGATCCAGCCCCTGGCGCAGGCCACCAATGATGGCCACGGCCTTGCCGAGCATCTCGCCCTTCTGCGACACCTGACCACGGCTCAGCGCACCCTTGGCCTGGGCCATGCGATCGAGACTGCCCTGCATCAGCATCTGCACCAGCCGATGCGGCGTGGCTTCGGATGTCTGGGCATGGGAATCGACCTTCTGGTATTGGCTCAGCGCTCTCATGGCGTTCATTGCGGCGGACCTCGTAACACATGATTTGATGTTGTATCGCTTGGTTACTATGTCGTCGCGGGCGGGAAAAACTTTAGTGAGCCTGATGGAATATGCAAAGTAACGTGGTATCAGGTAATGAACGCCGTCGATATGGAAGCGTTCGTGCAAATGACGGATATGCAAAGGCCCGGCATAGACCGGGCCCCGTGAGTGGCACTTTTCGTCAATCGCTGTCGGTTTTGTTCAGCGCGTTCAGCGTGGTCATGATGCTCTTGCTGGTGGCGTTGAGCTGCGCGACGAGGGTGTCCATGGCGGTGTACTTGGCATTCAAGGTGTCCGTCAGGTTCTTGATCCGGCGGTCCAGGGCCTGCTGTTGCTCGGTCAATTTGGTCAGCGTGCCGGAGAGCGAATCCGAACGCGAGGCGAGAATGCCGCCTTTCACCGCATAGGAGTCGGTCGCGGTGGTCATCCGCGAAAGCAGACCGTCCTTGCCGGTGAACATGTCCTGGATGGCTGCCACGTTGGCGGGATCGCCCATGGCCGTGTTCCACTTGGCGTCATCCATTGCCAGCAGACCGGTCTTCTGGTCGGTGTTGATGCCGAACTGCGACAGGGTCAGCTTGCTCGAGCCCGAGGAGGTGACCAACTCGTTGCGCATCGACTGGATCAGGTGGCGCACGGTGGAGTCGCCGGTCAGCCCTCCCCCACTGGTCGTGCCGTCGGCCCCGGTGCTGACCTTGGTCAGCGTGTTGAGTTGGGTCATCAGCGCGTTGTAGGCATCGACGAAGCCAGTGGTGGCTTTCTTCAGGGTGTCAGTGTTGGTGCTGACCGAGATGGTCGTCTTGGCGGCCCCTGCTTCCAACAGTTTGATTGACACGCCGCTGATGGCCGCGGCGACCGTATTGGTCGACGACTCCATCTCGATGCCGTCGATCTTGTACGTCGCATTGGTGGGCTCGTTCACAGTGGTGGAGGCAGTCAGCTTGTCGAGGCCACTGCCCGCCTCGGCGGTCATGGAAATCTCGGTACCCTTGCCGGTGGTCGAGGAGCTGAGGACAAGGCGCGAGCCACTGGCGTCGGTCAGGATGTTGGCACTGATACCGCGACCGACCAGCTGGGTGTTGATGAGATCGCGGGTCTGCGCCAACGTCGCACCCGCCGGAATGCTGATCTTGCTGTCTTTGAATGACTGAGTGATCGTCAAGGTCTGGGCGGAAGACGTAGCATTGACCACGGCTGCGCTCTTGTCGGCGTAGACGCCAGAAGAAATCTTCGAGGAAGTCGCCAGGGTCGTTACTTCAAGCGAGTACGTACCGTCGGAGGCGGAATCGGTCACGGTCACCGAAGCCGCCTTGTCGTTGGACGAGGCTCCGGTCAAGCCGCTGAACGCCGAGGCCTTGTTCATTGCCGCGACGGCGGCCCGATAGGTTTCCAGCGAGCTCTTGACGGTGCCAACGGCGGTCAAGGTGGTGGTGGTGGTCAGCGTCTGGGTATCGATCTGCTTTTGCTTGGGCGCTTTCTCGGCATTCACCAAGGCCTTGACGATGGCATCGGTGTCGATACCCGTGCCCACGCCGCTGGACTTGATCGCGCCGCTGGTGCTTGAGGTGGTGGTGCTTGAAGTACTGGCAGTCGTGGTGGCGGCGGTGGTGCCGGTAGTGGAGGAAACAGTAGCCATCGGTATCTCCTAGAATCGAGTCAGGCGTGTTTTTGACGGATACCGCCCCAAGCACACCCAGCTACATTTTTCGTGCCAGCTCAGATGGTCGCGTCGAGCAGACCGCTGCGACCGTCTGCCAGGCTCTGCGCCAACTTGAGCGCGGCCTCGGTTGGCAACTGACGAATGATTTCACCGCTGTCCGTAGCGATGACCTTGACCACGACGGCATGCGTCGAGTCGTCGATGGAGAATTCCAGATTGCGCTGTGCGGTATTCACATGCGCCTGGAGGTCCTTCACCGCTTGTTCCAATTCGGCCCGTTCGGGAGTCACCGACTCGACCGCGGGTTCATCCTGCTTGACCTGCCGCGCAGGCAGGGAGGCGGCGCTCGCTGGCGCTGACGTGGCGGCAAGAGGCAATCTTGCAGTAACGCTCATGTCCATGTTTGATCACCCCGAAAATCAAAAAACGGAAGGGTGCGTGGGCACCCTTCCGTCAGTCAGCCAGGGGCCGTATTACTGAAGCAGCTTCAGTACGGACGATGGCAGCTGGTTGGCCTGGGACAGGATCGCGGTGGATGCCTGCTGCAGGGTCTGCTGCTTGGTCAGCTCGGCGGTTTCCGAAGCGAAGTCGGCGTCCTGGATACGGCTACGAGCGGCCGACGAGTTCTCGGAGATGCTCTGCAGGTTCGACACAGTGCTGTCGAAACGGTTTTGCACCGCACCCAGGTCGGCGCGCTGGGCGTCGATGTTGGAGATGGCCTTGTCCAGTGCAGCGATTGCGTTCTGAGCGTTGAATGCAGTGGTGATGTCGGTTTCGCTGACCGAGGTGAGCTCGGAGGCC
Source organism: Pseudomonas sp. CFBP 13710 (assembly GCF_014842235.1). Classification (NCBI taxonomy): domain Bacteria; kingdom Pseudomonadati; phylum Pseudomonadota; class Gammaproteobacteria; order Pseudomonadales; family Pseudomonadaceae; genus Pseudomonas; species Pseudomonas sp. CFBP 13710. The sequence continues at coordinate 209,998 of NZ_JACYVJ010000005.1, read as the reverse complement.
TTGCTGGACGAAGCACCGGCAGTACCGGTGGCGAACAGGCCGGTAACACCTACACCAGCGACCGAGTAGCCTTTGGACGAATCAAGCGAGACAGCACCGGTGGCGATGAAGGTGTCTGCAACGCCTACCGCAGTGCCTGGAGTACCGCTAGCGTCTTTGGTAGCTACCGTCACGTTCGCAGCAGCGGCGGCGGCACCGGTGACGGTGGTATCAACGCCGAACACGATATTTTCACCGGTGTCGGATTTGACCGACAGCGTGCCTGCCTTGCTGTCGTAGTTGACACTGATACCCAGTTTCGCCGCGTTCGAGTTCAACTGATCGGCAAGCGAGGCGGTATCGGTCACGCCAACCATGCTGACGGTTTCGCTGCTGCCGACCTTCATAGTGAAGGTTGCCGGAGCGGCTGCGGCACCTGCGCCTACGACGAAAGATGCCTCGGTGCTTGCCTTGGCGGTCAGACCGGGTACTGAACCGTTAAGCTGGCTGGCGATAGTCTTGGCTGACGCTTTGGCGTCGATGGTCACATCTTTGGTCTCACCCCCGCCTGTAACCTTGACTGCACCACCTGCAACCCCGGCAGCCGACACGGCTACACCGATACTCTTGACCTGCTGCGAACCGATAGCGTTGGCAGACACATCGCCCAACGTCACGTTGATGGTTTCGTTGGCATTGGCGCCGATCTGGAAGGCGGTGGAACCGAACGAGCCGTCGACCAGGTTGCGACCACCAAAGGTGGTGGTGTTGGCGATACGGGTCAGCTCGGAAGTCAGCTGGGTGTACTCGGACTGCAGCGAAGTCCGGTCATCGCCGCTGTTCGAACCGTTCGCCGACTGCAGGGCCAGTTCACGCATACGCTGCAGGATGTTGGTGGATTCCTGCATCGCGCCTTCAGCGGTCTGGGCGATGGAGATACCGTCGTTGGCGTTCTTCACTGCGACCGACAGGCCGTTGATCTGGCTGGTCAGACGGTTGGAGATCTGCAGGCCGGCGGCGTCGTCCTTGGCGCTGTTGATTTTCAGGCCCGAGGAAAGACGGGTCATCGAGGTGCTCAGCGCATCGGAAGCCTTGTTCAGGTTTTTCTGAACGGTCAAGGAAGCGGTGTTGGTGTTTACGGATAAGGCCATGACAAATTCCTCGGGGTTGTTAGCTGTGGCTTCCGGCCCTGGCGAGCGCCGGGTGTGGCCTAGAGAACCTTCGTAGTAGTTATCGTCGGTTCAGCGCTTTGCTTGAGGGCGATTGCAATGTTTTTTCGCCTTCAAGCCGCTGTAGCCGGAAAAAGCAAGCGTTGGCTTGATCTCTCTTGATAACTGTTTCGTCCGAGGAAGGGGGAACTTGAGGGGAATGGACAGCGATAGCGCGAATTTCTGGCGTCAACGGATCAACGGTAGCAGTGACCCGAATCGCGTCACGGTTGCCGCCGTGTGCATGCAAGAGCGCGGCGAGCCCGGACGCGGCTTGCGCCGCTGCTACAGGGGATTGCGGTATCTGTAGCAGCGGCGCAAGCCGCGTCGGCGGGCAACGTGGTATCCGCAGCAGCAGCTCAAGCCGCGTCAACGGACAACGCCGCATTTGTAGCAGCGGCGCAAGCCGCGTCTGGGGGCAACGCGGTGGATCAGGGGCGGTAGATGAGCGCCGAGCCCCAGGACAGGCCGACACCGAAGCCGCTCAGGGCAACGCGCTTCCAGGCGGAGTCGAGAATGTGCTTTTCCAGCAGTAGCGGGATACTGCTGGACACCGTGTTGCCGGTTTCGACCATGTCCTTGATGAACTTCTCCGGCTCTTCCTCGAAACGCCGGGCTACCGCATCGACGATCGCCGCACTGCCCTGGTGGATGCAGTAGGCGTCGACGTCGGCGCTGGTCAGGCCCGACTCATCGAGCAATTCGTGCAGATGCGCCGGGACCTTCAGCAGAGCGAAGTTGAACACCTGCCGACCGTTCATGAAAAACACCCCATCGGTGACCTTCAGGTGCGGGGCGCCGGAACCATCGGTACCGAACTTGGCCTTGCCCAGCTGCCAGGGCGCGTCCTCGCCCATCCAGGTGGCGGTGGCCGCGTCGCCGAACAGCATGGTGGTGTTGCGATCCTCGGGGTCGACGATCTTGGAGTACGGGTCGGCGGTGATCAGCAGGCCGTTCTTCAAGCCAGCCGCTTCCATGAAGCCCTTGAGCGCATAGATGCCGTACACATAGCCCGAGCAACCCAGGCTGATGTCGAACGCCGCAACGTTGGTCGACAGGCCGAGCTTGTCCTGAACGATAGCTGCGGTGTGTGGCAGGCCCTCCTCGTCCCCGTTCTGGGTGACGACGATCAAGGCGTCGATGGACTCGCGGGACAGCTGCGGATTGCTGGCGAACAAGGCGTTGGCCGCTTCCACGCAGAGGTCGGAGGTTTCCTGGTCGTCGGACTTGCGCGGCAGGAAGGCCGAACCGATCTTGCCGATGATGAAATCTTCATCCTTGGCGAATTTGGCACCTTGGGCGTAGTTGTCCAGGCCTTCGGCAGGCACGTAACTCGCGATGCTTTTTATGCCAATCATTGTGGCTTCCCAATACAAAGGTAGCTGGAGGCCATTACGCGGAGCGTTTGCGCAATGCCATCGAAAAGGGTGTCAGGCGGCGTCGGCCCAGGTAAGACGGCGCCACTGCTGCCAGAAACGAAGCAGCTGCAGGCCGCTGATTCAGCGGCCCGGCAATACATAAGTGTGAAGATGCACGATTCGACCCATTGGTCACACAGGTATTGTGCCATAGGCGGTAGGAAATGGCGCGCGGCGGGGTCGTGCGAGACGGGGCCTGCGCCCCGCCGATCAGAGTTTGTTGAACAGACTCAGCTGGGAGATCTTCGCGAAGGCCAGCTGCGAAGCCTGCAGCATGGTCTGTTGCAGACTCAAGGTCACCGATGCGGTGGCGAAGTCGGTGTCGGAAATCGCCGACTGCGTGCTCTTGTTGGCCAACGCCAGGCTGACGTTCTCGTCGTTCTGGATAGCCAGCGAGTTGAGCCGCGCACCGATCTGCCCACGGGAAATGTCGATGTTCTCGTTGGCGCTGGCCAGGTTGCCCAACGCCGAGTCGGTGGCGTTCTTCAATGCCAGCGCGGATCTGGCGTCGGTCACCGGTATCTCCAGGGCGGACTTGAGCTGATGCAGCGTATCCAGCACGTTCTGGGTCTTGTGGCTGTTCGCGTTGACACTGAAGCTGTCGCCCGCGCCAGCCTGGCCCGAAACATTGAAGGTCACCCCCGCCGCCGTGATCGAGCTGCCAGCGGCACCGACAACCACTGCACCCTTGCCGATGGCTTGGCTGGAATCGGTCAGTGGTTGGGCGTAGACCTCGTACTCGCTGTCGCTGGTGAACTTGATCACCGCCCCGCCAGCCGGGAAAGCTGCGGAATAGCGATCGGCATCGGTCACGTTCGCGCTGGTCAGCTGCGCCGTGGAGGTGTTGGCCGCGTTGCGCGTCGAACTGATGCTGTCCGGCTTGCTGCCCAGGCTGAACGTGCGCCCTGCCATGTCGGCATCGGCAACGGTGCCCAGCGCGCTCTGCTTGGCCGCCACGTCGATGTCGAACTCCACACCGTACAGGCTGATAGTGGTACCACCGTCGGCCTTCGGGTCAAAGGTGCCGTTGCCAGTGACCTGCGAGGTCACATCCTGGTTCTTGCTGTTGGTGAGGGTGAACTGGGTGCTGCTGGTGAACGTCAGCTTGTACGGCTGGCCGTCGGTGAACGCCTTGTTGTAGGTGGTCAGCGATTCGAGGCGGCCATCGGACACGGTCACCAGGCCGTCGTCGACCACCGGTGCGGTCATGGTGGTTTGCGTACGGCTGGTGTTCACCGCTGTTTCCAGGATGCCGTAACCGGTGTCGTTGGTCGCCAGTTGCAGGGTATCGGACACCTGCAGGCTGAGCTGGGTCTGGTCGCCTTGGTAGGTGTAGCTGCCGTCGCTGTTCTGCACATAAGGCGGCGTGCTGGTCTTGGATCCGGAGAACATGTACTGGCCGTTGGCATCCTTGGTGTTGAGCAGGCCAAGGACGTTTTTCTCGATCTCGCCGATTTCGCTGGCAATCGAGGTGCGGTCGGCATCGCTCAGGCCGCCGTTACCGGCCTGAATCGTCAATTCCTGGGCCCGCTGCAAGGCCGTAGTGATGCTGTCGAGCACACTCTCTTCCTGGGTCAGCGAGTTGGTAACGCCGGTCATGTTGCCGCTGTACTGGGTCAGCAAGCTGCTCTGCTGCTGCAGTTGCAACAGTTTGGCGGCACCGACCGGGTCGTCTCCGGCACTCTGGATGCGATTGCCCGAGCTGATCTGCGCCTGGGTCTTGGCGGTGTCCGAGAAATTCTTGGAATAGCCGGTCGCGCTGGTCTCGAAATACTGAGAAGTGGAAATTCGCATGGTCGACTATTCCTTAGAGGGCGTTGATCAGGACGCTGAATGTTTCCTGCGCAGCCTTGATGATCTGCGAGGACGCCGTGTAGTACTGCTGGAACTTCACCAGGGAGGCGGCTTCGTCGTCCAGATTGACACCCGATACCGAGTCGCGGTTGGTCTTGGCCTGGGTCAGCACCGCACCGGTGGCCTTGGTGTCGACGGTGGCCTGGCTGGCCTTGGCGCCAACCCGCTCCACGAGCGATGCGTAGGCACTGGTGAAGCTCATGCCGGGGTTGCCCGCCGTGGCGCCAACCGTGGCCTTGGTCTGCAACGCCAGCAATTGCGTGGCATTGCGGTTGTCGGACTTGCCATCGGCGTTGAACGACACGGTGTAGCTGTCGTTGACTGCAGGCGTGCCGCCCACGGTGGTGTCGAAACTGAAGGTCAACTGCTTGCCGTCGGCGCCGTTGACGGGCTTGCCGTCGGCACCCACCACCGGCACGGTCAGGCTCAGGTTGTTGCTCTGGCCAGGCACGATGGTACCGCTGCCGATACTGGTGCCTGATGCGTTGAACAGACTGTAGCTCTGCGCACCGTCGGTGGTCTTGCCGAACACCAGCTTGACCGGCGACGAGGTTTCGATGCCGCTCTGCAACTGGCTCAGGGCCGTGCCACTGTAGATGTCCAGCTTGCTGCCCAGCACCGGCTGGGTGAAGGTGCCGGTGCCCGAGTTGCCAACGGTCGCCGTGCCGGTGAGCGGCGCGGCAAAAGCCAGCTTGTTCGAATCGGTGAGTGTGGTGGTGATAGCGCTCGCGCCGCTGCGCGTCGGTGTGACGACGAAACTGTCGCCGCTGGCAACCTTGCCGTTCAGGCCCAGGGTGACACCGTCGATCACGGGTGCAGGATTGCTGCCCAGGTCGAAGCTGCCCATCGACGTGCCGTCCGAACGGGTCACGCTGTAGGCGGTGGTGCTGCTGAACTTGACGTTGTAGTCGTAGATGCTCAACTTGCTGGAGTCGGCAACGGTAACGCTCAGGTTGCCCGAACCTGCGCTGTTGGTGGACGCCGCCAGGCTGCGGTTGGCCGTGGCGGTGGCGCTGTTGATGCTGGCGAATACCGACGAACCGAAGTCACCGTTGAGGTCGATACCCTTGCCCAACTGGCCGTTCAAGGTGTCGCTCACGACAATGGCGGTGCGCCCCAGCTCGTTGATTGCCGGGTTCAGCGCATCGCTGCGAAAGCGCAGCAGGCCGCCGATCTCGCCGCCGGTGGTGACCGAAGTCACGTCGGTGCTGTAGCCCTGATACTGGATGGTCAGGCCATACTGGCTCTTGTCGGCCACACCGGGTGTGGCCACCAGCGAATTGGCCGAGCTGCCGGTCACCAGCGACTGCCCCGAGCCCAGGTAGACGTCGTAGTTGCCGTCACGCTGCTGCACGCTCACACCGACCAGCTCGTTGAGCTGGCGAACGTTTTCGTTGCGCGCATCGAGCAGGCTGTTGGGCGTGGAACCGGTGCCCGACATCTCGGTGATCTGCCGGTTGAGTTCGGCGATGTTGCCACTCAGCTTGTTGACCTGGCCGGTCAGGGTGGTCAACGACGCATTGATGCTGTCGTTCTGCTGGCTGAACTGCGACGAAATCGAATTGAAGCGATTGCTCAGGGTTTGCGCCTGGGTCAGCAGCAGTTGCCGCGACGAGGTATCGCTCGGGTTCGCCGCTGCGGTCTGCACGGCGGAAAAGAAGCTGCTGAGCACGGCGCTGATACCCGTGCTGCCATCGGACAGCAGTTTGTCGATGCTGTTGATCTGGGTGCTGTACGCGCTCGCGTCGTTGCTCAACGCAGTGCTGGTCTGCAGTTGGGTATCCATATAGCTGCTGTAGATACGGCGCACGTCGGAGATCGTGGTGCCGGTGCCCAGATAGCCCACGCCGATGTTCTGCAAGCCACTGGCAGTGTTCACCACCGACTGCCGGGAATAGCCCGCAGTCGCGACGTTGGCGATGTTGTTACCGGTGGTCGCCAGGGATGCCTGGCTGGACGCCAGACCGGACAGCCCAATGGAGATCAGATTCGACATGGGTTCAAACCTTATAGATTCGTGGTAGCGCTGGTGCTGCTGCGAGCGTAGTTCTCATAGCCTTGCATCTGCTTGGCGATGGAAGAGATCTTGCTGGCGTAGTTCGGGTCGGTGGCGTAGCCGGCCTTCTGCAGTTCCTTGACGAATTGTTCGGGGTTGTCCGCGGACTTGACCACGCCCTGGTAGCGATCGTTGTTCTGTAACAGGCTGACCAGGTCGTGGAAGCTGTCTTCGTACGAGGTGTATGAGCGGAAATCGGCGGTTTCCTTGACCATCTGGCCGTCGCGGAATTCGCTGGTGATCGCGCGGGCGTTCTCGCCTTTCCAGTTGCCGGTGGCCTTGATGCCGAACAGGTTGTGGCTGCTGCTGCCGTCGTCGGCGCGCATGATCGATTTGCCCCAGCCGGTTTCCAGCGCCGCCTGGGCGACCAGCACCTTGGGGTCGACACCGATGCGAGCAGCGGCTTTTTCGGCCATCGGCAGCATGGTCGCGATGAACTCGTCGGACGAGGCGAACGCGCGCTTGGCCGGGGCCAGGGGCGGCTGGGCGACGCTCTTCGCCAGGCTGCTGCCCTCGACCGCAGCGCCACTGCGCACGGTCTTGGCCAGGCTGTTGAGCGGTGCATCGGCCGCAACGTTGATGAGGTTCTTGCTGCCGCTGGCTGCCCCTGCTTCGGTGGCCGCCGACGGCACGATGCCGGCCACCAGACGGTCGGCAAGCTTGCTGGGCAACGACAGCCGACGCTGGTTGAGCAAGGCCATGTCGTTGTGACCAACGCTGCCGGCGGCCTTGGCATCGGCCGAGGCGTCGCGAGTGGCACCCAGCGGCTTGTTCAAGCTGTTGTCGGCATGGGCGAACGGGTTCGCGCCGGCACGGGCCACGCCCTTGGTCTTGGACAACTGGCGCATGAGCACGTCCTGCAGGCCGATACCGCCACCTTCCTTGGAGAGGGTCACGGACAGCTGCTGGTCGTACATCGACTGGTACTGCTTGGTGGTTTCGGTGTTCAGCGGGTTGTCCTTGGCCAACACGTCATTTGCCGAACGCATGGACTTGAGCATTTCACCGAGGAACAGCGACTCGAATTCCTGGGCCACCTTGCGCAGGTTGGCCTCGCTGTCGCGATCCCCGACTTTCAACGAGCTCAGGCGATTGAGGTCTGTGTAAGCCCCCGAATCCCGTGTTCCCGATACTCCACCATTCGGCATTTCCATCAGCTGTTACCTCAAATCACGATCAGGTCGGCCTGCAATGCGCCGGCCTGTTTCAGGGCTTCGAGAATGGCCATCAAGTCACCGGGCGCTGCCCCCACCTGGTTGACCGCGCGGACGATCTCGTCGAGCGTGGTGCCAGGGCCAAACTTGAACATCGGTTTGGCTTCCTGCTGGGCGCTGACCCGCGAACGTGGCACCACCGCCGTTTCGCCACCGGACAAAGGCCCTGGCTGGCTGACGATCGGGTCTTCGGTAATGGTCACCGTCAGGCTGCCGTGGGTCACTGCCGCAGGCGATACCTTGACGTTCTGGCCAATCACGATGGTGCCGGTGCGCGAATTGATGATCACCTTGGCCACCGCCTGCCCTACGTCGACATCGAGGTTCTCGAGGATCGACAGGTAGTCCACGCGCTGGCTGGGGTCGACCGGAGCAGTGACGCGCACCGAGCCCCCGTCAATAGCCTGTGCAACTCCCGGGCCAAGAAGCTCGTTGATCTTGTCGACGATGTGCTTGGCGGTCGTGAAGTCCGAGCGGTTGAGGTTCAGCGTCAGGCTGTTGCCCTGATTGAAGCCACTGGGCACGGCACGCTCGACGCTGGCACCGCCAGGAATCCGTCCTGCCGACGGCACATTGACGGTGATTTTCGACCCGTCGCGGCCTTCGGCGTCAAAACCACCGACGACCAGGTTGCCTTGGGCGATGGCATAGACGTTGCCATCGATACCCTTGAGCGGGGTCATCAACAGGCTGCCACCGCGCAGGCTTTTCGAGTTGCCGATGGACGACACGGTGATATCGACCACCTGTCCCGGCTTGGCGAACGCCGGCAGGTCGGCATGGATCGACACGGCGGCGACGTTCTTGAGCTGCACGTTGCCCGAGCCCGGCGGCACCTTGATGCCGAACTGGGAGAGCATGTTGTTGAAGGTCTGCAGGGTGAATGGCGTCTGCGTGGTCTGGTCGCCGGTGCCATTGAGGCCCACGACCAGGCCATAGCCGATCAGCTGGTTGGTGCGCACGCCGGAAATGCTGGCGATGTCCTTGAGGCGCTCGGCCTGAACGCCGAACGCGGCGGACAACAGCAGGGCAGCGGCGATCAGGTGTTTGAAGTTGAGCATGGACGGGCGCACTCAGAAAGGAAACAGTGGACTGGCAAAGAACCGGTCGAACCAACCCGGCTGACTGGCCTCGGCAAACGAACCGGTGCCCGAATAGGTGATGCGCGCATCGGCTACCCGCGTCGAGGACACGGTGTTGTCGGTGGCGATGTCATCGGCGCGGACCAGACCGGAAATGCGCACCAGCTCTTCGCCGGTGTTGAGCGTCATCCACTTCTCGCCGCGAACCGAGATGATGCCGTTGGGCAGCACGTCGGCCACCGTGACCGTGACCGAACCGGTCAGGCTGTTGTTCTGCGCTGCCGCCGCGGTGCCGTTGGTGGCGCGAGTGCCGCTGTAGCCTGCATTGAGGCTCAGGTCGCCACTGCCCAGCGGGTTGTTGGTGTTCACACCCGCTCCGAACAGCGAGGTCAGGCCCAGGCTGTTGTTGCTGTCCTTGCCGACCTTGGAGTTGGCGCTCTTGCTGGCACTGGTCCGCTCGTTGAGGGTGATGGTGATGATATCGCCCACGCGGAACGCCTTGCGGTCGCTGTACAGGTTCTGCTCGAAGCCGGCCTGGTAGATCGAGCCGTTGTTGGCGGCGGCAGGCATCGGAGTGCGCGGCAGCACCGGGGCGTAGTACGGGTCGTTGGGCTTGGCCGGCGGCGCGACGCAACCGGTCAGCAAGGCCATTCCACTCAGGGCAAGAACAATCGAGACACGACGCATGACACAGACCTCACGGTGTAGCCGGCGCACGTGGCGCCCAGGTAGCTTGGGGATTACGGATGGACCCGAATTACAGGTTCTGGGTCAGGTTCTGCAGCATCTGGTCGGCAGTGGAGATGACCTTGGAGTTCATCTCGTAGGCACGCTGGGTGGTGATCATGTTGACCAACTCTTCCACAGTGCTCACGTTGGAGTTTTCCAGAGTGTTCTGCAGTACCGTACCGGCGCCGTTCAGGCCGGGCGTTGCCACCTGCGGCGCGCCGCTGGAGGCGGTTTCCAGGAACAGGTTGCCACCGATGGCCTGCAGGCCGGCCGGGTTGATGAAGTCGGCGGTCTGCAGGTTGCCGATCACCTGCGAAGCGGCGTTGCCGGCGGTAGTGATGGACACGGTGCCGTCGGTGCCTACGGTGAAAGTCTGCGCTTCGTTGGGAACGACGATCGCAGGTTCCAGCGCCAGGCCCTGGGCGGTGACGATCTGGCCGTCGGAGTTCAGGTGGAAGGTACCGTCACGCGTGTAGGAAACGGTGCCGTCAGGCTGCATCACCTGAAAGAAGCCGCGACCGTTGATGGCCATGTCGAGCGGCTGGTCGGTGGTCTGCAGGCTGCCGGCGGTGAAGTTCTTCTGGGTGCCGACAATGCGCACACCGGTACCGACCTGCAGGCCCGACGGCAGTTCGCTGTCCTGGGTCGACTGGGCACCGGGCTGACGTTTGATCTGGTAGAGCAGGTCCTGGAATTCGGCGCGATCGCGCTTGAAACCCGTGGTCGACACGTTCGCCAGGTTGTTGGAAATCGTGGTCAGGTTGGTGTCCTGAGCCTGGAGGCCGGTCTTGCTGACCCATAGTGCTGGAAGCATGTGTCTTCTCCTGGAGCGCCTGGTTTACGGCGCGATCGCTACGCTGGAATTAGATTTGCAAGACCCGGGCCATGGCCTCGTCGCCTTCTTTGGCGGTGCTCATCATCTTGATGTGCAGTTCGAACTGCTTGGAGAGCGCCAGCACGGAGGTCATTTCCTCGACCGCATTGACGTTGCTCGCTTCCAGGAAGCCGGACTCGACGCGGACCGCAGCGTCGGCAGGTGCCGGTTGGCCGCTGGAGGTGTGGATCAGACCGTCCAGGCCCTTGGTCAGGGTTTTCACGTCCGGATTGACCAGCTTGATGCGGTCGACCTGGGCCATGACGTTGGGGGCCTGCCCCAGACCACGAATACTGATGGTGCCGTCCATGCCGATTTCGATTTTCTCGTCGGGCGGCACGGCGATCGGGCCGCCGTTGCCCATGACCGGCAAACCATTGCCGGCGCGCAGCACACCGAGCGCGTCGACGTTCATGCTGGCGGTGCGGACGTAGGCTTCGCCGCCGTCGGGTGTCTGTACGGCGATGAAGCCGTTGCCACCTACCGCGACGTCCAGATCCCGGCCGGTTTCCTGCAGCGCGCCGCCACTGAAATCGGTGGCCGGACGCTCGGTCAGGGCATAGGCCCGCGAAGGAAAGGTGTCGCCGAACACCGGCATGGAACGCGCCTGTTCGAGGTCACGCTTGAAGCCGGTGGTGGAAATGTTGGCCAGGTTGTTGGCATGCGCCTTCTGCGCCAGCGCGTTCTGGCTGGCACCGGTCATTGCCACATAGAGCATCTTGTCCACAGTTGTCTCCCTCGACGGGCGAATGCCGTCTACTGCTGTACTGAGAGAGGTAGAGCAATATGCGGGCCAACTTTGCCAATACGGCTACAGCCCCTCTAGGACGGGGGTTGCAGCGGTGCGGCCGAAGCGGACTGAAAGCTTGACGCCGAAAAGTCGGCGCCGGATTGCCGCTAGCGGCAACGGGAGAATGGATTTACGTCGCGACATCAGGGCGAGGCTCGACGGCGCCGTGTTCAACGACGGCAGCCGGCGTTGCTGAACGGCCCGGCGAAGCGACGGTAATGCGGGCCAGGGTCGACCTGACTGCACAGGTAGCGGCCGCTCGCCAGGCTCTGGTAGGTGTACCAGGGCGCGGGCGCCGCCACGGCCATCGCGCAGGTTGCGGCGATGGCCAGGGCTGCACACAGACACCGGATCACTGCCCTGCCCTCATCAGGTCATCTGGATGATGGTCTGCATCACGGTGCTTTCGGTGGAAATGGTCTTGGCGTTCGCCTGGTAGTTGCTTTGCGCCTTGATCAGGTTCACCAGCTCGGCCGTCAGGTCGACGTTGGAGTCTTCCAGCGCCTGGGACTGCAGGTTGCCCATGACACCGGTATCGGGCGTACCGATCACGGCGGTACCGGAAGCGAACGACTCCTTCCAGTTGGTGCCGCCATTGGGCGCCAGGCCTTGCATGTTGGCGAAGCTGGCCATGGCCACCTGACCGATGACCTTGTTCTGGCCGTTGGTGAAGTTGGCGAACATGTTGCCCGTGCCGTCCACCGACAGACCGGTCAGCTCACCCGTGGCGTAGCCGTCCTGGGTCTTGGCCGAGGTGGCCGATGCCGAGTTGTATTGCGTGGTCGCCAGCATGTCCAACGCCACGCCACCGGCATTGGCCGTCGCGCCGTTGGGTGTCCAGGTTCCATCGGCGCCACGGGTGGAAGGCACCCAGCCGGCGAGGTTGAAGCTCTTGTCGGCGTTGATGCCCAGGCCACCAGGCACGTTACCCTGAGCGGGCACGATGAGGCTGCCGTCGGACTTGAAGCTCAAGGTATTGACCAACGGCGTGGTGGCCGTCGGATCGGACGGATTGCGACCGTCGATGGTGGTGTGCATGGTCCAGCTGTTGGCCGTGGCATCCTTGACGAAGTACTGGTTCATCTGGTGGGCGTTGCCCAGGCTGTCGTACACATCGGTGTTGAAGGTGTAGTTGTAGCTTTTGACGTTGCCCGGGTCGAACGGGGTAATGGTCGCCTGCGGCGCGCTGGAGTTGAGATTGACCGTTTCGGCGATTTTCGAGGTCGCCTTGGGCTGCAGGTTCGCGGAGTCGATTTTCAGGTTGGTCAAGACGCCCGTCTGCACTACGCCGTCCTGGGCGTTGTAGCCCTGCAGGTTGTTGCCGCTCACGTCGACGACGTTGCCGTCCTTGTCGCTGTAGAAGGCACCGGCACGGGTGTAGAGCTTCTGGCCACCATCGTTGAGCACGAAGAAGCCGTTGCCGTTGATCGCCAGGTCGAGGCTCTGCCCGGTCGAGGCGATGTTGCCCTGGGTGAACTGCTGCGACACGGCAGCGGTGGTCACACCGCTGCCCACGCTGGTCTTGCCGGCCGTGGCGCGAATGGACGCGGCGTACTGGTCGGCGAATTCCGCGCGCGAGGATTTGAAGCCGGTGGTCGCGACGTTGGCAATGTTGTTGCCGGTGACGTTGAGCGCCTTGTTAGCTGCCGAAAGACCGCTGAGGCCGATATTGAAAGTCATGCTGTACTCCTGCGCCGGACGAAGCGGCTCAAATTCCGATGGTTTGGACTTTCGACAGCGCAACGCTACCCAGTCCAGCGAGGTTGAGGGTCAATTCACCGCCGTTGGTGCCCATGGTGACGCTGTTCACCGTGGCTGGAAGGTAGGTGCTCATGGCCGTGGCGGTACCGTCGACGGTGGCTGCAGCCTTGAAGGTGTAGGTGCCGGCAGCGGCAACCGCGCCGTTGCTGTCCTTGCCATCCCAGGTGAAGGCGGCGTTGCCGGCGGACTGGCTACCCAGATCGATATTGCGCACCAGGTCACCTTTGGCGTCGTAGACGCCGACCGTGGTGTTGCTGCTCGACGAGGTCAGCGCCACCGAGCCGGTGAGGCCCTTGGTGGGGTCGACCACGGCGGTATCGGTCTGGGCGATGACCGAGCGGCCGACCAGCGACGAGGCCTGCAGCGCCTGGGACGATTGGTAGTTGTTGACGATGGTGCCCACCGACGCATTCAGGCTCTGCATGCTTTCCAGGCTGCTGAACTGCGCCAGCTGAGCGACGAACTCGCCATTGTCCTGGGGATCGAGGGGGTTCTGGTTCTGCATCTGGGTCACCAGCAGCTGCAGGAACGCGTCCTTGCCCAACGCACTGCCGGCGGTGCCGGTCGAGCTGTCGGTGCTGCTGGTGGTCTTCTGCAATGAGTCCAGGACCGAGGCGCTCACGCCATTGTTAATGCTGGTAGTCGTCATCTGCGCTCGCCTCTATCACTGACCCAGGGTCAGCACCTTCTGCATCATGGTCTTTGCGGTATTCATCAGTTCGGCGTTGGTCTGGAAGGAACGACTGGCCGAGATCATGTCGGCCATTTCCTCGACCACGTTGACGTTCGGGTAGTAGACGTAGCCATCCTTGTTCGCCGCCGGGTGATTGGGCTCGTAGCGCGCTTCCAGATCGCTCTGGTCCTCGACCACGCCGGTGACCTGCACACCCTGCCCCGCCGAATCCTGGTCCTGGAACAGCGAACCGCTGTCGCCGGCCTGCTGGCCCTGAAGCATGGTGGCGAACACCGGATGCCGTGCGCGGTAGGTCTGGTCGATGCTGGACGACACGGTTTCGGCGTTGGCGATGTTGCTCGCCACGGTGTTCAGGCGCGTGGTCTGCGCACTCATGCCGCTACCGGCAATGTTGAAGACGCTGGCAAGGGACATGGCTTAATCTCCGCGAAGGGCCGATACCAGCCCTTTGAACTTGCTGTTGAGCAGGGTGAAACTGGCCTGGAAGTTGACCGAGTTCTCGGCGTAGTTCGACTGCTCGATCTGCGCATCGACGGTGTTCTGGTCCAGCGAAGGCTGCGTGGAAATGCGGTACTGCAAGGTCTCGTCGCCCGAGCTGAAGCCCTGGGCGGCGATGTGCTTGCTGCTGGTGGTCTGCAGGCCGAAGGCACCTTTGCCGTTCTGCTCGTTCTGCGCTGCCAGCACCGAGGCGAAGTCCAGGTCCCGAGCTTTGTAGTTGGGCGTGTCGGCGTTGGCGATGTTGTTGGCCAGCACTTCGGCGCGCTTGGCGCGAAAGCCCAAGGCCTGCTCGTGAATGCCCAGCGCTTTGTCGAAACTGATGCTCATGTTGGTACCTATGCGGCAGACCAGATGGTTCGTGCAGGATAGATAGCAATCAGTGTGCCAAGTCTCAAAAAGCCCGTCCCATGCGGGTTGCGGGCCTATCAGGCGTTGGGTGATGCCAGAAAAGCGGCAAGAAATTTCCGCTGGAGGGGAAAAGCGGCAACGCTGGCGCCAGAAAAATTGCCGCCCTTGCGCCTTGGTCGCACGCCTGGGTGAAGGAGGCGCGCCAGGCGCAAGATCACTTGGCCTGGTAGATGATGCCGGGGCTGCACTGCACCATCTGATACAGCTCGGGCAAGCCGTTCAAGGCTTCGGACGCACCCAGGAACAGGTAGCCGCCCGGCTTGAGGGTGCCATGAATACGGGTGAGGATGTCTTTCTTGACCTGTGCGGAAAAGTAGATCAGCACGTTGCGGCAGAACACGATGTCGAACTTGCCCAACGCCGCATAGCTGTCGAGCAGGTTGAACGCACGAAACTCGACGCGACTGCGGATGGGCGCCTTGACCGCCCAGCGCCCTGGCGTCTTGGGATCAAAATAGCGCTGCAGCCGCTCCTGGGAGAGGCCGCGGCCGATCGCCAGGCTGTCGTACTCACCACTCTTGCAGTTGGTCAGCATGCTGCCGGACAGGTCGGTGGCAACGATCTGCACGCCCGATTTCAGCTGTCCCAGGTTGCTGCGCTCAAACTCGTCGATGGTCATCGACAGCGAATAGGGTTCCTGGCCGGACGAGCACGCCGCCGACCAGATACGCAGGCGTGCGCCGGGGTTGGCCTTGATGCTTTCGGGCAAAACCTTGTTCTTCATCACTTCGAAGGGATAGGTGTCGCGAAACCACAGGGTTTCGTTGGTGGTCATGGCGTCCACCACCTGCTCGCGCAGACCGCTGCGCGGCTGGGTCTGGATACGCTGCACCAGTTCGCCCAGAGACTTGATGCCCTGCTGCTCCATCAGCTTGTTCAGGCGGCTGGCAACGAGGTACTGCTTGTTCTCGCCCAAGAGAATGCCACAGGCTTTTTCCAGGAAGACCCGGAACTGATCAAAATCCAAATTACCCGTAGACACGGTGCCGCCTCTTGCTGGTTCGGTAGGCCGGGCGCTGGCGCCCGGCATTCATACTGCTGCCTTGATGCGATCGACGACCCGTGCCGCCAGGTCGTCGGGGCGGAACTTGGCAAGGAAATCGTCGGCGCCGACCTTCTTGACCATGGCCTGGTTGAACACCCCTGACAACGACGTATGCAGAATGATGTGCAGCTTCTGCATGCGTGGGTCGCTGCGGATCTCGGCGGTCAGCGTGTAGCCGTCCATCTCCGGCATCTCGATGTCGGAGATCAGCATGAGGAATTCCTCCTCCGGACGCTTGCCCTCGTCGACCATCTTGCGCAGATACTCCAGCGCCTGACGGCCGTCGTTCAAGGCCACCACTTCTACCCCCACGGTCTGCAGGCAACGGGTCACCTGCTTGCGTGCCACCGATGAATCGTCGACGGTCAACACGCGCAGGGAAACGGCCTTGCTGTGCGTCTCCTCGTCGACCACGCCAACCGAGATCGCTTCGGAGGTCGGCGCTACTTCGGCGAGGATTTTCTCGACGTCGATGATCTCCACCAACTGGTTATCCACGCGGGTGACGGCCGTCAGGTAGTGATCGCGGCCGGTACCCCGGGGTGGTGGATGGATCTCTTCCCAGTTCATGTTGACGATGCGTTCCACCGAATGCACCAGAAAGCCCTGAATCTTGGTGTTGTACTCGGTGATGATGACGAAGGTATCGGTCGATGCCACAAGGCCCGCAGCACCCGTGGCCATGTCCAGATCGAGGATCGGGATGGTCGCGCCACGGATGTTGGCCACGCCGCGAACCACCGGGTTGGACTTCGGCAATACCGTCAGTTTGGGGCATTGCAGCACCTCCCTGACCTTGAAGACGTTGATCCCGTAGAGCTGCTTGCCATTGAGGCGAAACAACAACAGCTCCAGGCGATTCTGCCCAACCAGCTGCGTGCGCTGGTTCACCGAATCCATTACACCCGCCATGCCCAAACTCCTCTTGCGACCCGCTCGATATCGGCACGGGCCTTGCTATTAGCACTGCATGAACGCAAAAACGACAGTTTCTCGACACATCGCCGCGTATTTATTCTGGGCCGTTGCCACGGTGGGTGGCGCGGTGCTCGGCAGTGCGGCGCGCGCCGACAATGTCACATTGCCCGAACAGCTTATCGGTGTCACCCAGGGTTTTCTTGAGTTCACTGTTGAAGATTATCTGGCGACCTCGCAAATCCAGGGCCGCTACGAGATCGAAGTGAACAATCTCGACCCGCGTCTGCGCATGCCCGGTTGCGACCGGCAACTGTCGGCCAGCCTGGAAAGCCCGGCGCAGCCCATGGGGCGGGTGACCGTGCGAGTGCGCTGCGAAGGCGCTGCGCCGTGGACGGTATTCGTTCCGGCGCAGGTCCGGCTGTTTCGCGAGGTGGTGACCACCACTCGGCCGTTGAAGCGCGACAGCGTGTTGACGGAGGCCGACGTGGCGTTGCGCGAACGCGACGTTGGCGCCATGGGTCAAGGCTTCCTGGTTTCGATGGACGAGGCCGTGGGCATGAAGCTGATCCGACCGACGGTGATCGACCAGGTGCTGACGCCGGTATTCCTCGAGCAACAGGCGCTGGTGCTCAAGGGTGATCAAGTGGTGATCATTGCCCGCAGCGGCACCCTGGCGGTCCGCATGCCGGGCGAAGCGCTGGCCCAGGGGGGCATGAGCGAGCAGATACGTGTGCGCAACCTGAACTCCAAACGAGTGGTCAAGGCGCGCGTCACCGGGCCTGGGCAAGTGGAAGTGGCAATGTAAAAGCTGGCCGGCGAACTGGAGTTTTCCTACACTAGGGGCCTACACGGGCCCGTAGCCGCGGCATCGGGCATTTGCGAAACAGCGCCTAAAGTTAATCGGGGTTTGGCCGAAAACAAGGCAAGCGTCCAAATACCCAGAGGTTCAGAACAATGGTTATCGACTTCAACCGAGTGGGCAACTCGCCGTCAGTGCAGGGTACCTCGCGTACCAGCGCTGCCAAGGAAGTGGCCGCCGACACGGCCGTGCCAAGCACGCCCGCCGTGAAGAGCGGGGAACCGGTCACCTTGAGCGATCAGGCCCAGCAAATGCAGAAAATCACCGACAAGCTGAGCGATCAGCCCACTGTCAACAGCGCCCGCGTCGCCGAGCTCAAGCAGGCTATCGCCGAGGGCAGCTATAAAGTCGACAGCGAGCGCGTTGCCAGCAAAATGCTCAATTTCGAAGCCCAGCGCTAGCCCAGTCTAGGCGCAGGGGCTTCTGGACGTGTCAACGCCAGGGCTCACCATGCACGATCAAACGCTGTTGCAGCTGATTGAAGAAGACCTCCCGTACGCAGGGCAGCTGCTCGAGCTGCTGCGCGACGAGTCGCTGGCGTTGCAAAGCCGCGACATGGAGCTTCTGGAAACGATTCTGGCGCAGAAGCAGTCGTTGATCGTGTTGCTCGAGCAGAACGGACGCCGACGCAGCCACCTGCTCATGCAGCTCGGCCTGTCCGCCGATCGCGACGGGCTGCAGGCGCTGGCGCGCCAGTCGCACCTGGGCGATGCGTTGCTGGCCCGGGGCGATGCGTTGAGTCAGTTGCTCGCACAGTGCCAGGCCATCAATGCACAGGTGGGCCAAGGCATCGTGCGCCAGCAGGTGGCGACCGCCAACCAGATCCGCATACTTACTGGCGCCGAGCCACCGTCGCTCTACAACAGCCGTGGCTCGACTGCGCGAATGGCCACCTACCGCGCCCTCAGCCAGGCCTGACCTGTGTGTTCCCCGGAGTAGACCAGAACGTGTCAAACGCATCGAACGTGGAAGACGCACCGCAACCGCCCAAGGTGCTTGCCACACCCCTGGAAGTCGCCGCCAACCTGCGCATGCTCCAGGAAAGCCACGACCCCCTGATCATCACTTTTCACGAGCGCACCCTGCGCTGCCAGAGCTTTCTGGTGGAAGTGGACCGGGACAACCTGCGCATAGTCCTTGATGAAATGATTCCCCGCGAAGGCGAGAAATACCTGGAAGCAGGTGAAGGGTTCAAGGTCGAAGGCTTTCATGACGGCGTACGCGTTGCCTGGGAAAGCCATGGCAACTGGACCATCACCCAGAAGCAGGGCAGCCGCTGCTATGTCGGCGCGCTGCCTGGCCAGGTGGTCTACCACCAGCGCCGCAATGCCTTTCGTGCCGCACTCAAGTTGTCGCAACTGGTCGACGTGGAAATCGCTGGCAGTCGGCTGAAGAGCACCCTGGTGGGCAAGCTGCTGGACATCTCGGCCCATGGCTGCAAGCTGCGCTTCGAGGGCGACATCGCCGAGCGGTTGCAACTGGGGCAGATCTACGAGCGCTTCAGCGCCGGCCTTCCCTTCGGCGCCATGAATACGGCGGTCGAGCTGCGCCATCTGCATTTCGAGGAGCGCATCGACACCACTTTCGTGGGCGTGCGCTTCCACAATATCCCGGGGCTGATACAGCGGCAGCTCGAGCGCTTCGTGCATCAGTTGCAACGCGACGCACAGCGCTTCGACCGGGACGATTTCTAAACCCGGGCCGCGCCTCGAGTGCGGCCCGGCGGCACCCTAGCCAGCCTTGACCGGCTCTTCTTCGGCAGGTTCGGTGTTCTGCATCTGTTCCTGCACCATGTGCTCATCCACCCGCGGGTCCAACGCTGCGGCCAACGGCGAGTTGGCGGCCGGCATGGCCACGTGATGCAACGGTGCGTCGTCCACGACGTGCAGGTTGGTCACTGCCTTCGGCCTGATCCGCCATACCAGCACCACGGCGAAAAGGCTGAAAAAGGCATACAGCATCTGGCTGCCGAACTGCTTCATCAGCACCCCTGCCACCAACGGCCCGATACAGGCGCCGACACCGTAGGTCACCAACAGCATGGCGGTCAGCGAAACACGCCGATCGGCCTCCACATGGTCGTTGGAAAACGCCACGGCCAACGGGTACAGCGAGAACTGCAGCAGCGACACCAGGAAGCCGGCGGCGAACAGCACCTCCAGCGGCACGGCCGGAATCAGCGCCAGCGGCAGCGCGGCAATGGCGATACCGACTGCCACGCAGCGGATCAGCAGCGCACGGTCGTAACGGTCCGACAGCCAGCCCAACGGCCACTGCACCAGCAACCCGGCGAAAATGCACGAACCCATGAACAAGCCGACCTGCTCGGTGCTCAAGCCCTGCGCCGAGGCATACAGTGGCGCCAGACCGTAGAACGAGCCGACGATCAGGCCTGAGCCCAGCACGGTGCTCAGTGACTGCGGCACACGACTGATGAAGAAGCGTGGCTCCATGGGCGCCGGGTGCATGGGCGCAGGGTGAATGCGCCGCGTCAGGGCCACCGGCACCAGGCACAGGGCGAAGCACAGCGCGACCAGCATGAGCAGTTCCAGCCCCAGTTGCGGATGCACCACCAAAATCAGCTGGCCCAGGACCAGGCCCAGGTAGGAAGCGATCATGTAGCCGCTGAACACCGCTCCGCGCTGCTTGCTGTCGGCCTGCTCGTTGAGCCAGCTTTCGATCACCATGTACTGGCACATCATGCCCAGACCGACGATGACCCGCAGGAACAGCCAGGCTGGCAGGTAGTTCACCAGGCCATGGCCCAGCACGGCGGCGCCGACGATACCGGCGCAGGTGGCATAGGCACGGATATGGCCCACGCGGGCGATCAACCTGTGGCCGATCTTGCCGCCCAGGGCCAGGCCGAAATAGTTGGCGGCCATCAGCGCACCCACCCACAGGCTGTCGACCTGCTCGGCCGACAGGCGCAGGGCCAGGTAGGTACTCAACAAGCCAGAGCCGATCAGCATCATCAGTGAGGCGAAGTACAGGGCTCGAAAGTTTTTCCAGATTTGGCGCATTGCAGGTCCGCGGTAAAGGGTGTCGGAACGATCGGTTCACAGGCAACGCCCTTTTCCGCCACCTCGGCTGAGCGCGGCGGGGAAAATCGTCACCTGCATACAAGCTGTTGCAGGATCAAGCCTGGGCCGCCAGCACCCGGCGTTCCCAAGGAGTGATTTCGTCGAAGAAACTCGCCAGCTCCAGGGTCTTGGTCGCAATGTAGCCTTCGATGAACACATTGCCGAACAGTTCCCTGGCCAATGGGCTGCGCTTGAGACGCTCCAGGGCCGCATGCAAGGTACATGGCAACGACAATTCTTCGGGCACGGCAAGGTCGCCCTGCATGGGCTGCGAGGGCTCGAGCCGGTGCTCGATGCCGTGCAGGCCGGCGGCGAGGCTGGCGGCGATGGCCAGGTAGGGATTGGCATCGGCGCCGGGCAGACGGTTCTCGACCCTGCGGGCGCAGGCAGGGCTGGCCGGTATGCGCAGCCCGGCGGCGCGGTTGTCATGGGACCAGCAGGCATTGTTGGGCGACGCATAGGGCTGACACAGGCGCTGGTAGGAATTCACGTTGGGCGCCAGCAGCGCCGTGAAATCGGCCATGGCCGCCTGTTGCCCGCCGATGAAATGACGGAAGGTGTCGGTGGGCTGGTCATGGGCATCGTTGAACACGTTGAGGCCACTGTCCAGCGCCACCACGCTCTGATGGATGTGCATCGAGCTGCCAGCCACCCGCGCCAGCGGCTTGGCCATGCACACCACGCTCAGCCCATGCTTGAGCCCGACTTCCTTGAGCAAGTGCTTGAACAGGAAGGTTTGGTCGGCGAGCAGCAGCGGATCACCATGCAGCAGGTTGATCTCGAACTGGCTGACGCCCATTTCGTGCATCACCGTGTCGCGCGGCAGCCCCAGCGCTGCCATGCTGCGATAGACCTCGTTGAAAAACGGCCGCAAGCCATTGTTGGACCCCACGCTGAACGCACTGCTGCCATCCTCGCGTCGGCCATCCAGCCCGATCGGCGCCTGGAACGGCAGTAACGGGTCGGGATTGGCGGCGAAGACGAAGAATTCCAGCTCGGTCGCTACCACCGGGGCCAAGCCCAGGCGCGCATAGCGTGCAACCACTGTCTTGAGCAGACCGCGGGTCGACAGCGGGGATGACCCGCCGGTCAACTCCTCGGCATCGCAGACCACCCAGGCACGGGGCGGCTCGCTCCAGGGCAGGCGCTGCAACCGAGTCAGGTCGGCCACCAGTGCGACGTCGCCGTCGTCGGCGCCGTAGTAGCGGCTGGGCGGATAACCGCCCATGATGCATTGCAGCAGCACGCCGCTGGCCAGTTGCAGACGACGACCCTCCAGGAACCCTTCTGCCGTCATGACCTTGCCTCGCGGTACGCCATTGAGATCAGGTGTGAAGCATTCGATTTCATCGACACCGCTCAAACGCTCGGCGACCGTACGCAGTCCTTCGCTACTCATTTCTCTGCCCTTGACGCTCAATGCCGTACTCGGCGATGTACACAAAATACGCAACGCAGCGGGCGGGTGACAAGCCACCTGCAGGAAGCGTTGCGAACAAGTCGCTTGCCGATAGCGTAGCGCCAGTACACAGTGTAGTGACTTGGATCCAGGCAGCTCGATGCTGCGCCTTGTTCGTCGGCTCGGCGAACAGCAGGAATGATACACATGGATGTTTTGGCTGCACTGTTTCACCCGCTTGAACCGCGTCTTCTCATGCTTTGCAGCGATACCTCACGGAGCGACTCGCTCGAGCGCTGCCTTCACCACCTTTCCCTGCCCGTCGAGGGCCTGCAGCCGGACTTGCAGCCGACATTCGACTACGAAAAGAGCCGGCACAAGGCCATTCTCGTCGAGCCTGCCCGTGGCGAACGACAACAGGGCGTCCGCTGGGTCGACGACATCCGTCGAGGCAACAGCTGGGCGTCGGTGCTGGTCGCCCTGACCGGCGCCGACCCCGCCATTCGCCAAGCCTACCAACACGCAGGGGCCGACCACGTGCTGCGATTGCCGGGCCCGGAGCAGGAGCGCGAAGCATTCTATCTCGCGCTGTTCCAGAACCCCGACTACTGGAATCTGGCCCCACCGGTGCTGGATCCCGTACGTCTGTGCCTGGAAGACGCGACGCGACGCCTGGACCTGACCTTTGTGCAGGTTCAGGTGGTCCTGGCGCTGCTCTACGCCCCTCATCACCAGCTGAGCTTCGACGATCTGGCGCAACTGCTGGGGCTTAATATGCGCACCTACGACGTGCGGGTGGTGGAGAAATTCGTCAGTCGCCTGCGCAGCAGCATTCGCCGAGCCTTCGGCACCCATGTCATCCAGAGCGTACGCGGCACCGGCTACCGCCTGATTCGCGGCTGCATCTCGCCCCCGCCCATCGCCTTTCGCTGAAAAGCGTTTTTCGACTGACCGATGGCCATTGGCGATTTTTTCAAAGCGTACTAGCCTTGAATTGATAGAGAAATTGGATCCAGCACCACGTTTTGAAGGAACGACCCCATGCCTACGGACCTTGGCAACAAATATTCTTCCGTCTATACGCAGCTCTATACGGCCCATCAAACAGCGGATGATGCGCAGCTCGCACACGGCCGCTGGTGGTTCAACGACATCGACCGAACCCTGACCCAGAATGGCATCAGCGTGGCCTTGACGCGCACCGAGTGCTCGCTGCTGAGCCTGCTCGCCTTCAGCAGCGAGCGGGTGGTCAGCAAGGAAGCGCTTATCGCCGGACTGGGCAAGAACCCCAGCCAGTACAACGGTCTGGAAATGTCCCTGAGCCGCCTGCAAAGCAAGTTTGGCCAGTGCAGCGGCGGTGAACGGCTGATCCGCTCGGTACGCAACCGCGGCTATTGCCTGGCCCAGGTGGTGCGTTCGGCGTATTGCCCGAGCTGGAAATCGCCGGGGGGCCAGGCTGCCGAGCCCCCCTGCTCTTCCTAGCGTTCGCGCAGGGCTTCCTTGGCCCTGTTCAGCGGCTTTATCAAATAATCCAGCACTGTCTTGTGGCCTGTGGTGATGTCGACCGTGGCGATCATGCCGGGGACGATGGCAAACTTCTTCCCGGCCTTGTTCTCCAGCGAGTCGGAATCGGTGCGGATGAACACTCGGTAATAGAACACCTCGGGTTTCACTTCATCCTGGATGGTATCGGGCGAGATGGTCACCACCCGGCCGTCGAGCCCGCCGTAGATCGAATAGTCATAGGCGGTGATCTTTACCTTGGCTTGCTGATCGGGATGAATGAAAGCGATATCGCGGGGTGAAATTCTCGCTTCGATCAGCAAGCGCTCGTCCAGCGGCACGATCTGCATCAATTGGCCATTGGGCGGCACCACGCCGCCGATGGTGGTGACTTCGATGTCCTTGACGATGCCACGCACGGGCGAGCGCAGGGTCAGGCGCGACACCGAATCGGAGCGGCCCTTGAGCACCGCGGTCAGGGTTTCCACATCGGCATTGGCCTTGGCCAGCTCCTCGCGGGCCCGCACCATGTAATCGGAACGGGCTTCGGTGAGCTTGAGCTCGAGCTCAGAGCGCTGCCGATTCAGCCGCAGTACTTCCACCCGGCTGGCCGCGCCGGTTCTGGCCAGGTTTTCGGTGATCTGCAATTCGCTGCGCACCAGCCGCAGGGATTCGTTGATGCCGGCCAACGAGTCATCCAGGCCACGCCGGCGAACGTTGTACAGTTCGGTTTCGGCCTTGAGCAGAGCCGGGTAGGCGTCGAGCTCGGCCGGGAATTTCAGGGGCTTGAGGCCCACTTCGGCCTGCAGGCGGGCGACACTGGCCAAGGTCGCGCGGTATTTCGCCGCGCTCTCGCCGAAGTTGGATTCGGTCTTGGTCGGGTCCAGCTGGGCCAGCACCTGACCGCGTTCGACGATCGCCCCTTCGGTCACGTTCATCTCGGCCACGATGCCACCTTCGAGCGACTGGATCAGCTGTTCCCGCGAGCTGGGAATGACTTTGCCGGTGCCGGTGGAGACTTCCACGACCTCGAAGAAGAATGCCCAGACGAAGAACGCCAGCAGCATCGCCACCGCGACCCACACCACGCGGGTCGCGCGCACCACGGTGGAGTCGTCGACACCGTCCTGGTAATACGACTGGCCCGGCGCACCGTCTTCGCTGAGCAGCGGGATGCGCTTGAATTCACCGGAGCCCAGCACCTTGAAAGACTTGCCTGTATCCATTGCCCTGCCCTCCTTCATTGAGCCGCGCCCTTGGGACGCGACAGTCTGGCGATGGCGTTTTCCTTGGTGTCGTCGATCACCACCTGACCGTTGTCGACCACGATGATCCGGTCGACCAGGGCCAGCACGCTGGTGCGATGGGTGGCAACGATGATCGTGCGGCCCTGGCCCCAGGTCGCCAGGTTCTGGATCAGCCGGCGTTCGGTGGTTTCGTCCAGCGACGCGGTGGGCTCGTCGAGCAGCAGGATGTGCGGCTGGCGGATCAGCAGACGCGACAGCAGCAGCGATTGGCGCTGACCACCCGACAGGCCGAGGCCGCCTTCGAGAATCAAGTGATCCATGCCGGTCGGGCACTGGCGCACGAAATCCAGCGCGCCGGTGATTTCCAGTGCAGCGATGATCTCCTGGTCCGATGCCTGCCCGGCACCCATGATCAGGTTCTCGCGCAGGCTGCCGTGGAACAGCCGCGAGTTCTGCGTGAGCAGGCCGATGTCGCGGCGCACGTCGGCAGGGTCGATATGGCCCAGGGCAACGCCGTCGAGGCTGATGCTGCCGCCGCTCAGGTCCACGCCACCGGCCAGGGCCTGGAGCAAGGTCGACTTGCCGGCACCGTTGCGGCCAAGCACGGCGATGCGCTCGCCCGGCGCGATGCTCAACTCGTTGACGGTCAGTGCCGGAGTGCGCGACTCCTCGCTGTACTTGAAGCTGGCGCGCTTGAGCTCGTAGCGCCCGCCGATCACCGGCAGGTGCACGCGCTGGGCGCCTTCGGGGTGATCGACCGGCAGCAGCATCAAGCGGTTGAGGCCTTCGAGGGCAACCTTGGCCTGCTGCCAGCGGGTCAGCACATGGGTCAGCTGCGACACCGGCGCCATCATCCGCGAGGCCAGAATCGAGGCGGCCACCAGGCTACCGGTGGTGAGGTCGCCGGCGATCACCATGGGCGCGCCGAACACGATGACGATGGCGAACACCGCGCTCTGCACGTTCTGCGTCCAGGCCACCAGGCCGTTGGTCAAGGTGCGCAGGCGCAGGCTGCTGTCTGCCGCCACGGCGTTGTAGTGGTTCCATTGCTGCTGGAAGCGCTGCTCGGCCTGCAGGCTCTTGATGTCGTCCATGCCCTGCACGGTTTCTACCAGCATGGCGTTGCGCAATGCTGACTCGCGCATGGATTCGTTGGCCAGCCGCGCCAGCTTGCGCTGGGCCATCAGCCCCGGCACCACCATGGCCACCAGGGCGCACAGCGGAATCAGCACCAGCGGCCCGCCGATCAGGTAGAACACCACCAGGAAGATCAGGAAGAACGGCAGGTCGGCCAGTGCCGTGGCAGTGCTGGAGGTGATCAGGTCACGCAGCGATTCGAGTTCGCGCAGCTGCGAGATGAACGAACCGGTGGACTTGGGCCGCGCCGAGTTGCGCAGGCGCATCGCGTGGCCGAAGACCAGGTCGCTGACACGCAGGTCGGCGCGCTTGCCCAGCAGGTCGGTGATCTTCATGCGCATGATGCGCATGATGAAGTCGAAGGTGATCGCCAGCAGCACGCCGCCGAACAGCACGTACAGGGTGGGCAGCGATTCGGCCGGGATCACCCGGTCGTATACCTGCATGGAGAACAACACCCCGCCCAGACCAAGGATGTTGGCCACCAGCGAGGCCAGCATGACGTGCCCGTAAGGCCTGAGGTCGCGCAGCACGATCTTGCGGAACCAATGCTCGTCGTAGGGCTTGATGTAGTCGTTGGTGCGCACGTCGCTGACCGGCCGGGCCGGACGCAGGATCACCGTGCGCAGGGCGTTGTCGAGCAGGGTCTGGCGGTCGATGCTGCTCTGCAGCCCTTGGTCACCGCTGTAGGCGATGCCGATCTGCTCGTCGTCGCCGAGCACCTGGATGATGCCGACCTGGCCGTCCTTGAGCTGCACCACCAGCGGCGTGCGCCACTGGGTCAGGGTGGTGGGGTCGTAGCGGGCGAACTTGATCGTCAGGCCGGCCTGTCGGGCCATCTGCCGCAGGACGTCCTCGACGCTGGAATCGTCGGCACGCAGCGATGCGATACGCACGTTTTCCGCCGAGCACTCCAGGCGGTAGTGACGCGCCACACCGAGGATCGCGTCGAGCCAGACCTGGTAGTCCTGGCGCGAGAAGGTTTGCGCGGGTTGTACCGATTCCGCGTCCAGGGGCAGGTTCACGGCATCGTTCATGGCAGTATCTCCACGCCTTGGATGGTGCTTTGATCGATCCGGTAGGCACTGCGCAGGGCACCAGTGCTGTACAGGCAGTCCACCTGCAGGCGGCGCAGGTCAGCTTCGGTATTGGCCAGGTCGAAGCGCGACTGGTGGATCTCCTGCTCGGCGTTGAGCAGGTCGAGCAGTGGCCGCGTGCCCAACTCCAGGTATTGCTGGCCGTACAGCTCGCGGGCTTCGGAAATGCTGCCCTGGCGCGACTGCAGCGAGCCGAGCCGGCGGTCCAGGCTGGCGGTTTGCGCCTGCGCTTCGAACAAGCCCTGACGGGCCTGCAGGCGGGCGGCATCTTCGGCCGAGTCGGCGGCAGTCAGGGCATAGGTGGCTGCGGCGGTACGCGCGGTGGTGGCACCGCCCTGGTAGAACGGCACGTCGAGGTTGATGAAGATGCCTGCCTGGGTACGGTCGATATTGGAATTGTTGCTGTTGTAGTTGCTGTCCAGGTAGTGGTTCAGAGTGGGGTCGACCGACAGCGTCGGCAGCCCATCGGCACGGGCCTGGCGAATGGCCGCCTGGGCCTCGACCCGTTGCGCGTTGGCTACCAGGATGCCGGGCAAGGCGTTCATGTCCGGTTCTGCAGCGTTGCAGGAGGCCAGCAGCGACGGCGGAAAATCGTCGTTGACGTCGAACGGCGCGGCGCGTCCTACCAGGTTGATGAGGTTGGCTCGCCAGCGGTTGTACAGCGCCTGATACTGCAGCAGGGTGGCACGCGCGCCGTCTTCTCGGGACCTGGCCTGGACCACGTCCGAACGCGTGGCGGCGCCCATGTCGCTGCGCTGACGTGCCAGCTCGGCAATGCCGGCGATGCCCTTGATCTGCTCGCGAGCGACCTGCAGCAGGCGTTGATAGCGCTGCACCTCGATGTAGGCCTGGGAGGTGTCGCGCGCCACCTGATCGATGCTCAGCAGTACTTGGGCCTGACTGCGCGCGACGCGGGCCTTGGCAACGTCGACCGCACTGTCGACCTTGCCGAAGTCGTAGAGCATCTGCTTGAGCGAGATGTTCACCGCCTGGCTGGTGCCATTGCCACCGTAGGAACTGTCGAGACCACCACGCAGCCCGCCGGTGATGCGTGGATAGTAGCCGGCACGCGCCACGTTGATGCCTTCACCCTGCTGGTACAGGGTGCCGATCGCCTCGCCGATGCTCGGATGCCATTCCACCGCCAGGCGGACGGCCTGGACCAGGCCCAACTGGGTGCCGGAGGCCGGCGCGGCCAGATCGGAATCGTCGAGCCTGGCCCCCGCCGCCGTTGCAGCGGACGCAATCGCAGGCCTGGCGACATTGCGTGGATGCGGCCGAGCGGTCTGCTCGGGACGGGTTTCCAGTCGGCTGGGGCTGATGACCTTGAGCCCGGGTTCGAGGGTGTCTGCGGCATGTGCCGGCAGGCTGTAGAGCGGTGTGATGCCCAGTGCCAGAACGGCCACCGAAATATGCGTTGCAAAAGAGGTGCACTTCAAGCCAATCCCCCACTTCCTGTTCTTGATGGCACGCCCGATTCAGGCGGCGTGCGACTTCCTGCCGCGACGCCGGGCCCGCAGGCCCGACGCTGGTAGCGGGTATCAGACGACACTGATACCGCTCTGGACCCACAGATGGTGCGAGGGGTCCTCCTGGGGAGTGTAGACGTTGTACTGCACGCCGTTGTCCGTCTGTGTGGCGCCCGGCGCCCAGGTTGCGCCGGTCATGTGCACGGTGTCGTGGCTGTCGCCCAGGATCAGTAGCTTGTCGGTGCTGGCGTCGGTGACCGACAGCAGGTCGCTCAAGCTCAAGGTCAGGTTGACCTTGCTGGACTGGTTCAGGTCGATGACCTCAATGTTGTTGATGCGTGCTGCCAGGTTGCTCAGGTCGATGTCGGCATCGCCGCCGCTCCACTTCAACGTATCGGTCCCGGCACCGCCGTCGACCGAGGCGAACGTCTGGTCGTAGATGACGATGGTGTCGTTGCCGTCGTGACCGTGCAGGGTCAGCGCCCCGCCCTGGGCGCCATCGAGCAGATCATCGCCCGAAGTGCCTTGCGGGTCGTGCCGGTCGCTGCCGGCAACGGCAGCGTGATCGGCGCTGGTGTCGTCACTGGTGAACGACGCCAGGCGCGCGAAGGTGGCCGGCGTGGCGGCGTTGTTGAGGTTGATGGTCAGGGTGGCGGTATCGCTGGCTCCGGTGGGGTGGTTGAGTTGATAGGTGAACACGTCGGTCTGGCCAATCACGGCGCTGCCCTGGTTCAAGGTCGGTGTATAGGCATAGCTGCCATCGGCATTGACCAGCAGCGCGCCATGGGCACCGGCAATGGTCACGCCATTGACTCCGGGCAGAACGAACGCCCCGGCACTCAGCACGCTGAGCGAGGTGTACGAGGAACCCAGTACATCGGCGCCCGCCCCGGTCAGCAGGTTGCCCACCGCCGTGGTGGCGCTGCCGACCACGAAGGTGCTGGTGGACGTCGCCTCCTGACGTACCGCTGCGGTGTAGCTCGATGCCACTCCCAGGCCACCGTTGGTGACGACCAGGCGGTAGGTGCCGGCAGTCTGGTCCTCGACCCGCACACCCAGGCCGGCGCTGCCGACCGCGATCAGGTTGGCGCCCGAGTAGGACCCTACCTGAACATAGGTGCCGTTGGCCTGCAGCTTGGACAGCACGAAGTTGACCGGCGACAACAGTGACAAGCCGCTGCCGGTGACCGACAAGGTCAGGTCGCTCAAAGTGTTCGGCGCCACTGTGAACGTGAACTCGCCGCGACCGCCGAGCAAGCTGCTGTCATAGCGACCGATCGTGGCCGTGTTGTCGGTGAACTGACCGACCAGGCTCAAGGCACTCGCCGCGGTGTCATTGATCGCGTCCACCAGGGTGGCATTGGCGGCCAGGTTGTTGGGGTTCCACACCTCATTGACGTTGGCGCTGTCGATGCGCACGTACAGATGGGCCGTCGAGCTCAAGCCATTGGGGTGCACCAACTGGTACTGGAAGTCCTCGACCTTGCCCACGCTGGCCACAGCCCCGCTCGGGTTGTAGGTGTACTTGCCGGTGGAATCAATGGTGAGCTGGCCGTACAGGCCCTGCACCATGGTGCCCGCACCGGCCGTTACGTAGGTGCCGTTCTTGAGTACCTGCAACACCGCACCGTTGTCCGGCCCGGTGCGGTCGGCCAGGCCGTTCACACCGGGATCGGTGATGACGTTGCCATCCAATGGCGCCGGGGTTCCGGTGAACTGGGTCAGGCTGGTGGTCACGAACTGGATCTGCGTGGTCAGGCTGTCGAGCAGCGAAACCAGACTGCTGGCGACCGTCAGGCGATAGTTGCCGGCCTGGAGCAAGCCGATGTCGGCCTGCACCTGGTTGGTACCCAGCCCGATCAGATTGA
The DNA here is from genome assembly GCF_014842235.1 of Pseudomonas sp. CFBP 13710. Taxonomy (NCBI): domain Bacteria; kingdom Pseudomonadati; phylum Pseudomonadota; class Gammaproteobacteria; order Pseudomonadales; family Pseudomonadaceae; genus Pseudomonas; species Pseudomonas sp. CFBP 13710. Next base: position 179,808 of record NZ_JACYVJ010000005.1, on the reverse strand, counting down.
GCAACTGCGGATTGGTCGTGCTGTTGGCCAGGGTTACCCAGTTGCCGGCGGCGTTCTGCACCTCCAGAGCGAAAGCCGAAGCTGGCAGCACACCGAGCAAGGCGTTGTTGGTCACCGTGATCAACGGATCGGTCACGGTACCGGCAGCCACCGTGAAACCGAACGCCTTCACCTGGCCCAGCAGCAGGCTGACACTGGTGTTGGTGTACTCGCTGGCCACCGTGACCGGTGTGATGTTGACCGTAGCGGTTGCCAGGTTGTTGGAGGCGATCACCGGTTCGTTGACGTCGATGTCCGGTGCCACCACAGCCGCGCCGGCGCTGACATTGCCGCGCCCGTCGGTGAGCGTGACACTCAGGCGCTCGCCGTTGATCTGCGCGGCGGTCAAGGCCACGGTGAAGGTGCCATCAGCCCCCACGGTGACCGGCGCCACGTTGAGCACGACGCCGTTGGCAGCCTTGACGCTGACCGTGGCGCCCGGCTCGCCGGTCCCGCGCAGGGTCAGGCCATCGCCCGCAACTACCAGCCCGGTGGCCAGGTTCGGCGGGGTCAGGTCCGGCGCGGTGGTGGTGGCCGTCGGCGAAACGTTGGCGGCAGCATCGGCCTGGCTAACGGTCAGCACCTGGCTGTTGATCTGCGCGGTATTGAGGGTAACGCTGTAGGTGCCGTTGGCAGCGACCAGCGCCGTGCCCAGCACGCTGGCGCCACTGCGCACGGTGACGGTGGCGCCCGCCTCGCCGGTGCCCGACACCACGGTGCCGCTGGCACTGATAGTGGCGGTTGGCGCAGCCGGTGGCGTGGTGTCGGCCACACCTAGTTGGCCCGCTGCGGACACGTTGCCGGCCGCATCGGTGAGGGTCACGCGCAGCGCGCCTCCGTTGAGCTGCGGCGCAGCCAGTGTCACCGTGAACAGACCCAGCGCGTTCACCGGCCCCTCGGCCAGCAGAGCGTTGTTGGCCCCGTAGACCTTGACGGTGCTGTTGGCTTCGCCGACGCCGCTCAGGCTCACGCCGCCGACCAGCAACAGTGCGGTCGGTGCGTTCGGCGCGGTGGCATCACGGGCCGTGAGTGTGGTGATCGGCGACGTCAGCCCGGCGGCATCGGTCTGCACCACGGTCAGTTGCTGACCATTGAGCTGCGCGGCGCTGAGGCCGACGCTGAAGTTGCCGCTGGCATCGACCACGGCATTGCCCAATGCCACGCCGCCAACGCTGACGGTTACCCGCGCGCCGGCCTCACCCTGCCCGCTCACGCTGCTGCCATTGGTGGCCAGCGCGACGTTGACCAGCGCTGTCGGTGGGGTGGTGTCGAGTGCCAGGAACGGCGTGCCCGCCGACACATTGCCGGCGGCATCGGCCAGCTTGACGCTGAGCAGTTGGCCATTGAGTTGCGGGCTGCTCAACGTGACCGCGAAGGTGCCGTTGGGCAGCACGGTGGCCGTGCCGATGGCAACCCCCGCAGCGTTGTAGACCGTGGCGATGGCACCGGCTTCACCGGTGCCGCTGAGGGTCTGCCCGGCATTGCTCAGGCCGGTGATCACCGGTGCCACGGGTGCGATGATATCGGGCGCGGCGATGCTGACCGCCGTGGACACGTTCTGCGCGGCATCCACCTGCACCGCCGTCAGGGTACCGCCGTTGGCCTGGGCCACTGGCAGTACCACGGCGAAGCTGCCGTTCAAACCGACCACACCAGTGCCTACCACCACGCCGGCGGCATTGGTGACCCGCACGGTGGCGCCTACCTCGCCTCGGCCGGTAACAAGCGTACCGGTGCCGTTGACGTCCAGTGCGGTGATGGGCACTGGCGCGGTGCTGTCGACCGAGGTGTAGAAGGTCGCGATCGACGTGAGCGCGCCTTTGGTGGCGTGCAGTTCGAGCACCTGGCCGTTGGCCTGGGGTGGATTGAGCGTCACGGTAAAGGTCGTACCGATGGTGACACCGGTGCCGAGCACGGTCCCGGCGGCGTTGCGCACCACCACGGTAGTGCCCGCCTCGGTGGTGCCGGTCAGGGTCACGCCGTTGCTGGTGATGGTGCTGACCTGCGGCGCGGCCGGTGGCAGCTCCACAGGAATGTTCAACGAGGCGATAGCCGAAGGATTGCCCGCCGCATCGGTCTGGATCACGGTCAACAGCTGACCACCGAGGGCAGCCGGCAGCAACGGCACCTGGAAGTTGCCATTGACGTCGACCACCGCCGTGCCAAGCACCACAGGGGTCTGCCCGACCAGCAACCCGACAGTCACGGTCGCCCCGGCCTCGCCCTTGCCGGTGAGCACGGTGCCAGCGGCATTCACCACCAGTTGCGTGGCCAGGCTCGGTGGGGTGATATCGGGAACGGTCAAACGTGCCAGCGCGGATTTGTTGCCAGCGGCATCCTGCGCGTACACCTCCAGCGTCCCGCCATTGAGTTGTGCCAGGCTCAGCGGCACGCTGAAGGTGCCATTGGCACCGACCAGCACGTTGCCCAACGCCGCGCCCTGAGCGTTGCTCACGAACACCCTCGCGCCCGCCTCAGCCGTGCCGTTGAACAGCAGGCCGTTGGCGCTCAGGCCCAACCCTGTCGGCAGCGCCGGAGGGGTCAGGTCAGGGGCGTTGACGGTGACCCCGGCAGAGGTGTTCCCCGCAGCGTCGCGCTGGACCAGCAGCAAGGCTTCGAAGTTGGTCTGCGGGGTGCTCAGGGTCACGTTGAAGGTGCCGTCTGCGGCGACCACGGCGGTGCCCAGTGTCGCGTTGAGCGGACCGGTGACGGTCACCGTCGCGCCGGCTTCGCCACGCCCGGTGACGATACGACCGTCGGCGCTGACCGCCGTCAGGGTCAATGCCAGTGGCGCGGTGACATCCGGTACAGCAAAGTTGAACGGCAGCGAGACGTTGCCAGCCACGTCGGCCTGGGTCACGACAAGCACCTGGCCGTTGAGTTGAGGGTTAGCCAGGTTGACGGTGAAATTACCATCGACATCGGCAGTCGCCGCGCCAATCTGCACACCCAGCACGTTCTTGACCACGATGCGCGCAAGCGCTTCGCCGCTGCCGGTCAGTTGCAGGCCATTGGTCGATACCGCCAGGTTGACCAGTGCCGTCGGGGCCTGCAGGTCGCTGGCGGTGATGGTGACCACAGCCGAGGCGTTGCCGGCGGCATCGACCTGGCGGACGCTGAGCACTTCACCGTTGATCTGCGCCACGCTGAGCGTGACGCTGTAGGTGCCATCGGCGTTGACCGTGCCGGTGCCCACCGACACATTGAGGTTGTTGCGGATGATCAACTGCGCACCGGGCTCGCCGGTACCGGTGAGCAGCGTGCCAGTCGCGTTCAGCGCCAGAATGGTCGGCGCCGCCGGAGGCGTGGTGTCGCCGGCCAGCAGGCTGCCGGGGCCCGAGACATTGCCAGCCGCGTCGGTCAGCGTCACCACCAGCGACTGACCGTTGAGCTGCGCCGGCAACGTCACCTGGAAGGTACCATCGGCCGCTACGGTGGTCGCCGTGCCCAGGGTCACGCCTGCCGCGTTCTTCACCAGCACCGTGGCATTGGCTTCGCCCACGCCACTGAGCACGGTACCGCTGGCATTGAGCAGCAGTTGCGTCGGCGCAGCCGGTGGGGTCAGGTCCGGAGCGAAGATCGGGGTGCTCGCACCCACGTTGCCGGACACATCCGTCTGGGCCACGGTCAGTGGCTGGTTGTTGATCTGCGCCGGCGACAGGGTCACGACGAAGCTGTTGTCGGCTGCCACCTGGGCGCTGCCCAGGACTACCCCGGCGGCGTCGCGCACGGTCACCGTGGCGCCAGGCTCTCCCCGGCCGGTGACAGTGGCCCCGGTGGTGAGGTTGATTGCAACCTGGGTCAGCAATTCGGGTGCAGTGGTGTCCGGCGAATTGATCGTCGCGATTGGCGAGACATTGCCTGCGGCATCGGTCTGCACCAGGTTCAGAAGCTCGCCGGTGATCACCGCTGGCGTCAGAGTGACGCTGAAATTGCCCGCCGCCGATACCGGGCCGCTGCCCAGTACGGTACCGTCCAGCCGGGTCACGCTGACCACGGCACCGGGCTCGCCCTTGCCGGTCAAGAGGCTGGTCAATGCGCCGTCATTGCTGATGGCGATATTGGTCAAAGGCACCGGTGCGGTGGTGTCGCCCGCCAGAACGGCGCCCGGCACCGACACGTTGCCCGCGGCATCGGTCAGGGTCACGCCCAGGGCCTGGCCGTTGACCTGCGCCTGGCTCAACACCACCTGGAAGCTGCCATCGAGCAGGACCGTGGCGGTGCCCAGGACGACGTTCTGGGCATTGGTGACGGTAACCAGTGCACCGGGCTCACCCGTGCCGGTCAGCACCAGGCCCTGGTTGATGACCGCCAGATCGGCCGGCGCTGCGGGTGGCGTACGGTCGCCGGCAAGCGTGACGAGGGGCAGCGAAGCGTTGCCGGCCAGGTCGGTCTGCACCACGCTCAAGGCCTGGCCGTTGAGTTGTGGCGTGGCCAGGTTGGCGACGAACACCCCTGTCACTGCGACCACGGCGGTGCCCAGCACTACGTTGCCAGGGCCAGTGATCACCACGGTTGCACCAGCTTCGCCGCGCCCGGTCAGCACCGTGCCGTCGAGGCTGACCGACAGTGCGCCAAGGTTGCTGGGAGCGGTCACATCCGGCGCTGTCAGTTGCGCCGGCAGCGAGGTCAGCGCGCCGTCGGCGGCCGTGACCTGGAGGATTTCGCCATTGAGCTGGGCAGCAGAAAGCTGCACCTGGAAGACGCCGCTGCCATCGACGGTCGCGGTACCCAGGACGGTCCCTTGCAGGTTGCGCACGGTGATCAGGTTGCCGACATCACCCTGGCCCACCAACTGCAGCCCGTCGGTGCTGAGCAGCAGTGCGGTCGGTACATCCGGGCCATTGGTGTCCGGCGTGGTGACGGTGGCGACGGTCGAAACGTTGCCGGCCGGGTCGGCCTGAGTGACGCTGAGCAAGGTGCGGTCGCCGGAGATCGGATCGAGCGTCACGGTGAAATTGCCGTTGCCATCGACCGTGGCCGTGCCGACCGAAATACCGCCCACGCCGAGTACGGTGACTTGCGCGCCGATTTCGCCCTTGCCGGTCAGCAGCGCGCCGTCGGCGCTGACCACAAGGTCGGTGACCGGGTTCGGCACCGTGGTGTCGGGCGCGACCACCAGAGTGGTCGACGAGACGTTGCCCGCCGCATCGGTGGAGGTGACCAGCAAGGTCTGGCCGTTGGTCTGCGCCGCCCCCAGGACCACTTCGTAGCTGCCGTTGGGGGCGACCGTGGCGGTGCCCAGCACATTGCCCTGGGCATCGCTGACGATCACCGTGACCACGGTGCCCGCTTCCGCAACCCCCACCACTGCCCCGCCGTTGAGGTCGACGGCAGCGGTAGGTGCCACAGGCGGCGTGCTGTCCACCGCAGGCACCAAGGCCGTCGGCGAAAGGTTGCCGGCCGCGTCGGTCTGCGATACGGCGAGATTGCCGCCGCCCAGCTGCGCGACCGCGAACGGTACGGTGAAGGTGCCGGTAACGCCGATGACGACGCTGCCCAGCGCAGTACCGTCGGGCGCGAGCACGGTAACGGTGGCGCCCACTTCGCCGCGACCGGTCAGCTGAGTGCCATCGGCACTGGCCAGCAGATCGGTCAATGCGCCCGGCGCGGTCAGGTCGAGGGCCTGCACTTGCGCAGGCACCGAGACCAGCGCACCGAGGTTGGCAACCACTTCCAGCTGTTCGCCGTTGAGCTGCGGGCTCGACAGCGCGACCGTGAAAGCACCGTTGCCATCGGCCACTGCGGTGCCCAGCACCACGCCGGTGGCACTGCGTACGGTCACGGTATTGCCAGCATCGGCCAGACCGCTCAGCTGCAGGCCGTTGCCACTGAGCAGCAGCGCGCTGGGTTGGTCCGGGCCGGTGCCATCGGGTGCGGTTACGTCCACGTCGTCCGACGCGTTACCCGCGGCATCTTCTTGTAGGACGGTGAGCACGTCCCCTGGGGCGACGGGGGCAGTGAGGGTGATGAGGAAGCTGCCCGTGGCACCGACCACGCCGATACCGATCACGGTGCCGCCCGCGTCGCGCACGGTCACCTCGGCAGCCGGCTCGCCGCGGCCAGCCAGCAGATCGCCGTTCGGGCTGATCACCAGGCCGGTGACCGGCGCAGGTGGGGTGGTGTCCAGCGCGAACAACGTGGTGCTGGCGGACACATTGCCGGCGGCATCGGTGGTGGTCACCAGCAAGGTCTGGCCGTTGGCCTGCGCGGTGCCCAGGTCGACCTCGTAGCTGCCATCGGCTGCCACCGTGGCAGTGCCCAGCACATTGCCTTGAGCATCGCTGACGATGACTGTGACCCGCGTGCCGGGTTCGGCGGTGCCGGTCACCAGGGTGCCGGCAGGATTGAGCACCGCTGCGGGAGCGTCGGGCAGCGTGCTGTCGCGAGCAATCACGGTCACGGCTGTGGATGGGTTGTTGCCGCCGTCCACCTGCACGGCACTGAGCACCTGACCATTGGTCTGCGCGACGTTCAACGACACGGTAAAGGCGCCGGTGACGCCGACCGTCGCCGTGCCCAGCACGGCGTTGTCGGGGCCGCGAATGGTGACGATCGAGCCGGCCTCGCCGCGCCCCGTGACCTGGGTGCCGTCGAGGCTGACCAGCAGGTTGCTGATCAGGCCGGGCGGCGTGGTGTCGGCTACCGTGATCAGCGCAGGCAGCGATACCAGTACGCCGCTGGTGGCAATGACTTCGAGCGTTTCGCCATTGGTCTGGGCTACGTTCAGTGCGACCTGGAAATTGCCCGTGGCGTCCACCACTGCCGTGCCCAGTACCACGCCCGTCACGCTGCGCACGGTAATGGTGTTGCCGACATCGCCCTGCCCGCTGAGGGTCAGGCCATTGCCGCCCAGCAGCAGCGCAGTGGGTTGATCGGGACCGTTGACATCGGGGGCGACCACGACGGTTGCCGTCGACACGTTGCGGGCCGCATCGGTCAAGGTGACGTTGAGCACCTCGTTTTCGGTGGCGGCGCGCAGCAGCACGACGGTGAAAATGCCGTTCGGACCGACCGCTGCGGCGCCGAGCACGTCGCCGTTGACGGCGCGCACGGTGGCAGTGCTGCCGATTTCGCCCTGGCCGACCACGGTCAGACCATCGAGGCTGACACCCAGAGCAGTGGGCGCATCCGGCGCGGTGAGGTCGGCTGCGATCACGGTGATGCTGGTCGAGGTGTTGCCGGCGGCATCGGTCGACGTGACCAGCAGCGTCTGGCCGTTGGTTTGCGGGAACGCCAGGTCGACCTGGAAGGTGCCGTTGGCCGCCACCGTGGCCGTGCCCAGCACATTGCCCTGGGCATCGCTGACCACCACCGAGACCACGCTGCCGGGTTCTGCCTTGCCGATCACCGCCCCGCCCTGCGGCGTGAGCACCACATCGGTCGGCGCTGCCGGCGCCTGCAGGTCCGGTGCGTTCAGCGTGACGTTGGCGGAGAAGTTGCCGGCGGCATCGACCTGGCTGACGGTGAGCTGCTGCAGGTTCACCTGAGGATTGTTCAGCGTGATGGTGAACTGCCCGCTGGCGTTGACGTCGGCGCGGCCCAGCTCGGTGTTGCCGAGCAATACGCGAACCGAAGCACCGGCCTCGCCGCGACCGCTGACCACCAGGCCATCGGCGCTGATGAGCACTTCGCTGAGCGCGGTGGGCGGGGTAATGTCCGGCGCCTGCAGCGCAACCGGCACCGAGGCGTTGCCGGCCGCGTCGGTCTGCAGCACGTCCAGAAGCTGGCCGTTGGCCTGGGGAGGATCGAGCACCAGGCTGAACGTGCCATTGGCGGCCACCACGGCCGAGCCGAGCACGGTGCCGGCGACGCTGGTGACGGTGACGGTCGCACCGGCTTCGCCGCGCCCGGTGATCAGGCTGCCGCCGGCGTTGATGGCAGGCGCCACCACCGCCACCGGTGCAAGGGTGTCGCGGCCAACCACACTGCCCACCACGGACAGATTGCCCGCGCTGTCGCCGAGGGTGACCCTCAGGGTACCGCCGTCGATCTGCGGCGCGTCCAGGGTGATCTGGAACGTGCCGTTGGCGTTCACGGTGCCGGTACCGACCTGGACGCCCAGGGCGTTGCGCACCACCACGTTGGCACCCGCCTCGCCGGCGCCGGTCAACACTGTGCCGACATCGTTGAGCACCAGCGCGACCGGTGCTGCGGGCGCGGTCAGGTCAGGCGCGATCAGGGTCACGCCCAGCGACAGGTTGCCGGCCGCATCGGCCTGGGTCACGGTGAGCACCTGCAGGTTGGTCTGGGCCGGCACCAGGTTGATCGTGAAGGTGCCGTCCGTGGCCACCGTGGCGGTGCCGACAGACTGGTTCAGCGCGTTGCGCACGGTGACTTGCGCGCCTGCCTCGCCGTTGCCGGTAACCAGCGCGCCGTTGGCGCTGAGCTGGACGTTGGCAAGCAGGTCGGGCGCAGTGGTGTCTCCGGCAGTCAGCGACACCGGAATCGAGATACGACCAATCGCGTCACTCGCCTGCACGCTCAGCACTTCGCCGTTGCGTTGCGGGGCATCGAGCAGGATGCTGAACGTACCCAACGCATTGACCGTACCGCTGCCCAGCAGCACACCCGTGGTACTGGTGACACGAATGAGCGCCCCCGCCGAACCGGTGCCGGTCAGGATCGCGCCTTCCAGTGTCAGCAGCAGATTGGCCGGAGCGATCGGAGCACCGCCATCCGGGCCGTTGACCTGCGCCGGCAGCGAGGGGTTGCCTGCGGCATCGGTTTCGATCACGGTCAGCACGTCGCTGAGGATGGCGGGCCGGTTCAAGGTAATCAGGAAAGTGCCGCCCGCATTCACCGTGCCGGTGCCGAGCAAATCGCCGTTGGCGGCGGTGATGCGCACGGTGGCGTTGGCCTCGCCCGAGCCGCTGAGCAAGGTGCCGTCGGCGCTGACCACTAGATTGCTGACCGCTACCGGTGGGGTGATGTCGGCTGCCAGCAGGGTGGCCGGCGCCGAGGTATTGCCTGCGGCATCGGTAGCCGTGACGCGCAGGGCCTGGCCATTGGCCTGGGCAGACGCCAGGGTGATGGCGAAGGTGCCATCGCTGCCGGCAACGCCGCTGCCGATGACCTGGCCCTGGGCTCCGGTGATGCTGACGGTAGCACCTGCCTCGGTGACACCCGAAAGCAGCGTACCCGCCAGGCTCAGCGACAGCCCGGTCGGCACTGCCGGGGCGGTGATGTCGGCTGCCTGCAGGCTGAAGGTGGGCGAGACGTTGCTGGCGGCGTCGACCTGCACCAGCGACAACGTCTGACCATTGAGTTGCGGACTGCTCAAAATGACAGTGAAGCTGCCGTCCGCGGCCACTACAGTGCTGCCCAACGACACACCGGCGGCACTGCGCACGGTCACATTGGCTCCCGCCTCACCCGTACCGCTGACCAGCCGTCCGTCGTTGCTGAGCACGACGTTGAGCAGCGCGGTCGGCGCGGTGGTGTCCGGGGCGCTCAGCGGTGTGGCTGGCGAGGTGTTGCCCGCCGCATCGCTCTGCGTGACAGCCAGCAATTGGCCGGCCACCTGCGGCGTGTCCAGGCTGATCTGGAAGCGGCCGTTCGCGCCAACCACCCCACTGCCGACGATATCGCCGTTGGCATTTCTGATCTGAACGGTTGCACCGATCTCGCCGGTACCACTGAGCGACGACCCGGTGCTGTCGAGTACCAGCGCAGCGGGCGCCAAGGGAGCCAGGGTATCGCCTGCCTGCACGCTGACCACTGCCGACTCGTTGCCGGCCGGGTCGCGTTGCGACAGGGTAAGGGTCTGGCCATTGTTCTGGGCTTGATTCAGGTTGACGCTGAACAGACCATTTGCATCGACCACGCCGGTGCCCAGCACCACGCCATTGCTGGCGAACACGGTAACCGTGGCACCTGCTTCGCCACGCCCGCTGACCACCAGGCCATCGGCGCTTACCAGTGGCTGCAGCACGCTGCCGGGCAGGGTCAGGTCAGGTGCGGTCACAGTGGCCGGCACCGAACTGTTGCCCGCCCCGTCGACCTGGTTGACCTGCAAGCGTTGCGCATCTATCTGCGGCGGCGTCAGCGTCACACTGAACTGCCCGCTGATACCGACGATGGCCGTGGCAATCGTCACGCCGGCCGGGTTGAGTACGGTGACCGTGGCGCCTGCTTCGCCGCGCCCGGTGATCAGGCTGCCGTCATTGCTGATGACGACATTGGTCAGCGCCGGAGCTGTGCTGTCGATGGCGGTAAGCTGGCCGGGCAGCGAATTGAAGCCACCGCTGCTGGCCACGACATCCAGTTGTTCGCCATTGGTCTGCGCCGCGCTCAAGGTCAGCTGGAACGTGCCATCGGCATTGACCGTGGTGGTGCCCAGCACGCCAGTGGGGCCGCGCACGGTGATGGTATTGCCCGCGTCGGCAATCCCGCTCAGGCGCAGGCCGTCGGCGCTGAGCACCAGCGCGGTGGGTTGATCGGGCCCGTTGGCGTCGGGCACCGTCACGCTGGCGGGCAGCGAAACATTGTCGAAACGGTCGGTGAGCGTCACGCTCAGCACGGCGTTCTGTGCGACAGGTGTCAGGGTGACGAGAAAGCTGCCAGTCGGCCCGACGGTGCCGGTACCGATCTGCGCGCCTTGGGCATCGAACACGGTGACCGTGGCACCGACTTCGCCTTTGCCGGCCAGCAGCGTACCCGCGGGATTGACCGCAAGATCGGTGGCCTGGTTGGGCGCAGTCAAGTCGGCGGCAATGACGGTGATCGAGGTGGACACGTTGCCGGCGGCATCGGTGGAGGTCACCAGCAGCGTCTGGCCATTGGTCTGCGGCGTGTTCAGGTTGACCTGGAAAGTGCCGTTGGCGGCGACGGTCGCAGTGCCCAGCACATTGCCCTGGGCGTCGCTGACCACCACCGACACCACCGTGCCGGGCTCGGCCTGGCCAGTGACGGCCGAGCCTTGCGCGGTCAGCACGACATTGGTGGGCGCGCTCGGCGCCTGCAGGTCAGGCGCGGTCAGGTTGACGTTGGCCGACAGGTTGCCGGCGGCATCGGCCTGGGTCACGGTGAGCGACTGCAGATTGATCTGCGGCGTGCTCAGGGTGACCGAGAAGCGCCCATCGGCGCCGACCGTCGCAGTGCCCAGTTCGCCACCGGCACTGGTCAATACCCGCACGGTCGCCCCCGCTTCACCCACACCGGTGACGACCGCGCCGTTGGCGCTGATGGCAACGGTGTTCAAAGCGATGGGCGCGGTCACGTCGGCGGCGACCAGCGCCACCGGCAGCGACAGGTTGCCCGCAGCGTCCACCTGCTGCACATCGAGCACCTCGCCATTGGCTTGCGCAGGTACCAGATTGACAACGAAGCTGCCGGTTGCACCGACGACGGCGCTGCCAAGCACCGCGCCATTGGCTGCGGTCACGCTGACCGTCGCGCCCACTTCACCCTTGCCGGTCAGCAGCGTGCCCGCCACATTAAGCTGCAGGCCGGTCACCACGCCCGGTGCGGTAACGTCGGCGACAGGCAGCGCCGCCGAGGGCGAAACGTTGCCTGCCGCGTCCGTCAACATCACTTGCAAAGTGGTGCCGGTCAGCTGCGCCGTGGCCAGGGTGATCTGGAACGTGCCGTTGGCGGCCACGCTACCGTTGCCGATGATCACGCCTGCCGCATCGCGCACGGCGACTGTGGTGCCCGCCTCGCCGACACCGTTGAGCACCGTGCCCAAAGCGTTCAGGCTCAAGCCCGACGCAGCCAGCGGAGCGGTGAAGTCCGGAGCAGTCACGCTGACCGCCGCCGAGACATTGCCACCCGGATCGGTCTGGGTGGCGGTGAGTACCTGACGGTCGATCAATGCCGGGGTGAAAGCGATACTGAAGGTGCCATCGCTGCCGACCGTGCCGGTGCCGAGCAATTGGCCCTGGGCGCCGCGCACGTTGACCGTGGCACCGACCTCACCCGTACCGCTCAAGATGCTGCCGTTCGCGCTGAGCTGGACATTGTCGAGGGCATCGGGTGGCGTGGCGTCCAGCGCCGTGAGCAGGGTCGGCACCGACACGCGTACGCCGTCGCTGGCCTGCACGCTGAGCAGCTCGCCGTTGTTCTGCGCCGGCGACAGGGTCAGGCTGAACTGGCCGGAGGCATTGACCACGGCCGAGCCGAGTACTGCGCCTTGCGCATCGACGACGGTCACGGTGTTGCCGGCCAGAGCAGTACCGGTGAGCGTCACGCCATCGAGGTTGATTACCAGGTTGCCCGGGGCGACCGGCTCGCTGCCGTTCGGCCCGTTGACGGTGACGGGTGTCGATGCATTGCCGGCCGCATCGGTCTCGATCACGTTGAGGACGTCGCTCTGCTGCGCCGCACGGTTCAGGGCAATGACGAAAATACCATTGGCACCCACGGTGCCGGTGCCGATCAGGTCGCCGTTGGCGGCCCGTACGGAGACGCTGGCGCCCACTTCACCGGTGCCCGACAGCGTCAGGCCATTTGCGCTGATCGCCAGGTTGCCGACCGCAATCGGCGCAGTGGTGTCGGCGGCGACCAGGGTGCTGGCCGCCGAGTTGTTGCTGGCCGCATCGGTGGCCACGGCCTTGAGGCTCTGGCCATTGGTCTGGGCCGCGCTCAAGGTAATGCTGAAGGTGCCATTGGCTGCCACTGTGCCGGTGCCCAGCAGCGTGCCTTGTGCATTGGTGATGCGCACGGTGGCGCCCGCCTCGCCGGTACCGGTCAGCACCAGCCCGCTGGCGTCCAGCGCCAGGGCCGCCGGGGCGCCGGGCGCAGTCACATCGGCAGCGGTGACGAAGGTGGTCGGCGACACGTTGCCGCTTGGGTCGGTCTGGGCGGCGCCCAGTCGTTCGCCATTGACCTGAGCGCTGGCCAGGCCAACGCTGAAGGTGCCATCGCTGCCCACCACGGCGCTGCCAAGGACGGCGCCGTTGGCCGCGCGAACGGTGACCGTGGCCCCGCTCTCACCGGTGCCGGTCACGCTCAGCCCATCACGGCTCAGGAGCACATTAGTCAAGGCACCGGGAGCGGTGCTATCGGCAGCGGTGATCGCTACCGGCACCGAGGTCTGGCCGGCGCCGTCAGTCTGGGTGACCTCCAGCAACTGGCCGTTGGCCTGGGCCGGAGAGAGGCTGACCTGGAACGTACCGTTAGCCGCGACCACGGCATTGCCCAGCTCGACGCCGTTGGCACCGACCACGCGCACCGTGGCACCGGCCTCGCCCAGGCCGGTCAATACGGTTCCGCTGCCGTTGAGCTGCAAGGCACCGGGTGCGCCAGGCGCATCGGTGTCGGGTGCTTGCGCAAGAGCGATGGGCGAGCGGTTGCCGGCAGCGTCGCTCTGGCTGACGCTGAGGCTCTGGCCGTTGGTCTGGGCGGCGTTCAGGGTGACGCTGAACAAGCCGTCGCTGCCCACCGTTGCTGTGCCCAGCGCGACGCCGTTCGGCGCGAGCACCGTCACGGTGGCGCCGACTTCGCCGCGTCCGGTCAGGGTCAGGCCGTCGTTGCTCACGGCCAATTGCGAGAGCGCGGCCGGTGCGGTCAGGTCGGGCGCGGTCAGGTCGACGGCGGTGGCGCTGTTGCCCGATGCATCGGTCTGGCTGACCTGAAGCTGCTGGGCATTCAGTTGCGGTGGGTTCAAGGCGACGCTGAAGGTACCGTCGGTGGCGACGGTGCCGGTACCGATCACCGCACCGTTGGCGCCCCGCACGGTGACGCTGGCACCCGCTTCACCGCGACCGGTCACGGTGCTGCCATTGGCACTGATGGCGACGCCGCTCACCGGGTCAGGCGCGGTCGAATCGAGGGCGGTGATTTCGACCGGCACCGAGGCTTCGCCCAGCGCATCGGTGGCGATCACCGACAGCACTTCACCGTTGGTCTGGGATTGGGTCAGGGTAATGACGAACGTGCCGTTGGCGGCTACGGTGGCCGTGCCCAGCAGATTGCCCTGCGGGCCGAAGACGTTGACGGTGTTGCCGGCGCTGCCGGTGCCGGTCAGCTGCAGGCCGTCGCTGCTCAATGCCAGATTGCCAGGCGTGCCCGGACCAACCGCGTCGGGTGCAGTAATGAAGACCGGGGTCGAAACGTTTGCGGCGGCATCGGCTTGCACCGCGCTCAGCAGGTCGCCTTCGACGGCGGCCGGTGCCAGCGCAGTGCTGAAATTGCCATTGGCACCGACCGTGGCAGTGCCGATCACCGCGCCTGCAGCATTGCTGATGGTCACCGTGGCACCCGGCTCGCCACGCCCGGTCAGGGTCAGGCCGTCGGCGCTGATCAACAGGTTGGTGACCGCATTCGGCGCGGTGGTGTCCGGCGCGGTGAAGGGAACCGATGGCGAGCTGTTGCCGGCCGCATCCACGGCGCTCAACGTCAGTGCCTGGCCATTGGCCTGAGCGCTCGACAGGGTGACCTGGAAGGTGCCGTCGGCCGCGACCAGGGCGGTGCCCAGCACCGTGCCGGCCGCGTTTTTCACCGACACTGTGGTGCCGGCCTCGCCCACGCCCGAGAGCACGGTACCGCCCGCATTCAGCGCCAGGTTGCTCGGTGCCACCGGCGCTTCCAGATCAGGTGCGGTCAGGCCGACATTGGCCGAGGCATTGCCGGCGGCGTCCTGTTGACCGACGAGCAGCGCCTGGCCATTGGTCTGTGGCGCAGCCAGGGAAAGGTTGAAGGTGCCATCGGCCGCGACCACGCCGGTGGCCAGCACTGCCCCGTTCGCTGCCGTGACGGTGACGGTATCGCCCGGCTGGCCACGACCGCTCACCAGGCTGCCGTCAGCACTGATAGCCACTTCGCTGAGGTCCACGCCGGCGGTGATGTCCGGCGCCGTCGCCGGTACCGCAACCGAAGGATTGCCGGCGGCATCGGTCTGGCTGACGCTGAGCACTTTCCCATCGGCCTGGGCCGGGGACAGGCTGACAACGAAATTGCCAGCGGCATTGACCGTAGCAGTGCCTACCACGTTGCCCTGGGCATTGCGCACGGTCACGGTGGCGCCAGGCTCGCCGATGCCGGTCAGGGTCGTGCCATCGGCATTGAAACCAAGGTTGCCGACGGCGGCTGGCGCTGTGCTGTCGGGCGCAACGAAGGGCACCGGCACCGAGGCTTCGTTATCGAAGTCGGTGGCGATGAGCGTCAGCGTCTCGCCATTGGTCTGGGCCTGGCCAAGGGTAATCGAGAAGCTGCCATCGACGTTGACGATGGCGCTGCCCAGCAACACGCCCTGGCTGGTAAAGACACGCACGGTATCGCCGGCATTGCCGGTACCTGTCAGGGTCAGCCCGTCCTGGCTCAGGTTGAGGTTGTCCGGGGTGCCGGGGCCGATGTCATCAGGCACCAACATGCTGAACGTGGAGGTGACGTTACCGTTCTCGTCGGTCTGCGTGGCAGTGATCGGTTCATTGGGGGTGAGACGCAGGGCAAAACGGATGAAAAAGCGGCCGAACGCATTCACCACCGCGCTGCCGATGGCGTCGCCAGCGGCGTTGGTGATGGTTACGGTGTCGCCCGCCTGGCCGCGGCCGCCGCAAGAGAAACCATCGGCGCTGACGACGAAATCGGTGATCGGTTCGGACACACTGAGGTCCGGCACCTGCAATTGGCCAGGCAGCGACGCATTGCCCGCCGCGTCGGTGGCCACCACGCTGAGGGTTTCGCCGTCGATCTGAGCAGCGCTCAAGGTGATCTGGAAGATGCCGCTGGCGTCGGCCGTACCGGTGCCGAGCAGGTTACCGGCGGCGTCGCGCACCGCCACGGTAGCGCCTGCTTCGGCGCGTCCGCTGAGCACCAGACCGCTGCCGTCAATGCTCAAATTGCTCGGCGCAGACGGGGCTTCGATGTCCGGGGCCAGCACGTTGGCGGGCAACGAAACATTGCCTGAGGCGTCGGTCAGGGTAACGCCCAGGCCCTGCCCGTTGGCCTGCGCAGGACTGAGATCGACGCGGAAATTGCCGCTGGCGTCCACGGTGCCGGTAGCGATCAGGTTACCGGCCGCATCGGTGACATTGACCAGCGTGCCGGCCTCACCGCGACCGGTCAGCACGCTGCCATTGGCGCTGACGGCCAGGCCGGTCGGCGCGTTTGGAGCGGTGGTGTCGGGGGTTGGGTCAGGCGTTGGGTCAGGCGTAGGGCCAGGGGTCAGGTCAGGCGCAATCAGGCCTGCGGCGGGCGATTGGTTGCCTGCTGGGTCGGTTTGCGTGGCGCTCAAGGCTTCGCCGTTGATCTGCGGCGGGGTCAGGGTCAGGTTGAACGTGCCGTCGGCCGCTACCACGGCCGAGCCCAGGACCACGCCGGTGGCCGTGGTCAGGGTAACGGTGGCGCCGGGCTCGCCGGTACCGGTCAAGGTGCTGCCATCGGGGCTGAGCGTCAGTGCCCCGGGTGCTGCAGGCGCAGTGATATCAGGTGCGGTGATGACCACCGGGTCCGAACTGTTACCCGAGCCGTCGGTGATGATCACTTCCAGCGATTCACCATTGGCCTGGGGCGTGGGGAACGCCACCTGGAAATTGCCATCGGCACCCACGGTGCCGCTGCCTACCACGTTGCCTTGGGCATCGCGAATGATCACCGAGGCATTGCTTTCGGCGCTGCCCGAAACGCTGCTGCCATCGGCGGCGAAATTCAGCCCGGTCGGCGCGCCGGGTGCCGTCGTGTCAACGGGTGGTACCGGATCCACGGGCGGTACGGGTGCGACACCGCCACCGCCCCCACCGCCGCCGCCTCCGCCACCGACGGCCGCCGTGGTAGCGCCCACACCCACCAGGCCGAAGGCGGCGAGCAACCAGCCGGGTGTGGCGCCGCTGGCAGCCGCGCCGGCCAGCAGCAATTCGTCCACGGTCGAGGCTTCGGAGAAGGTAAAGCCGGTGAAGGGTTCGCCGTAGTTGGCCTGCCAGAGAAAACCGTCCTGGCCTTCGAAGACCAATTCACTCTGCTGCCCGGCCGCATCGACCTTGAAGAAGTCTCCGAGCGTTATCTGCTCGCCGGATTTGAGGGTGATGGTCAGATTGTTGCCGGAACGCGTGGCCGAAGCGACATCGCTGGGATCCACTGGCAGTTTGACCAGGCTGGTATCCAACAGCTTTATATTGCCCCAGGCGATTTCCGAGGTGCTTTGCGCCGACTTCGCAGCAACAACGATACTGTCCATACCTACTCCTAGCAGATTCTTGCAGTGCACTACAGGGCACTGCACAAACAACTTCACGCGTACTCGGCGCTAACCGAGGCCAGTGATTCAAGGTCTCTTCTAATGTTTGCCCCGGACGGGGCACTGCACACTGGGTCGGCTCACCCGTAACAGCCCGGCTGAACGATAAACAATTGACATCTTTCCATGACGAGCCCACCTTAAACTTTTAACTGCTTGTTTTAGATTGACTTTTAAAATCCATTCAACTTGACTAAGGCTTTATGGCGCTGCGCCATCTATGGGTTAGGCTAGTACGTGATGGCACTCAAGAGCTGACGATTTATAACAATTTTCGAATATCACATTGCTATCATTGAACAAGAGATGGACAAAATCCGTGGTGCGATATTAGTTTGCGCAACAACTAAGCATAGATAATCGATTCATCACTCATCAACGCATTGAGGCGACGCGGACATGGCGGGTGCGCAAGTGAAGTCTTCGTCACGAACCTTGCCCGAGCTGATGAAACCAACCACAGAAGTCAGCGCGCTAGTTGCGAAGTGGCCCAGCGCTCGGTGTACAGTGGGCGGTACAAGAACTCACCCACAGGACCCTACCGTGACCCGCCCAGCCCCGCTGATCAGCGCCGACTTCGATAGCGGCAACATCGAAGCCATCGACCTACGCGACCCTCTCGACATCCAACTGGCGATTCGCCCGGACCGGCAGAGCCCACACTTTCAGTGGTTTCACTTCAAGGCTGCGGAGCTCCAGGTTGGGCAACGCTACGCGTTCAGGTTGCAGAACGCTGCGCAGTCTTCCTATAACAATGCCTGGCACGGCTACCACGCGGTGGCGTCCTGCGACCAACAGACCTGGTTCCGCGTGCCCAGTACGTTCGATGGCCAGGCACTGCGGTTCGGTCTGGACGCTCAGGGCAGCGAGATGTGGTTTGCCTATTTCGAGCCCTACAGCCGGCAGCGGCACGACGCCCTGATCAATCGCGCGATCACCCAGGCGGGCCTGCAACTGCTGGCTGTCGGGCAAAGCTGCGAGGGGCGGGAAATACCGTTGCTGCGCAAGGGCGACGGTGCGCCCGGCAAGCGTCGGCTGTGGCTGATCGCCCAGCAACACCCTGGCGAACACATGGCGCAGTGGTTCATGGAGGGCGTGATTGATCGTCTGCAGGCGAATGATCCGCAGATTCAGGCCCTGCTGGCGGTGGCCGATCTGTACCTGGTGCCGAACATGAATCCCGACGGCGCCTTCCACGGCCACCTGCGCACCAATGCCCGCGGCCGCGACCTCAACCGTGCATGGCAGGACTCCAGCGCCGAGTACACCCCCGAGGTGTTCTTCGTGCAGCAGCAGATGGACAAGCACGGTGTCGACCTGTTCATCGACGCCCATGGCGATGAGGAAATCCCGTACGTGTTCACCGCGGCCTGCGAAGGCAATCCCGGCTATACGCCGCGTATCGCCCAGCTGGAACAGACCTTTCGCGACCTGCTGTGTGATCGTACGGCGGATTTCCAGGCGGTACACGGCTACACCCGCGACAAGCCGGGCGAGGCCAACATGACTCTCGCCTGCAACAGCGTCGGCGAGCGATTCGACTGCCTGTCGCTGACCCTGGAAATGCCGTTCAAGGATCACGATGCGGCTCCCGATGCGCTTACCGGCTGGAACGGCCAGCGCTCGGCGCGACTGGGCGGCGATGTGCTGAGCGTGCTGGCGCAGATGGCGCCTAACTTGCGTTGACCCCCACGTTGCTCAAGGAGCGCCCTGATTGACCGCACCGCCGTCGCTGCTCGCCTTGTACAGGCGTCTGTTCAAACCTGAACGCAACGCCCAGCCCTGCGCCAACACTGGCCACGCCGGTGGCGCACTGCGCGCCTGGTTCGACGAGCGCGCCCGGCAGGCGGGCTATACGCTGGGCGCCGATCAGGCGCGGGTCATCGACAGCATGGCCGAGCGCATGCCCGCGTTGCTGCAGGGCACGCCGGCGAGGGGTCTGTACCTGTATGGGGCCGTGGGGCGCGGCAAGAGCTGGCTGCTCGACGGCCTGTTCCGCGCCGCCCCTGTGGATGAGAAACGCCGCCTGCATTTCCATGATTTCTTCGCCAAGCTGCATCAGGGCATGTTCCATCACGGCCAGGCCGATGATCCGCTGGCCAGCACCCTGGATGAACTGCTCGATAACTGCCGCCTGCTGTGTTTCGACGAATTTCACGTGCACGACATCGGCGACGCCATGCTGATCACGCGCTTGTTCAAGGCGCTGTTCGACCGCGGCATCCTCTTGGTAGTGACCTCCAATTACTCGCCGGAAGGCCTGCTGCCCAATCCGCTCTATCACGAGCGCTTTTTGCCCGTCATCGAACTGATCAATGCGCGCATGCAAGTGCTCGAAGTCGGCGGCGCCACCGACTACCGCAGCCTGGCCCAGTCAGGTGCACAGCAGTGTTTCACCCGCGGTCACTACGTATGGCCGGGCACGCCGGCACAGCGTGCACTGCTGCAATTGCCGCCCGTCGATCTGGCACCGCTGGCGTTCACCGTCGGCCACCGCGAACTGCGTGCCCGCCTGATCACGGGCGAGCGTATTCATTTCAACTTCGCCGACCTTTGCGAGGAACCGACCGCTGTCATTGATTACCTGGCCCTGTGCAAGCGTTTCCAGCACTGGAGCATTGACCATCTGCCGATGCTGGACGACTGCTCGACCGCCGTACAGCAGCGCTTCATCAACCTCATCGACGTGCTGTACGACCAGGACAAGACGCTGATACTGGTCAGCGAGCGGCCCCTTGCAGAGAGCCTAGCAGGGTCGGTCATCGACCTGATGCGCACACGCAGCCGATTGGGGCAACTGACCATGCTGGGCGAGCCACCGCGCCGGTAGCTCGTCCTCACCTAGCGCGCCGCGAGCACCTGGGCGATTTCCTCCAGTATCGCCGGGTCATCGATGGTGGAAGGTGCGACGAACACCTCCTGCGCAGCGATCTTGCGCAGCACCGCCCGCAGGATCTTCCCCGAACGCGTCTTGGGCAGGCGCTTGACCACCAGCACCCGCTGCAGGCATGCCAGCGCCCCGATGGATTCGCGTACCTGCGCGACCAACTGTGCCTGCAGCACGGACGGACTCACCGCGCTGCCGTCCTTGAGCACCACCAGCGCCAGCGGCACCTCGCCCTTGATCTCATCGCTGACGCCGATGACGGCGCATTCCGCCACGTCGGCATGCCGGGCCACCAGGTCTTCCATTTCACCGGTCGACAGCCGATGGCCCGAGACGTTGATGACATCGTCGGTGCGCCCCATGATGTGGACATAGCCGTCGGCATCCAGATAGCCACCGTCGCCGGTGTGGTAATAGCCGGGGTAGCGCTCCAGGTAGCTTTGCAGGTAGCGCGGGTGATCGCCCCACAAGGTCTGGCTGCAACCGGGAGGCAACGGCAGCGCGATGACGATGGCGCCTTGCTCGCCGGGCGCCATCAGCTCGCCTTGCTCATCCAGTACCTGAACGTGATAGCCCGGCACCGCTCGGTTGCTCGAGCCCACCCGCACGGCCGAGCCTTCCAGGCCCATGCAGGGTGCGGTCACAGGCCACCCCGTCTCGGTCTGCCACCAGTGATCGTGAACCGGCTTGCCGGTTTGCGCTTCGAGCCAGCGATGGGTGCTGGAGTCGAGCTTCTCGCCGGCCAGGAACAGCTGCCGCAGCGAACTCAGGTCGTAACCGCGCAGCAGCAACCCCTCGGGGTCTTCCTTGCGGATGGCACGCATTGCAGTGGGCGCGCAGAACAGCGCGTTGACGCCATACTGCTCGACCACGCGCCAATAGCTGCCGGCATCCGGCGTACGAATGGGCTTGCCCTCGTAGAGCACGCTGGTACAGCCGCACATCAGCGGCCCGTAGACGATCAGCGAGTGGCCAACCACCCAACCGACATCGGAAATTCCCCACCAGACATCGCCTGCGCGCATGCCGTAGATCGCGCCCATGGCGAAGGTCAGGGCCACCGCGTTACCACCGGTTTCGCGCACGATGCCCTTGGGTTTGCCGGTGGTGCCGGAGGTGTACATCACGTACAGCGGATCGCCGCTGGCCATGTCCACGGCCGCTGCAGGCGCAGCATCGGCCAGCTGTGCCTGCCAATCCAGATCGCGGCCGTCCTGCAGTGTCGCCAAAGCCTGCGGACGTTGCAGCACCAGCACCTGTGCGGGAGCATGGCGAGCCAGGCCCATGGCCTTGTCCACCAGCGGCTTGTAGGCAATCACGCGGTCGAATTCCACCCCGCACGAAGCGGTGAGCAGCAGTTTGGGCCGGCAGTCGTCGATGCGCAGCGCCAGTTCATTGGCAGCGAAGCCGCCGAACACCACCGAGTGCACTGCGCCGATCCGCGCGCAGGCCAGCATCGCCATCGCAGCCTCGGGCACCATCGGCATGTAGATCACTACGCCATCGCCCTTGGCCACCCCCAGGTGGGTGAGCACGCCTGCCAGCCGCGCCACCTGGTCGAGCAGCTGCTGATAGGTGAAGCGTTGCTGTACGCCGGTCACCGGCGAGTCGTAGATCAGCGCAGTCTGTGCGCCGCGACCCAGCGCCACTTGCTGGTCCAGGCACAGGTAGCTGGTATTGAGACGGCCATCGGCAAACCAGCGATGGGTGCCGTCGGGCTGCACGTCGAGCACCTGCTGCGGCGGGTGCGACCAGGCGACTGCGCGGGCCTGTTCTGCCCAGAAACCGGCAGGGTCGGAAATGGAGCGTTCGTACGCTTGCTCATAGTTCATCGGTAGCCAACCCTGGATTGTTGTTATTGAAGGGCGAGCGTTGAGTATGGCTGGGGTTGGCCGGGCTGCCAGCCGACCAAGGTCGAACGTCGAACGTGGCGTGGCGCGCACGAACCGCTATGATGGCCACCGCGATTTCCTTGATGACGGTTGTCCCATGAATACCCTCGAGCTGCTCGAAGCCGGCCATTTGGCTGGCGCCACCCGCCTGGACCTGGCCTGCGGCCTGACCGAATTTCCCCAGGCCATCTTCACCCTGGCCGACAGCCTGGAGGTGCTCAACCTCAGCGGCAACGCCCTGACCCGGCTGCCCGATGACCTGCACCGGCTGCACAAGCTCAAGGTGCTGTTCTGCTCGGACAATCCATTCACCGAGTTGCCTGCCTGCATCGGCCGCTGCCCGCAGTTGAGCATGGTCGGCTTCAAGGCCAACCGCATCGAACACGTACCTGCGCAGGCGTTGCCGCCACAGCTGCGCTGGCTGATTCTCACCGACAACCGCATCGAGCGTTTGCCCGACGCGCTGGGTGACTGCCTGCACCTGCAGAAACTGATGCTCTCGGGCAACCGTCTGCAAGCCTTGCCGGAGCGCCTGGCACGGCTGGAAAACCTCGAGCTGCTGCGCCTGTCGGCAAACCGCCTGCCGGCCCTGCCCGACTGGCTGCTGCGCCTGCCACGGCTGGCCTGGCTGGCGTATGCCGGGAACCCCATGAGCGAAGCCTTCACCACACCCCACAGCGAGGGCACACGCGGGCACATCGCCTGGAGCGACCTGCGCCTGGACGAGCGTCTGGGCGAAGGGGCTTCGGGCATCATCTATCGTGCACACCTGGAAAGCGGGCAGCCGGTGGCGGTGAAGCTGTACAAGGGCGCGATGACCAGCGATGGCTCACCGGTCAACGAGATGAACGCCTGCATGGCTGCGGGCGAACATCCGCAGTTGATCGAGGTGCTGGGACGCTTGAGCGGGCATCCCGACGGCACTGCGGGGCTGGTCATGGCGCTGATCGATCAGTCGTTCGCCAACCTGGCGGGTCCGCCCAGCCTGGCTTCTTGCACGCGCGACATCTACTCGGCCGATTTCGCCATTGATCGCGATGCCCTGTTGCGCTTGCTGCGGGGTATGGCCGGAGTCGGCGCCCATCTGCATGCGCGCGGGATCAACCATGGGGACTTCTACGCCCACAACGTGCTGTGGCGCGACAGTGGCGAGTGCCTGTTCGGCGATTTCGGCGGCGCCTCGTTCTACCCCGGCGACGATAGCGAGGTATCGCAAGCGCTGGAGCGGATCGAGGTTCGCGCCTTCGGTTTGCTGCTCGAGGAGCTGCTGACGCGCTGCACTGAAACCGACGACGGCTTGTGGGCCTTGCAACGCGAGTGCGTCCAGCCCCAGGTGCTGGCCCGCCCCAGCTTCGCGCAAGTCACCCAGCGCCTGGGTACCTGACGATCAGACGCCAGATCCCCTGTAGCAGCGGCGCAAGCCGCGTCAACGGCCGCCGTAATCTACCTGACGCACCGCGTTGAACCCGGACGCGGCTCGCGCCGCTGCTACAGGGGTGGTGTCGGCCGCGTCCTTACGATCTGCCTGGCCTATAGCGGTAAAGACGACTACGGATCAGCCGGCGAGGCCGACGTAGACGTTCTGCACGTCGTCGTTGCCGTCGATGGCGTCGAGGAAGTCTTCCACTTCGGCCAACTGCGCGGCGTCATCCAGAGTCACCGGGTTTTTCGGCACGTAGCCGATCTTCGCCGACACCACGGTAAAACCCTGCCCCGGCAGCGCCTTGCACACGGCGTCCAGATCGGTGGTTTCGGTCAGGAACAGGAACGCGCCCTCGTCGCCCTCCTCGACCTCCTGCGCACCGGCTTCGATGGCCGCTTCCTCGGCATCGACGTCGGCCGAATCAGGCGTTGCTTCGATCATGCCGTAGTGATGGAAATCCCAAGAGACCGAACCCTCGGCGCCCAGGGTGCCCTTGCGAAACAGCACGCGAATCTGCGAAACGGTGCGGTTGACGTTGTCGGTCAGGCACTCGACGATGACCGGCACCTGGTGCGGCGCAAAGCCTTCGTACTTGACCAATGTGTAGTTGACCGCGTCGTCGCCTACGCCGGCGCCCTTCTTGATGGCACGCTCCAGCGTCTCGCGGGTCATCGAGGCCTTCTTGGCCTGTTCGATCACCAACCGCAGGCGGGCGTTGGTGTCCGGATCGGTACCGGAACGCGCCGCGATCGAAATTTCCTTGGACAGCTTGCCGAAAATCCGCCCCTTGGCGTTGGCTGCTGCTTCGCGATGTTTAGCTTTCCACTGTGCGCCCATTTACCCGCTCTCTTGTTCGCTCGACCCATGCGCAGGCGACTGCAGCCCGCGCGTTGCGGCGCAGTTTACCTGCCCATCGCAAGCGCATCGACCAAAATTCTCCGGGCGCAACATCAACCCACGCGGGCCACCCACTTGCCGAAGCCGTCGATGAAACCCTGCAGGAACGGCCGGCTCTTCTCCACCACCTGACCGTTCTCGTCGAACAGCCCACCTGCGTGACCCAGGTAGGCTTCGGGCTGCTGCATCATTGCCACGTCGAGGAACACCATGCACTGGCGCAGGTGCTGGTTGGCGCCAAAGCCGCCTACCGCACCGGGCGAGACGCTGATGACCGCGCCCGGCTTGCCGGTGAAGTGGCTCTGACCGTAAGGCCGCGAGCCCACGTCGATCGCGTTCTTCAAAGGTGCCGGTACCGAGCGGTTGTACTCGGGCGTGACGAACAGCAGCGCATCGGCTTCGCCCAGCGCCTGGCGAAAAGTGGTATAAGCAGCGGGTGGGGTGACATCGATATCTTCGTTGTAAAGCGGCAGAGCGCCGATTTCCACGATTTTCAACGTCAGGTTGTCAGGTGCCATGGCCTGCAGCGCCAGTGCCACCTTGCGGTTGATCGACTCTTTTCTGAGGCTGCCGACCAGTACCGCAACCGAATAGACCTTGCTCATGCCTGTACCCCTGTGATGAATGAACCGAGGGCTAGTTATAGATGACTTGGCCCGGTTTGTCCGCCATCGGTCAGGCGCCCGCACTATTTTTTCTCGCTGGCAAAACTACCTGAATAAACAGGGGTCTACAGTGCCAGCGAGATACACGCAAAATTCTTCAGAGGTTGGAACTAAAATGGCGGTAGTCCTGGTTGGGCAATTTCATGCACGCGATGCGGAAGGTCGTATCTATCCGGTGCATGAGTTTCAGGAGTCGACCCCGGCGGTCGAAGGCAGTGCGCCGACCCGTACCTACAAGCTGGCCATCGGCGATCGAGTCAACCACTTGGGCGACGACCGTTTCCAACTGGTACAGAGCGGCGTGGAAATCATCCGAATCCCTTGACAGTCCGTGCACCCATTCACGCTGACACGCCCCCCGCGTTGTTAGCCGGCAGGGAACGCGCATGAGACTGCGCCATATCGAAATCATCCAGGCGCTCTGCCAGACCGGCGAACTCAAGAGCGCTGCGCAAATGCTCGACCTTTCCGTGCAGACCCTCGAACAGAACTTGCAGGACGCCGAGCGAAAGCTGGGCTTCCTGCTGTTTGCGCGGGCCCGTGGGAGGTTCCAGCCGACCCCGGAAACCCTGCGCATGCAGGCTGCCATCGCCAACGTGCAAACTCAGGCGGACCGCCTGCAACGCCTGGCCGACAGCCTGCGCGAGCATCAGGATCCCGGACTGCACGTGGTGTGCACAGCGTCCCTGGCCCACCAGTTGCTGCCGCAGAGCATCGCTGCCCTGCGCCGACGCTTTCGTGAAACCCCGTGCACGCTGGGTGTGCAGAATACCGATGCCATGGTGCGCAGCCTGTTGCTGCAGCAGACCGACGTCGGCCTGAGCCTGCACAGTCCCAAGCACGCGTCCATTACCAGCCAGGTGCTGGCCGAAGGCAAACTGCAGTTGCTCGCCCCTCAAGGCTGGCTCTCCCCCAAGCATCGCTACATCGCACTGCATGAACTGGCGGGACAGGCGATGATCGGTCTGGAGGGGGAAGACCCGCTGAGCCTGGTGCTGGAACACAAGCTTCAAGCGCTGAATCCGCCCCCGCGTATCCAGACTCGCGTGCAGACCTACCAGATGATGCGCAGCATGGTCGAGGCCGGCGAAGGGCTGGCCATCGTCGATCCTTTTACCGCAGCGGGTGCGCGTGCCCAGGGGCTGGATACGTGCCCGCTGTCGCCTGCCGTGCCGGTCACCCTCTACGCCCTCACGCGCAGTGAGGCATCGGTTTGCGCGGCGGCAAAGACCCTGCTCGAAATCATTGCGCACAACGCGCAGGCGTTGCTCTCACCCGTCCGCGAATAGCCTGTACCAGAACAGCGCCGTTTCGTGGCTGGCCGCATCGATGGCCTGGTAGCGCAAGTAGTCGATCCCACCCAGCCTGAAACCACAGCGCTCGTACAGCCGGCACGCTGGCAGGTTGTTGTTCTGGGTTTCCAGCATGATGCCTGGCAAACCCTGCTTGACTGCCCAGAAACGCACCACATCGAGCAGCGCCTTGGCCACGCCCTGCCCGCGCGCCAACGCATCGACCGCCAGCTCGTCGACATAGGCAAGGTTGTTCCAGTGACGGCTGACCACCACATGACCGACGGCCTGCTCACCGAGCCACGCCACGAAGATGGCACCGCCGGCATTGGGTTGGCGATAGCGGGCGAACTCGGCAGGGTCTATGCCGTAGTCCTTGTGATAGACACGCACCGTCCTGAGCGGCCATTGGGCGACTGGCTGGTTGAACACGGGGGACACATAGCCACAGACCTGGGCACTGAAATCGGCGCCCAGCACGTAGTCGTCGAAACGCTCATCGGCCAGGCGAATGCAGGGTTGGCTGTCGGTCAAACCACCGACTGCGCCATTGGCAGGCGACACTGCGGGCTACGCGCCCAACTGCGTCCAGAGCGCATCGGCCCCGGCAGCTTTGGCGATGACCTGCAGGCGGGCCAGGTGCTCGTCGAGCTCGGCCTGGCTGGCGCGGATGATCGCCGTGGGCCGGCGGTCTGCCGGCAATCGGCGGATCTCGCTGCCCTGCTTGCCACCGCCGTCGCCATCGCTGGCGTTGCCTGCCAGCGAAAGGCTGGTCTGGCCACCGGTCATGGCCAGGTAGACGTCCGCAAGGATCTCGGAGTCGAGCAATGCGCCGTGCAGTTCACGCCCGGAGTTGTCGATGCCATAGCGCTTGCACAGCGCATCGAGGCTGTTGCGTTGCCCCGGATGGCGTTCGCGCGCCATCGCCAGGCTGTCGATCACCGTGCAGTACTCGGCAATGTTGGCCCGCTCGGGCATGCCGGCGATCTTGAATTCGTTGTTCAGGAAGCCCACGTCGAAGGTCGCGTTGTGCGCGATGATCTGCGCGCCCTGGATGAACTCGTAGAGTTCGTCGGCGACCTCGGCGAAGCGCGGCTTGCCCACCAGAAACTCGTCGGTGATGCCGTGGACACCAATGGCGCCCTCGTCACTGGGCCGGTCCGGTTGTACATAGACGTGAAAATTGCGCCCGGTCAAACGCCGCCCCATCAGCTCGACGCAGCCGATTTCGATCACCCTATGGCCATCGGTGACCGGCATACCAGTGGTTTCGGTGTCGAATACTACAGAACGAACGGCCATGGGCAGAAAACTCTCGAGCAGGGTGAACGAAGATCAAGGTGGAGCGAAGGGCCTGAACGGCAACCGGTGAAACTCTAGCACAGCGCAGCAGGGGCTCCTATGGGGTTACCGGGCCGCCTACGCCGGGCGCATGCCACGCACTTCATCGACCCCACGGTTGGCCAGGTCGTC
Source organism: Pseudomonas sp. CFBP 13710 (assembly GCF_014842235.1). NCBI lineage: Bacteria > Pseudomonadati > Pseudomonadota > Gammaproteobacteria > Pseudomonadales > Pseudomonadaceae > Pseudomonas > Pseudomonas sp. CFBP 13710. The sequence continues at coordinate 152,064 of NZ_JACYVJ010000005.1, read as the reverse complement.
GGCGCGCTCGTTGCCCGCATGGCCGTTGTGGCCGCGTACCCACTGCCATTTGACCTGATGGCGATTGACCTGCTCGTCGAGCTGCTGCCAGAGGTCGGCATTCTTCACCGGCTGCTTGGCGGCGGTTTTCCAGCCGCGCTTTTTCCAGTTGACCATCCACTCGTTGATGCCTTTCATCACGTACTCGGAGTCGGTCACCAGCAGCACGTCGCAGCCGCGCTTGAGTTCCTGCAGCCCGCGAATGGCTGCGGTCAGCTCCATGCGGTTGTTGGTGGTGGTGCTTTCGCCGCCCCACAACTCCTTCTCCACGCCCTTGCACACCAGCAATGCCCCCCAGCCGCCGGGGCCAGGATTGCCCTTGCAGGCGCCGTCGGTGAAGATTTCCACAGTGTCACTCATCAGGCTTTTCCATCGATGTTCGAATTGTCTCGGTTGACCTTGGCCATCGGCAGCGGCAGCAACTTGCCCATTGGCTCGCGGCGTTGCTGCACCAATGGCCGCAGACCTACCACCATCTTGCGCGCAACCAATATATAGAAGCCCCCACCGCCACTCTGCCACTTGCCGGCGACGCGTTCGAGGCCGGCCAGGCGCGCCTGCCAGCGGGGCGAGGCAAGCGGCGGACGATAACACCCGAACCGGCGTTTCTCCAGCCCGAAGCCCAGCAGGTTCAGCCAGTCGGCCACCCGCGAAGCGGAGAAGCAGCGCGCCTTGTGCAGCCCGTCCTTGGCGAACACCCGGCGCGCGCCCCAGGCGCTCCACGGGTTGATGCCGACGATCAGCAGGTGCCCACCCGGCCGCACCGCGCTGGCCGCTTCGCGCAGCAGGCCGTGGGGCGAGAGGCTGAAATCCAGCCCGTGCTGCAGCACCACGACGTCCGCGGCATGTTCGCCCAGCGGCCAGGCCTGCTCTTCGCACACGATCTCGACGCCTGGAAAGGGCGCACCCATGCGCACGTTGCGGTGGATTTGCCCGGCCACCGGCGGTGGCTCGGCGCTGGGGCCGTAATGCACCAGATAGCCGCCGAAGAAGCGCGCCAGCTCTTCTTCGAGCAAGCGCTGTTCTTCGCGCAGCAGCAACTGGCCGTGCGGCCCGGCGAACCATTCGCGGGCCTGGCCGATCAGGGCCAGCCACTGTGGGTCGGCCTGGGCAAAGGCGGTATCGGTCATGACGATCTCCCACACTGAGGTTCACCTAATGCCGACGGGGCACTAAGATGGACCATTAATCGAAATCAAGCGAACCGAGCCATGATACAGATTCACGCGCTGAACGCTTTCTCCGACAACTACATCTGGTTGTTACAAGACACTGCGGCGCGCCACTGCGCGGTCGTCGATCCGGGCGATGCCGGGCCGGTCGAGCGGTGGCTCGACGCCCATCCCGACATGCGCCTGACCGATATCCTCGTCACCCATCACCACAACGATCACGTCGGCGGCGTTCAGGCGCTCAAGCGGCGCACCGGCGCGCAGGTCAGTGGGCCTGCCGGGGAATCGATCCCGGCCCGCGACCGCGCCCTGCGCGAAGGTGACAGCCTGGACGTGCTCGGCCTGCACCTGCAGGTCCACGACGTGCCGGGGCACACCGCGGGGCACATCGCGTTCTACCACCTGAGCGACACGCAGCCCCTGCTGTTCCCCGGCGACACGTTGTTCGCCGCCGGGTGCGGGCGATTGTTCGAAGGCACCGCGCAGCAGATGCACGCATCGCTTTCGCGCCTGGCCGTACTGCCCGATGACACCCTGGTCTACAGCGCTCACGAATACACCCTGAGCAACCTGAAATTCGCCAGCGCGGTAGAACCCGGCAATCCGGACATTGCCAAGCGGCTGGAGGAAGTCACCGCGCTGCGCCAGCGCAATGCGATCACCCTGCCCACCTCGATCGGCCTGGAAAAGCGCACGAACCCATTTCTGCGGGCTGCTGAAACATCCGTTAAACAAAAAGCAGACGAACGGGCCGGAACCTCTCACGGCACGGCGCAGGCGGTGTTCGCAACCTTGCGTAGTTGGAAAGATAAGTTCTGAAGGGCACTGATTTGTGTCGGAAATTTCTCAAAGGTTGACCGACCTTCGGTCACTTTCTAGAATCGCCCGACATTTTCGCGCGGAACTATCCTCCAGCCAATGTCGTCATCCATACGTAAAACCATCAAGTCCGACGCATTGACGCGACTGGCCCAGGCGATCGCGGTCACGCTGTGCGCCGGCCTGGCCGGCTGCCAGAGCACCGCCAGCGTGTCTTCGGGCGCCGCCCCGGACGCACGCCCTCACGCCCTGACCGCACACGTGCGGCCCAAGCCGATTTTCGTCAACCAGAGCCAGCCCAAGAAGGCCCCACAGGACGTGTGGGAGCGGATTCGCGACGGTTTCCAGCTGCAAGACAGCATTGCCATGAACCCGCGCGTCGAACAGCAGCGCCTGTGGTTCGTCAGCAACCCATCGTTCCTGGAAAGTGCCAGCGGCCGTGGCAGCCTGTACATGCACTACATCGTCGAGCGCCTGGAAGAACGCGACATGCCGCTGGAGCTGGCGCTGCTGCCGGTCATCGAAAGCGCCTTCAACCCGATGGCCTATTCGCGCTCCGATGCCTCCGGGCTGTGGCAGTTCATTCCGTCCACCGGCCGCTACTTCAACCTGCGCCAGACCAACTTCTACGACGGTCGTCGCGATGTCACCGCCTCCACCGGTGCGGCGCTGGACTACCTGAGCAAGCTGCACGAAATGTTCAACGGCGACTGGCTGCTGGCCCTGGCGGCCTACAACGCCGGCGAAGGCACGGTCAGCCGCGCCATGGAGCGCAACGAAAAGCTCGGCCTGCCGACTGACTACTGGAACCTGCCATTGCCGCAGGAGACCCGTGACTATGTGCCCAAGCTGCTCGCCCTGGCCGAACTGGTGCAATCGCCCCAGGCCTACGGCGTGAATCTGAACCCGATCGCCAACCAACCGTACTTCGACGTGGTGGAGGTCAACCAGCGCGTCGACCTGTCCCGCGTCGCGGCGCTGGCCGGCATCGACGAAGACGAGATGTTCCAGCTCAATCCGGCATTCAAGAAGCGCGTCACCATGGAGCCGACCCAGCACCTGCTGGTGCCCACGGCCAAGGCTCAGTTGCTGACCGCCAGCCTGTCGAACATGAAGCCCGAAGAACTGCTGACCCTGGCACCTGCCCAGCGCGTCTTCGACGAAGTGGCGGTGGTGCAGCCCAGCCGGCCCAAGTCGTACACCGTGCGGCGCGGCGACAACCTGGCGTCCATCGCCAAGGCCAACAAGGTCGATACCCGCGACCTGCAGCGCTGGAACCGCCTGACCGGCAAGAACCTCAAGGCCGGCCAGACCCTGGTCATGCAGGCCGAAACCCCGGCCAAGGGCCGCCTGGCGGCCAGGGCTGGCTCGGCTGCCAGCGATGCGCAGAAGACCACCACCTACAAGGTGCGCAAGGGCGACTCGCTGTACCTGGTCGCCAAGCGCTTCAACGTCGAGATGCAGCATCTCAAGCGCTGGAATCCGCGCAGCGGCCACGCGCTCAAGCCTGGCCAGACCCTTACGGTCTACCTCAACCGCCGCTGAGTGCGCGCTGACCTGGAACGCTCCCCCTGAGGAGCGTTCCAGCGCCAGCTTAACGCCATCACCACTCTTCTTCCTGCTGAGACAAACTGTTACTGTAAGCGCAACAAAGTCATTGCCGACCGGTTCGGATTCATGAATTGATGCGTCTCCTTCCCTTCCGCCTGCTGGCCTGCCTGCTGGGCCTTGCGTTGAGCGCCTGCGCCAACGCGACGATCATCCAAAGCCACGGCTATGCGCAATTCGGAACGCTCAAATACCCGGCACGCTTCAGCCACTTCGATTGGGTCAACGGCGATGCGCCCAAGGGTGGCACGTTGCGGACGATGGCCTTCGGTACGTTCGACACGCTCAACCCCTATACCTTCAAGGGCACCAGCCCGGTCCAGACTGCGAACTTCCTGCAGTACGGCATCAACGAGCTGAACGAGCCGTTGATGGTAGGTACCGGCCAGTACGCGCCCTCGGGGGACGAGCCCAGCTCCAGTTATGGTCTCATCGCCCAGTCGGTGGAATACAACGAAAGCCGCAGCTGGGTGGTGTTCAATCTCAGGCCGCAGGCGCGGTTCAACGACGGCCACCCGATCACCAGCGCCGACGTGGCGTTCTCGTACCGTACCTTGCTGACCCAGGGCCATCCGATGTACCGCACCAACCTGCAGGAAGTGCTGCGGGTCGATGTGCTGAGCCCGACTCGCATCCGCTTCGTGTTCAAGCGCTCGGGCAATCCGCTGCTGATCCTGCGCCTGGGCGAACTGCCGATCCTGCCCAAGCATTACTGGCAAGGTCGGGACTTCCAGGCGACCACTTTCGAGGCGCCGGTGACCAGCGGCCCCTATCGCATCAAGCAGGTGGTACCGGGCAGAAGGCTGGTGCTGGAACGGGATCGAAACTGGTGGGGCAAGGATCTGCCGGTGAATCGCGGCAAATACAATTTCGATCGCATGGAGGTCGAGTTCTACCGCGACAGCGACGTGGCCTTCGAAGCGTTCAAGGCCGGCGAGTTCGACATCTACATCGAGCACCAGGCGAAGAACTGGACCAACGGCTATGACTTTCCCGCAGTGCGTCGCGGCGATGTGATCAAAGCACAGATTCCCCACAAGATCCCGACGCAGACCCAGGGCCTGTTCTTCAATACTCGCCGCCCGGCCTACAGCGACCCCCGCGTGCGCCAAGCACTGGGGCTGTTGCTGGATTTCGAATGGACCAACCGCGCGCTGTTCAGCGGCGCGTATCGGCGCTCCGAGAGCTATTACCCCAACAGCGAATTCGCCGCCACTGGCCTGCCCAGCGGCAAGGAACGCCTGCTGCTGTCGGCGTACAAAAACGCACTGAGCCCGGCCCTCTTTCTGGAAGCGCCGAACATGCCCGGTACCGACGGCAACGGCATTCCTCGAGCCACCTTGCGCCAGGCCCTGAAGCTGCTTGGGGATGCGGGCTGGACGCTGCAGGGCGACCGTCTGCGCAATGCCGCAGGCCAGCCGTTGCGCCTGGAAATCCTGCTGGTCAATTCCAATCTGGAGCGCATCCTGGGGCCCTATGTCGCCAACCTGGCCAGTATCGGCGTGCAGGCCAACCTGCGCAGCGTCGATCGCGCGCAATACAAACAGCGCCTGGACCAGTTCGATTTCGACATGATCTCGCTGACCCTGCCGCAGACCCTCAGCCCGGGCCTCGAGCAATGGCAGTACTTTCACTCCAGCCAAGCCACCGTGCGCGGCAGCAAGAACTATGCGGGCATTGCCAACCCGGTGGTCGATCGCCTGCTGGAGCAACTGCTCGGCGCCCAGAACCGTGACGACCAGGTAGCCGCCGCCAGGGCACTGGACCGCGTGCTGCTGTCGCAGCACTACATGGTGACCAACTGGTACCTGGACTACCACCGCCTGGCGTACCGCAGCCGGTTGGCATTCGTCACTACACCGCCGTACACCCTGGGCCTGAGTGCCTGGTGGGTCAAGCCTACGGAGAAGAGTCAATGATGCCATTACCTGCCTTGGCCAGAGCCCTCGGCGCATGCGCGCTGAGCCTTGCGGCCAGCCTGGCACAGGCCGCGCCCCAACATGCCCTCACCCTGTACGACGAAGCACCGAAATACCCGGCCGGCTTCCAGCACTACGACTACGTCAACCCCGACGCGCCCAAGGGCGGCACCTTTCGCCAGAAAGGCGTGGGTAGCTTCGACAGCCTCAATCCCTTCATCAGCAAGGGCGTGCCTGCCGACGACATGGACCTTAACTACGATACCCTGGCGCGGCAAAGCCTGGACGAGCCGTTTACCGAGTATGGCCTGGTCGCCGGGCGCATCGAGAAAGCCCCGGACAACAGTTGGGTGCGCTTCTACCTGCGCCCCGAAGCGCGTTTCCACGATGGCCGGCCGATGCACGCCGAAGACGTCGTGTTCAGTTTCCAGACCCTGATCCAGAGCGGCTCGCCGCTGTATCGCAGCTACTACGCCGACGTCGCCGAAGTGGTCGCCGAAGACCCGCAACGGGTGCTGTTCAAGTTCAAGCACAGCAACAATCGCGAGCTGCCACTGATCCTCGGTCAACTACCGGTACTTCCCAAGCACTTCTGGGAAGGCCGCGATTTCACCAAGGGCAGCCTGGACATTCCGCTGGGCAGCGGGCCCTACAGGGTGGCAGAGGTCAAGGCCGGTCGCTCGATACGTTACGAGCGGGTCAAGGACTATTGGGCACGCGACCTGCCGATGAACCGCGGCATGTTCAACTTCGACGTGCTCGACATCCAGTACTACCGCGACAGCACCGTGGCCCTGGAAGCCATGAAGGCCGGACAGTTCGACTACTGGCTCGAAAGCAGCGCGAAGAACTGGGCCACCGCCTACGACATTCCTGCAGTCCGCGAAAAGCGCCTGATCCGCGAAGAAATACCCAACGGCAACCCGACCGGCATGCAGGGCTTCGTGTTCAACCTGCGCAAGCCGCTGTTCCAGGACGTGCGCGTGCGCGAAGCCCTGGCTCTGGTGTTCGATTTCGAGTGGACCAACAAACAGCTGTTCAACGGCGCCTACACGCGCACCGACAGCTTTTTCGAGAACTCCGACATGGCGGCCTCGGGCCTGCCAAGCCCCGCCGAACTGAAGATTCTCGAACCGCTGCGCGGGCAGATTCCCGAACGAGTCTTCGATACACCGTTCAACAACCCGGTCACCGACGCCAGCGGCATGCTGCGCGAGCAGCAGCGTCGGGCCTACAAACTGCTGCAGGAAGCGGGTTGGCGCATCGTCGACGACAAGATGGTCGATGCCCGGGGCACACCGGTGAAGATCGAGTTCCTGCTGACCCAGGCCGATTTCGACCGGGTGCTGCTGCCGTACAAGCGCAACCTCGCCGACCTGGGTATCGAACTGGTGATCCGCCGCGTCGACGTCTCCCAGTACATCACCCGCATTCGCTCGCGCGACTTCGACATGATGGTCGGCAGTTTCTCCCAGTCCACCTCGCCCGGCAACGAGCAGCGCGAGTTCTGGGCCTCGTCCAGTGCCGACAAGCCCGGCAGCCGCAACTACATCGGCCTCAGGGACCCGGCCATCGACAGCCTGGTGGAAAGCCTGATCAATGCCACTTCACGTCAGGACCTGGTCGATCATGCCCGCGCTCTGGACCGCGTCCTGCTCTGGGGCCACTACGTGGTCCCCAACTGGCACATCAAGACCTGGCGCGTGGCGTACTGGAACCACATCGGCCACCCGGCCATCACGCCACGCTACGACGTGGGCCTGCAGACCTGGTGGAGCAAGCCCCACGCCACGCCGGCGGTAACCCCCACGCCTTCCGAGACGCCCTGACATGCTGGCCTATACCCTGCGCCGACTGCTGCTCATCATCCCTACCCTGCTGGGCATCCTGATCATCAACTTCGCCATCATCCAGGCCGCCCCCGGCGGGCCGGTGGAGCAGATGATCGCCAAGCTGGAAGGGTTCGACGGCGCCACCAGCCGCATCGCCGGCGGTGGTGCCGAAGTGGCGGTCGCCGGTTCCAGCTACCGCGGCGCGCAGGGCCTGGACCCGGCGCTGGTGAAGGAAATCGAGAAGATGTACGGCTTCGACAAGCCAGCCCCCGAGCGCCTGTGGATCATGATCAAGAACTATGCGCAGCTGGATTTCGGTACCAGCTTCTTCCGCGATGCCAAGGTCATCGACCTGATCGTGGAAAAGATGCCGGTGTCGATCTCGCTGGGCCTGTGGAGCACCCTGATCATGTACCTGGTGTCGATTCCCCTGGGCATCGCCAAGGCCACCCGCCACGGCAGCCATTTCGACGTCTGGACCAGCTCGGCGATCATCATCGGCTATGCCATTCCCGCCTTCCTGTTCGCCATCCTGCTGATCGTGGTGTTCGCCGGCGGCAGCTACCTGGACTGGTTCCCGCTGCGCGGCCTGACGTCCAACAATTTCGAGGAGCTGAGCTGGCGCGGCAAGGTGCTGGACTACTTCTGGCACCTGGTGCTGCCGGTCGGCGCCCTGGTGATCGGCCACTTCGCCACCATGACGCTGCTGACCAAGAACAGTTTCCTCGACGAAATCGGCAAGCAATACGTGGTCACCGCCAAGGCCAAGGGGCTGAGCAATCGTCGCGTGCTGTACGGCCACGTGTTCCGCAATGCCATGCTGCTGGTGATCGCCGGCTTCCCCTCGGCCTTCATCGGCATCTTCTTCACCGGGTCCCTGCTGGTCGAAGTGATCTTCTCCCTCGACGGCCTGGGGCTGATGAGCTTCGAGGCGGCGATCAATCGCGATTACCCGGTGGTGTTCGGCACCCTGTTCATCTTTACCTTGCTGGGGCTGGTGGTGAAATTGATCGGCGACCTTACCTACACCCTGGTCGATCCACGCATCGACTTCGGCCATCGGGAGCACTGAGATGAACCTGTCTCCCCTCAATCGACGCCGCTTCGAGCGCTTCAAGGCCAACAAGCGCGGCTGGTGGTCACTGTGGCTGTTTCTGCTGCTGTTCGGCCTGAGCCTGGGCGCCGAACTGATCGCCAACGACAAACCGCTGGCGGTGCGCTACGACGGCGAGTGGTATTTCCCTGCCTTCAAACGCTACCCGGAAACGACGTTCGGCGGCGAATTCCCCCTCGAAGCCAACTACAAAAGTCCCTACCTGCGCGAACTGCTGGAGGCCAAGGACAGCTGGACGCTCTGGGCGCCGATCCCGTTCAGCTACCAGAGCATCAACTACGACCTCAGGGTACCGGCACCGGCGCCGCCTTCCGCGCAGAACTGGCTGGGCACCGACGACCAGGGGCGCGACGTGCTGGCGCGGGTCATCTATGGCTTCCGCATCTCGGTCCTGTTCGCCCTGACGCTGACCATCGCCAGCTCGATCATCGGGGTCATCGCCGGTGCGCTGCAGGGCTTCTATGGCGGCTGGGTGGACCTGGCAGGCCAGCGTTTCCTGGAGATCTGGTCCGGCCTGCCGGTGCTGTACCTGCTGATCATCCTGGCCAGCTTCGTGCAACCCAATTTCTGGTGGCTGCTGGGCATCATGCTGCTGTTTTCCTGGATGAGCCTGGTGGACGTGGTGCGCGCCGAATTCCTGCGTGGCCGCAACCTGGAATACGTGCGTGCAGCCCGCGCGCTGGGCATGCAGAACGGCGCGATCATGTTCCGCCACATCCTCCCCAACGCCATGGTCTCGACCATGACCTTCATGCCGTTCATCCTGACGGGCGCGATCGGCACCCTGACCGCCCTGGATTTTCTCGGCTTCGGCCTGCCTGCCGGTTCGCCATCGCTGGGTGAGCTGGTCGCCCAGGGCAAGTCCAACCTGCAGGCGCCCTGGCTGGGCATCAGTGCTTTCACCGTGCTGGCGCTGATGCTCAGCCTGCTGGTGTTCATTGGCGAATCGGCCCGTGACGCCTTCGACCCGAGGAAATGACATGAGCCAGGACAATCTGATCGAGGTCCGCGACCTGGCCGTCGAGTTCGTCGCCGGCGAAAGTCGGCAACGGGTGGTAGAACACATCAGCTTCGATATCCGCCGTGGCGAAACCCTCGCGCTGGTGGGTGAAAGCGGCTCGGGCAAGTCGGTGACTGCGCACTCCATCCTGCGCCTGCTGCCCTACCCGCTCGCCCAGCACCCCAGCGGCACCATCGTCTACAACGGCCGCGACCTGCTCACGCTCCCGGAAAAGCAGCTCAGGCACATCCGTGGCAACCGCATCGCGATGATCTTCCAGGAGCCGATGAGCTCGCTCAATCCGCTGCACAACATCGGCAAGCAGATCGGTGAAGTGCTGGCCCTGCACAAAGGGCTCACCGGGGCCGCCGCTGCCCGGCGCACCCTGGAATTGCTCGAGCTGGTCGGCATCGGCGAACCGCACAAGCGCCTCAAGGCGTTGCCGCACGAATTGTCCGGCGGCCAGCGTCAGCGGGTGATGATCGCCATGGCCCTGGCCAACGAGCCTGAACTGCTGATTGCCGACGAGCCCACCACCGCACTCGATGTCACCGTGCAACTGAAGATTCTCGAACTGCTCAAAGACCTGCAGGCGCGGCTGGGCATGGCGTTGCTGCTGATCAGCCATGACCTCAACCTGGTGAAGCGAATTGCGCACCGGGTATGTGTCATGCAGCGCGGTCGCATCGTCGAACAGGCTACGTGCGAAGAATTGTTTCGAGCGCCGCAGCATCCGTACACCCAGGTTCTGCTGGGTGCCGAACCCAGTGGCGAGCCGGCGGCCACCGCGGTCGGCGAGCCGATACTGGCGGTCGACGCCTTGCGCGTGTGGTTCCCGATCAAGAAGGGATTGCTGGGCCGTACCGTGGATCACGTCAAGGCCGTCGATGGCATCCAGTTCACCCTGCCCCGTGGGCAGACCCTTGGTATCGTTGGCGAAAGCGGCTCGGGCAAGTCCACGCTGGGCCTGGCGATCATGCGCTTGATCGCCAGCCGTGGCTCGATCCAGTTCCAGGGCACCGCGCTGGACGGCTTGGCCCAGCAGCAGGTACGACCGCTGCGCAAGCAGATGCAGGTGGTCTTCCAGGACCCGTTCGGCAGCCTCAGCCCACGCATGAGCGTGAGCCAGATCGTCGGCGAAGGCCTGCGAATACACAAGATCGGCAACGAAGCCGAGCAGGAACAGGCTATCATTGCCGCGCTCGAGGAGGTTGGGCTGGACCCGCAGACCCGCCATCGTTACCCTCACGAGTTCTCCGGCGGGCAACGGCAACGTATCGCCATTGCCCGGGCCTTGGTTTTGAAACCGGCGTTGATCCTGCTGGACGAGCCCACATCGGCGCTCGATCGTACCGTTCAACGCCAGGTAGTGGAGCTGTTGCGTTCACTGCAACTGAAATACAACCTGACCTATTTGTTTATCAGCCACGACCTGGCGGTAGTCAAAGCCTTGAGTCACCAACTGATGGTGATCCGGCACGGTCAGGTCGTCGAACAAGGGGCGGCGCGGGCTATCTTTGCCGCGCCGCAGCACCCTTATACACAGCAGCTGTTGGAAGCAGCCTTCTTGGCCCCAACGGCTGTCGATTAACCTGAAGAGGAACAACACATGGGTTTTCTCGCCGGTAAGCGCGTCCTGATCGTCGGTGTCGCCAGCAAACTGTCCATCGCATCCGGCATCGCTGCCGCCATGCATCGCGAGGGTGCTGAACTTGCCTTCACCTACCAGAACGAAAAGCTCAAGGGCCGCGTCGAAGAATTCGCCGCTGGCTGGGGCTCGAGCGCCGATCTGTGCTTCCCTTGCGACGTCGCCAGCGATGCTGAGATCGCCTCGGTCTTCGAAGCCCTGAGCAAGAAGTGGGACGGCCTGGACGTCATCGTTCACTCCGTCGGTTTCGCCCCCGGCGACCAGCTCGATGGCGACTTCACCCAGGCCACCACCCGCGAAGGCTTCCGCATCGCCCACGACATCAGCGCCTACAGCTTCGTGGCACTGGCCAAGGCCGGTCGCGACATGATGAAAGGCCGCAATGGCAGCCTGCTGACCCTGTCGTACCTGGGCGCCGAGCGCACCATGCCCAACTACAACGTCATGGGCATGGCCAAGGCTTCGCTGGAAGCCGGCGTGCGTTACCTGGCAGGTTCCCTGGGCCCGGAAGGCACGCGCGTCAACGCCGTATCGGCGGGTCCGATCCGTACCCTGGCAGCCTCGGGCATCAAGAACTTCCGCAAGATGCTCTCCGCCAACCAGGCGCAGACCCCGCTGCGCCGCAACGTCACCATCGACGAAGTCGGCAACGCCGGCGCGTTCCTGTGCTCCGACCTGGCGTCGGGCATCAGTGGCGAAATCATGTACGTGGACGGCGGCTTCAACACCACCGCCATGGGTGATATCGAAGAGTAAGTCGTCAGGCTGCACTCGATCGAAGAAAACGCCGCTCACCTCGAGCGGCGTTTTTTTACCTGAGATTCAGAAATCTCCGTAGGAGCGGTCATCGGCCGCGAAAGGGCGCCGCCGATGCCTGGACAAACAAAAGGCCGCATACGCGGCCTTTTGTTCAAACATCCATCACCTCAATACTTGGTGATGTCCGCCTTGGTTTCCAGCAACTTGCGATACGCGGCAAAATCCTGCTGCCCCATACGCGACGCCAGGAACCGGCGATACTGGGTCTTCTCTTCATCACTGGGCGCAGCAGCCTCGTTCACGCCGTCCAGGCGCAGAATCACGAAGCTGCCGTCCTTGAGCGACACACTGGTAAACTCGGGCTTCTCCTTGGCCTGCGGCTTGGGCATGCGGAACAGCGCCTGCAGCTCGGCCGGCTCGATGCCGTCCTGACCGCGGGTGACCGCCTCCAGCACTTTCCACGGCTGCCCGTCCTGGCGGGCAGCCAACGGCACCTTGCCGTCACGCAAACCGGCCAGCAATGCTTCGCCCTTGGCCTTCACCTGGGCTGCAGCGTGCTGCCTGGCCAACTCGGTACGGATCGGCCCGGATACGGCTTCCAGCGGCAGCTGCGCAGGCTTGCGATGCTCCTTCACACGCACCACGACCATGGTTTCCGGATCCAGCTCGAGCGCAGCGCTGTTGGAACCCTCTTCCAGCACTTCGGGGCTGAACGCAGCCTGGACAACTGCGCGACTCGCCGTGACGCCCTGGCTGCCGCCGTCCCTGCCGAATGGCTCGGAGGTCTGCACCTTGAGGCCCAGCTCCTGGGCCGGCTGACCGAGGTCGGAGGCTTCGAACGCCGAGTCTTCCAACTGCTTGGTGGCGGTGACGAAGCGCTGTTCCACTTCCTGGGTCTTGAGGTCGCTGGTGAGCTTGGCCTTGAGGCTGGCAAAGGTCGGCACGTCCGGCGCCTGCACGTCTTCAAGCTTGATCAGGTGCCAGCCGAAATCGGTGCGCACCGGCGCCGACACCTGGCCCTTGCTCAAGGCATTGAGCGCCGTTTCGAACGCCGGGTCGTACACGCCATTGCCGGCGAAGCCGAGATCGCCGCCATTGTTGGCCGAGCCTGGGTCCTGTGAGACTTCCTTGGCCAGCTTGGCAAAGTCCTCGCCCTTTTCCAGGCGCGCCTGGACTTCCTCGATCCTGGCCTTGGCCTGCGCGTCATCGAGCTTGTCGTTGACTTCGATCAGGATGTGCGCGGCACGGCGCTGCTCGGACAGGTTGGCGATCTCTTTCTGGTAGGCGTCCTGGAGATCCTCGTCCTTCACGGTGATCTGGTCGAAGAACGAAGACTTCTTCAATTCGACATAGTCGATGACCACCTGATCGGGACTCATGAACTCCTTGGCGTGCTCGTCGTAGTGCGCCTTGATCTCCTCGTCGGTCACCTTGGTCGCCGACGGGTCAGCCTTGAAGGTCAACGAAGCGAAATCGCGGGTCTGCTTCTCGAGACGGGCGAAAGCAGCAACCTGCTCGTCGGTCACGAAGCTGCTGCCTGCCAGGCCGGCGCGCAGCTGGCTGATGAGCATCTCTTCGGAAAGCATCTGGCGGAACTGCAAACGGCCATAACCCATCTGGCGGATGACCTGGTCGAAACGTTCGGCGCTGAACTTGCCGTCAACCTGGAATTCCGGTGTCTGCAGCATGATCTGGTCGAGCGCGCCTTCGGAGAAGGCGAACTTGGCGTCATGTGCGCCTTGCAGCAGCAACTTGCGGTCGATCAGGCCCTTGAGGGCCGCTTCGCGCAGCATCTTGTCGTCGAGCAGGGCCGGATCGAAATCCTTGCCCAGCTGTTGCATCAGCTGGCGACGTTGCATCTCGGTGGCCTGGCTGAGCTCGTTCAAGGTGATCTCGTCACCGTTGACCTTGGCAGCGTCCTGGCTGTGGCTGGCGGCCTGGAAGATCGCGTCGAAACCGGTAAGCGCCATCAACACGATGATCAAACCGATGATGGTCTTGGCAATCCAGCCCTGGGAGTTATCCCTGATGTTCTGCAGCATGCATCCCCCGAAAACGGTCGTACAGATAGAGCGACCGCGGAGAGTAATAGGAATCCGGATAGAAGAAAGGCGCATCCGAGGATGCGCCTTCTCGTAACTCGCGGAGCTTGCTCAGCTCCACTCCTGTTGCCGGCATGGCCTGGCAGCAGGTAGCAAAGGCGTGGCCGAAGCTTAGTTGACAGCTTCTTTCAGGGCTTTACCGGCTTTGAAGCTGGGCTTCTTGGCAGCCGCGATTTCCAGCGCCTTGCCGGTTTGCGGGTTGCGACCGGTGCGCGCCGGGCGATCAGTCACGGAGAACGTACCGAAACCTACCAACACAACCGAATCACCGGATTTAAGGGCGCCCGTAACGGATTCGATCACGGCGTCCAGCGCCTTGCCAGCTGTAGCCTTGGAGATATCAGCAGATGCGGCGATTGCGTCAATCAGTTCCGACTTGTTCACTATAAGTCCCCTTATATCGATATTTTGAGTTGTTTCTAAGTATGTGGTGAAACGTGCGCTGGGTGGCTGTCGAGACAGCAAGTGCCGCTTTATAACAAGGGCTCTAAAAAACTGTCAAGAAAGCCACCCAGTCAAATCAAGGCTCAATGCGTGCTGATTCGTTCCTTGGAATCGGTATCGCGTTTCTCATCCTTGGCGACAATCTCGGGAGCCACATCGGGCAAGGGCTCAGGCGCGTATTGCAGCGCAATTTGCAGGACTTCGTCAATCCATTTAACAGGTTTAATCTGCAGATCCTGCTTGATATTGTCGGGAATTTCCTTGAGATCGCGCACGTTTTCTTCAGGGATGATTACAGTCTTGATTCCACCACGATGCGCCGCCAGCAACTTCTCTTTGAGGCCACCGATGGCCAATACTTGGCCACGCAGGGTGATCTCGCCGGTCATGGCGACATCGGCACGCACCGGAATCTTGGTCAGGGCCGAAACCAGCGCAGTGCACATGCCGACACCGGCACTCGGACCGTCCTTGGGCGTGGCGCCTTCGGGCATGTGGATATGCGTGTCGTGCTTCTCATGGAAGTCCGGCGCGATACCCAGGCTCTTGGCGCGGCTGCGTACCACCGTCTGCGCCGCCGTGATGGACTCGACCATCACGTCACCCAGCGAACCGGTCTTGATCAGCTGGCCCTTGCCGGGAACCACGGCAGCCTCGATGGTCAGCAACTCGCCGCCCACCTGAGTCCAGGCAAGGCCGGTGACCTGACCCACCTGGTCCTGCTGCTCGGCCAGGCCGTAGCGGAACTTGCGCACGCCCAGCAAGTGCTCCAGCGATTCGGCGGTGACCTTGACGGTGAATTTCTTCAGGTGTGCATGTTCCTTCACCACCTTGCGGCAGATCTTGGCGATCTGACGCTCCAGGCCTCGCACGCCCGCTTCGCGGGTGTAGTAGCGAATGATGTCGCGGATCGCCTCGACGTCGATCTCGACTTCGGTCTTTTTCAAGCCGTTGGCTTCGATCTGCTTGGGCGACAGGTACTTGATCGCGATGTTGATCTTCTCGTCTTCGGTGTAGCCGGGCAGACGGATCACTTCCATCCGGTCGAGCAACGCCGGCGGAATGTTCATCGAGTTCGAGGTGCACAGGAACATCACGTCGGAAAGGTCGTAGTCGACTTCCAGGTAGTGATCGTTGAAATTATGGTTCTGCTCTGGATCGAGCACTTCCAGCAGCGCCGAGGCCGGATCGCCGCGCATGTCGCTGCCCATCTTGTCGATCTCGTCGAGCAGGAACAGCGGATTGCGGACCCCCACCTTGGTCATCTTCTGAATCAGACGACCAGGCATCGAACCGATGTAGGTACGACGGTGACCGCGAATCTCGGCTTCGTCGCGAACACCGCCCAAGGCCATGCGCACGAACTTGCGGTTGGTGGCATGGGCGATGGATTCGGCCAGGGAGGTCTTGCCCACACCGGGCGGCCCGACCAGGCACAGCACAGGGCCACGGATTTTCTTCACGCGCTTCTGCACAGCGAGGTATTCGAGGATGCGTTCCTTGACCTCTTCGAGCCCGTAGTGATCGGCATCAAGAATGCTTTCGGCGCGAGCCAGGTCGAGGCGCACCTTGCTCTGCGCCTGCCAAGGCACCTGCACCAGCCAGTCGATGTAAGTCCGCACCACCGTTGCTTCTGCAGACATCGGCGACATCTGCTTGAGCTTGTTCAACTCGGCCGTGGCCTTGGCCAGGGCGTCCTTGGGCAGGCCCGCCGCGTCGATGCGCTTTTTCAGCTCTTCGACTTCGTTGTGCCCTTCCTCGCCATCGCCCAGCTCTTTCTGAATGGCCTTCATCTGCTCGTTCAGATAGTACTCGCGCTGGCTGCGCTCCATCTGCTTCTTGACCCGCCCGCGAATGCGCTTCTCGACCTGCAGCAGGTCGATCTCGGCATCCAGCAGTGCCAGTACGTGTTCGACACGCGCCGGCAACTCGATGATCTCGAGGATCTCCTGCTTCTGTTCGATTTTCAGCGCCATGTGCGCGGCCATGGTGTCGACCAGGCGGCCAGGCTCATCGATGCTGTTCAGCGAGGACAGCACCTCGGCAGGGACCTTCTTGCCCAACTGCACGTACTGCTCGAACTGACCCAGCAGCGTGCGCACGAACACTTCGGACTCGCGATCCGGCGCATCGACTTCGTCGATCAATTGCACTTCGGCGCGAACGTGGCCGTTGATCTCCAGGAACTGCTCGACGCTGCCGCGCTGCTCGCCTTCGACCAGCACCTTGACGGTGCCGTCAGGCAGCTTGAGTAGCTGCAGAACGGTGGCAACGGTACCGACACGGTACAGGGCGTCCTCACCTGGATCATCATCGGCGGGATTCTTCTGCGCGAGCAAAAGGATCTGCTTTTCGCCAGACATCGCCGCCTCGAGGGCTTCGATGGACTTCTCACGACCCACAAACAGCGGGATAACCATATGCGGATAGACGACGACATCACGCAATGGCAGGAGAGGCAATTCGATGGTTGTCTTCATGATTTCGCCTCTACAGCGGCCCCGAAGGCCGTAAACAGATGGAATTGAGCATGCCTTCAATGTGGGGGCTCGCCCCGCAAAAAACAAGTTCACTGTCTGAAAAACGAAAGGGGCCCGTAGGCCCCTTCCTTGTTCCAGCTCAGATTGTCGATCAGGCGTCGGGTGCAGCCTTCGCCGGCGGCTCGCTGTTTTCGTAGATCAACAGCGGCTTGGACGTCCCTTCGATCACGCTCTCATCGATGACCACTTTGCTTACATCGGTCTGCGAAGGAATTTCATACATGGTGTCGAGCAGAACGCCTTCGAGAATCGAACGCAGGCCTCGCGCACCAGTCTTGCGCTCAAGAGCACGACGAGCAACGGACTTCAAGGCATCGCTGCGGAACTCGAGATCCACGCCTTCCATTTCGAACAACTTGCCGTACTGCTTGGTCAGCGCGTTCTTCGGTTCGGTAAGGATCTGGATCAGTGCCGCCTCGTCCAGTTCGTCCAGCGTTGCCAGAACCGGCAGACGACCGACGAACTCGGGGATCAGCCCGAACTTGACCAGATCGTCCGGCTCCACTTCACGCAGCGACTCGCCGACCTTCTTGCCTTCCTGCTTGCTGCGCACCTGGGCACCGAAACCAATACCACCTTGGGTGGAGCGATTCTGGATGACTTTTTCCAGGCCGGAAAATGCACCACCACAGATGAACAGGATGTTGCGCGTGTCGACCTGCAGAAACTCCTGCTGAGGATGCTTGCGACCACCTTGCGGCGGTACCGAGGCCACGGTGCCCTCGATCAGCTTCAACAGCGCCTGCTGCACGCCTTCGCCCGAAACGTCACGGGTGATGGACGGGTTGTCCGACTTGCGCGAAATCTTGTCGATTTCGTCGATGTAGACAATGCCCATCTGGGCTTTCTCTACGTCGTAGTCGCACTTCTGCAGCAGCTTCTGGATGATGTTCTCGACGTCCTCACCCACGTAACCGGCTTCGGTCAGGGTGGTGGCATCGGCGATGGTGAACGGCACGTTGAGCAGGCGAGCCAGAGTTTCAGCCAGCAAGGTCTTGCCTGAACCGGTCGGGCCGATCAGCAGGATGTTGCTCTTGCCAAGCTCGACGTCGTCGTTCTTCTTGTCACGTTGGTTCAGGCGCTTGTAGTGGTTGTACACCGCTACCGCCAAAACCTTCTTCGCGCGCTCCTGGCCAATCACGTACTGATCCAGGATGCCGCTTATTTCTTTGGGCGAGGGCAATTTATGCGCGCTGCTCTCGGCCTGGGCTTCCTGCACCTCCTCGCGGATGATGTCGTTGCACAGGTCGACGCACTCGTCGCAGATAAAGACCGAGGGGCCGGCAATCAATTTGCGCACTTCATGCTGGCTTTTGCCACAGAAGGAGCAATAGAGCAGCTTGTTGCCGTTGTCCTCGCCGTTGCGGGTGTCAGTCATTCGATCGATCCAAATCCGATAGGCTTGCAACACAAGATGAAGGCTATTGCGGGCTTTTTCAAGCCCACAGGTGGCTGACATGGCCACCACCCCCATCTGGCTGCTTAGGCGGGCAAGTTGCGCTTGGACATCACAGAGTCGATCAAACCGTAATCGACCGCACGCTCGGCGCTCATGAAATTGTCGCGGTTGGTGTCCTTCTCGATGGTCTCGATGCTCTGGCCGGTGTGGTGCGCCAGCAGCGAATTGAGACGCTCGCGAATGAACAGGATTTCCTTGGCATGGATCTCGATGTCCGAGGCCTGGCCCTGGAAACCGCCCAGCGGCTGGTGAATCATCATGCGCGAGTTGGGCAGGCAGTGACGCTTGCCCGCGGCGCCACCGGCAAGCAGGAACGCGCCCATGCTGCAGGCCTGGCCGATGCAGGTGGTGGACACGTCCGGCTTGATGAACTGCATGGTGTCGTAGATCGACATCCCCGCCGTCACCGACCCGCCTGGTGAGTTGATGTAGAGATGGATGTCCTTGTCCGGGTTTTCCGCCTCAAGGAACAGCAACTGCGCGGCGACCAGGTTGGCCATGTAGTCTTCCACAGGGCCGATCAGGAAGATCACTCGTTCCTTGAGCAGGCGCGAGTAGATGTCGTACGCACGTTCGCCACGAGCCGATTGCTCGATAACCATCGGGACCAGGCCGCCTGCGGCCTGGATGTCAGAGCTCTGCTGAATATAAGAATTGCGGGACATGTCTCGCACTCACTCCCAAATAGTCATGTCTTGAATACGCATAAGCCAGCGCGAAGGCTGGCTTATGGTGTTTTCGAACCTCAGAGAACGATCACTCGGCTTGTGCTGCTTCCGCCGGCTTGACCGCTTCTTCGTAAGAGACCGACTTGTCGGTCACCTTGGCTTTCTGCAGAACAGTATCCACAACTTGTTCTTCCAGCACAACCGAACGGACTTCGTTCAGCTGCTCATCATTTTTGTAGTACCACGATACAACTTGCTCAGGCTCCTGGTAGGCCGAGGCCATTTCCTGGATCAGCTCGCGCACGCGTGCTTCGTCCGGCTTGAGTTCGTTCTGCTTGACCACTTCGGCAACGATCAGGCCCAGCACGACGCGACGCTTGGCTTGCTCGGTGAACAGCTCGGCCGGCAATTGGTCAGGCTTGATGTTGCCGCCAAACTGCTGCACGGCTTGAACGCGCAGACGGTCGACTTCGTTGTCGAGCAGCGCCTTGGGCACTTCGATCGGGTTGGTCGATACCAGACCGTCCATGACCTGATTCTTGATCTTGGCCTTGATTGCCTGACGCAGCTCGCGCTCCATGTTCTTGCGAACTTCGGCGCGGAAGCCGTCGAGACCGGTTTCCTTGATGCCGAACTGGCCGAAGAACTCTTCGTTCAGCTCTGGCAGTTTGGCTTCGGAAACGCTGTTGACGGTGACGGTGAACTCGGCGGCCTTGCCGGCCAGCTCGAGGTTCTGGTAGTCCTCGGGGAAACTCAGGTTCAGGACCTTCTCTTCACCGGCCTTGGCGCCGACCAGGCCGTCTTCGAAACCAGGAATCATGCGGCCCGAACCCAGAACCAGCTGGGTACCTTTGGCGGAACCACCGGAGAACTCTTCGCCTTCGATCTTGCCGACGAAGTCGATGTTCAGCTGGTCTTCGGTCTGCGCGGCGCGATCGGTCTGCTCGTAGCGTACGTTCTGCTTGCGCAGCACTTCGAGCATGTTGTCCAGGTCGCTGTCGGCGACGTCGGCGCTCAGACGCTCGACTTCGATGCTGTCGAACGCGCCGACTTCGAACTCGGGGAACACTTCGAAGGTGGCGATGTATTCCAGGTCCTTGCCCTTCTCGAACACTTTCGGCTCGACGGCGGGTGCGCCGGCTGGATTGAGCTTCTGCTCGACCACGGCTTCATAGAAGGAAGCCTGGATGACGTTGCCCAGAGCTTCCTGGCGCGCGTCAGCCTCGTAGCGCTGACGGATGACGCTCATAGGCACCTTGCCTGGACGGAAGCCCGGGATCTTGGCGTTACGGGCGGTCTGTTGCAGACGCTTGTTGACTTCGGCCTCGATGCGCTCGGCGGGAACGCCGATGGTCATGCGGCGCTCGAGAGCGGAAGTGTTTTCAACAGAAACTTGCATGGATTTTCCTCGTTGCACAGACGTTAGCCGGCCATTTCCGACCCCAGATCAAGGGCAAGCATTCTAGAGGCTCGAACTCAAGAAGTCACCCTATGCACATGGATGCGCACAAAGTCGCTGAAGAAACCGTCAAACGGCAGCAAAAGAAGGCTGGCCCAGGCCTGCAAATGCCCTGACGGACAAGTTTTGCAAGATAATCTCAGGCTCGCTGGTATCCTATGCAAAGGATAAAGCCATTACCTTGCACTTCCACGTGGAGATCTCGGCCATTCTGTCGCTTCCCGTAGCAACCTCTATTCTTGCAGGACCCTCATGGCCATAAGCCCTGACACGCCGGTCTCCCTCGCCAATTGCGAGGACGAGCCCATTCATCGGCCCGGGGCCATTCAGCCTCACGGCGCGCTGATCGCACTGGACGGCGAAGGTCGCGTGCTGACTCGCAGCGCCAACCTGATGGCCATCACCGGATTGGATGTATTGCCGGGCACTACCCCGAACAGCGAACTGCTGGGCGCCGATGCCCTGGCCTTGATCGCCGAGGGCCTTGCCAGCAGTGATCACTGGGCGAACAGCGTCGAGAGTGTCCTGCTTGGCCGCCTGTTCGACGTGGTTGCCCATCGCCATCTGCAGGTCCTGTATCTGGAGTTCGAACCGCGTCGGACCGCCAGCGGCTCGTTCAGCCAGTTCGCCCTGTACGCGCAGCGCATCATCAGCCAGATGCAGAACCGCCACGACATCGACGCACTGCTGAGCCGCGTGACTGCCGAAATCCGCAACATGACAGGTTTCGACCGGGTCATGGCCTACCGTTTTCGCCCCGACCTGTCTGGCGAAGTCATCGCCGAGGCCCACCGCGAAGACCTCGAGAGCTACCTGGGCCAGCGCTACCCGGCATCGGACATCCCTGCCCAGGCACGCCTGCTTTATATACTCAACCCGATTCGCCTGATCGCCGACGTGGCCTATGCGCCAGCGCCATTGACGCCGTCTCTCGACCCACGGACCGGCCAGCCGTTCGACCTCAGCTTCAGCACCCTGCGCAGCGTTTCGCCGATTCACTGCGAATACCTGACCAACATGGGCGTGCGCGCCTCGATGAGCGTGTCGATCGTCGTCGGCGGCAAGCTGTGGGGGCTGTTCTCCTGCCATCACATGGCACCCAAGACGATGGCGCATCCATTGCGCATGTCTTTTCAGGTCATCTCGCAGGTGTGCAGCGCGCTGGTCGAGCGGTTGGAGCACAACCTGGCCACCCAGACCTTGAAGCAGGCGAGCGACCAGCAACAAAAACTCATGACCCTGGCGCGCGACTCCGAAGACCTGGTCAGTGCATTGGCGGGCGAGCCGGACAACATTGCCGCGCTGATACCCTGCGATGGCGCCGCAGTGGTCATGTCGGGTCGCACCCAAAGCATCGGCGGGCACTTCGACCCACTGTGTCGCCAAGTGCTGGAGCACGTCGAGCAGGACCCGAACCTCGAGGTCTTCCACACCGACAATTGGCAGGGTTCAGAGAGTGAACGCAATACCAGCGGCTACTGCGGCATTCTGGCGGTCCGTTTCCATCGCCAGGAATCGGGCTGGGTGATTTGGCTGCGCAAGGAAGAAATCAACAATGTGCGCTGGGGCGGCAAGCCGGAGAAAATCGTCAAGGTCGGGCCGTCCGGGCCACGCCTGACGCCACGGGGCTCCTTCGAGGCTTGGGAAGAAGTGGTGCGTGGGCGTTCGGCCAACTGGGGCGATACCGATATCACCATTGCCGAGAAGCTGCGACGCGACCTGGTCGAATTGTGCCTGAGCCGTGCCAGCGAGATCGATGGCATGCGTCAGCGCCTGATCGCCATGCTCGGCCATGACCTGCGCAATCCGCTGCAGTCGATTTCCATGGCTGCGGCCATGTTGTCCTCGAGCGAGACGCGCGACACCGAACTGCGCAAGCACATCAGCCACTCCAGTGGTCGCATGGAACGGCTGATCAGCCAGATCCTTGAGATGAGCCGCCTGCAGTCCGGCCTCGGCATCATGGTCAATCGGGTTGAAACCGATCTGTCGGCGCTGGTCGAAAGCATCGTCGATGAAACGGCGGTGGCTTTCCCTGGCCTGACCATCGAGGCACGCATCCAACCGGATGTGCGCGCCATGGTCGATCCGGACCGCTACGCGCAGGTCATCACCAACCTGCTGGGCAACGCCCGCTACCATGGCACGCCGGATACGCCGGTACTGATCAGCTTGAGCACGGAGCAAAACAACACGCGGCTGTCGGTCCTCAACCAGACCACCCCGGTGGCCCCCGAGCGCCTGTCGACGCTGTTCCAGCCGTTCAAGCCGCACAGCAGTGAAAACCTGCGCAACAAGAACGGCCTGGGGATCGGGCTGTACATTTCTCAGGCCATCGCGGTTGCGCACAGTGGCAACCTGAGCGTCGAGCAGAACGGCAATGTCATCACCTTCAGCATGGTCCAGCCCGTAGAGGCGTGACTCGTCGACTGAAACGCAGACACGAAAAAGCCGCCCGAAGGCGGCTTTCACGTTGCGCAGCAGGCCTAGGCCTGGCTGTACGGGTTGGTGCGGACGAAGAGACTCGAACTCTTACACCTTGCGGCGCTGGAACCTAAATCCAGTGTGTCTACCAATTCCACCACGTCCGCGTGTAGCTTTTAAAGCAAAGGCGCCGGATCGGTAAGAATCGGGCGCCTTTCGAAATATGGGGTGGACGATGGGGATCGAACCCACGACAACAGGAGTCACAATCCTGTGCTCTACCAACTGAGCTACGCCCACCATATTGCGTTTACTGCGTTACTTGTGCCAAAGCTGCCTAATGGCGCACCCGGCAGGACTCGAACCTGCGACCATCCGCTTAGAAGGCGGATGCTCTATCCAGCTGAGCTACGGGCGCTTTTGAGTCTGTAGTCCTTGCAGATTACAAATCCAGAGCTTCAGTCGGTGATGACAAACAAGCCTTGAAACCGCCTGTTTTACTCTACCTTCTTCACCAGTGCTAGGCCCTGCCCGACAAGTGCGACGAATGTTATAGGCGAGCCTTGGGGTCGTCAACTCTTTTTTGAAAAAAATTCATTTAATTAAAGGGCTTAGGAGGTTTCGCGAAGCAAGCGCCTTTGCCCTGGGCGTGCGACATGCGAGAATGCGCGCACATTTTCATTCCTTTTCGATGGTTAATCACGCGTCATGACTGCACAACTTATCGACGGCAAGACGATCGCCGCCAACCTGCGTCGGCAGATCGCTCATCAGGTTGCCGAGCGTCGTCGGCAAGGCCTGCGCACGCCGGGCCTTGCGGTGATTCTGGTGGGTACCGACCCCGCGTCCCAGGTCTATGTTTCGCACAAGCGCAAGGACTGCGAGGAAGTCGGTTTCGTTTCCCGGGCCTTCGACCTGCCGAGCACCACCTCGCAGATTGAGCTCGAGACGCTGATCGACACGCTCAATGCCGACACCGAGATCGACGGCATTCTGTTGCAGTTGCCGCTGCCCGAGCATCTGGACGCCTCGCTGCTGCTCGAGCGCATCCGTCCGGACAAGGACGTCGATGGTTTCCATCCCTATAACGTCGGCCGCCTGGCCCAGCGCATTCCGTTGCTGCGTCCGTGCACGCCCAAGGGCATCATGGCCCTGCTGGAAAGCACTGGCCAGGATCTGTATGGCATGGACGCGGTAGTGGTGGGTGCCTCCAACATCGTTGGACGACCCATGGCCATGGAGTTGCTGCTGGCAGGCTGCACCGTGACCGTGACTCATCGGTTCACCAAGGACCTGGCGGGCCACGTGGGCCGCGCCGATCTGGTGGTGGTTGCCGCGGGCAAGCCAGGGCTGGTGAAGGGCGAATGGATCAAGGAAGGTGCGATCGTGATCGACGTGGGCATCAATCGCCAGGCCGATGGCAAGCTGGTGGGCGACGTGGTGTATGACACTGCCCTGCCCCGCGCCGGCTGGATCACTCCAGTCCCAGGCGGCGTAGGTCCGATGACCCGCGCCTGCCTGCTGGAAAACACCCTGTATGCAGCAGAAACGCTGCACCAGTGATGTAAACCCTGATGCGCGCTGTATCCGTTGCACCGCAGCGCGGCTTTCGCGGCCGCTGACCGCTCCTACGGGGCATCAATCTTCCGTGGGAGCGGCCTGTGGCCGCGAAAAGAACGGCGCGGTGTGGCAGGCCAATCGCAGCGCGGCTTTCCTGGCCGCTGACCGCGCCTGCGGCTACTTTCTTGCATCCTCCCACGATTTGACCAGTTCGGCGTAGCCCACGGTTTGACCCTGAGGCTTTTCGTTGGCCAGTTTGGGCTTGGGTGCGCCGGGCTGGTCGAACCAGTACTGGGCGTCGCGCTCGGGGTTCATCTTCGGCCCGCACACGGGTTGCACCTTGCTGCGTTCCAGGCGCGTCATGATCGCGTCCTGATCCTTGGCCAGGCCATCGAGCGCCTGCTGTGGGGTCTTCTCGCCGCTGGCTGCCTCGGAAATGTGGCTCCACCACAACTGCGCCAGACGCGGATAGTCAGGCACGTTGGTGCCGGTCGGGGTCCATTGCACGCGAGCCGGGCTGCGGTAGAACTCCACCAGGCCACCCAGCTTGGGTGCCAGATCGGTCATGGCCTGGGAATTGATGTCCGATTCGCGAATCGGCGTCAGGCCGACGATGGTCTTTTTCAGCGAGACCGTCTTCGACGTCACGAACTGCGCGTACAGCCAGGCTGCCAGGCGCTGTTTCTCGGGCGTCGACTTGAGGAAGGTCCAGGCGCCGGTGTCCTGATACCCCAGCTTCATGCCCTCTTCCCAGTACGGGCCCTTGGGCGAAGGTGCCATGCGCCATTTCGGCGTGCCATCGCCATTCATCACCGGCAGGCCAGGCTTGGTCATGTCGGCAGTGAAGGCGGTGTACCAGAAGATCTGCTGGGCGATGTTGCCCTGGGCCGGTACCGGACCGGATTCGGAAAAGGTCATGCCCTGAGCTTCGGGTGGTGCATAGGCACGCATCCAGTCGACGTATTTCTGCGTCGCATAGACGGCTGCCGGGCCGTTGGTGTCGCCGCCACGGGTCACGCTGGAACCCACCGGATGGCAGTCCTCCACGCGAATGCCCCACTCGTCCACCGGCAAGCCGTTGGGCAGGCCCTTGTCGCCACCGCCGGCCATGGAGAACCAGGCATCGGTGAAGCGCCAACCCAGAGAGGGGTCTTTCTTGCCGTAGTCCATGTGCCCGTAGATGCGTTTGCCGTCGATCTCCTTGACGTCCTCGGAGAAGAACTTGGCGATGTCCTCGTAAGCCGACCAGTTGACCGGGACACCGAGTTCGTAGCCGTAGATTTCCTTGAACTTCTTCTTCAGTTCCGGGCGCTCGAACCAGTCGGCACGGAACCAGTACAGGTTGGCGAATTGCTGGTCGGGCAGTTGATAGACCTTGCCGTCGGGCGCGGTGGTGAACGAGATGCCGATGAAATCCTTGAGGTCGAGGGTCGGCGAGGTGGCCTTCTTGCCCTCGGGACTGGCCATCATGTCGGTGATCGATTCGCTCTTGCCGTAGCGAAAGTGAGTACCGATCAAATCCGAATCGTTGACCCAGCCATCGTAGATGTTCTTGTCCGACTGCATCTGCGTCTGCAGCTTCTCGACCACATCGCCTTCCTGCAACAGGTCGTGGGTGAGCTTGATCCCGGTGATCTCGCTGAACGCCTTGGCCAGGGTCTTGGCTTCGTATTCATGGGTAGTGAGGGTTTCGGACACCACGTTGATGTTCATGCCTCGGAACGGCTTGGCGGCCTCGATGAACCATTGCATCTCCGCCATCTGTTGCTCGGGCGTGAGGGTGGATGGCTTGAATTCGGCGCCTACCCATTTCTTCGCCGCGTCTTCATAGGCATCCGCCCAAGCCGCGGCGCTCAGCCCGGCACACGCCAGCGCGGTCGCCAGGGCAATGCTATGTCGCAGTTTGTTGTTGTTCTTGTACATAGTGACCTCCTGTTTGGAATTTTTGCGTCGCGCAGACCCGTGTGGCTCAGCCCCAACGCATTACCGCCAGCAACCACACCAGGGACAGCGCCGAGGCGACCCAGATGCTCCAGTCGGTAACGCCGATCACCAGCAGGTGCAGGTAGGCGCTACCGAGAAGACCGATGAACAACCGATCGCCGCGAGTGGTCGCGATCGGCAGGAACCCGCGCCGCTCGGTGCAGGGCGAGCGCAATTCATAGAACGTCATGCCGGCGAGCAACAGCGCGATGGCGCCGAAGAACAGGGCAGTCGGTAGAGTCCAGGCCATCCACTCCATCACAGGCTCCTCATACGCGGCCCAGGGCGAAGCCCTTGGCCACATGGTTGCGAACGAACCAGATCACCAGCATGCCGGGCACGATGGTCAGCACGCCGGCCGCGGCCAGCACACCCCAGTCGATGCCCGAGGCTGAAACGGTACGGGTCATCACCGCCGCGATCGGCTTGGCATTGACCGAAGTCAGGGTGCGCGCCAGGAGCAATTCCACCCACGAGAACATGAAGCAGAAGAAGGCCGTTACACCGATACCCGAGCCAATCAGCGGCATGAAGATCTTCACGAAGAATTTCGGAAAGCTGTAGCCATCGATGTAGGCGGTTTCGTCGATCTCCTTCGGCACGCCGGACATGAAGCCTTCGAGAATCCACACCGCCAGCGGTACGTTGAACAGGCAGTGCGCGAGCGCGACGGCGATGTGCGTGTCGAACAGGCCGATGGATGAGTACAGCTGGAAAAACGGCAGCAGGAACACCGCAGGCGGCGCCATGCGGTTGGTCAGCAGCCAGAAGAACAGGTGCTTGTCGCCTAGAAAGCGGTAACGCGAAAACGCATAGGCCGCCGGCAGCGCGACGCTGAGCGAGATCAGCGTGTTGAGGCTCACGTAGTACAGCGAATTGATGTAGCCGGTGTACCAGCTGGGGTCGGTGAAGATCACCCGATAGTTGGCCAGGGTGAATTCGTGGGGAAACAGGGTCAGCCCACCGAGGATTTCACCGTTGCTCTTGAACGACATGTTCAGCAACCAGTAGATGGGCACCAGCAAAAACAGGATGTACAGCAGCAGGGGGATCAGTTTGCGCTTGCTCATGGCTGCCTCAACCTTGCTTGTCGTTGTGGGTCATGGCGGTATAGAACAGCCATGACACCAGCAGGATGATCAGGAAGTACACCAGCGAGAAGGCCGCGGCCGGGCCGAGGTCGAACTGACCCACGGCCATCTGCGTCAGGGTCTGGCTGAGGAACGTGGTGGCGTTGCCCGGGCCGCCACCGGTCAGCACGAAGGGTTCGGTGTAGATCATGAAACTGTCCATGAAGCGCAGCATGACCGCGATCAGCAGCACGCTTTTCATCTTCGGCAACTGGATGTGGCGGAACACCGCCCAGTTCGAGGCGCGGTCGATACGCGCAGCCTGGTAGTAGACGTCGGGGATGGCGCGCAGGCCCGAATAGCACAGCAGCGCCACCAGCGAAGTCCAGTGCCACACATCCATGACCAGCACCGTGACCCAGGCGTCCACGGTGTTGGACGCATAGTTGTAGCTGATGCCCATGGCGTTGAGCGTGTAGCCCAGCAAGCCGATGTCGGCGCGGCCGAAGATCTGCCAGATGGTGCCTACCACGTTCCACGGAATCAGCAGCGGAATGGCCATGACGATCAGGCACAGCGACGACCAGCGGCCCTTGGCCGGCATGGTGAGGGCGATGGCGATGCCCAGGGGTATCTCGATCAGCAGCACGCAGCCCGAATAGATGAACTGGCGCAGCAGCGAATCGTGCAGGCGCGGGTCCTGGAGGACCTGGCGGTACCAGTCGGCGCCAACGAAGTAGCGGCTGGACTGGTCGAAGATGTCCTGCACCGAATAGTTGACCACGGTCATCATCGGAATCACGGCGCTGAACGCCACCAGCAGGAACACCGGCAGCACCAGCCACCAGGCCTTGTTGTTCTGAACCTTGTTCATGGCTTCACCTCCAGCAGGCGGTCATCGGCATAGACCATCAGCCACTGCGCGGGAAAGCTGATGAACACCGTGCCCTCGGGCACGGTGCGGTCCTCGGGCAAACGCACCTTGAAGGTCTGGCCGCCGAGCAGCAGGGTGAGAATCTTGTAGGTGCCCAGGTCTTCCAGATGGACCCGTTCGCTGTGCAGGGCCGCCTCGAAGCCTTCGTCCCAGACCCGGATGAACTCCGGACGGATGCCGATCTGCAGGCGTTGCCAGCCGCCCTGGGCAATGCGCGCCTGCAAGGCCTCCGACAAGGGCACATGAATGCCGCCGAAACCGACCCCACCACGCTCGGGCTGGACATCGACGAGGTTCATGCCGGGGCTGCCGATGAAGTAGCCGACGAAGGTGTGCGCCGGTCGCTCGAACAGCTCGCGCGGGGTGCCGAACTGGACGATCTGACCGCCGTACATGACCGCGATCTTGTCGGCGAAGGTGGATGCCTCGAGCTGGTCGTGGGTAACGTAGACCATGGTGATGTTGAACTGCTCGTGGATCTGCTTGAGCTTGCGCCGCAGTTTCCATTTCAGGTGCGGGTCGATGACCGTCAGCGGTTCATCGAAGAGGATCGCCGAGACGTCGTCGCGTACCAGGCCACGGCCCATCGACACTTTCTGTTTTTCGTCGGCACTGAGATTGCGCGCCTTGCGCTGCAGCAAGCGTTGCAAGTCGAGCACCTCGGCCACTTCCTGCACCCGAACCTTGACCTGTTCCTCGGACTTGCCCTGGTTGCGCAAGGGGAATGCCAGGTTGTCGAATACCGTCATGGTGTCGTACACCACCGGAAACTGGAACACCTGGGCAATGTTGCGCTGCTCGGGTGGCAGCTCGTTGACTACCTTGCCGTCGAACAGCACCTGCCCGTGGGAGGGGCTGAGCAACCCGGAAATGATGTTGAGCAAGGTCGATTTGCCGCACCCGGACGGGCCGAGCAAGGCGTAGGCGCCGCCCTGCTCCCAGATGTGATCCATCTCGCGGATGGCATAGTCTTCCGGCCCAGCCGGGTGGGCGCTGTAACTGTGGGCCAGGTGCTGCAGACGTATCTCGGCCATCAGGCAGCCCTCGCTACACGCAGGCCGGGAGCCTGGACCAATTGCCCGTCGCGCTGGAACACGAACAGCTTGTGGGTCGGGATGTACACCGGTATGGCCGCGTCCACCGCATAGTCGTGGACGCCCGGCAGATGCAGCACCAGCGAAAAGTACTCGTTGCGTACGTGCAGGAACGTCTCCGAGCCGCTGATCTCCGCAAGCTCCACGGTTACCGCCAGTTCCAGGTCGTCGTCATTGCTGGGGGTCAGGCCGATGTGGCTGGGTCGCACGCCGAAGCGGTAATCGCCATCGGGGACGCCGGACAGGTCGAGATTGCGGGCGAAGTGAACGAAGTTGGCGAAGCTGACTTCCTGACCACCGATGCGACCTTCGATCAGGTTGATCGGCGGTTCGGAAAACAGCTCGGCCGCGAGCACCGTGGCCGGCCGGTGGTAGACCTCCGGCGTCCTGCCACTCTGAATCACCCGCCCCTCGTGAAGAATGGTGGTGGTGCCGCCCAGCGCCAGGGCTTCGTTGGGTTCGGTGGTGGCGTACACGGCAATGGTATGGCGGGTCAGGAACAACTCGCGCATCTCGAAACGCAGTTCTTCGCGCAGCTTGTAGTCGAGGTTCACCAGCGGTTCGTCGAACAGGATCAGTTCGGCATCCTTGACCAGCGCGCGGGCCATGGCCGTGCGTTGTTGCTGGCCACCGGACAATTCCAGCGGGTGGCGCTTGAGGAACGGCTCGATCCGCAACATGCGTGCGGTCTGCAACACGCGCTCCTGGATCTGCTCGCGGGCCATGCCGGCCTGGCGCAGCGGCGAGGCAATGTTGTCGAAGACGGTCATGGTCGGGTAGTTGATGAACTGCTGGTAGACCATGGAGACGTTGCGCTGGCGCACCGGTTTGCCGGTCACGTCCACACCGTTCATCAATACGCGGCCCTGGTCAGGTTTGTCCAGGCCGGCCATCAGCCGCATGAGGCTGGTCTTTCCAGACAGGGTACGTCCCAGCAGAACGTTGAACGAACCGGGTTCCAGCACCAGCGACGCATTGTCGATGTACAGCTGATTTTCCACACGACGAGTGACCTGCTCGAGCACAAGGGACATGGCGGCGCCTTTTTTATTATTGGAAGCGGTTGCGGCTTCGCATCGGTACGACTGCTGGCAAACCCAGAGCGATAAGCGTGCCAATTGCCGCCAGTCAAGGCTGAAAGCGCCAGCCAAACGGTTCGAAGGTATGTGTCCAAGGCAGGCGGGGTTCATCACTGAACAAAAATGAACGCCTGGCGCATTGACAATGAACAACCGTGAACAACACTGCATGAACAAAAACAACAAGGCCGCGTGCCGGGATACTCGAACCATGTCCGTATCCAATCCAATGCTTGCCCATGACCGGCTCATCCACGATTCCTGGGCACGCTGTCGCGAAGCGGGGCTCGAGCACCATCACGCGCCGCGCTTCGAGCCGCTGCCACGGGCCGCGCTGCAACAGATGCTCGAACGCCACCAGGCGCTGCTGCACACCACCCATCGCGAGGTGTTGCCCTACTACGAACACATCCTGGGCAATTCGCGCTGCCTGATTCGGCTGGCCGACCCGCAGGCGCGCGTGCTCAGGTCGTGGGGAGAGCAGCCGGGCGCTACCCACAGCCATGCCGGTTTCGTCCCCGGCGCGTCCTGGCTGGAAACATCGGCCGGGACCAATCCGATCGGCACTGCGCTGGCCTGCCGCCAGGCCGTGCACGTCGAGCCCGACGAGCACTTTCTGCTTGCCAACCGCTTGATGAACGGCTCGGCGTCACCGATATTCGACGCGCAACGGCGAATGGTCGCAGTGCTGGACGTTTCCAGCGACAGTCACCTGCCGCCTTCGCACACGCTCGGGTTGGTGAAGATGATGAGCCAGACGGTGGAGAATCGCCTGATTCTCGAGGCGTTCGCCGACCGGCATCACCAATTGATCTTCAATACCGGAGTCAACAACCTCGACAGCCAGTGGGCCGGACTGCTGGTGTTCGACGACAACGGTCACGTGCTGGCGGCCAATCGTCGTGCCGACAGCCTGCTGGGTGTCGAGCTTCCGGGCTTGACCGTGCAGCAGGTGTTCCGACTGACGCCGCAGGCACTGCTCGACCACCCGCCGGAGCGCACGTTCGCCCTGCAACCGCCAGGGCGCAACCGGTTGCAGTGTCTGCTCAAGAAGCCGGTTTCACCCTGCCCGGCGCCGGCTGCAGCGCAACGTGGCACCGACCCGCGCCTGGACAAAGCCATGCAGCAGGGTCTGCGCCTTTTGGAAAAGGACGTGCCGTTGCTGCTGCGCGGCGACACCGGTACCGGCAAGGAAGTGCTGGTCAAGGCCCTGCACCGGGCCAGCAGCCGCGCGTCGTGCCCGCTGATTGCGGTCAACTGTGCGGCGATTCCCGCCGAGCTGGTGGAGTCGGAACTGTTTGGCTACGAGCGTGGTGCCTTCACCGGTGCCAGCCAGAAGGGCAGCCCTGGCCTGGTGCGCAAGGCCGACAAGGGCATTCTGTTCCTCGACGAGATCGGCGACATGCCGTTGCCGACCCAGGCGCGGCTGCTGCGCGTATTGCAGGAGCGCTGCATCCAGCCGCTGGGCTGTGGCGACCCGATACCGGTCGACATTCGTCTGATTTCTGCGACCCATGAGGATCTGCGCCAGCGGGTGCAGGCCGGCTTGTTCCGCGAAGACCTCTACTACCGCCTGGCTGGCATGACCCTGCACCTGCCGACCCTGCACGCGCGCAGCGACAAGCGCGAGCTCATCGAACAGGTGTGGGAGTCGCACCGCGAACCCCAGCAGAGCGCCGGTTTCAGTGCCCAGGTGTGGGCCGCATTCATGGCCCACCCATGGCCTGGCAACGTGCGTCAGTTGTCTGCGGTGGTCAAGGTCGCGCTGGTCCTGGCCGATGAGGAGGTGATAGGCCTGGACCATCTGCCCGAGGATTTTCTTCGCGAGGCGGGCCAACTGCCGGCGCAGGAACAGGCCTTGCCGCGCCCGCTGCTGACCCTGGCCAAGGTCAGTGACCTGGGCGAACTGCTGCAGGCCAGCGACGGCAACATCTCGCGCCTGGCCAGGCGCTTGGGAGTCAGCCGCAATACGCTTTACAAGCGTCTGCGCGAACAGGGGCACGCCGGGCACGGCGGCCCTTCAGACCTTGCCGAAGGTCTGCGAGGGCCTGCGCAGGGTCGGGTCGAAGGGGTTCAGCCGTGGGCCGATGGCAGCAGCTTCGCGCTTGAGCAGTTCGACCACGGTGGGTAGACGGTCGGGGCCAAGTCGATCGCTGATGGTGGCAACACTGAGGGCCGCCACCGCGTGGCCGTTGCGGTCGAGTATCGGCACCGCCAGGCCCGCCATGCCGGGCAGCACGCCGGTGTTGCGCGCGGCATAGCCGAGCTTGCGCACGCTGTCGACTTCCGAACGCAACAGCACCTCGTCGTACAGGTGCAGGTCCCTGAGCCGGGGCAGGTTGTAGTGGATCACGGTTTCGCGCTCGTCTTCGGGTAGGAACGCGAGGATCGCCAGGCTGCCTTGCCCTACCCCCAGCGCAACGCGGCCACCGATGTCGCCGGTGAAGGTGCGTATCGGGTAGGGCCCTTCGCTACGGTCCAGGCAGATGGCATCGAAACCACTGCGCGCCAGCAGAAACAGCGAGTCACCCAAAGACGCCGACAGCCGCAGCAGGCTGGGGCGCGCCAGTTCGCGCAGGTTGCTGCCATTGCCGGCGCGGGCGGCCAGGGCGAAGAACTCCAGGCTCAGCCGATAGCGCTTGCTGCGTACATCCTGCTCGACCATGCCCTCCTCTACCAGCCCGCGCAACAAGCGGTGCGTAGTGGGTTGCGACAGACCGATGCGCTCGGCGAGCTGGATGACGCGCTCGCCCTCGGCGGGCGCTGCAGACAATCCACGCAATACGGCAAACAACCGGGAGACACCGCCTGTGCTTGGCTCAGAATTCCGCTCAGTGGAATCGTTATTCATGTTTTATTCATCCGATTTCATTGAAAGGATTAATCTGAAAATAACCATCCGCTCAGTGAAATAAGCGCTTTCGCCATCCTAGTCTTCGTCCTACTCTGCGTCCACGGGGCGAGACCAACAATAGCCGGCAGCCGACTCAGAACGAGCGCCACCCCATTGCAGGACCCCTTTCGCCTCTGCCCTCGATCAACGCACCGCACATGCGGCCGACAACGACAGGTGGAACGCAGCCATGGCCTTTCTCGAACTTCAAGCACTGTGCAAACGCTACGGACCCGTGCAGGCCGTGGTAGCGACCGACCTGAGCGTCAGCCAGGGCGAGTTCGTCTCGCTGCTCGGCCCTTCGGGTTGCGGCAAGACCACCACGCTGCAGATGATCGCCGGCTTCGTCGATGTCACCAGCGGCCGGATCGTGCTCGACGGCCGCGATATCACCCATGCCAAACCCAGCAGCCGTGGCCTTGGCGTGGTGTTCCAGAGCTACGCGCTGTTCCCGCACATGAGCGTGCGCGACAACGTGGCCTTCGGCCTGAAGATGCGCAAGGTTGGCAGCAGCGACATCCGCACCCGTGTCGACCAGGTGCTGGCGCTGGTGCGCCTGACCGTCCATGCCGACCGTTACCCACGCGAGCTGTCCGGGGGCCAGCGCCAGCGGGTGGCCCTGGCTCGGGCCTTGGTGATCCAGCCGCCGGTGCTGCTGCTCGACGAGCCATTGTCCAACCTCGACGCGAGCCTGCGCGAGGAAATGCAGTTCGAGATTCGCCGCATCCAGTGTGAAGTCGGCATCACCACCCTGATGGTGACCCACGACCAGGCCGAAGCCTTATCGATCAGCGACCGGGTGGTGGTGATGCAAGCCGGTCAGGTCACTCAGATCGACGAGCCCTACAAGCTCTACGAGCACCCGCGCACGCCGTTCATTTCCGGTTTCGTCGGCAAGGCCAACCTGCTGCCCGGCGAGTACGACGCGCTGGGCCAGCCCCAGGTCTTGGCACAGGCCGGGGAAGGCGAACTGATGTTGAGCCTGCGCCCGGAGAAGATCGATTTCTGCAACGCCGGTGATGGGCGCATCCAGGGCCGTATCGTGACCCGCTATTTTCTCGGCAGCCAGTGGCTGTACCGCTTGGAAACGGTGCTCGGCGAAATCACCGTAGTGCGTCGCAACGATGGCAGCGCACCGCTGGCCACCGGCGTCACTGTCGGCCTGGACTGGCCGGGCGAGCTGCTTCGCGTGCTCGCTAGCGAGGCCTGCGCATGAGCCGCGGATACCTGCTGTCGGCGCCGGCGCTGGCGCTGTTCGTCGGTCTGCTGATCGTCCCGCTGGGGCTGACCCTGGTGCTGTCGTTCAACCTGTTCGACTACGAAGTGGGGGTCAAGAGCGACAGCTACACGCTGGCCAACTACGCCGCCCTGCTCAGCGACGGCTATTTCTACGAGATTTTCTGGCGGACCTTCTGGATCAGCGCTCTGGTGACCCTGCTGTGCGTGGTGATCGGCGTGCCGGAGGCTTACATCCTCAGCCGCATGGGCACGCCGTGGCGCTCGATCTTCCTGATTCTGATCCTGACTCCGCTGCTGATTTCGGTGGTGGTGCGCGCCTTTGGCTGGAGCCTCTTGTTGGGCGCCGATGGCCTGATCAATCAGGCTATCGCAGCGCTGGGCGGGCGGCCGCTGAAAATGCTCTATACACCCTTCGCGGTGATTCTGGCGCTGGTGCATGTGATGTTGCCGTTCATGATCATCCCGGTCTGGACCTCGCTGCAGAAGCTCGACCCGGCTGCCGAGCAGGCGGCGCAATCGCTGGGCGCAAGCCAGGCCAAGGTGATGCGCATGGTGGTGCTGCCGCAGATCATGCCCGGCGTGCTGTCGGGCACGCTGATCGTCTTCGGTCTGGCGGCCAGCTCGTTCGCCATTCCCGGGCTGCTCGGCGGGCGCCGCTTGAAGATGGTCGCCACGGTGGTCTACGACCAGTACCTGTCGGAACTCAACTGGCCCATGGGCGCAACCATTGCCGTGGCGCTGTTGCTGGCCAATCTGCTGATCATGCTGTCCTGGAACCGACTGGTCGAAGGTCGCTACAAGAAAGCCCTGGGGGAATGATCGATGTCCAAGAACGGTCCGTTGGCCCTGTCGTTTCATGCCTTGGTGGTGGTGTTCATGCTGGCCCCGCTGGTGGTGGTGTGCCTGGTGGCGTTCACTCCGGAGAACACCCTCACCCTGCCCACCTCCGGGTTTTCCCTGCGCTGGTTCCGCGCCGTGTTCGAGCGCGCCGATTTCATCGATGCGTTCTATAACAGCCTGATCCTGGCAGTGGTGGCTGCAACCCTGGCGACCCTGATCGCCGTGCCGGCGGCGCTGGCGATCACCCGCTATCACTTTCCGGGACGCGACTTTCTCAATGCGCTGTTTCTGTCGCCGATCATCATTCCGCACCTGGTGCTGGGCGTGGCGATGCTGCGCCTGTTCGCGCTGATGGGGGTCAATGGTAGCTTCGTCTGGCTGATGCTGGCCCATGTGGTGGTGATCACGCCTTATGTGCTGCGTCTGGTGATCGCCGCCGCCATCGGTATCGACCGCAGCGCCGAGCAGGCGGCGGAATCGCTGGGCGCCAGCCGTTTCACCCTGTTTTGTCAGATCACCCTGCCGATGATCCTGCCGGGGGTGGCCGGGGGCTGGCTGCTGGCGTTCATCAACAGCTTCGACGAGGTGACCCTGTCGATCTTCGTTACATCGCCTGCCACCCAGACCCTGCCGGTGCGCATGTACGTGTACGCCACCGAGTCCATCGACCCGATGATGGCGGCGGTGTCGGCGCTGGTGATCGCCTTGACCGCGGCGACCATGATTCTGCTCGACCGGGTGTATGGCCTGGACCGCGTACTGGTGGGGAAAAACTGATGGCTTTGTTCAAGCGGCTGGCCGAACTCGATCGCGCGTCGGTACCCTTCACCCTCGATGGACAAGCGGTGACCGGTCTGGCTGGGGATACCCTGCTGGTCGCAGTACTGACCTGCGTCGAGCACCTGCGCGGCAGCGACTTCAGTGCCCAGGCCCGTGCTGGTTTCTGCCTGATGGGCGCCTGCCAGGATTGCTGGGTGCGCTTGGGCGACGGCCGCCGCGTGCGCGCCTGTGCCACGCCACTGGAAGCCGGCATGCAGGTCGACCGCGAACCGGGGCGGCGCTCGTGAACGCGGTGGTGATCGTCGGCGCCGGACCGGCCGGCATCCGTGCCGCGCAGACCCTGGCCGCCCATGGCCTGCGCCCGTGCCTGGTGGACGAAGCCTTGCAGGGCGGCGGCCAGGTCTATCGCCGGGCACCGGGCAACTTTCAACGTCCTGCCAGCCAGCTCTATGGCTTCGAAGCGCGCAAGGCAGGTGCGGTGCATCAGGCGCTGGACGCGCTGCGTGGGCAGATCGACTACCGACCCGACACATTGGTGTGGAACGCCGAGGATGGCTACCTGCACACGCTCAACCAGCAGCGCGTCGGCACCGTCAAGTATGACCGCCTGTTGATCGCCACCGGCGCTACCGACCGCATCCTGCCGGTGCCGGGTTGGACCTTGCCCGGTGCCTACAGCCTCGGCGCTGCGCAGATTGCCTTGAAGGCCCAGGGGTGTGCCATTGGCGAGCAGGTGGTGTTCGCCGGCAGTGGGCCGTTGCTGTATCTGGTGGCCTATCAGTACGCCAAGGCCGGCGCGCGGGTGCTGGCGGTACTGGACAGCTCGCCGTTCGCTGCTCAGGTCGCAGCCCTGCCCCGGCTGCTGCGTCAGCCCTTGACCCTGGCCAAGGGTCTGTACTACCGCGCCTGGCTGACTGCCCATGGGATCGCCGTGCACCAGGGCGCGCATCTGGTCAGGGTCGACGGCGAGCGCAGGGTCGAAGCCGTCACCTGGCAGCAAGCCGGCGAACGACACACCCTGGCCTGTGACGGGTTGGCCTTCGCTCACGCGCTGCGCAGCGAAACGCAACTGGCCGACCTGCTCGGTTGCGCGTTTGCCTGGAGCCCGCTCAACCGGGCCTGGCTGCCGAGCCGCGACCAGGCCGGACGCAGCAGCGTGCCGGGGGTCTACCTGGCCGGTGATGGCGCTGGGATCATGGGCGCCGATGCGGCGGAAATGGCCGGCGAGCGCGCCGCCCTGGCCCTGCTCGAAGACCTGGGTGTGGCCATCGACGCCGGGCGTGGCGCGCACCTGCAAAGGCAACTGGCGCGCATCCAGGGGTTTCGTGCCGGCCTGGAAGACGCATTCCCGTTCCCCGAGGACTGGGCTCGCCAGGCGCCCGATGAACTGATGCTGTGCCGATGCGAGGAAGTCAGCGTCGGCGAGGTACGCGGGGTGGTCGCCCAGGGCCATACCGATATCAACCGAGTCAAAGCCCATTGCCGGGTCGGCATGGGCAGGTGCCAGGGGCGCATGTGTGGCAGCGCCGCCGTGGAAATCATTGCCCAGGCCGCCGCGTGCCCGCCGCCGGACGTCGGCCGCCTGCGCGCGCAGGCGCCCATCAAGCCGCTGCCCTTCGGTGTGGAGGTGCAGCCTTGAGCCAGGTCTGCGAAACCGATGTGATCATCGTCGGCGGCGGAATCGTCGGTGCTTCGGCAGCCTTGATGCTGGCGCTGCGCGGTCAGCGGGTGGTATTGCTGGAGCGCGACTTCTGCGGCTCGCGGTCCAGCGGCGTGAACTACGGTGGCGTGCGCCGTCAGGGCCGTTCGCTGGTGCAATTGCCGCTGTCGCAGCGCGCCCATGAACTGTGGAGCGACCTGCCCGGGCTGATCGGCATCGACGGCGAGTACGTGCGTTCCGGTCATCTCAAGCTGGCCCGCAGCGACGCCGACATGGCCCGTTTGCAAGCCTGGGCCGACGCCGCCGCGGATTTCGATCTGGGGGTGGAGCTGCTCGATCGTGGTCAGTTGCGCCAGCGTTTTGCCTGGGTGGGCGACGTGGCCGTGGGTGCGTCGCTGTGCAGCGCCGATGGGCATGCCAACCCACGCCTGGTCTCGCCCGCCTTCGCGGCAGCGGCCAGGCGTGCCGGTGCACGGATCGTCGAGCAGGTGCAGCCGTTGGCCTTCGACCATGACGGCCAGGCGTTCGTGCTGGCCTGCAGCAACGGCGAACGGCTGCGCGCGCCCTGGCTGCTCAACTGTGCCGGGGCTTGGGCGAACCACATCGCCGAACAGTTCGGCGAGCAGGTACCGATGACCAGTGGCCACCCGGCAATGCTGGTGACCGAACCGCTGCCTGTGGTCATGGACGTCAGCACCGGGGTCGAGGGCGGTGGCATCTACGCGCGCCAGGTGGCACGGGGCAATTGCGTGCTCGGCGGCGGGCAGGGTTTCGCCGTGGACACGGTGCGGGCACGCCCCGGTCAACTGGCCACCCTGGATATCCTGCGCAACGCCGTCGAGTTGTACCCGTTCCTGCACGGCGCGCAGGCGATCCGTACCTGGAGCGGGACCGAAGGCTACCTGCCCGACCGCGAGCCGGTGATCGGCCACAGCCTGGCGCAGGCGGGCCTCATCCATGCATTCGGCTTTGCCGGAGCCGGTTTCCAGATCGGCCCGGCAGTCGGTGAAGCCTTGTCGCAACTGGTCGTCGAGGGCCGCAGCCAGGCGCCGATCGACGCGTTTTCCATCCAACGCTTTTCTCCCCTTGAACTGCATAAAGGAAGGTCGCTTTCATGAAGCCAGTCAAACCTACGGTTCACGCACTCTCCCTCGCCGCCCTGCTGGCCGCCACCGGCGCTCAGGCCGGGCCCACGCTGTACCTGGGCATGAACGGCGGCACCATGGAACGCTTGTACGCCGACAAGGTGCTGCCGGCGTTCGAGGAAGCCAACGATGTGAAGGTGGTCATCGTGCCAGGTACTTCGTCGGACATTCTCGCCAAGGTCCAGGCGAGCAAGGACAACCCGCAGATCCATGTGATGTTTCTCGACGACGGCATCATGTACCGCGCCATCTCCATGGGCCTGTGCGACACCCTGCAGGACAGCGACGGCCTGGCGGCCATCCCGGCCAAGGCGCGGATCAAGGATCAGGCCGCTGCGGTCAGCCTGGGGGTGACTGGGCTGGCCTACAACACGCGCCTGTTCAAGAAGAATGGCTGGGCCGCCCCCACCTCGTGGATGGACATGGCCGACAGCCGTTTCAAGGACAAACTGGTGTTCCAGTCACTCGCCTCCTCGACCTTCGGCCTGCATGGTTTCTTGATGTTCAACCGCCTGAAGGGTGGCAGCGACACCGATGTCGAACCGGGGTTCATGGCATGGCCCAAGACGGTAGGCCCGAATGTGCTGGAGTACATTGCCAGTTCGGCGAAGATCTCCGAGATGGTGCAGACCGACGAGGCCGCGTTGTTTCCGCTCACACCGACTCAGGTGACCGCCTTGAAACTGCGCGGTGTACCGGTTGAGTACGCGCAACCCAAGGAGGGCGCGGTGGTGCTCAACGTGGCGGAGTGCGTGATCGCCAAGAACGACCAGCCCGAGCTGGCCCAGAAGCTGGCGGCCTACCTGCTGAGCCCCGAGGCCCAGGCACCGGCACTGGAGGAAGGCGATCAGATACCGTCCAACCCCAATACCCCAACCACCGACAAGACCCGTGGGCAGGTGCAGGCGATGGAGAAATACCTGGAAACGGCAGTGGCCATCGACTGGGATCAGGTCAACCAGCTGCGCCCCGCCTGGAACGCCCGCTGGAGCCGCTCGATCGAGCGCTAGGCCACGCACCGAGTCGCCCGTTTCGCGGCCACGGACCGCTCCTACGCAAAATCCGTAGGAGCGGTCCGTGGCCGCGAAAGGCGCGACGCGGTCCAACTGGTACACCCCAGTGCCCGGTTCGCGGCCGATGACCGCTCTTACGCAAAATCCGTAGGAGCGGTCCGTGGCCGCGAAAGGCGCGACGCGGTCCAACTGGTACACCGCAGTGCCCGGTTCGCGGCCGATGACCGCTCCTACGGCGAATGTTGCTGTATCAGTCCGCCAGGCGCCAGGTGGTGCCGCCCTTGCCGTCTTCCAGCACAACGCCCAGCGCGGTGAGCTGGTCGCGGATGCGGTCGGATTCGGCCCAGTCCTTGCCGGCCCGCGCCGCCAGACGTGCGGCGATGAGCGCGTCCACGTGCGCCGCATCCACGCGTCCGGCAGCGCCGGCCTGGAGGAATTCGTCGGAATCGAGCTGCAATACCCCGAGCAGGTCGCCCAATTCGCGCAGGCGACCGGCCAAGCCCGCAGCTGCGTCGACATCACTGTCACGCAACCGGTTGATCTCGCGCACCAGATCGAACAATACGGCGCAGGCCTCCGGTGTGCCGAAGTCATCGTTCATGGCATTGGCAAAGCGCTCGACGAACAGCTCGCCCCCCGCTGCCGCCACTTTCGGCAAGCCCTTGAGCGCATGGTAGAACCGCTCCAGCGCGCCCTTGGCTTCCTTCAGGCTGTCTTCGGAATAGTTGATCGAACTGCGGTAATGGCTGGAAACCAGCAGGTAGCGCACCACCTCGGGCTGATACTTCTCCAGCACATCGCGAATGGTGAAGAAGTTGTTCAGCGACTTGGACATCTTCTCGCCGTTGATGCGGATCATCCCGCAATGCAGCCAGGCGTTGGCGTACGGCTTGCCGGTGGCCGCCTCGCTCTGGGCGATCTCGTTCTCGTGGTGCGGGAATTCCAGGTCGTTGCCGCCACCATGAATGTCGAAGGTGTCGCCCAGGCAGCAGGTCGACATCACCGAGCATTCGATGTGCCAGCCAGGACGGCCTGGGCCCCACGGTGACTCCCAGCTCGGCTCGCCGGGCTTGACGCCCTTCCACAGGACGAAATCGAGGGGGTCCTGCTTGGCCTCTTCCACTTCGATGCGCGCCCCGATGCGCAGGTCTTCGATCTTCTTGCGCGACAGTTTGCCGTAGCCTTGGAACTTGCCGACCCGGTAGTACACGTCGCCGTTGCCCGGCGCATAGGCATAGCCCTTGTCGATCAAGGTCTGGATCATCGCCAGCATGCCCGGGATGTGCTCGGTGGCGCGCGGCTCCTGATCCGGCTTGAGGATGTTCAGGCGCGCCTCGTCCTCGTGCATCGCATCGATCATGCGCGCGGTCAGGGCATCGAAGCTTTCGCCGTTGTCCCGCGCACGGTTGATGATCTTGTCGTCGATGTCGGTGATGTTGCGCACGTAGGTCAGCTCATAGCCGCTGTAGCGCAGCCAGCGCGTGACCAGATCGAACGCGACCATGCTGCGACCGTGGCCCAGGTGGCAGTAGTCGTACACGGTCATGCCGCACACGTACATGCGCACCTTGTTGCCATCCAGCGGCGTGAAGACCTCTTTGCTCTTGCTCAGCGTGTTGTAGATGTTCAGCACAACGATTCCTCAACTTGGCCTGGCGAGGCTCAGCCCCACGAGTCACGCAGGGTGACGGTACGGTTGAACACCGGACGACCCGGTTGCGTGTCGACCAGGTCGGCGCAGAAATAGCCTTCGCGTTCGAACTGGAAACGATCCTCCGGCGCCGCGTTGGCCAGCGACGGTTCGGCGCGGCAGCCACGCAGTACCTGCAGGGAGTCGGGATTGATATTGTCGAGGAACGTCGCGCCGTCTTCGGCCTTCTCCGGGTTGGCCGAGCGGAACAGGCGATCGTACAGGCGCACTTCGCACTCGACGCTGGCCGCGGCCGGAACCCAGTGGATCACGCCCTTGACCTTGCGCCCTTCCGGATTCTTGCCCAGGGTGTCCGGGTCGTACGAGCAGCGCAGCTCGACGATGTTGCCGTCGGCATCCTTGATCGCTTCGTCGGCACGGATCACGTAGCTGCCACGCAGGCGCACTTCGCCGTTGGGCTCCAGGCGCTTGTAGCCCTTGGGCGGTTCTTCCATGAAGTCGTCGCGGTCGATGTACAGCTCGCGCTCGAACGGCAAGGCGCGCACGCCCATGTCTTCCTTGGGGTGGCGCGGCAGCTCGAGCTGCTCGACCTGGCCTTCGGGATAGTTGGTGATCACTACCTTGAGCGGGCGCAGCACGCACATGGCGCGCGGTGCGTTGCGGTCGAGGTCGTCACGGATGCTGAATTCGAGCATCGACATGTCGACCACGCCATCGGAACGGTTGGTGCCGATCATGTCGCAGAAGTTGCGGATCGACGCCGGGGTGTAGCCGCGACGGCGGAAACCGGAGAGGGTCGACATGCGCGGATCGTCCCAGCCCTGCACGTGCTGTTCGTCGACCAGCTGCTTGAGCTTGCGCTTGGAAGTCAGCGTGTAATTGAGGTTCAGGCGGCTGAACTCGTACTGACGCGGGTGCGCCGGCACCGACAGATGGTCGAGGAACCATTCGTACAGCGGACGATGCCCTTCGAATTCCAGGGTGCAGATGGAGTGCGTGATGCCTTCGATGGCGTCGGACTGACCGTGGGTGAAGTCGTAGTTGGGGTAGATGCACCACGCATCGCCGGTCTGGTGGTGATGGGCGTGGCGGATGCGGTAGAGAATCGGGTCGCGCAGGTTCATGTTCGGCGAGGCCATGTCGATCCGCGCACGCAGCACGCGCTCGCCGTCCTTGAACTCGCCAGCCTTCATGCGCGCGAACAGGTCGAGGTTTTCCTCGACGCTGCGCTCGCGGAACGGGCTGTTGCGGCCAGGCTCGGTCAGGTTGCCGCGGTACTCGCGCGCCTGCTCGGGGGTCAGGTCGCAGACGTAGGCGTCGCCCTGCTTGATCAGCTCCACGGCCCAATCGTGCAGCTGGTCGAAGTATTGCGAGGCGTAACGCTCTTCACCGGCCCACTCGAAGCCCAGCCACTTGATGTCGCGCTTGATGGCGTCGATGTATTCCTGATCTTCCTTGGCCGGATTGGTGTCGTCGAAACGCAGGTTGCAGACACCGCCGAATTCCTGCGCCAGGCCGAAGTTCACGCAGATCGA
Source organism: Pseudomonas sp. CFBP 13710 (assembly GCF_014842235.1). NCBI lineage: Bacteria > Pseudomonadati > Pseudomonadota > Gammaproteobacteria > Pseudomonadales > Pseudomonadaceae > Pseudomonas > Pseudomonas sp. CFBP 13710. The sequence goes on along the minus strand of NZ_JACYVJ010000005.1, from coordinate 108,582 downwards.
CTTGGCATGGCCGATGTGCAGATAACCGTTGGGCTCCGGCGGGAAGCGGGTGACGATCTGGCTGTGCTTGCCGGCGTCCAGGTCGGCCTGGACGATCGGGCGCAGGAAGTTGGCGGGCACGGCAGGGCCATTGCCTTTGGAGTTGGGAGCGTTGTCGGCGGTGGGCTTGCTCATTGGAATCCTTGAACGAACGATGCGGCGGCAGCCAGGGTAGGCCGACCAAATCAAAGCGCTTATCATAGCCGAAGCGGTCAACCGGCTGACAGGCCAGCCCCGACAAACTATCGGGTAAATCCTGCAGCGCGGCAAAAAACAGCCTTTGAATAGGCATCGTCGCCTGTAAACTGGGCGCCGTCGCTAGCGAATTTCCACAGAACATTCTCCACAGAACAGAGAGAGACCCATGTCCAAAGTCAAACTGACCACCAACCACGGCGTTATCGTCCTGCAACTGAACGCCGAAAAGGCCCCGCTGACCGTGGCCAACTTCCTCGAGTACGTGCAGGCCGGCCACTACGAAAACACCGTGTTCCACCGCGTGATCGGCAACTTCATGATCCAGGGCGGCGGTTTCGAGCCTGGCATGAAAGAGAAGAAGGACAAGCGCCCGAGCATCCAGAACGAAGCCGACAATGGCTTGCCGAACAAGAAGTACTCGGTGGCCATGGCCCGCACCATGGAGCCGCATTCGGCTTCGGCGCAGTTCTTCATCAACGTGGGCGACAACAGCTTCCTCAACCACACCGCGAAAACCACCCAGGGTTGGGGCTACGCAGTGTTCGGTGAAGTGGTCGAAGGCCAGGACGTGGTCGACAAGATTAAGGGCGTGTCCACCACCTCCAAGGCCGGTCACCAGGACGTACCCGCTGAAGACGTGATCATCGAGAAAGCCGAGATCGCTGAGTGATACTGCTGATCTCTGATCTGCACTTGCAGGAAGAACGCCCGGACATTACCCGGGCGTTTCTGGATTTCCTCGGCGGGCGTGCGCGCTCAGCCGAGGCGCTGTACATTCTGGGCGACTTCTTCGAAGCCTGGATCGGCGACGACGCCATGACCCCTTTCCAATCGTCCATCTGCGCAGCGCTGCGTGCGCTCAGCGACGGTGGCACGAAGATTTTCCTGATGCACGGCAACCGCGACTTCCTGATCGGCTCGAGCTTCTGCAGGAAGGCCGGTTGCAGCCTGCTGGCGGACCCGAGCATGGTGCGCTTGAACGGCCAGGCGGTGCTGTTGATGCACGGCGACAGCCTGTGCACGCGCGACGAAGGCTACATGCGCCTGCGCCGCGTGCTGCGCAACCCGCTGACCCTGTTCATCCTGCGCAACCTGCCGCTGGGCACGCGTCACACGCTTGCCCGCAAGCTGCGCAATGAAAGCCGGGCGCAGACCCAGATGAAAGCCCATGACATCGTCGATGTCACCCCTGAAGAGGTGCCGCGGGTGATGTGCCAACACGGTGTGACCACCCTGATTCACGGGCATACCCATCGTCCGGCAGTGCACGAGCTGCAGATCGGTGATCTGCCGGCACAGCGTATCGTGCTGGGGGACTGGGATCGTCAAGGGTGGGTGCTGCAGGTGGATGACCGGGGCTTCAACCTGGCGCCGTTCGATTTCCCGGCCCAGGCGGTCTGATACACCGCGCTGTCCTGTTCGCGGCCACTGACCGCTCCTACAGGTAGATCGCGGTGCCTCCGTAGGAGCGGTCAGTGGCCGCGAACAGGCGCCACGGTTTTCAATGCCCACCACCGGCAGCCGGCCCGGCCTTGGCGGTGAACGGTGGCTTGGCCAGCCAGACCAACAGCACCAGCCCGGCGAAGATCCATCCCATCAGGGTGAAATAGTCCACCGTACTCAACATGTAGGCCTGGCTGTTGACCATCTGCTCCATCCGCGCATACGCCTGAGGCGTGTTGCCGCCCATTTGCTCCAGCGCATGGCGGGTCACCGGATCGTAGGTGCTGATGCTCTCGGTCAGGTAGGCATGATGCTGATCGGCGCGGCGAATCCAGATCCAGGTCGTCAACGATGCGGCGAAACTGCCACCCAGCGTACGCAGGAACGTCGCCAGGCCCGACCCGTCGGCAATCTGCTGCGGTGGCAGGTCCGACAGCAGAATGCTCAAGGTGGGCATGAAGAACAGCGCCACGCCGGCGCCCATGAACAGCTGCACCAGTGCCACATGCTGGAAGTCCACCTGGCTGTTGAAACCGGCACGCATGAAGCAACTGGTACCGATAGCCACGAACGCGAGGCCCGCGAGCAGACGCAAATCGAACTTGTGTGCGTACTTGCCGACAAAGGGCGACATCAGCACCGGCAGGATACCAATAGGTGCCACCGCCAGGCCCGCCCAGGTGGCAGTGTAGCCCATCTGGGTCTGCAGCCACTGCGGCAGGATCAGGTTGATGCCGAAAAACCCGGCATAGCCGAACACCAGCACCAAGGTACCGATGCGGAAGTTGCGGAACGCGAACAGCCGCAGGTTCACCACTGGATGCTCATCGGTCAGCTCCCAGATGACGAACGCCGTCAAGGCTACGGCCGATATGACCGAGCCGACGATGATGAACCCGGACTCGAACCAGTCCAGATCGTTACCCTTGTCCAGCACCACCTGCAATGCACCGACGCCGATGATCAACGTGATCAGGCCGACATAGTCCATGGGCTGCCTGCTCAGGTGCACCGGCCGCTTGGCCATCTGCTGACGCACCACAGCACAGGCGAACAAGCCGATGGGAATATTGATGAAGAAGATCCACGGCCAGCTGTAGCTGTCGGTGATCCAGCCACCCAGGATCGGCCCGGCGATCGGCGCCACCACCGTTACCATCGCCAACAGCGCCAGGGCCATGCCGCGCTTGGCCGGTGGATACACGGCGATCAGCAGGGTTTGCGTCATCGGGTACAACGGCCCTGCCACCAGCCCCTGCACCACGCGAAAGCCGACCAGCTCGGGCATCGAGGTGGAAATACCGCACAGGAACGAGGCCAGCACGAACAGCATCGTGGCCCAGAGAAACAGCTTCACTTCACCGAAGCGTCGACTCAGCCAGCCGGTCAGTGGCAAGGCGATGGCGTTGCTCACCGCAAACGAAGTGATGACCCAGGTGCCCTGCTCGGAGCTGACCCCCAGGTTGCCGGAAATGGTCGGCAGAGCGACGTTGGCGATGGTGGTGTCGAGCACCTGCATGAAGGTCGCCAGCGACAGGCCGATGGTGCAGAGCAACAGGCTTGGCGGCGTGAACGAGGCTTTGGAATCCATGATCCACCCTTTGCAATGCGATGCCGCGCCCGCCCTTCAGGGCCCGGCGCAGGCGAATCAGCGCGTGGCCGTGGTACCGGGCGCTGCGCTGTTGTCGTGGATCAACTGGGCGATCATGGCGTCCGCCTCACCCAACTGCTTGTCGTAGACATTGGTGGTGAAGGACGCCTGCTGCGGGGGTTGCTGGGCCAATACCGGCCCGCTCTGGTCGTGCAGGTTCACATCGACCACCGTCGACAGGCCGATGCGCAGCGGGTGCTCGCGCAACTGCGCGGGGTTGATGTGCACCCGCACCGGCACCCGTTGCACGATCTTGATCCAGTTGCCCGTAGCGTTCTGCGCCGGCAGCAGGGCGAACGCACTGCCGGTACCGGCGCCCAGGCTGTCGATGGTGCCGCTGTACTTCACCTCGTCGCCGTACAGGTCACTGGTGATGTCCACCGGCTGGCCGATGCGCATGTGGCGCAGCTGGGTTTCCTTGAAGTTGGCGTCGATCCACAGCTGGTCGAGCGGGATCACCGCCATGGTCGCGGTGCCCGGCTCGATGCGCTGCCCCAATTGCACGGTGCGCTTGGCCACATAGCCGGTCACCGGGGCGATCAAGGTGGTGCGGGCATGGGCCAGATAGGCCTGGCGCAACTGCGCTGCCGCGGCACGTACGTCGGGATGATTGGACACCTGCGTGGCATCCACCAGCGCGGTCGAAGTTGCCAGTTGCTGCTGGGTGTTGCTCAAGGCGCTTTGCGCGGAAATCAGATCGTCATGGGCGTGGGACAGCTCTTCCTGCGAGATCGCCCCGTCGGACGCCAGGTTCTTGCGTCGGCCATAGTTGTCCTGCGCGCGTTGCACTTCTGCCTTGCGTGCAGCGACCTGGGCTTTCATGCCGTCAACGTTGCTGTACAAGCCACGCACCTGGCGTACCGCCTTGGCCAGGTTGGCCTGGGCGTTCTGCAGGTCGATCTGCGAATCGTTCGGGTCGAACTGCACCAGCGGCTGGCCCTCGTGGACCAGGTCGCCGTCGTCGGCGCCGATGCTGATCACCGTGCCCGTGGTCAACGGGGTGATTTCCACCACGTTGCCATTCACGTAGGCATCATCGGTGCTTTCGCTCCAGCGCCCGTACAGGGTGTACCAGGCCCAGACGCCCAGACCGCCGAGCACCACCAGGGCGAGCAGGATGAACAGCCAGAGCTTGCGCTTGCGACGGTTGCCCGGCGCCTTGTCGTCGGCCGACGGCGCTGCGGGCGGTTGCTGGGTGGCATTGGAATCAGTGGCAGTGGCATTGGCCATGGCAGTTCACCTGAAAGGGTTCGGTCGGTGTTGCATCGAGCAGGTCGGTCCGGGGTCTCACGGCGGCGGGTTCACCCAGCGGCGGTACCCAGCGCCAACAGGGGGTCCCCGGAAGCCTGCAGCAGCTTCGTGAGAATCCGTTCCAATTCGACGATTTCTTCGCGTTCGAGCATGCCCACCAGCTCGTTCATGGCATTGGCACCGATGACCGGCAAGCGTGCCGCCAGTGCCTGCCCCTCTTCGGTCAGCACCAGCTGCACCTGGCGTCGATCGGCGGCGCTGCGCTGGCGCCTGATCAGCTGCTTGTGTTCCAGGCGGTCGAGCATGCGTGTCATCGAACCGCTGTCCAGCGACAGGTAGCGGGACATTTCCGCCGGTGTGCCGATACCGAACCGCGCATTGATGATCAGCACCTTGAATTGCGCCGCGGTCACCCCGTAAGGCACCAGGTGCGCGTCCAGCAAACGGTCCTTCAACGCCGATCCACGGCCCAGCAGCAGGCCCAGATTGCAGGTATGGAAGGTCTCGGGGGTGTAGTGATTCATGGGCTGGCAAGCTGTCCCGACAGTGTGAACACATCTTCGAAACATAATGTTACTGCTTAGGCAGACAATGTCAAGGCAATGGTTAGCTTGCTAACAGATAGATCTGTCGGTCGCTTTCACCGGAAAAATTCACCCGATCCCGATCGTGGCTGGCCAAAGCACGCAACGCTTGGGGCATAATGCTGGCGTTTCACCCGTAGTGGGGGTCTTCATTTCCTTATATGGCCCTCGTTTTCGTCACCCCTCGCCTGCAGGGTTTTCACGCACATGATCAAATCTCTTCGTCCAATACTGCTCGCCGGCCTGATGTTGCCACTGGCACTTCCCATCGCTGCCGCCCCCCTGAACACCACCCTGCCGCCCAAGGTTCAGCAAGCCATCAAGGCCAGCAAGCTGCAGAACGATGCACTGTCACTGGTCATGCTGCCGCTCAACGGCCCCGGCAGCCCGACCGTGTTCAACGCCGACGTGTCGGTCAACCCGGCTTCGACCATGAAGCTGGTCACCACCTATGCAGCACTCGAGTTGCTGGGGCCGACCTACCAGTGGAAGACCGAATTCTTTACCGACGGCACCCTGAGCAACGGCGTGCTCAACGGCAACCTCTACCTCAAAGGCGGCGGCGACCCCAAGCTGAACATGGAAAAGCTCTGGCTGCTCATGCGCGACCTGCGCGCCAACGGCGTGCGCCAAGTGACGGGTGACCTGGTGCTGGACCGCAGCCATTTCGTGCAGCCGCAACTGCCAGCGTTCAACGACGACGGCGGCGACGAAAACGCACCGTTCCTGGTGCGTCCGGATTCGCTGCTGGTCAACCTCAAGGCGCTGCGCTTCGTCACCCGCAACGACACCGGCAAGGTGCTGGTGTCGGTTGAACCGCCGATCGCAACCATCCGCATCGACAACCAGGTCAAGGCCCTGCCCGGCACCAAGTGCACGGGCGACGTGCGCTACAACCCGATCTCCCAGGCCGACGGCATGACCGTCGTGGTCAGCGGTCAGTTGGCCGAAGGCTGCAGTTCGCAGACCTACCTGTCGCTGCTCGACCACCAGAGCTATGCGGCCGGTGCGGTACGGGCCATCTGGAACGAACTGGGCGGCAGCATTCAGGGAGGTGATCGCGTAGGCACCGTGCCAAAGACCGCGCGAGTACTGGCGCGGGCGTTCTCGCCTGACCTGGTGGAAATCATTCGCGACATCAACAAGTACAGCAACAACACCATGGCCCAGCAACTGTTCCTCAGCTTGGGCGAACGCTACCGCAACGAGGCCGACGGCGACGACGCCAAGGCCGCGCAACGGGTGATTCGCGGGTGGTTGGCGAAAAAGGGCATCACCGCATCGCATCTGGTGATGGAGAACGGCTCGGGGCTGTCGCGTGACGAGCGCGTCAGCGCGCGGGAGATGGCCACCTTGCTGCAGGCGGCCTGGAAAAGTCCGTACGCTGCCGAGTTCATGGCGTCGATGCCGATCGTCGGCATGGACGGCACCATGCGCAAGCGCCTCAAGCGCACGGCCCTGCAAGGTGAAGGCCACATCAAGACCGGCACCCTGAACACCGTTCGCGCCATCGCCGGCTACAGCCGCGACAGCAATGGCAACACCTGGGCGGTGGTCGCCATTCTCAACGACCCACGCCCGTGGGGCGCCTCGTCGGTGCTGGATCAGGCACTGCTGGATCTGTATTCGCAGCCAAAAGCCGCGTCTACTTCGCCCAACATCCAGTAATCCACCCAAACCCTCTGGAAGGGAGGCGCGCTGCTTGCAAAGGCAGCGCCCTCTCTCGGTGAATCACCGCGCCTGAATCTTCCAGGCCCTGTGGATCTTGCCGTTGCGCGCGAAATCCTGATCCACTGTCTGCGCCGTGATGTCCTCGACCGCATAGCGCTCGGCCAAATTGGCGTCCAGCTGGAACTTGCGGAAGTTGTTGGAGAAATACACCACGCCCCCCGGTGCCAACCTTGCGACCGCCAGGTCCAGCAGCTCGACGTGGTCGCGCTGCACATCGAACACCCCTTCCATGCGCTTGGAATTGGAGAAGGTCGGCGGGTCGATGAAAATCATGTCGTATTCGTCACGACTGGCCTGTAGCCAGGCCATCACATCGCCCTGCTCCAGGCGGTTCTTGTCCGAGAAACCATTGAGCGACAGGTTGCGCCGTGCCCAATCCAGATAGGTCTTGGACAGGTCGACGCTGGTCGTGCTGCGCGCACCGCCCTTGGCCGCATGCACGCTCGCCGTGGCGGTGTAGCAGAACAGGTTGAGGAAACGCTTGCCCGCTGCCTCTTTCTGAATGCGCAGGCGCATTGGCCGATGATCGAGAAACAGCCCGGTATCCAGGTAGTCCGTCAGGTTCACCAACAACTGCACGCCGCCCTCCTGCACCTGGGTGAACTGGCCCTGAGCGCTCTGGCGCTCGTATTGGCGCGTCCCGCTCTGGCGCTCGCGGCGCTTGATGATGACCCGGCTCTTGTCGATGTTCAGTGCCTGCGGAATCGCCGCCAGGGCGTCGTACAGGCGTGCCGAAGCCTTCTCAGGGTCGATCGACTTGGGCGCGGCGTATTCCTGCACGTGCACCCAATCGTGGTACAGATCGATGGCCATGGCATATTCAGGCATGTCCGCATCGTACACACGGTAGCAATCGATACCCTCGCGACGTGCCCATTTGCCCAGGGTCTTGAGGTTCTTCTGCAAGCGGTTGGCGAACATCTGCCCGCCTTCGCTGAGCCGCGCCTGTTCAACCACGGGCGCGGGCGCCGGGGCCGGCTTGACCGGATTGCCGTTCTTGTTCACTCGTGCATACGGATCGGCCAGCGCTGGCGCGGTATCCACCTGCTCGGCTTGCTCACGCGCGGCCTGGCGCTGCTCGGGCGTACGTCGCTCACCGGTGACGAACTGGTCTGGCAGCACCTTGATCAATAGCAGCTTGCACGGCAACGGGCCGTTCCAGAACGAATACTGCTTGTGGCTGCGGATACCCATGCGCTTGCCCAGGTCGGGGGCACCGGTGAACACCGCCGCTTCCCAGTTCAGGCAGGCCTGGCGCAGGCGTTCGCCCAGGTTCTGGTACAGGTACAGCAAGCTGGCCTCATCGCCCAGCCGCTCGCCGTACGGCGGGTTGCAGATGACCAGGCCTTTCTGGTTGTGATCGGGGCGCGGCTCGAACGTCGCCACCTCGCCCTGGTAGATCTTGATCCAGTCGCTGAGGCCGGCGCGTTCCACGTTGTTGCGGCCTGGCTGGATCAACCGCGGGTCGGCTTCGTAGCCGCGAATCCACGAGGCTGGCTTGGCCAACCCGGCTTCGGCCCTTGCCAGCGCCTCGTCGTGCAGCTTGCGCCAGGTGGCCGGAACATGACCGAGCCAGGCGCTGAAGCCCCAGCGCGTACGCTTGAGGTTGGGTGCGATGTCGGCGGCAATCATGGCCGCCTCTACCAGAAAGGTCCCCACACCACACATCGGGTCGGCCAGTGCGCCGCCCTCGGCAGCGATGCGCGGCCAGCCCGCACGAATCAGAATGGCGGCTGCAAGGTTTTCCTTGAGCGGCGCAGCGCCTTGCTGCAGGCGGTAGCCACGCTGGTGCAGGCTGTGTCCGGACAGATCGAGCGAGAGAATCGCCTCGCCGCGGTCCAGGCGCAGATGCACGCGCAGGTCCGGGTTGAGCTTGTCGACGCTGGGACGCTCGCCGCTGGGCGTGCGCAGCTTGTCGACAATGGCATCCTTGACCTTCAGCGCACCGAAGTGAGTGTTGTCGATGCCCGAACCATGCCCGCTGAACTCCACGGCCAGGGTGCCGTCGGGCAGCAGGTGGTCCTGCCACTCGACATCCAGAACGCCGTGATAGAGGTCTTCGGCATCTTTCATGGCAAAGCGCTTGAGCACCAGCAGCACGCGGTTGCCCAGCCGCGACCACAGGCACAGCCGGTAGGCGGTTTCCATGTCGGCCATGCCGCGCACTGCGGAGGTGTGCTCGCGGGTTTCTTCCAGGCCCAGGGCGGTGGCTTCTTCGGCAAGCAAGCCTTCGAGGCCCTTGGGGCATGTGAGAAACAGTTCAAAACGGTCCGACATGGTACTTCCTGGCCCATTTGGGCATTGATGAGACGGCAAGCGCATTGCCGTCTCGAGGTTCAACCAGGCGCCTTACGCAATGGAGCGCCCGAGCGACACCACCGTGGTGTCAATCCACCCCACCCGCCGCCTTGATAAGCGAGAAGCCGGGGCAGAACCTGATTCTGCTGAAAAAGGCATCGCCTGCGCGACCCTTCGTCGATTTTTCACGTCTCTGGAATCGAGATGATTCGCAATGGCATATTGACCTCATTGCATACTGCAAGCCTTGTCTTGGACGGGCTAGCAGTTGAGTGAAGCTTGAAGTACCTGCTTACTTATTGCCCATACCGCGAAATAGTTACGTGCTTATGACAAAACGATCATTCACATCGCGCAGTTCAACGTTTAGAAATCACCTCAGGTCGTCGCCGCAATGGCGAAGACATCACTGCTCGCCACGCCGGCAGCGAGCGCGATACCGGCAGATCATCTGCCTGGCCTCACACGAGGCCAACGGGACATTACAGTCAATAGACAGAGGGCAACACCCTATGAGAAGACTTAAGCGTGATCCGTTGGAACGAGCATTTCTACGCGGATACCAGTATGGCATCCATGGCAAATCCCGCGAGCTTTGCCCTTTTACTCTACCGTCGGTACGCCAAGCCTGGATCAACGGCTGGCGCGAAGGACGCGGCGACAACTGGGACGGTATGACCGGCACTGCGGGGATCCATAGGCTCAACGAACTTCACGCCGTCGGCTGACACTCTTTTTCCTTTTCACCATGCACGCCCAACCAGGGCGGCGGGCTAGCGCCCAGGGGCCTCTGCGAGGCCCCTATCGCGCCTCGAATCATTGCCTGGCGCGCAGCGCCGCGATGGCGTCCACCGACTCGCGGATCAGTGCAGGCCCCTTGTAGATGAAGCCCGAATAAATCTGCACCAGACTGGCACCCGCGGCAATTTTTTCGGCCGCATGCCCACCCTCTGTGATCCCGCCTGCTGCAATGATCGGCAATCTGCCGTTCAAGGTCTGCGCCAGCACCTTGACGATGTGAGTGCTTTGCTCCCGCACCGGCGCTCCCGACAACCCACCGGCTTCGTCTGCGTGAACCAGCCCCTCGACACCGACCCGGCTGAGGGTGGTATTGGTGGCGATCACTGCATCCATACCTGCGTCGACCAGCGCCTGCGCCACCAGTGCGGTTTCTTCATCGCTCATGTCCGGGGCGATCTTGATCGCCAGTGGCACATGCCGTCCACTTTGCCCGGCCAGCACCACGCGCCGTGCTGCCAGCGTGTCTAGCAACTGCTTGAGCGAGTCACCGAACTGCAGGCTGCGCAGGCCGGCGGTATTGGGCGAGCTGATGTTGACGGTGATGTAGCTGGCGTGGTCGTAGACCTTGTCCAGACAGATCAGGTAGTCGTCCACGGCGCGCTCGACCGGGGTGGTGAGGTTCTTGCCGATATTGATACCCAGCACGCCCCGGTACTTGGCCGCCTTGACGCGCTCGACCAGGTTGTCGACACCCAGGTTGTTGAAGCCCATGCGGTTGATGATTGCGCAGGCTTCAGGCAGGCGAAACAAACGCGGCTTTGGATTGCCCGGCTGTGGACGTGGGGTCACCGTGCCGATTTCCACCGAGCCGAAACCCAGCTGGGAGAAGCCGTCGATGGCCGCACCGTTCTTGTCCAGCCCCGCTGCCAGTCCCACCGGATTGTCGAACTGCAGACCCATGACCGTGACCGGCAGGCGCGCCGGCGGCTTGGCAAGCAGGCCATTGAGACCCAGACGGCCACCGGCGCCGATAAGGTCCAGCGACAAGTCATGGGAGGTTTCAGCGGACAATTTGAACAGCAGCTGGCGGGCCAGATTGTACATAGGCGGGCTTGGCTCCGAGGAAGCGATAGAGGGGTGCGATTGTGCCAGATCCGCGGCCGGTTAGGTATGGTGGCGGGGGGGCACAGGCCAAATCGCAGGCAAAGAAAAGCCCGGCATGAGCCGGGCTTTTCGTTGAAGCGGTAGCTAATTACTTAGCTTGAGCTTCTACTTCAGCTTCTACGCGACGGTTTACAGCGCGGCCAGCGTCGGTGGCGTTGTCAGCCACTGGGCGGGTTTCGCCGTAACCAACCGAGTTTACGCGGTTGGATTCAACACCGTACTGACCGGTCAGCACTTGCTTGACAGCAGCAGCGCGACGCTCGGACAGCTTCTGGTTGTAGGCATCAGGACCGACGGAGTCAGTGTGACCTTCAACAGTGGTGGTGGTCTGTGGGTACTGCTTCATGAAGTCAGCCAGGTTCTTGATATCGCCATAGCTGTTGGTCTTCACGACCGACTTGTCGAAGTCGAACTTGACGTCCAGCTCAACGCGAACGGTTTCGGCGACGGCTGGGCAGCCATCAGCGTCAACGGTAACGTTGGCAGGGGTGTCAGGGCACTTGTCGACGTTGTCGCAGACGCCGTCGTTGTCGGAGTCAGCGCACACTTCAGCTACTGGAGCTGGAGCAGCGGCTGGAGCAGGCTTGGAGCCGCCACCGAAGTTCACGCCGATACCGACGCTTGGCGCCCACTCGGTGTCGCCTTGGTCGATGTTGTACTGAGCTTCAACACCGGCACGGGCGTAGAAGTTGTCAGTGAAGTACAGCTTGGCACCGCCGCCCAGGTTGGCGAAGGTGGAACCGTTACGGCCGTTGCGATCGTTCTGACCGATGCTCTGGTCAGAGAAACCAGCCGAAACGTACGGACGCAGCATGTCGCCTGGCTTGTTGAAGTGGTACAGAGCGTCCAGAGCTGTGTTGGAGCCCTTGATGTTCTTGCCGCTGTCGCTGCGAACGTTGTGGACTTCGTCGTAACCCAGACGCAATTCAACGTCGTCGGTCAGGAAGTAACCAACCGAGCCACCGAACAGGTTGCCGTCGTTTTTGAAGTCGCGAGCGCTGTCGTAGTATTCTTTCTTGGCGAAGCCTTCGATTTCAACTGCGCCTTGGCCTTGTGCCAATACGCCGAATGAAGTTGCGGCAACGAGAGAACCAATGGCAAGGCCCAAGGTGTTTTTCAGTTTCATCCGTTAAATCCCCATCTGGTGATTGTTAAGCGCCCCTCATCCGGGGCAGCTTGACGGCAAGTCTAGCAGACCTTGCCGGTAGGTTAGAGACCTTTGCGCCGAACTAAGTTTCGGACAGGTCTGCAAATTTATCGCGGAGCTTATCTAAGGCCCGCTTGTACCGCATTTTGGTGGCGCTCAAGCCCATGTGCATGATGTCGGCGATTTCCTGGAATTCCAGCTCCGCGACGAATCGCAGCACAAGAATCTCCCGGTCTATCGGGTTCACGAACACCAGCCATCGGTCGAGACCACCGCGCTCCTCCGACTTGGGCGCCTTCTCTTCGGATGCCTCCTCGAGCGGATCGAGACTCAGGGCATCCATCAAGCGGCGCTTGCGCCTTTCCTTCCGGTACTGCGTGATGCATTCGTTATAGGTGATGCTGTAAAGCCACGTCTTGAATTTCGACTTACCCTCGAAATTCTTTAGCCCGTACAGCACCTTCAACATCACTTCCTGACAGACATCGTCAGCGTCACGATCGTTCCCTAAATATCTTGCACAGACGTTGAAGAGGGTTCGCTGGTAGCGACGCATCAGCTCTTCATAGGCCCGCGTGACATGGAACAGCTCCTCGTGCGAACGCGCCACCAACTCCTCGTCAGAGAGCTCGCGGGGGTCGTAGCGCACGGGCAGCGTATGTACTTTATTCAAAACAGGTCGGCCCGAAGGTCAGGTCCCCGAAGGTCAGGTCATTGTCCGCCAAGGCATGATCGCTCAGCCTTTTTGCGGCGGCATACATTAGCAAAACGTTGACCTATCGGCTACTCACCCGCTGTTCCAGCAGCTCGCGGTTGGACATCGAAACCAGCTCGCCGTCGTCGGTCATCACTGTCGTCTTGACGGTGCCGATTTCCTCGATCTGCCCTTCGACCCCTCCAACCTGCACCTGCTGGCCCACTTGAAACAGTTCCCGCACGTAGATCCCGGCCAGTATCTGACTGGCGATTTCACGGCTGCCCAACCCCATGGCCAGTGCTGCGGCCAGACCAACGGTAATCAAGGCGATGACGATCACGTGGTTCAGCAGGTCGGTCTTGACCTCCAGCTGGCTGATGGCCACCGAAATGCTGATGATGATCACCAACCACTGCGCCACACGTCCCAGGCCACCTGCGTAATCGAGCCCTACCCCTTCGGCAGCGCCGCGTACCACGCCATTGACCAGTTGCGCCAGCAGTACACCGACCAGCAACACCAAGGCTGCACCGAACACCTTGGGCAGGTACAGCGCCAGCATGTCCAGGGTCGCCGAAACTCGCTGCAGCCCCAGCGACTCGGCGGCCGACACCAGGAAAATCAGCAGCACGAACCAATAGACGATCTTGCCGATAAGGGTCGAGATCGGCACCCTGAGGCCGCCACGGCCCAGCAGTTTGGTCAGGCCGGTCCCCGCCATCAGGCGGTCGAGCCCGAACTTGGCCAGCAGCTTGGACAACAATGTGTCGAGCAGCTTGGCGACCAGGAAGCCCAGCAGTACCACCACCAACGCCCCGAACAGGTTGGGGATGAAATTGGCGACCTTGGTCCACAGGGCGGTCATCGCCGCCACCAGGCTTTGAGTCCAGGGGTCCAGTTCCATTGATCAATCAGCCTTATCCGCAGCGGCGGAATCCGTACGACGAGACACCGGCGCGATATTCGCCGAACCACTGTTCACCGCGATCATGAATGCCTGACCCCAGCGCCCTATCAGGCTGAAGAGATCGCCCGCGCCGACCTGGCGATTGGCAGTCTTGAGCACTCGCCCCAGCGCGGCGCGGTCGTCGCGACCCGGCGCGTGAGCGTTGAGCATGTCTCGCAGGGATTCTTCGAACGGATCAGGCATGCATACCTCGCGAATTTCATTCAAAGACGAGACCCTGCGGCGGTGAGTCACAAAGGTCTCGGCGAGCACAGGGTAAATTCCGTGTCAGACCCAGCGCAAGCGTCGAAACAACAACCATTGGCCCAACGCTACGGCCACCATCAATGCGCAGGCAATGGTGAAACCATAGGGGCTGTCGGAACCGGGAATGCCGCCGACGTTGATGCCCAGTAGACCGGTCAGAAAGCTCATCGGCAGAAAGATCCCGGTGATGATGCCGAAGCGATACATGGTGCGATTCATGCGCTCGCTCTGACGCCGGTCTTCGGCCTCGAGCACCAGCCCCACGCGCTCGCGCGCCAGTTCCAGCTCTTCCAGATAACGGGTCAGGCTGTTGTTGAGTTCGTTCCAGTAGTCGGCGTCGTCGTCGACGAACCAGGGCACCTTGTTGCGCGCCAACTGGCCAAAGATATCGCGTTGCGGCGCGAGGAAGCGCCGTAGTCCGGCCGCCCTTCGGCGCAGCTGCAAAATGCTGCCGTGCTCGGGCGTGTACCGTTCGTCGGCGTCGAGTTTGTCTTCCTCCATATCGACGATGTCGGAGAGGTCTTCGACCAGTGCCTGGACCTTTTCGGTCAAGTGCTGAGCCAGGTACAGAATCAACTCCGAAGCGGTTTTCGGGCCCTTGCAGGCGGCGAACTGTTCGAGCAGGTCGTCGGTCGCGCGCAGTGGCCGCAGTCGCAGGGAAATGATGCGCTGGGCCTGGGCGAAGATCCGCACCGAGACCATGTCCTCGGGCTCGGCTCCTGGATTGAGATTGACCCCACGCAGGAACAGCAGCAGTTCATCGTCGGGCAACGGGACCAGGCGCGGGCGGGTGTTTTCCTCCAGCAGCAGGTCGCAGCTGAATTCGCTCAGGCCACTATTGCGGCGCAACCAGTCACGGGTCTGGGGATGGCTGCGATCCCAGTGCAGCCACAGGCTCTGGTGAGGTTGCAGCTGCAGCCCGTCGATATCGGTCCGGGCAACCGACCGCGCACCTCCCTTGCCGTCCAGCAACAGGGCATGCACCAGCCCCCATTGCGCATTTTCTTCCTCGTACATCGTGTCCCCGTTACTGATGGAAAATTGTCATTCGGGCATGCTCAACGCCTCTGGCGAGACGATGATGCCGTTGTTGTCGGCATACAGATAGTGGCCGGGAACGAATGTGACACCGGCGAAGCTGACCTTCACATCGAGATCACCCAAACCCCGCTTGACGGTCGGCATCGGATGACTGGCCAGGGCCTGCACACCGACATCGGTTTGCGCGAGCATGTCGACGTCACGCACGCACCCATAGATGACCAGGCCTTCCCAACCGTTCTCCGCGGCTTTCTGGGCAAGCATGTCGCCCAGCAGCGCCTTGCGCAGCGAGCCTCCACCGTCGACCACCAGCACCTTGCCGGTGCCATCCAGAGCCACCTGCTCGCGTACTCGCGAGTTGTCTTCGAAGGTCTTGATGGTGACGATCTGGCCGCCGAAAGAGTCGCGGCCACCGAAATTGCTGAACATCGGCTCGAGCACCTCGACGTCGGGGTAGGCATCACACAGGTCGGGGGTCAGATAATGCATGGCATTGCTCCTGGGGCGAATGGCGGCTGCAAGAGCCAGTAGCCTGCACCGGACGCGGCGCGGCCCTCACAGCCTAGACCATGCTCAGGTCGTCGCCAACGGTGTCGCGCCGGGCAGCAGCGGCCGGTAGGGGTCGCTCAGCCAGGTCCCGACCAGCGGCCAGACCTCGGCCTGGGCTTGCGCGCTGACCAGCATGCGCACGTGGTCGAAGTCGTCGCCGAAGCCCTGGGCGCGGCCCAGGTTGACGAACTGGTTGTGGCTCCCGGCAAATTGCTCGAACAGCTGGCGGCAGTCCCAGCTTGGATCCTGCAGGTCACCGACCGCCGCAACGGCGAGGATGGGCAGTTTCACTTCGCCCAGCCCCTGCCACCAGTCCCGCTCGGCATCGCCGAAACGGCCGAACAGGCCTTTCCAGCGCATCCACTCCAGGCCAACGCCCACCGGCTCGTCTTCCGGGCCGCGTTTGAGGCGGGCCCCGGAAATGTGTGGATAGCGCTTGAGCAGGCGGCGCGCAGCCCAGTTCAGCGGAGGAATCCGCAACTGCCAGTGACGTCGACTGACCTGGGCACCGAACAGGGCCGCAGACGCTGCCAGATCGCCTTGCAGATAGCCGCCACCCAAGGCGGCGGCCAGGGTGATGCCGCCGAGCGAATGCCCGATCCAATGCGGCGTCTGAGCACTGACCTCGGCGACGAATGCACCGATGACCGGAAGATCGTAGCGGGCGTAGTCGGCCACGGTATTGCTCGCGTAGTGCTGGTTGCGCGGCGACAGTCCGTGGCCGCGCATTTCGGCTATCCATACGTCGAACCCGCGACGTGCCAGCCAAGGCCCCAAGCCTATGCCCTTGGGCGAGTACCAGAAGCGCCGGTTGGAAAAGCTGCCATGCAGAAGGATCACCGGCACCCCGCGAGCACCAGGTTGATCGGCCAGGCCCAGGCGCGTCAACGCCAGCTCGACACTGGGGTCGGGGCTGTTGGCGGCCTTGATGCGGTAGATGTCTTCGCTGAGGTCGCCGCGACGCTCGGCACTGAGCAGCGCGACGGGAAAGAGGGTACTGCTGCTTTGCATAAGGCACTTGCGTCTGAATGAATGGGGCTGTAACCGGGGCGCCAGCCGCGTCAGTATTGATCTGTGCGTGAAGGGCAGGATCAAGGGCGACGCGGCTTGCGCCGCTGCTACAGGGGACCGGGGTGTTTGAAAGGACACACCGGTCTGGGGTGATACAGGGGACTGGGGTGTTCGAGAGAACACATCGGTCTGGGGTGGTACAGGAGACCGGGGTGCTGGAAGGGACACACCGGTCTGGGGTGGTACGGCTTAAACGGCACTTTCCTTTTCGGCCAGGAAGAACCAGGTTTCCAGGACCGAGTCCGGGTTCAGCGACACGCTTTCGATGCCCTGCTCCATCAGCCATTTGGCCAGGTCAGGGTGATCGGACGGGCCCTGGCCGCAGATGCCGATGTACTTGCCGGCCTTGTTGCAGGCCTGGATGGCATTGGCCAGCAGCTTCTTGACCGCCGGGTTACGCTCGTCGAACAGGTGGGCGATGATCCCCGAGTCGCGGTCCAGGCCGAGGGTGAGCTGGGTGAGGTCGTTGGAACCGATCGAGAAGCCGTCGAAGAACTCCAGGAACTCGTCGGCCAGGATGGCGTTGGACGGCAGCTCGCACATCATGATGATGCGCAGACCGTTGTCGCCGCGGGCCAGGCCATTCTCGGCGAGCAGGTCGATCACCTGCGACGCTTCGCCCAGGGTGCGCACGAACGGCACCATGATCTCGACGTTGGTCAGGCCCATTTCGTTGCGCACCCGCCTCATCGCCCGGCATTCGAGCTCGAAGCAGTCGCGGAACGACTCGCTGATGTAGCGCGACGCCCCGCGGAAGCCCAGCATCGGGTTCTCTTCTTCCGGCTCGTAGAGCTTGCCGCCGATCAGGTTGGCGTATTCGTTGGACTTGAAGTCGGACAGCCGGACGATGACTTTCTTCGGCCAGAAGGCCGCAGCCAGGGTGCTGATGCCCTCGACCAGCTTGTCGACATAGAAATTCACCGGGTCGCTGTAGCCGGCCACACGCTTGTCGACGCTGTCCTTGATTTCCGGGGTCAGGGTGTCGTAGTTGAGCAGCGCCTTGGGGTGCACGCCGATCATCCGGTTGATGATGAACTCCAGGCGCGCCAGGCCGACACCGGCATTGGGCAATTGAGCGAAATCGAAGGCGCGATCCGGGTTGCCGACGTTCATCATGATCTTGAATGGCAGCTCGGGCATGGCGTCGACCGAATTCTGCTTGATGTCGAAGCCCAGTTCGCCCTCGAAGATGTAGCCGGTGTCGCCCTCGGCGCAGGACACCGTCACGCCCTGGCCGTCCTGGAGCAGTTGCGTGGCGTTGCCGCAGCCCACCACTGCCGGAATGCCCAGCTCGCGGGCGATGATCGCGGCGTGGCAGGTTCGCCCGCCGCGATTGGTGACGATGGCACTGGCGCGTTTCATCACCGGTTCCCAGTCCGGGTCGGTCATGTCCGAAACCAGCACGTCACCGGCCTGGACCTTGTCCATCTCGGAGACGTCGTGAATGATGCGGACCTTGCCGGCGCCGATGCGCTGGCCGATGGCGCGGCCCTCGACCAGCACGGTGCCCTTTTCCTTGAGCAGGTAGCGTTCCATCACGTTGGCGCTGGAGCGGCTCTTCACTGTCTCCGGGCGCGCCTGGACGATGTACAGCTGGCCGTCGTCGCCGTCCTGGGCCCACTCGATGTCCATCGGCCGGCCGTAGTGCTTCTCGATGATCATCGCCTGCTTGGCCAGCTCGCTGACCTGCGCATCGGTCAGGCAGAAACGCGCACGTTCGGCCTTGTCGACGTCCACCACCTTGACCGAGCGTCCGGCGCGCGCTTCGTCGCCGTAGACCATCTTGATCGCCTTGCTGCCCAGGTTGCGCCGCAGGATCGCCGGACGACCGGCCTCCAGGGTGTGCTTGTGCACATAGAATTCGTCGGGGTTCACCGCGCCTTGCACCACGGTTTCGCCCAGGCCGTAGGCGCCGGTGATGAACACCACGTCACGGAACCCGGACTCGGTGTCCAAAGTGAACATCACCCCGGCAGTGCCGGTTTCCGAACGCACCATGCGCTGCACGCCGGCCGACAGGGCAACCAGCTTGTGGTCGAAGCCCTGGTGCACGCGGTAGGCGATGGCGCGGTCGTTGAACAGCGAGGCAAAGACTTCCTTGGCCGCGCGAATGACGTTCTCGACACCGCGGATATTGAGGAAGGTTTCCTGCTGGCCGGCAAAGGAGGCATCGGGCAGGTCCTCGGCGGTGGCCGAGGAACGCACGGCAACGGCGATGTCCGGGTTGCCCTTGGACAGCTCGGCGAAGGCGATGCGGATCTCTTCGTTGAGACGCTCGGGGAACTCGGCCTCCATGACCCACTGGCGGATCTGCGCGCCGGTGCGAGCCAGGGCATTGACGTCGTCCACGTCGAGCGCATCGAGGGCCGCGTGGATCTGCTCGTTGAGCCCGCTCAGGTCGAGGAAGTCGCGATAGGCCTGGGCGGTGGTGGCAAAGCCGCTAGGCACCGACACGCCGGCACCAGCCAGATTGCTGATCATCTCGCCCAGGGACGCATTCTTGCCCCCCACGTGTTCCACATCATTGTTGCCAAGCTTATCGAGGGAAACTACGTACTCTACCAAGGTGATCTCTCCACTGACTGGGTTGGAAAAGCTCGGGATGCCCGGCGCGAATCGTCGCACGCGGGGGGCTGTGGCCGCAGCCTCGGAAATGAACGAGAATGCCTGGCAATGCTGGCCGTCAATCGGGCCTATCATATCCAAGAATCGTCAGTTGCCTAAGGGCCGGGGCGCACAATGAAACGATCTGCATTCTTCATCTCCGACGGTACCGGCATTACCGCCGAAACGCTGGGGCAAAGTCTACTGGCGCAGTTCGAAAACATTACCTTCAGCAAGTTCACGCGGCCCTATATCGACAGCGTGGACAAGGCTCGGGCCATGGTACAGCAAATCAATAACTGCGCCGAAAAGGACGGTGTGCGACCGATCATCTTCGACACCATCGTCAATCAGGACATCCGCGAGATCCTCGCCACCTCCAACGGCTTCATGATCGACATCTTCTCGACCTTCCTCGCCCCGCTGGAAATGGAGCTCAGCGCACATTCCTCGTACTCGGTGGGCAAGTCCCACTCCATTGCGCACAATGCCAACTACATGGAACGCATCGAAGCGGTCAACTTCGCGCTGGACAACGACGACGGCGCCAGAACCCACTACTACGACAAGGCCGACCTGATCCTGGTGGGCGTGTCGCGCTGCGGCAAGACCCCGACCTGCCTGTACATGGCCATGCAATTCGGCATCCGCGCCGCCAACTACCCGCTGACCGAAGACGACATGGAGCGCCTGCAGTTGCCACCTGCGCTCAGGGCCCACCAGCACAAGCTGTTCGGCCTGACCATCGACCCCGATCGACTCACCGCGATCCGCCACGAACGCAAGCCCAACAGTCGTTACGCCAGCTTCGCCCAGTGCGAGTTCGAGGTGCGCGAGGTGGAAGGTCTGTTTCGCCGCGAGAACATTCCGAACATCGACTCGACCCATTTTTCGGTGGAAGAAATCTCCGCCAAGATCCTTGTCGAGAAAGGCGTCGAACGGCGCTTCAAATAGGCACCTGCACCCGTGACGCCCACCCCTGCCGAGCGGTCGACCCTCGAACTTCACGGTCGATTCGCACTCCAAGGCCTCGCCCGACCGTGCCTGCGCTGGCGGCACGAAAGCACCGTGCTAGAATGCAGTGCTCTCTTCCTGTTACCCGCGAAACGTTTTTGCGGTGCCCGATTCGGTATTCATAATTTCAATTCATGACTCTCAAACCCCTCTCCCGCCTGTTCAGCCTTTTATTCATTCCGTTCATTCCGGGCCTGGGCCTGGCTGCCGAAAAGACCACCTACGGCTTGAACGAGTACGCGCAGTTGACCGACATCGACCTGCGGGTCGCCGCCAAACTCGATACGGGCGCATTGACCGCCTCGCTCAGTGCCCGTGACATCAAGCGTTTCAAGCGCAATGGCCAACCCTGGGTGCGCTTCTACCTGGCGATCGACAATGCCCATTCCCACCCCATCGAGCGGCCGCTGGTGCGCGTGAGCTCCATCAAGCGACGCGCCGACGATTGTGAATGCAGTGCCCGCGAACGCAAGACCCACACCCAGCGGCCGGTGATCGAACTCGACGTGTGCATGGGCCATACCCAGCGCCGCATCGAAGTCAACCTCACCGACCGCACCGCATTCGACTACCCGCTGCTGATCGGCTCCGACGCGCTCACCCGCTTCGATGCGCTGGTCGACCCCAGCCGCAAACACGCTGCCGGCAAACCCGCCTGCGCCACTGTCGCCACCATCGCAGAGTAATTTCAATGCGCGCTCTAACCCTGCACTTGAAGATCCTGATCACCGCGCTGGTGGGGCTGGGCATCGCCATCACCGCCTATCAGATCCTCGTACTCGGCATCCCGGTGACCGAAGACGAAACCGACGATCTGTGGAACATCGACGCCAAGGTCGAATTCGTCGCCAGCGCCAAGGACCCGGTGAAGGTGCAGATGTTCGTGCCGCCACTGAGTCGTGACTATGTGAGCCTCAACGAAAGCTTCATCTCCAACAACTACGGGGTCAGCGTCAATCGTCTGGACGGCAACCGCAAGGTGACCTGGTCGGCCCGGCGCGCTTCGGGCAACCAGACGCTGTACTACCGCCTGGTGCTGACCAAGCGCTACAGCGGCGAAAAAATCAAGGTCAAGGGGCCGATCTTCCGCGACAGCCTGGCCGTGGAAGGCCCGGAAAAGATCGCCGCCGAAGCATTGCTGGCGCCCATCCGCCAGCATTCAGCCGATGTCGAGACTTTCGTCGGCGAAACCATCAAGCGGGTCAACAATCTGGCCGACGACAACGTCAAGCTGCTGCTGGCCGGCGACACCTCGACCTTGCACAAGGCACGCATCATCGACCTGCTGCTGTCCATCGCCCACGTGCCGATGGAAAAGGTCCACACCGTGCGCCTGCTCGCCGACCAGGCGCAGACACCGGAACTGTGGCTGCGCAGCTTCAACGGCAACGACTGGCTGTACTTCAACCCCGATACCGGCGAGCAGGGCCTGCCCGAGGATCGCCTGCTGTGGTGGACGGGTGACGAAAACCTGGTGAGCGTCGAGGGTGGCCGCAAGGCAACCGTCACCTTCACCATGAACAACAGCGAGATGAACGCCATTCGCCTGGCCAAGCTGACCGACGAGAACACCGACGCCGACTTCCTCGAGTACAGCCTGTACGGCCTGCCGCTGCAGACCCAGCAGACCTTCATGATCATGGTGATGATCCCGATCGGCGTGCTGGTGATTCTGATCCTGCGCAACCTGATCGGCATCCAGACCCTGGGCACCTTCACTCCGGTGCTGATCGCCCTGGCATTCCGCGAAACCCAGCTGGGCTTCGGCATCATCCTGTTCACGGTGATCACCGCGCTGGGGCTGTCGCTGCGCTCCTACCTGGAACACCTGAAGCTGCAGATGCTGCCCAGGCTGTCCGTGGTGCTCACTTTCGTCGTGGTGCTGATTGCCGCGATCAGCCTGTTCAGCCACAAGCTGGGCCTGGAGCGCGGGTTGTCGGTGGCGCTGTTCCCGATGGTGATCCTGACCATGACCATCGAGCGTTTGTCGATCACCTGGGAAGAGCGCGGCAGCGGGCATGCCTTGAAGGTCGCGGTGGGCACGCTGTTCGCCGCCTCCCTGGCGCATATCCTGATGAGCGTGCCGGAGCTGGTGTACTTCGTGTTCACCTTCCCGGCGATCCTGCTGATCCTGGTGGGCTTCATGCTCGCCATGGGCCGCTACCGCGGCTACCGGCTGACCGAACTGGTGCGTTTCAAGGCCTTTCTCAAGCAGGCCGACTCCTGATGTTCGGCCTGTGGAAAACCTGGAAAGCGCTGGAGGCCCGCGGCATCATGGGCATCAACCGGCGTAACGCCGACTATGTGCTCAAGTACAACCGGCGCAGCCTGTACCCCATCGTCGATGACAAGATCATCACCAAGGAACGCGCCATCGCGGCGGGTATCCATGTGCCCGAGATGTTCGGGGTGATCTCCACGGAAAAACAGATCGATCGCCTCGACGAGATCATCGGCGGGCGCAGTGACTTCGTGGTCAAGCCGGCCCAGGGCGCTGGCGGTGACGGCATCCTGGTGGTCGCCGACCGCTTCGAGGAGCGCTTTCGCACCGTGTCGGGCAAGATCATCAGCCGCGAAGACATCGAGCACCAGATTTCCAGCATCCTCACCGGCCTCTATTCGCTGGGCGGGCACCGTGACCGCGCGCTGATCGAATACCGGGTGATCCCCGACCAGATCTTCAAGAGCATCAGCTACGAAGGCGTACCGGACATCCGCATCATCGTGCTGATGGGCTACCCAGTAATGGCCATGCTGCGCTTGCCGACCCGGCAGTCGGGCGGCAAGGCCAACCTGCACCAGGGCGCCATCGGCGTCGGCGTCGACCTGGCCACGGGCGTGACCTTGCGCGGCACCTGGCTGAACAACATCATCAGCAAGCACCCCGACACCACCAACGCCGTGGACGGTGTGCAGTTGCCCAACTGGGACGGCTTCATGCGCCTGGCCGCCGGCTGCTTCGAATTGTGCGGGCTGGGCTACATCGGCGTCGACATGGTCCTGGACCAGGAGAAAGGCCCGCTGATCCTGGAGCTCAACGCCCGCCCCGGGCTGAACATCCAGATTGCCAACGACTGCGGCCTGACCCTGCGCACCCAGGCCGTGGAAAAACACCTGGAAGCGCTGGCGGCCGAAGGCATCGTGGAAACCGTCGAAGAGCGCACGCGCTTCGTCCAGGCACTGTTCGGTCATGTGCCCGCAGCAGTGACCTGAGCGCGGACGCCACGCCACCCGCACACGCGGCGCCCGGCTGCATTACAATCCCAGCCCCGCTACTGGCCACCGACCTATCATGCCAACCTGCTCGCTTCACGCCCTGCCCTACCTGGCCGACCCGGCGCCCTATTTCGCTGCGGTTCGCCACGCGCCTGGCGCGGTGCTGCTCGACAGCGCGCAGCCGATCGCCCAGCGCGGCCGCTTCGACCTGATCAGCGCCTGGCCGTTGCAGACCTTCGGCGTCCACGCCGGTGAGTCCGGCCAGCAGTACCTGCAACGGGCCCGTGTCGCGCTTGCCGGACTGGGCCAGGCGCAATTGCCCGACGGCTGCGAGTTGCCCTTCGCCGGAGGGCTGATCGGCTACCTGAGCTACGATTTCGGCCGCAGGCTGGAGACCCTGCCAGCGCCCAACCACGACGACCTCGACCTGCCGCACGCTAGCCTGGGCCTCTACGCCTGGGCGCTGATCAGCGACCATCGCCGGCAGACCAGCGAATTGATGTTCCATCCCGCGCTGGATGCACGCGAACGGCAACGCTTGATCGACCTGTTCGCCCAACCGACCGCGCTCGAAGCGCCGGCCTTCCGGCTGCACTCTTCGATGACACCGGACCGAACCGCGGAGCAGTACCGGCGGGCATTCGAAAAGGTGCAGGCCTACATCCAGGCCGGAGACTGCTATCAGGTCAATCTGACCCAGCGTTTTCGTGCCGCCTGCGCAGGCGACCCGTGGGCCGCTTATCAGGCCGTGCGCGCTGCATGCTCTACGCCGTTTTCCGGCTACCTGCAGTTGGCTGGCGGCGCAGCCTTGTTGAGCTTTTCGCCAGAGCGTTTCATCAAGGTCACGGCTGGTCATGTCGAAACCCGGCCGATCAAGGGCACCCGCCCGCGCAGCCTCGACCGCGAAGAAGACGCGCGCCAGGGTCGCGAGCTGCTGGCCAGTGCCAAGGACCGCTCGGAGAACCTGATGATCGTCGACCTGCTGCGCAATGACCTGGGCCGAAGCTGCCGGATCGGCTCGGTGCGGGTGCCGCAGCTGTTCGCCCTGGAGAGCTATCCGAACGTTCATCACTTGGTCAGCGCCGTGACCGGTGAGTTGGCCGCGGACAAGGACTGTCTGGACCTGATCGCCGGCAGCTTTCCCGGTGGCTCGATCACCGGCGCGCCGAAGATCCGCGCCATGCAGATCATCGACGAAGTAGAGCCAACCCAACGCGCCATCTACTGTGGTTCGTTGCTGTACCTGGATGTGCGCGGAGAAATGGACAGCTCCATCGCCATCCGTACCTTGCTGGTCAAGGACGGCCAGGTCTGCTGCTGGGGCGGTGGCGCGATCGTGGCCGACTCGCAGTGGCAGGCCGAATACGAAGAGTCGATCTTCAAGGTGAGCGTGCTGCTGGATACCCTCGCGGGGCTCTGAACCGGGTCATGTCGCCCGGTGTTTTTTTGTTACCATTGCGCCACATAGAGCGCCAAGCGCCACTTTGACCAGGAAGCCGCCTGATGAGCCAACCCTTCGATGTCGCCGACATGGCGACGACCTACGCGAACAAGTCCCCGCAGGACATTCTCAAGCTCGCCTTCGCCCACTTCGGCGACGACCTCTGGATTTCCTTCAGTGGTGCCGAAGACGTGGTGCTGGTGGACATGGCCTGGAAACTGAACAAGAACGTCAAGGTGTTCAGCCTGGACACCGGCCGCCTGCACCCGGAAACCTATCGCTTCATCGAGCAGGTCCGCGATCACTACCAGATCACCATTGAACTGGTCTCGCCGGACAACGCGCTGCTGGACCCCTTCGTCAAGCAAAAGGGACTGTTCAGCTTTTATCGCGATGGTCATGGCGAGTGCTGTGGTATCCGCAAGATCGAGCCGCTGCGGCGCAAGCTGTCCACCGTCAGCGCCTGGGCCACCGGCCAGCGGCGCGATCAGAGCCCAGGCACCCGTAGCCAGGTAGCGGCGGTGGAAGTGGACGGCGCGTTTTCGACGGCCGAGCGCACGCTGTACAAGTTCAACCCCTTGGCGCAGATGAGCAGCGAAGAGGTGTGGGGCTACATCCGCATGCTCGAGCTGCCCTTCAATAGCCTGCACGAGCGCGGCTTCATCAGTATCGGCTGCGAGCCCTGCACGCGACCGGTGCTGCCCAACCAGCACGAGCGCGAGGGGCGCTGGTGGTGGGAGGAAGCCACGCAAAAGGAATGCGGGCTGCACGCGGGCAATCTGATCGCCAAGATCTGAGCCACGCGACGCCGCTCGGGCATGGCATGCCTGGGAGCGGCGACGCAATCAATGCTCGGGCAAGTCGACACCTTCGAACAAGGCTTCCAGTTCCTGCTTGTTGTGGCACTGGATGGCCTTGGCCATGACCTCGCGGGTGAGGTGCGGCGCGAACTTCTCGATGAAGTCGCACATGAAGCCGCGCAGAAAGGTGCCACGGCGGAAGCCGATGCGGGTCACGCTGGATTCGAACAGGTGATCGGCGTCGAGTACCACCAGGTCGTTGTCGAGCTTGGTATCGACCGCCATCTTGGCCACGATGCCCACACCCAGGCCCAGTCGAACATAGGTCTTGATGACGTCGGCATCGGCGGCGGTGAACACTACCTTTGGCGCCAGGCCACGCCGCGAGAACGCTTCGTCGAGCTTGGAGCGACCGGTGAAACCGAACACGTAGGTGACGATCGG
Organism: Pseudomonas sp. CFBP 13710; assembly: GCF_014842235.1. Taxonomy (NCBI): domain Bacteria; kingdom Pseudomonadati; phylum Pseudomonadota; class Gammaproteobacteria; order Pseudomonadales; family Pseudomonadaceae; genus Pseudomonas; species Pseudomonas sp. CFBP 13710. The sequence continues at coordinate 82,245 of NZ_JACYVJ010000005.1, read as the reverse complement.
GTACTCGGCCAGCGCCTCGAGCGTCAGCTTCGGCACCTTGGTCAGCGGATGCCCCTGGGGCACCGCAATGCAGCGGTTCCAGCGGTAGCACGGCATCATGATCAGGTCGCCGAACGAGTCCAGCCCTTCGGTGGCAATGGCGAAGTCGACGGTACCGTCGGCGGCCATTTCGGCAATCTGCATCGGCGAGCCCTGATGCATGTGCAGGGCCACATCCGGGTACTGCTTGATGAAGCTGCTGATCACCGTCGGCAATGCATAACGGGCCTGGGTGTGGGTGGTGGCGATGGAGAGCGTGCCCTTCTTCTCGTTGGAGAACTCCTGGGCGATCTGCTTGATGCTTTCCACCTTGCGCAGGATCTCGCCGGCGGTGGTGATGATGCGTTCACCAGCCGGGGTGACGCGGGTCAGGTGTTTGCCACTGCGTGCGAAGACTTCAACACCCAATTCGTCTTCCAGCAGGCGGATCTGCTTGCTGATACCTGGCTGCGAGGTATACAGGCTTTGCGCCGTGGCGGAGACGTTGAGGTCATGATGCGCTACCTCCCAGATGTAGCGCAGTTGCTGAAGCTTCATATGAATCCCTCACACAGGAAAAACCGCCAGTCATCGGCGACGGGTTATAACTATATTAAAGGTTGTAACAATAAATCTAGAACTTTTTATTAAATTTGTAGGAAAAATAACCAACCCAGACTCATCCTCTGGGTCGGCTGCGGTGCTCGGTCAGCGGCACCATGTAGACCGGCACCGGGGACAGCTGCAGCACGCGGGCCGCAGTGCGTCCCAGGGGAACGTCAACAGTGGCACCGTGGCTGTGACTGCCGAATACCAGCAAGTCCACCGCCAGTCGCTGGGCCTGATCGAGGATGACCTCGGCTGGATCCCCTTGCCTCACGCGCACGGCGCGGATCAAGGCCAGGCCTGGCTCGTCGTCACCCAGGTCGCTGCGCAGGCTCTGCAGGACCTTCTCCTCGATCCCGGCCATGACGGTATTGAGCCCTTGATTGTGCAGGCGGTCGAGCGTGGACTCGTCCAGGTAACTTTGCAGCACCGATTCGGCGATCAGGCCCATCGGCTCCACGGCATGGATGACATACAGCTGCGCGTTGAAACTGCGCGCCAGGGCTACGGCGTGCTGCATGACGAACGGGGCATATACCCCCAGGTCAGTGGCGTACAGCATGGAGCGGATCATGCGACCTCCGAAGTAGCCAATGCGACAGGCATACTTGAGCGTAGCAGTGCCGTCCGCCGTGCACCGGTCGTCGGCGCATGGCAATGGCACAAATCCGTTGTCTGCATGCGCTCTAACGCGCTAAGGTTCGACTCCCCCGCCGCTCATAATCATGCTGTGCCTCGCCGTGCGGGGTTCGCTGGCGGCCGGCACCCGTGACCTGACGAGTAACACGATGGCTGACCTACCGATCGACGACCTTAACGTCGCTTCCAACGAAACCCTCATCACCCCTGCGCAGCTGAAGCGGGAAATCCCGCTCAGTGCCGCCGCGCACACCACCGTGGCCGCTGGCCGTGAAGTGGTGCGCGATATTCTCGATGGGCGTGACCATCGCCTGTTCGTGGTCATCGGCCCGTGCTCGATCCACGACATCGATGCAGCGCACGAATATGCGCGCCGGCTCAAGGCGCTGGCCGCCGAAGTCTCGGACACCCTGTACCTGGTCATGCGCGTGTACTTCGAAAAGCCGCGCACCACGGTTGGCTGGAAAGGCCTGATCAACGATCCGTACCTGGACGACTCGTTCAAGATCCAGGACGGTCTGCACATCGGTCGGAAACTGCTGCTGGATCTGGCCGAAATGGGCCTGCCTACCGCGACCGAGGCGTTGGACCCGATTTCGCCGCAGTACCTGCAGGACCTGATCAGTTGGTCGGCCATCGGCGCGCGCACCACCGAATCGCAAACCCACCGTGAAATGGCTTCGGGCCTGTCCTCGGCCGTGGGCTTCAAGAACGGTACCGACGGCGGCCTGACCGTGGCCATCAACGCGTTGCAGTCGGTGTCCAGTGCGCATCGGTTTCTGGGCATCAACCAGGAAGGTGGCGTATCCATCGTCACCACCAAGGGCAATGCCTACGGCCACGTGGTGCTGCGCGGCGGCAACGGCAAGCCCAACTACGACTCGGTCAGCGTGGCGGTGTGCGAGCAGGCGCTGGAAAAAGCAGGCATCAAGGCCAACATCATGGTCGACTGCAGCCACGCCAACTCCAACAAGGACCCGGCACTGCAACCGCTGGTGATGGAGAACGTGGCCAATCAGATCCTGGAAGGCAACCAGTCGATCATCGGCCTGATGGTGGAAAGCCATTTGAATTGGGGCAGTCAGTCGATTCCCAAGGACTTGGGCGACCTGCAGTACGGCGTATCGGTCACCGATGCGTGCATCGACTGGGCCAGCACTGAAAAGACACTGCGCAGCATGCACGCCAAACTCAAGGATGTGTTGCCCAAGCGGAGCCGCTGAAGCCAAGGGCCGGGTCAATAGCTTCCACTGACCCGGCCTTGCGGCATGCAGATGCAGCCTGGCTTTCTACAGCTTGGCCGCACGGCGCTGGTGGCGTTCCATGTAGCGCTCGACATAGGAGCACGACGGGATCACCGTGTAGCCATGGCTCTCGGCGTAGTCCAGAGCCTGCTCGGTGAGTGCCGCAGCGATGCCCCGGCCGCGCAAGGCATTGGGTACGAAGGTGCGGTAGATGTCCAGGGTCTGTTTGCCCAGGTCCATATAGGTGAGGTACGCACGGTGGCCGTCGATATTGATTTCGAACTGGTGACCGGCCTGGTCGTGGTGGATCGAAAGCGCCTCGCTCATCGCGTTTCCTCGCGGGTCTTGGATTTAGACCTCTACCTTACCGCTCTTTGTACAACGAAGAAACAGTTGCGCAGGCCTGTGCCGATTTTGTCATCAAACGCAATCGTGATGCCTGCAGCGGTAGCAAACAACATCAGCGTACAGGCGAGTTGATTGTCTTCGCCGCAACTCATTTTCGACTTCCCGGCCACCCCTCAACTGCGTGCGGCCGAAGACATTTAAACCCTGCCTTAGTTCATGCATCAGGCAATTACGCGATGCACTTGCGCACGCCCCTGGGTTGCGCCCAACCAGCGCTAGACCGTGGTTTGCGGCTTACGTTCCGCACCTCGGGGCATGGGTGGATTTTTTTTCATCTCTTGCGCTGCGTCCGTTTACTTACTACAAGTAATGAGTAGTATGTAAGGCGGCTAGTTTCTCATTCATGAGAAATGGCTACTTAAAAGAATGTCCTTCGAAGGGGAACACAATGAACAATGCTCTGAAATTCTCTGCACTGGCCCTGGCCGCCGTTCTGGCTACCGGTTGCAGCAGCGCAACCAAAGAAACCGAAGCTCGCCTGACCGCTACCGAAGACGCCGCTGCGCGCTCGCAAGCCCGTGCCGACGAAGCCTACCGCAAGGCTGACGAAGCGCTGACCGCCGCTCAGAAAGCCCAGCAGACTGCCGACGAAGCCAACGAGCGCGCTCTGCGCATGCTCGACAAGGCCAGCCGCAAGTAACAGCCTTTTCCGAGGCTGTAAAAAAACCGACCCACTGGGTCGGTTTTTTTATGGGCGCAGCAACAGCCGACTAGGGTGCGGGCGGGCTGCCGGGCGCGCTGCTGATCATCGGGACACCCGCCCCGGCAATTTCGACCGGCAGGCCGTCTTCGGCGGCGACCACATCACGGACCACGTCCCAGTTCATCTTGATGTCCGGAGCGAAGTCGCGACGGTTGAGCAACGCATTGATAACGGCGGTGTGCCTGTCCAGGGTCACCGGATCACCCTTGTCGGTCAGTTGCGCGTGGGCTTCCAGATACACCTTGCCGCCGCTCATGCCGAACTTGTAGGACTCGTTCATGATGCGCACGCCAGTTCCAACCGGCACCATGCTGGCCAGCTCCAGCACGTTGTCGTTGTACATGCGGAAGCAGCCATGACTGGTGCGCATGCCGATGCCGAACTGCTTGTTCGAGCCGTGAATCAGGTAGCCCGGCAAGCCGAGGGTGAATTTGAAAGGCCCCAGCGGGTTGTCCGGGCCGGCAGGCACCACATTGGGCAGCGGATCACCGTCTGCAGCATGCTCGGCCTTGATCGAGGCCGGCGGCGTCCAGGTCGGATTCGGGGTCTTGGCGATGATCTTGGTGTGCGCGATGGGCGAGCCCCACCCTTCCCGGCCAATCCCCAGCGGGTAGGTACGCACGACGTCCTCGCCCTTGGGGTAATAGTAGAGGCGGTACTCGGCCAGGTTGATGACGATGCCCTCGCGCGGACCCGGCGGCAAAATGAAGCGAGTCGGCAGGACAATCTGTGTACCGGCACCTGGCAGCCAAGGGTCGACGCCGGGATTGGCGGCGACCATTTCCAGATAGCCGAGGTCATTGGCCGTCGCGATGTCGGCGAAGGTGTCCTCGTACTTGGCGGTGATGGTCTGCACCTGGCCGATGATGTCTTCACCCGCAGGTGGCAACGGGAATTCCAGCGCCATGGCCGGCGTCGCTGCGAATGCGGCGGCCAGCAACAGGCTGCGGGTGAGGACGGAAAGGCTCGGCGGCATCCAGGAAATCCTTGGTCGAACTGAACGGGACAATGCCCCGATTGTACGCGCAGTTGCCGGGCGCGTGTAGACGGGGGCCGTCAGGACGCCGATCAGGGGATCGACTGCAGCTCGGGCCATACCGGTCGTGTGCCCTTGCGCTGGGCGAACAGGATGGCCCGGCACAGTTTGCACAGCCGCTGGTCACGAAAGATCAGCTTGTGCACTTCCAGCCAGCGCGGCTGGGCCGGGAGCAAGGTTCCACACAGGGTGCGGTCCACCGAACCGCCCAGCTCCAGCTGACGCGCAGCCAGGTGCACGCGACTTTCCTGGCAGGCGAACAGGTCCAGCTGATCGTCGGGCTCGATCAATTGATAGGCAAACAGGGACCAGGCGGGACGCGGCATCGGGGGCTCCAAACAGGGGGCGCCACATTAGCCGAAAGCCCGCGCGCAGAAAAGCGTCAAAGCAAGGGTTTGAGCGTCGGCCAGACGTTTTCCAGCAGTTTGCCCTGGGCGCCAGCCGTGGGATGCACGCCGTCGGCCTGCATCAGTGTCGGCACCCCGCCGACCCCTTCGAGCAGAAATGGCACCAGGGCCACTTTTTTCTCTTCTGCCAGCGTGTGATAGACCTGGGCGAACGACTGGGTGTAACGCGCGCCGTAGTTGGGCGGCAACTGCATGCCCAGCAACAGGACCTCGGCGCCGGCCTTGCGGGAGACCTCGATCATCGACGCAAGATTCTGTTGCAATTGCGTTACGGGCATCCCGCGCAGGCCATCGTTGCCACCCAGCTCGAGCACGACCAGGTCCGGCTTGTGCGCTGCAAGCAGCGCGGGCAGCCGCGCCGAGCCATTGGCCGAGGTGTCGCCAGTGATCGAAGCGTTGACCACCTTGTCGCTGAAACCCTGCTGTTCCAGGCGCTGCTCGAGCAGCGCGACCCAGCCGGCACGGGTATCCAGGCCGAAAGCCGCGCTGATACTATCGCCAACGATCAGTACCGTACCTGCCGCTGCATTCTGGGCGGCCAACATCAGGCCCAGGCCAGCACTCATCAACCACATTCGCATCGGGACTCTCCATGGGCGCAAGCATTCTTACAGCGCGGAACCTTAGCAAAGTGGTCACCAGCGCGGAAGGTGAACTGACCATTCTGCACGAACTCTCGCTGGAATTGGCCAAAGGCGACAGCCTGGCCATCGTCGGCGCATCGGGTTCGGGCAAGTCTACCCTGCTCGGCCTGCTGGCCGGCCTCGACCTGCCCAGTGCGGGCAGCGTGACCCTGGCCGGTCAGGACCTGGGCACCCTCGACGAAGACCAGCGCGCGCGGGTACGAGCCGAACACGTCGGTTTCGTGTTTCAGTCGTTCCAACTGCTCGACAGCCTCAATGCCCTGGAGAACGTGATGCTGCCGCTGGAGCTCGACGGCCGCAAGGATGCCCGCGAACACGCGCGCACGTTGCTCGAACGGGTCGGCCTGGGCCAGCGTCTGACCCACTCGCCCCGCCAGCTCTCGGGCGGCGAACAACAGCGTGTCGCCATCGCCCGCGCATTCGCGGCCGAACCGGACGTGCTGTTCGCCGACGAGCCCACCGGCAATCTTGACAGCCATACCGGCGAGCGCATCAGCGACCTGCTGTTCGAGCTCAACAAGGAACGCGGTACCACCTTGGTGCTGGTCACCCACGACGAACGCCTGGCGCATCGCTGCCACCGCCTGATCCGCCTCGATGCCGGGCGCCTCGTCGCGCCCCTGGAGCCCTGATGGCCGGCCTGCCGATGTTGCGACTGGTGGCCCTTGCTGCCCGTCAGCTGTTGCGTGATGCGCGTTCCGGCGAGCTGCGCGTGCTGTTCTTCGCCTTGCTGGTGGCGGTTGCTGCCAGTACCGCAATCGGCTACTTCGGAGCACGCCTCAACGGCGCGATGCAGTTGCGCGCCACCGAGTTTCTCGGCGCCGACCTGATCCTGCAGGGCAGCAGCCCGGCGCGTCAGGAGCAGATCGATGCAGGCATCAACGCTGGCCTGGATCATGCGCGGGTGGTGGAATTCGCCAGCGTGATTGCCGCCGACAGTGGTATCCAGCTGTCCAGCGTCAAGGCGGTCGATGAGGCTTACCCCTTGCGCGGCGAGCTCAAGAGCGCAGCGCAGCCGTATGGCGAGGAAACCGCCGGGGACGGGCCCAAGCCCGGCGAGGCCTGGGCCGAGTCGCGGCTGCTGGCCGCGCTGAACCTGAAAGTGGGCGATACCCTGGATGTAGGCAGCAAGACCTTGCGCCTGGCACGGGTGCTGACTTACGAGCCGGACCGTGCCGGCAATTTCTACAGCCTCACGCCCCGGGTGATGATCAACCTGCAGGACCTGGCTGCGACCAATGTAGTGCAACCGGGCAGCCGGGTGACCTACCGTGAACTGTGGCGCGGCGCTCCCGAACGGTTGGCCGGTTATCAGAAGCAGCTGGAGCCGGGACTCGAACCCAACCAGCGCCTGCGTGATGCCAGGGACAGCAACCAGCAGATCGGCGGCGCCCTGGGCAAGGCCGAGCGCTACCTGAACATGGCGAGCCTGGTGGCAGTGCTGTTGGCCGGCGTGGCAGTGGCCATGTCGGCCAGCCGCTTCGCCGCGCGACGTTTCGATGCCAGCGCCCTGCTGCGCTGCCTCGGCCTGTCGCGGCGCGAGGTGATGCTGATGTTCTGCGTGCAGCTGGCCCTGCTGGGGCTGCTGGCGTGCCTGAGCGGCGCGCTGATCGGCTGGCTGGCGCAGCTGGTGCTGTTCCAGATGCTGCACGGACTGCTGCCAGCCGTGGTACCGGCCGGAGGGCTGTTTCCTGCGCTGGCCGGCATCGGCACCGGGCTGGTGGCGCTGGCCGGTTTCGCCCTGCCGCCCCTGGCGGCCTTGGGCGCGGTGCCGCCCTTGCGCGTGCTGCGTCGTGATTTGCTGCCAGTGCCGCCAAGCACCTGGCTGGTGTATGGCACCGCGCTGCTGGCGCTGGGCTTGATCATGTGGCGGTTGAGCCTGGACCTGGTGCTGACGTTCGCCCTGCTCGCCGGCGGCCTGTTGGCGGCGCTGATCCTGGGTGGCCTGTTGTTGCTGGCTTTGAAAAGCCTGCGCCGCTTGCTGGCGCGTTCACCCCTGCCATGGCGCCTGGGGCTCGGGCAACTGCTGCGCCATCCCCTGGCGGCTGCCGGGCAGGCGTTGGCCTTCGGCCTGATCCTGCTGGCAATGACACTGATCGCACTGCTGCGCGGCGAGCTGCTGGACAACTGGCAGAACCAGCTACCCAAGGACGCGCCGAACTATTTCGCCCTGAACATCCTGCCGGACGAGCGCGATGCCTTTGCCGGCCACCTGCAGCAGGCCGGCGCCCGCTCGGCGCCGCTGTACCCGGTCATGCCGGGGCGTCTGGTCGACATCAACGATGCACCAGTGCAGGAGCTGGTCGAAAAAGACTCACGCGGTGAACGCGCGGTGCAGCGGGACCTGAGCCTGACCTGGGCAGAGCACCTGCCCAATGGCAACCGGATAACCGCCGGGCAATGGTGGAATGCGGCCCAGCGCTCTGACGTACCTGGCGTGTCGGTCGAAGAAGGGTTGGCGCAGAGTCTGCATCTCAAGCTTGGCGACCGTCTGACGTTCAATATCGGCGGCTCCAACCGCGATGCCGTGGTAACCAGCCTGCGCACGGTGGACTGGAACAACTTCCAGCCCAACTTCTTCATGATCTTCCAGCCCGGCACGTTCGACGACCTGCCGACCACCTACCTGACCAGCTTCTATATTGCGCCTGGTCATGATTCACAGGTGGTCGAACTGTCCAGGGCATTCCCGGCGGCCACCATTCTGGGGGTCGAGGCGCTGCTGGAACAGCTGCGCAGCATCCTCGCCCAGGTCACCCTGGCGGTGGAGTACGTGCTGCTGTTCGTGCTGGCAGCGGGCATGGCGGTGTTGTTTTCCGGGCTGCAGGCCACGCTGGACGAACGCATCCGCCAAGGGGCGCTGCTTCGTGCGCTGGGTGCCGAGCGCAAGCTGCTGGTCAAGGCGCGGCGCATCGAGTTCGGACTGCTGGGCGCCGCCAGTGGTGTGCTGGCAGCACTGGGCAGCGAGTTGATCAGCTTCGTGCTGTATCGCTACGCCTTCGACCTGGTCTGGACGCCGCACCCCTGGCTGCTCTGCTTGCCACTGATCGGCGCGCTGCTGGTGGGTGGCGCCGGGGTGTTCGGCACTCGTCGAGCCCTCAACGCAAGCCCGTTGCAGGTGCTCAGGGAAGGCTGAAACGCCGCGGAAGATTCAGCGCAGCGTGATGAGCCCCTGCCGGGCGATGCGCACGGCATGGGCAATCACTTCGTGGGCGTCGCGGGCCGACGGTGCCTGGATCACGGCCAGCTCGAAGCTGTTGTCGGGCAGGCTCTTCAAGGCGCTGTGCTGGTCGATGAAACGCGCTACGAACGCACCGGGCTTGCCACGGCGACGCGGCCAGCCATCGAGGCTGCGCAGCAGGTTCGGCTGATGCTGGCCAACCAGCAGGATACGGGGATTGCGCAGGGACGGGCTGGCCGGGATCGGCGCAAGGCAAACGATGGGACGGGGACAGTTCATGATGGTGTTCTCAGCCTCGACCGCTTCATGTGGGAGAGCTGGGCAGCGGTGGGAGGCATCACCGAACCAGCGCTTTAGCGGTATTTCGAGGGCTCGTGAAAACCCCCAGGCGCCCCGCAAGTAGCTGTCTAAATCGGCGCATGAGCGGTAATCCTAGTGAACGGGCAGGCACGAGTCAACCGCCTGACTCGCAGGGCTTGCGACGGATGCGCACCGGATTCAGGCAGGTTTGTAGGAAATCTGGTTTACGTACCAAAGCGCTTCGCCATCGGGGATCTGCACGACGATGTCGTCGCCCTCCTGCTTCTTCAGCAGGGCACGGGCCATGGGTGAGTCAATGGAGATATAGTCATTGCGGCCATAGATCTCGTCATAGCCAACGATGCGGAATGTCTTGCGCGCGCCCTCATCGTTCTCGATCTCGACCCAGGCACCGAAGAATACCCGCCCTTCCTGTTCGCGCGAATAATCGACGACCTTGACGTCTTCCAGGCGCTTGCGCAGGTAGCGCACCCGGCGATCGATCTCGCGCAGCAGTTTCTTGTTGTACTGGTAGTCGGCGTTCTCACTGCGATCGCCCAGCGATGCTGCCCAGGCGACCTTCTGCGTAATCTCCGGACGATAGACGCGCCACAGATGATCGAGTTCGGCCCTCAACGCCTCGTGCCCTTCACGGGTAATGATGTTCGTTGCCAACACGGTCTCCAGCCAGGCTCAAAGCCGTAGCCTACAGCAAACGCCCTGCCCTGCCAGTACGCCGGGCGTTCAGCGAGCAGACGCCAGCTTGCGGGCGCCGGGCTCCAGTGAGTCGCGTTCGCGGGCGAATGCCAAGTAGTACTTGTTCACACTGTTGACATAGCTCACCGAGGCCATGCCCATCTGCTCCATGGCGATGCGTTCGGTCTGGAAAAACCATTGATCGGGGTTGAGGCCGCGGCGGCGGGCCTCCTTGCGCATTGCCTGCACCCGCTCAGGGCCCATGTTGTAGGCGGCCAGGGTGAAGGCCATGCGTTCACGTTCGTTGAGTTTGTTGCTGGAAAAGAACTTGCGGCGAATCATCGCCAGGTATTTGGCCCCGGCCTGCACGTTGTTGTCGAGGTTCTGGATATTGCCCACGCCCACCCGCCGCGCCGCCGAGGGGGTGATCTGCAGCAGGCCGGTCGCGCCGCCACCACCGCGGGCGGCCGGATCGAGCTTGGATTCCTTGAAGGCCAGCGCCGCGAGGTTGAGCCAGTCCATGTGCTGCTCGCGGGCGTGCCGCTGAAGCACCGGGCGCAGCTTTTCGAGGCGCTGGCGGTCGCTGCGGGCCAGTGGATAGTGAACCTTGTACAAGCCGCGGTAGACCTTGACGAAGGCGGCATCCTGGTCGCTCGGCGCCTTGTAAGAGGCCAGGAAGCGATCGACGCTGGCGCCCAGCTGCGGTGCGTCGCGGCGCACGTACCAGCTGACCGAGCCCGGTGCGCTGAGCACCACGCGACGGTCTACCCGCAGTCGCGGCATGACCTTGGCCCAACGCTCGGCGATGGGCAGTTCGACTACGGTCAACGGGTAGATCCCGGCTTGAACCATCTCCAGTACGTCTTCTGCGGCCAGGCTTGGGTCGACCCATTCGATGTCGATGGGCGCCAGCTTGCGCAACGCCAGTTTCTGGTTCAAGCGTTCGATTGCAGCGCCTGCGGCGCTGCCGTTGGACAGGGCCAGGGTCTTGCCGGCCAATTGTTCGACCCGTACGTAACGCCGTCCGCCTTTGCCGCCCACCAGCACGAAAGGCACATTGGCGACCACCGCATCGCTGGCCGCGACCTTGCTGGAAGGATGCAGCTCCATCAACTCGCCCGGCGCGACCAGGTCGCCTTCGCCGCGCTGCAGGGCGCCGAGCAGTTGCTCCTTGGCGCGCGGGATGATCTTGAGCTGCAGCGCCTGGCCTTTGCCGGCGTGAGCATTGAGATAACCTTGAAAAGCCTGCAGGCGGTGGTATTCGACGCCAATGGCCTGACCGCGAACCTGACCAGAGCTGTTGCGGCTCTGGTTGACCAGCACGCGCAATACCTTGCTCGACTGGATCTGCGCCAGGTCGCGGACCTTGGCCGGGTGCGCCGCCAGGGGAGGCCCCGCCGGACGAGCGGCGGCAGCCGAGGGCAGCCCGAGGGCCAGACAGAGCATGACAATCAGTGATCTAAGGCCCATGGTTCCCCGGCAATGTCCTGAGCAGCCCCTCACGGACCGCCACAACCTTTTGAAGTTCTTGGCTTTCTTGCCAATCGCCAAGCTCTGGTATGCTTTTCGCCTCCTGCTTCGAGGTAGCACCATGCAACTCATCGATATCGGCGTCAACCTTACCAACAACAGCTTCGCGCAGAAGCACGAGGCGGTCCTGCAGAGGGCCTACGAGGCGGGCGTCTGTCAGCTGGTGCTCACCGGGACCAGCGTCGAAGGCAGCGAACAGGCGCTGCAACTGTGCCAGCGGTGGGATGAGTCGGGCGAGCGGCTGTTCAGCACTGCGGGCATTCATCCACACAGCGCCAGCGAGTGGAACGGCGACAGCGCCGCACGCCTGCGCGACCTGCTGCGCCTGCCGCAGGTGAAGGCCGTAGGCGAATGCGGCCTGGATTTCAATCGAGATTTCTCGCCGCGCCCACAGCAGGAAAAGGTGCTGCAGGAGCATCTGGCCCTGGCCGTAGAGCTGCAGCTGCCGGTATTCCTCCACGAGCGCGACGCCCACCAGCGCCTGCTGGACATTCTCAAGGACTACCGCGACCACCTGCCTGCTGCCGTGGTGCACTGCTTTACCGGCGAGCGCCAGGCGTTGTTCGGCTATCTGGACCTGGACCTGCACATCGGTATCACCGGCTGGATCTGCGACGAGCGTCGCGGCACCCACCTGCACCCGCTGGTGGGCAGCATTCCTGCCGCGCGGTTGATGCTCGAGAGCGATGCCCCGTACCTGCTGCCGCGCACCTTGCGCCCCAAGCCCAAGAGCGGCCGCAACGAGCCGGCCTTCCTCACTGAGGTCCTGCGTGAAGTGGCCCTGCATCGCGGTGAAAGCGTGGCCGAACTGGCGCTGAGCACGACGGCCTGCGCGCGGGCGTTTTTCGCCCTGCCTGAAATCCCCGGCGCCGCAGCTGGCCTCTATGGCGCCGATAGCGAAGCTTGATTCGCGGCCAATGCCAGGGCTGACTATTATCGTTCTCAACTGATCCGGACCAGGATAGCGCTGAACAATTCGCCGGTGGCAGGACTCTACAGGTCATGCCATCCAGAAATGGCTCAAGCGACATCGTCTTGTTGATCCAGGTCCCGTTGCACCGCGCCCAGGGAGCATTGAGCCATGAACGACACCACCGCATTGAAGATCGTCAACGACCCGAACAACGGCCTGCGTGTGTCGCGCGCCATTGCCCTGCCATTGCTGGCTCTTTCAGCCTTGATGCTGGTCGATGCCGCCGCCTGTGCCAGCATTGGCGAAGCGGCCATCGGTGTCATTGGCCTGGTTGCCGCGTTCGCCCTGGGCCGCGGCCAGCGTGAACCCAGCCAGGCCGAGCTCAGCCAAAAACTGTCACCGTCTGCCGGCTGATAGCCAGCAGCTCCCCCTCGGGGTTCCACATGGCCGCAGAGGTGTGCCCGTAGCCATCGCGGGCATGCTCGATCAGGGCCTGGTAGCGGCACCAGTCGCCGCTGCGCATTGCAGGCATCGGTTGAATGAACTCGATAGTCCAGGTCAGGCTGCTGCCAGGTGCAGGCTTGCTCAAATAGGGCAGCAATGCAGGCGGCCAGGCGTCGCCCAATACCAATAACAACGCTTCGGTGATCGGCTCATCGCGATCATGCTCACGCAGCTGCATCCATCCGCCGATCCCGGCGACCGGCGTATTGCTGAATGGCAGCGCGCCGATTCCCCAGCGCATGTCCAGATGGCGAATGTACTCGGGCGTGACCCCAGGCAGATATGGCAGCGCGGTGGACTGTTCCAGCGTTTTCATGGCCGGCACCGGCATCGCGCTGAGGGTGATCGCCGATTCGCGCGGTAGACCGAAGCTGGCCTGGACCACGGTCATGGTGCGTCCGTTCTGCACTGCCCGCGCCAGCACCGAGGTCACCGCACTGCCCTCGCGCAATATTTCCACCTGTAGATCCATGGGGACTTCCAGTTCGGCTGGCCCCACGAACGTGATTGCCATCGAACGCACCGGCCGGCCAGGGACCTGCGCCGCCATGGCCTCGTGCAGCAAAGCGGCCATGAGCCCGCCGTAGCAGGCGCGACCCTGGCTCCATTCGCGAGGTACGGTAACGCTGTGGGGTGGACGTCGTGCGCTTGCCAGCAAGTCGCGAAGGTTCATGGGCCGGCCTTGGGGTGGTTGTCGATGGGCTTGATGGTAGACAGCTCGGCGTCAGCGCGCAGCTTTCATATCGGCCAATTTCCAGTTCAAGCGGTCGTCCAGGCATGCCGCGCTACGAAGTCACGCGCCCAGCCGTACGGCCCAGTTGCCGGCGCAAGCGGGTCAGCGCAGCAAGCAATTGCTCGCGCGAAACCGGTCGACCACCATAGCGCTGGGCCATGAAGGCGTAGGCGAAGGTCAGGATGGCCTCGCTTTGCGCGGGCAAATGAACGGCTGCGCGCTCGGCGAAGGCCATGGCGCCCTCGCCGGCATGGCGCACCAGGCCACGACGGCGCAACAGGCGCTCGAACGCTGCGAACTCCTTGAGCTGCGGATCGACCCGCCGGCGCCAGGGCTTGAGCAGCCAGACACTGGCCAGCAGCATGAACGACAGCCCGCCGATCGGCAGCGCCCAGCGTTGCAGGCCCTGGAACCAGCGAGCGAGAAATTCGATCTGGCGCTCGCCCTGATACTCCAGCACCCAGCGCTGCCATCCGTAGTTGAGGTTGTCCCATTGCAGGCGCAGGTCGTTGAGCCAGGTCAAATGAGGGTAGCGCAGCGGCGAAAAGGGTGAGCCGGCAAGGAATTCCTCGTCGGCCGACAGCGCCTGCTGCAGGCCCTGCTCGACCCGCGCCGGGGCCACCGCCGCAGTGGGATCGGCCCGTTGCCAGCCCGTGCCTGCCTGCCAGTATTCGACCCAGGCATGGGCTTCGAACTGGCGCACGGTCAGGTAATTGCCCGCCGGGTTGAGTTCGCCGCCCTGGTAGCCGGCCACCACCCGCGCGGGCACCCCTGCCACACGCAAGGCATAGACCATGGCCCCGGCGTAGTGGGCGCAGAAGCCGCGCCGGCTGTCGAACATGAATTCGTCGATACTGTCGCGGCCCAGTACTGGCGGATTGAGCGTGTAGTGAAAAGGCAGTTCGCGAAACTGCCGCAGCATTTCATCCACCAGTGCCTGAGGCGTGTCGAAACGGGCACGCAGACCCTGTGCCCACTGGCGCGTGCGCGGATCGCCCTGGGCCGGCAGTTGCAGCGCGGTGCGCAGCGCCGGGGCGGCCAACTGCGGCTCGCGAATCACCTGCGGCCACGACGTCACTGCGTACATCAGTGGCTGGTCGACCGGGCGCCGGCGCTGCAGGCGGCCATCGCTCAACTGGCGCACGCCGGGCAGCGCGGTACGTGCCACGTCCAGCGCAAACAACCAGGGCTTGCCGCTGGGCTGCTGGATGATCTGATAATCCAGGGACGGACCCGTTGGCTGCCAATCCGCTGCCAGTTGGGTCTGGATCCACGGCGACTGGCTCCAGGTCCGGCCGTCGTAGACATCCAGGCTCAGGGCACGCCAATAGAGGTCGCGCTTGGCCGGTATGGCGCCGTCGAAGCTGGCACGAAAGGCTACTTCGCCGGACTGGCTGAGACGGGCGACGTCGGCCGGGCTCATGCTTTCCGACAGGCCGGTCACGCCCTGGCCCGGCTTGGGCAGCGGCAGCGACCAGAGCGGTTCCAGGCGTGGGAAGAACACGAACAACAGCAGCATCAGCGGCAGTGCCTGCAACACCAGGCTGCCCGCCAGTTTCAAGGTCGCCATGGGCCGGGCAATCAGCTGGGTCTGCTGCAGACCGATCAGGGCCGCCAACAAGGCCAGCAGCGGCAATACGCTGTAGAGCGCCCAGCCCAGGCTGGCATCGAACAGATAGGCCACTGCCAGACAGAACAGGCCGAGGAAAATCACCACGCGGGCGTCGCGGGCGGTCTGCATCTCCAGCAGCTTGAGCAGGAACGCGGCCACCAGCAGCGCGGCGGTGGCCTCCAGGCCCACCCAGGTGCCGCTGGACAGATAGACGCCGGCGGCCACCGCGAGCATCAGCGCCACCTTGATCAGCCGCCCCGGATAGCGCGCACGCATGCGAAACACCTGCACGCGCCACAGCGTGCAACCCAACCACAAGCCCAGCAGCCACAACGGCACGTGCAACCACAGCGGTACCAGTACCAGCGATTGTGCCAGCAGCAGCCAGGTCAGGCTGACACGCGGAATGGCGGCGGGCGTACTCATGGCTGCTCTCCAAACAGCGCCAGCGCCCGCAGGCACGCTTCGCGATGAGCATCGCCGCTGTCGGTGTCGAGGCGATTGCCGGGCAGCTGCAAGGCGAACGGTCGCTGCTCGCGGGACAGGGCCAGTACCCAGTAGCAGAGCCGCGACAAGCGCTGTTCGACATCGCCGCCCAGGGCCACGAAATCCAGGCACAGCTCCTGGCCGCGAAGGTCGGCGAAGTCCTTGACCAACAGTCCTTCACCGCGCGACCAGGCCTTCCAGTGCATGCGCCGCCAGGAATCACCGGGCTGGTATGGCTTGAGGCCCTGGAAATCATCCACGCCCTGGCCGTGCAAACGCTGCGCCTGGTCTTCGATGTCGGCCGATTCGCTGTGCAGCGTTGGCACTTCGCCTTGCAGGGGCTGGGGATACACCAGCACGCGCTGGCCCAGATCGACCCAGGTCCAGGCCATCAGCACCCCCAACGGAAAGCTGGTTTCCACGCGCATGCGCGGTGCTACCAGCCAGCCGCGGCGCTCGGTAGGCAGGCTCAATTCCAGCGCCTGTACATGATCGGGGGCAACGTCGCTGCGTTGCAATTGCCGGGCATCCCAGCCAACGCCAATGGCCTGGTGCTCCTTGCCGCCGCTTTCCAGGCGCAAGCCAAAGCGTGCCTGCTCGCCGACGAACACCGAAGTGGCGCCGTTGCCACTGACGAGCAACCCACTGAGGTTGCGATAGGTGTGCAGGATGGCCACGACGAACACCGAACCCAGCAGGAACACCAAGGCGTAGGCCAGGCTGTTCTGGTAGTTGATCGCGGCGAGGAATATCAGCAGCAAGACGACGATGAAGCCCGTTCCGCTGCGGCTGGGGACGATGAAGATTCGGCGCTGATCCAGCTCGATGCGCGGCGCCGCTGGCAGCCGACGCACCTGCCAGCGCCGCCAGCGCTCGCCCAGCAGACGCTTCACAGCGCAGGCACCTCCCGCAGCAGCCACTGAACCAGCGCCCCTCCCCCTTGTCCGGCGGGGTCGGCGCGCTCGCGCAGGCGATGACTGGCCACCGACGGCAGCACGGCTTGCACGTCCTCGGGAATCACGTAGTCGCGGCCGATCAGCAACGCCCAGGCCTTGGCGGCAGCGAGCAGCGCCAGGCTGCCGCGCGGCGACAGCCCGTAGGCAAACTGGGGCTGGCTGCGGGTAGCTTCCACCAGGCGCAGCACGTAATCCACCAAAGCGTCGCTGGCGCGTACCGCACGCGCCTGGGCTTGCAGCGCGGCCAACTGCGCATGATCGAGCACCGCGTTCATGCGCGGCAGCAGATCGCGTCGCGCTTCGCCCATCAGCAGGGCTTTCTCTGCGGCCTTGGCCGGGTAGCCGAGCGAGAGGCGCATGAGAAAGCGGTCCAGCTGCGATTCGGGCAGCGCGAACGTGCCGCCCTGGGTCGTGGGGTTCTGCGTGGCGATCACGAAAAAGGGCTGAGGCAGTGGCCGGGTGGCGCCTTCGATGGTGACCTGGCCTTCTTCCATCGCCTCGAGCAAGGCACTCTGGCTTTTCGGGGTGGCGCGGTTGATTTCGTCCGCCAGCACCAGTTCGGCGAAGATCGGCCCGGGGTGGAACACGAAGCGGCCGCTGTCCTTGTCGAACACCGAAGTGCCGAGGATGTCGCTGGGCAACAGATCGGAAGTGAACTGGATGCGCTGAAAACTCAGGCCCAGCACCTTGGCCAGGGTGTGGCTCAGGGTGGTCTTGCCCATGCCGGGCAGGTCCTCGATGAGCAGATGACCGTCGGCGATCAGGCAGGTCATCGCCAGGCGAACCTGGGTTTCCTTGCCCAGCAGGACTTCGTTGACCGTTTGCAGGCACTCATCCAGTCGACTGCGCATGGCAGACACTCCTTGTCGATACTACGTCTGCAGAACGCGCCCGGCGCCTTGCGGCGACCTTGGGCGACTACCGTGCTTCAACGTCCGGCGCGTGACTCGCGAATGTAGAAACGCGCCTTCTCGGCCTTGCTGGTGCAGCCTTCGAAGGCTTCGAACTGTTGCTGGGTCTTGGCCCCGGTGAGCAGTGACAGGGCCTTGGAATAGCTGACGGTTCCGGCCAGGCCCTCGGCCTTGGCCAGATCGAGTTCATGCCAGGCACCATCGAGCTGGGTGGCGCAGCTGTCGCGGTAGGCGGTCTTGCCAGCACAACCACTCAAGGCCAGTGCCACCAGTGGCACACAGATCCAGGCTTTCATCGATGACACCTCGGGAAAAACATCAGGGTAATGCTGGGTCAGACGGTATGCCATCTAAAAAGTGCCGTTGCCAGGTCCATGGCTTGCCATTGTGGGCAGGTACAACGGCGCGCAGGTCAGTCCGGGCTTGCCAGTCGGTAGCCTACGCCCGGCTCGGTGACGATGAAGCGCGGCGCGGCTGGGTCGTCGTCCAGCTTCTGGCGCAGGTGGCCGACGACGATGCGCAGGTAGTGGGTGTCGTCGACATGGGTGGGGCCCCAGATATCCTTGAGCAGCTGCTGCTGGGTGATGACGCGCCCTGGATGGCGCGCCAGTTGTGCCAGCACTGCATATTCCTTGCGGGTCAGGGCCACCGGCGCGTCGTTGAGGATGACTCGGCGCAACGCCAGGTCGACCTGCAGAGGCCCCAATTGCAAGGCAGACTCCAAGGTTTCGCTGCCGCTGGACTGACGCAACAGCGCACGGACTCTGGCGAGGAACTCCTGAATGCCGAAGGGCTTGGTCACGTAGTCGTTGGCGCCACCGTCCAGGGCCTGGACCTTCTGCGCCTCGCTGGCGCGGACCGAAAGCACCAGTACCGGCACGGCACTCCACTGGCGCAATTGCTCGAGCACCTGCTGGCCGTCCATGTCCGGCAGACCGAGGTCCAGCACCACCAGGTCGGGGCGCATCAGCGCGGCCTGGCTCAGGCCCTCGGCGCCAGTGCCCGCTTCGATCACCTTGTAGCCCTGTGATGCCAGGCTGATGCGCAGGAACTTGCGAATCTGCGGCTCGTCGTCGATGACCAGAAGCGTGTTGGCCAGGGCGTTGCTGGCCCCAGAGGTGCTGGAAAGGTTCATGCTCAGGTGTCCGGGTCTGCGCCCGGTTGAGCGCGCAGTGGCAAGCATAAGGCGATGCAGGTGCCTTGGCCATCGATGCCGCTGGTCACTTCGACACGACCGCCATGGGCGCCAACCATGCCCTGACAGATCGCCAGGCCCAGCCCCGTGCCCTGCCCGCCCCGATCACCCCGGGCCGCGGTGTAGAACATGTCGAATATCTTCGCCCGCTCGGCTTCGGGAATGCCGGGGCCCTCGTCGCTGACCGCCAGCACCAGGCTGTCGTCGCGCACGCTGGCCGACACCTGCAGGCGCCCGCCGAGCGGCGAGAACCGAGCGGCATTCTCCAGCACATTGACCAAGGCCTGCTCGATCAGCGCCGCATGCACATGCAGCAAGGGCAGTTGCGCAGGCACCTGCACCTGGACCTGCAACGGCGCCAGGGGTGCGCGCAGCCGAGCCACGGCGCTGGCGACGATATCGCCGGCTGCCACCCAGTCCCGAGCCAGCTTGAGGGCGCCGTGGCCCAGGCGCGTCATGTCCAGCAGGTTCTGAATGTAGCGGTCCAGGCGCTCGGCTTCGTCACGGGTGACTTCGAGCAAGGCCTGGCGATCGTCCGGCGCCAGCGCCGTGCCCAGGGCCAGCAGGCTGTCGATGCTGCCGCGCATGGCCGTCAGCGGCGTGCGCAAGTCATGGGACACCGAGGCCAGCAAGGCACTGCGCAACTGTTCGGTTTCACCGTGCAGGCGCGCCGCCTCCAGATCCTGGGCCAGGTTGGCCCGCGCCAGTGCCTGGGCCACCGGCTGCACCAGCGCCTCGAGCAAGCGTCGGCCATGGCCGTCGAGCCGCCCGGCCTGCCGTTCGCTCACCGCCAGCAGCGCCAGTACCTGCCCTTCCAGGGTCAGCGGCAACCACCACCAGCGCCCGGCCGGCAACGTCGCCGTGCCCAGCCCAGCCGGCTGGGCGTGGTTGCCGGCCCACTGCGCGGCGGCCAGTTCGGTGGTCGAGAACTGCGCTGTGCTGCTGTGGGCCACCTTCCAGCCCTGCTCGCCGCGCTCGAGTAGACAGATGTCCAGCCCAGGCCAACCGTGCAGGTGCTGCGCGGCCGCGCTGAACACCGCCTGGCGGTCGGTCGCCGCCGCCAGCAGCCGGGACAGCTCCAGCAGTTGCGCGGTGTGTGCCTGGGTTTCGCGCAGGGCACTGAGCTGCTGAAGCTGGCGGGCCGCCAGATTGCCCGTGAGCGCCGCCATCAACAGAAAGAACAGCAGGGTCAAGACGTCTTCCTGACGCTGGATGCTCAGGGAGAAGTTGGGCGGAATGAACAGAAAGTCGTACGCCAGGAACGACAGCGCCGCGCAGCTCAGCGCCGGCCCCGGGCTGCTGCGTACCGCCACCAGCAGCACTGCGGCGAGAAATACCAGAGAGATATTGGGCAGGTCCAACACCTGCGCCACCGCCCAGGCCAGTCCGCTGGCCAGCAGCGTGGCGGTCAGCGCCAGGGCATATTCGCGCCAGCGTCCAACAGGCCGTGCACGCCGTGGTTGCGGCGCATGTTCTTGAGTGCGCGCCAGTACGTTGATCTCGATGCCGCTGGGCTGGCGCAGCAAGCGCTCGGCCAGGCCCGCGCCGAAGCGGCGTCGACGTGACTGGCCGACCAGCACCAGATTGGCGCGGCGGTCGGCGGCATGCTGCAGCAAGGTCCTGGCCACTTCCGCATCGCGCAGCTCCACCACCTCGCCGCCCAGGCGCTCGGCCATCTGCTGGGCCAGCTGCAGGCGCTGGCGCGCCGCTTCGTCGAGCAGCGCGCCGTTGTCCACATGGACCACCGACCAGGGCAGATGGCGGCGACGCGCGACGCGGCTGGCGTGGCGCACCAGGCGCTCGGCCTGCTCGTCGCCGGCAATGCCCACCAGCAGCCGTCCCCGGACGCTGGGAGCCTGCTGGCCGAGGCTGCGATAACCTTCGTGCAGATCGTCGTCGACCTGGGCCGCCGCTGTTTGCATGGCCAGCTCGCGCAGGGCGCTGAGATTGGTCTGGGTGAAGAACGCGTCGATGGCCGCCCGCGCCTGCTCGGGCACGTATACCTTGCCCTCGCGCAGGCGTTCGAGCAGCTCGCGCGGCGGCAGGTCGATCAGCAGCAGATCGTCGGCTTCCTGCACCACCCAATCGGGCAGGGTTTCTCGCACCTGCACGCCGGTGATGGTCTGGACCTGGTCGTTCAGGCTTTCCAGGTGTTGCACGTTGACCGTGGTGTAGACGTCGATACCGGCGGCGAGCAGCTCCTGCACGTCCTGCCAGCGCTTGGCGTGGCGGCTGCCGGGGGCATTGCTGTGCGCCAGTTCGTCGACCAGCACCAGGGCCGGGCGGGCAGCGAGCACCGCGTCCAGGTCCATTTCCTCCAGCATCACGTCGCGGTACTGGCAACGCAGCAGCGCCTGCTGAGGCAGGCCGACCAGCAGCGCTTCGGTTTCTGCACGACCGTGGGTCTGTACCACCGCGGCCAGTACGGTGATGCCCTGACGCTGACGGGCATGGGCGGCCTGCAGCATGGCGTAGGTCTTGCCGACGCCGGGGGCGGCCCCCAGGAACACTTTCAAACGCCCACGCCCAGCGCTGGGCAAGGCGGCCAGCAAGGCATCGGCGCGGCCGGAATCACTCATGGCGCAGGCTCGTCATCATCGGGACTGCGACGGTAGCCGATCCAGCGCTTGGTTCAAAGCCAGTACGTTGACCACGGCCGGCCCGATGAGGGGAGATTCGGTATGTGCCTGCACTAGCGCGCGCAGGGTCGACTCGGCCAGGCCGCGCTCGCGCGCCACCCGTGGCACCTGGTAGTTCACCGCCGCCGGTGGCAGATGAGGGTCCAGGCCGCTGGCCGAGGTGGTCAACAGCGCCAGCGGAACCGGACCTTGCTGCGCATCGAACTGTTGATCGGCCTGCGCCAGCACGCGAGTGCCCAGTGCGGGATTGCTCGGCGCCAGGTTGCTCGCACCGCTGGCCAGTGTGCCGTAGTCCGCCGCCGAAGGCCGTGAATGAAACCAACGCTCATCGGTAAAGGCCTGGGCGAGCAAAGCGGAACCGCGCACCTCGCCCTGCGCATCGCGCACCAGGCTACCGTTGGCCTGAGCGGAAAACACCCACTGGCCCACGGCCCATACCAACAGTGGATAGGCCCCGCCGGTGAGCAGGGTCATCAGCAGAATCAGGCTCAAGGCCGGACGCAACAAACTGTTCATCGTTCAAGCTCCAGGGTCAGACCAGGTGTAAAGCGGTGAGGACGATATCGATGGCCTTGATGCCAATGAAGGGCACCACCAGGCCACCCAGGCCATAGATCAGCACGTTGCGCCGCAACAACTGCGCAGCGCTGTTGGCCTGCACCCGCACACCGCGCAGGGCCAGGGGAATCAACACGATGATGATCAAGGCGTTGAAGACGATGGCCGAAAGGATCGCGCTTTGCGGGCTGGCCAGGTTCATCACGTTGAGCACGCCCAGGGACGGATACACCGCGGCAAAGAGTGCCGGCAGGATGGCGAAATACTTGGCGACGTCGTTGGCGATGGAAAAGGTGGTCAGCGCGCCGCGGGTGACCAGCAGTTCCTTGCCGATGCGCACGATGTCCAGCAACTTGGTCGGGTCGCTGTCCAGATCGACCATGTTGGCCGCCTCGCGTGCAGCCTGGGTACCGTCATTCATTGCCACGCCGACGTCGGCCTGGGCCAGCGCGGGTGCGTCGTTGGCGCCATCGCCACACATTGCCACCAGCCGCCCATCGGCCTGTTCCTGGCGAATGCGCGCCAGTTTCTTTTGCGGCGTGGCCTCGGCCAGCACATCGTCGACGCCGGCTTCGGCGGCGATGGCCGCCGCGGTCAGTGGGTTGTCGCCGGTCACCATGACGGTGCGGATACCCAGCTTGCGCAATTGCTCGAAGCGCTCGCGAATGCCCGGCTTGACCACGTCCTTGAGGTGGATTGCGCCCAGCAATTGCCGGTCGCGGCACACCAGCAGGGGCGTGCCGCCACTTTGCGCGATGCGCTCGATGTGGTCGGCCAGTGCGGCCGGAAGCTGCGCCCTGGACTGGCCGATGTATGCCAGCAGCGAGTCGACTGCGCCTTTGCGGTAGCACTGCTGGTCGAGGTCGACGCCGGACAGGCGTGTCTGCGCGCTGAACGGCACCGACTGCCAGCGCTCGGCGGACGGCTCGTCGACGCTGAACAACGGACGGATGAACTCGACCACCGAACGCCCTTCCGCCGTCTCGTCGCCCAGCGACGCCAACAGCGCTCCTTCGGCCATTTGCGCAGCGCCGACGCCGGGGGCGGCGTACAAAGCGCTGCAGCGGCGGTTGCCGAAGGTGATGGTGCCGGTCTTGTCGAGCAGCAGCACGTGGACGTCGCCGGCCGCTTCCACGGCGCGCCCGGACTTGGCCACGACGTTGAGGCGCACCAGGCGGTCCATGCCGGCGATGCCGATGGCCGACAGCAGGCCGGCGATGGTGGTCGGAATCAGCGTCACCAGCAGCGCCAGGAGGAACACCAGGGGCAAGCTGTGCCCGGAGAAGCGGGCAAAGGGCTGCAGGGTCACCACCACCAGCAGGAAGACCATGGTCAGGCCGATGAGCAGGATGTCCAGCGCCACTTCGTTGGGGGTCTTCTGGCGCTTCGCACCTTCCACCAGCGCGATCATCCGGTCCAGGGTCGATTCACCGGGGTCGGTGCTGATCTCGATAACCAGCCAGTCGGACACCACCAGGGTGTTGCCGGTGACCGCCGAGCGATCGCCGCCCGACTCGCGGATCACCGGCGCCGATTCGCCCGTGATGGCGGCCTCGTTGACCGCAGCGATGCCCTCGCGCACCTCGCCGTCGCCGGGAATCATCTGCCCGGCTTCGACGCGCACCACATCGCCCTTGCGCAGCACAGTGGCGGCGACGTTTTCGAAACTGCCGTCGGCGCACTGTCGGCGTGCCTGCAAGCCCTGGCTGCCCGCTTTCAGGCTGTCGGCGCGCGCCCTGCCGCGACCCTCGGCCAAGGCTTCGGCAAAATTGGCAAACAGCAGGGTAAACCACAGCCACACGGCGATCTGTACGGCGACCGCGGCCGGCACCGCTGGGTCAGGCAGCAGGCACAGGCCGGTGGTCAATACAGCGCACAACTCCACCACCAACAGCACGGGGCTGCGCAGCAGTCGCCGCGGGTCGAGCTTGACGAAGGCCTGCAGCAGCGCCGGTCGCCACAAGGCACTCAGGGTGGCCCCGGCGGGCGGTGATGGTTGCGTGGCAGCGGCAACGGTCGATCGGTTCATTGTCCAGGCCTCAGAAATGCAGGTTCAAGTGCTCGGCGATCGGCCCCAGGGCCAGCACCGGCAGGAAAGTCAGGCCGCCCACTATCAGCAGGGTCACGGTCAGCAGGGTGATGAACAGCAGGCCATGGGTGGCGAAGCTGTCGGCGCTGGGCGCACTGGCGTTCTTGCTGGCCAGCGCCCCGGCCAGGGCAAGTACCGGCAGGATGTAGCCGAAGCGCCCGATCAGCATGCCCAGGCCCAGCATCAGGTTGTGAAAGGCGGTGTTGGCGGACAGGCCGGCGAAGGCCGAACCGTTGTTGGCGCTGGCCGAGGTGTAGGCATACAGCAACTGCGTGAAGCCATGGGGCCCCGGGTTGCTCACGGCGCTCGCCGGCTCCGGCAGGCTGACGGCGATGGCGCTGAGCACCAGCACGCCGACCGGCATCACCAGCAGGCTCGCCACCAGCCAGCGGACCTCGCGTGCCTGCAGCTTCTTGCCCAGGTACTCGGGGGTTCGACCGATCATCAGTCCGGCCAGGAACACGGTCAGCAGCACGTTGAGCAGCATGCCGTAGAGACCGGCGCCGACACCGCCGAAAATCACCTCGCCGAGCATCATGTTGACCAGAGCGACCATCCCGGAGAGCGGGTTGAGGCTGTCGTGCATGGCGTTGACCGAACCGTTCGAGGCGGCCGTGGTGGTCACCGACCAGAGCACACTGGCGGTGGTGCCGAAGCGGCTTTCCTTGCCTTCCAGCGGGGCGGCCTGCTCGACCATGGCGCTGGCCAGCAGCGGGTTGGGTTGCTGCTCGGCATACAGCGACAAGCCGATGCCCAGCAGTAACAGGGTCAGCATGCAGGCCAGAATCGCCCGGCTCTGGCGCAGGTCCTTGACGTAATGACCGAAGGTGAAGACCAGGGCGGCCGGGATGGTCAGAATGGCTGCCAATTCGAACAGGTTGCTCCACGCCGTGGGATTCTCGAACGGATGCGCCGAGTTGACCCCGAAGAATCCGCCGCCGTTGGTGCCCAACTGCTTGATGGCGATCTGGCTTGCAGCCGGGCCGAGCGGGATGGTCTGCGCGTTGCCTTGCAGGGTCAGCGCGTCCACGTACGGGGCGAACGTCTGCGGCACGCCCTGCCATAGGAGGAAAACGGCCAGCAGCAACGCCAGCGGCAGCAGGCCATACAAAGTAGCGCGGGTCACATCGACCCAGAAGTTGCCAAGGGTACTGGCCGAGCGCCGGCTGATGCCGCGACACAGCGCTACCAGCACGGCCAGGCCGGTTGCGGCGCTGAGGAAATTCTGCACACCCAGCCCGGCCATCTGGCTGAGGTAGCTGAGCGAGGTTTCGCCGCTGTAGGCCTGCCAGTTGGTGTTGGCCATGAAGCTGACGGCGGTGTTGAACGCCAAGGTCCACTCCTGGCCAGGCAGGTGCTGGGGATTGAGCGGCAGGTAGCCTTGCAGCATGAGCAGGGCGAACAACACGCCGAACCCGGCCAGATTGAAGGCGAGCAGAGCCAGGGCGTAGCGCTGCCAACTCTGCTGCTGTTGCGGGTCGATACCGGCGAACCGGTAGCAAAGCCTTTCCACTGGCTGCAGCGGTACGCTGAGCCAGGTGCGCTGGCCTTCCATGACTTTGTAGTAGAACCGTCCGAGCCAGGGCGCGGGCAGCAATACCAGGGCGAGGAAGGCCGCTATCAATGCGAAATCGTGACTGTGCATGACCGACTAGCCTCCACTGGCGCGCAAGAGGGCGACGAGCAGGTACACGAACAAGCCGATGGCCAGCAGCAGGAACAGGCCGTCCAGAACAGACATGAGCAATATCTCCAGGCACGGCGGGCGCCGCTTGTCGACATTCTCCAAGGCCTGGGCGTAAAGGCGCGAGATCGATACCCAGGCGGCGCCGTAAAGAACGCGTAAAGATCGGTGGGTCACATCCTGCCCAGCGCGGCGCATGGGAACGCCGGGGCCGAACGGCTATCATGGCGGCCTTCCCTGCCCCCTGGAGCCTTCATGCGCCTGTTCCACACCTCCGACTGGCACCTCGGCCAAAGCCTGCACGGTCAGGAGCGCGACTTCGAACACGCAAGCTTCCTGCGCTGGTTGCTGCGCCAGCTCGCCGAGCGCCAACCCGACGTGCTGCTGGTGGCAGGCGATATCTTCGACACGGTCAACCCGCCCGTGCGCGCCCAGGAGCGCTTGTACAACTTTATCGTCAGCGCCCACGAGCAGCAGCCGCAGCTGACCATCGTGATGATCGCCGGCAACCATGACTCGGGTTCGCGCATTGAACTGCCTGGGCCGTTGATGCGCCGCCTGCGCACCCATGCGCTGGGCCGGGTGATGTGGCTCGAGGATGGCCGCCTCGACAGCGAACGGCTGTTGCTGCCGCTGCCCGATGCCAAGGGCGAAGTGCAAGCCTGGTGCCTGGCCCTGCCCTTCCTGCGCCCTGCCGAGGTGACCGGCGCAGCCCTGGGCGAGGATTACCTGCAGGGCATCGCCCGTGTGCACGAAATGCTGATTGCCGCCGCCAATGCCCGACGCTCGTCGGGGCAGGCGCTGATTGCCATCAGCCATGCGCACATGGCCGGCGGTTCGGTGTCGATGGAGTCCGAGCGCAGCCTGGTGATCGGCAGCGCCGAGGCCCTGCCGGCCAGCCTGTTCGATGCCAGCATCAGCTACGTTGCCTTGGGCCATCTGCACAAGCCGCAGAAGGTCAACGG
Organism: Pseudomonas sp. CFBP 13710; assembly: GCF_014842235.1. Classification (NCBI taxonomy): domain Bacteria; kingdom Pseudomonadati; phylum Pseudomonadota; class Gammaproteobacteria; order Pseudomonadales; family Pseudomonadaceae; genus Pseudomonas; species Pseudomonas sp. CFBP 13710. The sequence continues at coordinate 55,588 of NZ_JACYVJ010000005.1, read as the reverse complement.
CGAATCGCGCATTCGCTACAGCGGTTCACCCATCCCGCTGTCATTTTCCGAAATCGAATACCCGCATCAGATCCTCGAGATCGAATGCGCTGGCGAGCAACTGGTGAGCGTGGAACCGATCCTCATCCCACGCGCCGTCGACCTGCTGCGCATCGGCCCGGCGCCCTTGCCGCAGGTGCGCGAACAGTTACAGCAACTGCCGGACGTGGATCTGTTGGCCGACCTCCTGGGCTACCCCTGGCTGGAAGTGCGAGTGGTACTCGACGAGCCACAACCGGACCTGCGCCAGCACATCGAAACCGCCCTGCAAGGCAAGGCCGTGCGTCTGGTGCGGATCGCCGCCGAGTACGCCGGGCGCGCCAACGCTGACAACAAAGACGTCGGCGTCTTGATCGAACTGGATCAGCTCAGCCCCCACGAACTGTTCAGCCGCGCCTGGCTGGACAGTTATGGCAGCGAGGTGGACGAACATACCCTGGATGACTTTGCTCGGTTGTTGCAGGAAGTGCAGTTGGAGGGCGAAACCCCATGAAGATCCTGGCCATTCGCCTGAAGAACCTGGCCTCGCTGGCCGGCCCGTTCGAATTGGATTTCACTGCCGAACCACTGGCCAGTGCTGGTCTGTTCGCCATTACTGGCCCCACCGGCGCGGGCAAGAGCACGTTGCTCGATGCCCTGTGCCTGGCCTTGTTCGGCGCCGTGCCGCGCCTGGGCAACGCGTCGCAGAGCGCCAAGGTGCCGGACGCCGATGGCGAGATCGGCAGTTACGACCCGCGCACCTTGCTGCGTCGTGGTACCGGGGCAGGCTACGCGGAAGTGGATTTCCTCGGCGTCGACGGTCGTCGCTATCGCGCGCGCTGGGAAGCCAACCGCGCACGGGACAAACCCGGCGGCAAGTTGCAGAACAGCCGGCAGTCGCTGCGCGACCTGGACAACGACCAGCTACTGGCCAGCCAGAAAGGTGAATACAAGCAACTGCTCGAGGCTCGCCTGGGGCTCAACTTCGAACAGTTCACCCGTGCGGTGATGTTGGCGCAGAGCGAGTTCAGTGCCTTTCTAAAGGCCGATGACAACGAGCGCAGCGAGCTGCTGGAAAAGCTTACCGACACGGCGCTGTACACCCGCCTGGGCAAGCGCGCCTTCGAAAAGAGCCGCGACGCCCGCGAGCAGCTCAAGCACTGGCAAGACCAGGCCACCGGTATCGCGCCACTGGCGGTCGAGGCCCGTACGGCCCTGGACCTGGAGTTCCAGAGCGCCAGCGAGCAACTGCGCCAGCAGCAAGCGCGCCTCAAGGAGGTGGAACGGCAGCAGCAGTGGCACCGCGAAGACCAGCGCCTGACCGACGACTGCCAGGCGGCCCGGCAGCAGGTGGAAGACGCGTCCCAGGCGTGGGAAGCAGGCGCCGAGCAGCGTTTGCAACTGCACATGCTCGAACAACTGGCACCGCAACGCTACCTGTTCGGCCGCGAGCAGGAGGTGCGCACCCAACTCCTGCCCTTGGCCGAACGCATCGCGCTGTCGGGTTCGCGGCAGCAACAGCAAGCGCTGCAGCGCCAGCAACTGGACGAGCAACGCGAACAGGCCGGGCGCACGCTGCAACAGGCGTTGGCGCAACAGGCCGAGGCGCAGCCCCGGTTGCAGCAGGCCTTCGACGAGCAGTCGAACCGGAGCCGATTGCAGGCCGAGCTAGAACCCCTGAGCCCGGCGCTGGCCGAAGCCGAGCGGCAGCTTTCGTCCGGGGCGCAGGCGTTGCTGGGCATGGAGCAGCAACAGGCCGAGACTGGCAAACGCCTGCAGCAGGTCGCCGACTCGCTCGAACGCAGCGCCGAGCTGGCACCGCTGGCCACCACCTGGAACGCCTACCTGCCACGCCTGCAGCACGTGGTGACGCTGAGCAGTCGCCTGCGCCAGGGTCAGACCGAGCTGCCAGACTTGCAGGCGCAGGCACACGCCACACAGACGAGCCTGGAAGCGCATCAAACGGACCTTGCCCGCGTCTTTCAGCATGCCCCGTGCGGCGTCGAGGTGCTGCCTGAGCGCTTGCAGCAACTGACCCAACGTCTGCAACAGCAACGCCTGGCGCTGCGCGGTGTACAGGAACTGGAACGGCTGTGGCAGCGGCGCAACGCTGTCCAGGAACGTCTTGAACAAGGACGCCAGCAGCAGGCCACCTTGCTGGCCCGGCGCGAGCAACTGACCGCGCAGGGGCTTGAGGTCCGCGCGGCCCACGAACAGGCCGAGCAAGCCCTGACGTTGACCCTGCAACTGCTCGAACGCCAGCGCCTGGCGCGCAGCGAAAGCGTCGAACAGTTGCGCGAACGGTTGCAGCCCGAACAGCCCTGCCCGGTCTGCGGCAGTGTCGAACACCCCTATCACGCTCCCGAGGCGCTGTTGCAGGCGCTATCGGCCCACGATGACGATGAAGAGCAACGCGCGCGCGCTGCGCTGAAGCCGCTGTCCGAACGCCTGATCGAGCTGCGTACCGAAGTCGGCGCGCTGATCGAGCAGCACAAGCAGCTCAAGGCGCAGGAGCAACAATTGCTCGACCAGCCGGATGGCGCCGAATTGGCCCGGCATCCGCTCTACCCTGCCCTTGCCGACGCCGAGCAGGCGGATGACTGGCTGCGCGACACCGTGGCCAGCCACACTCGCCTGATCGATGAGGATGAACGGCAGCAGAACAGCCTGCTGGCCTTGCAACAGCAGGCAACCACCTTGCAGCGTGCCGTGGCGCAAGCCGGGGAAACCAGCCAGCAGGCGCGGCAGACGCTGCAGGCGCATCAGGCCCACGTCGACGCCGACCGGCAACGGCTCGACGAAGAGCTGCAGGCGTTGGCCAGCCAGTTGCCCGCCGCTCGTCTGCAGGCGCTGCGCGAGCAACCGGCACAGACGTTCATGGCGCTGGAGCAGAGCATCGGCGAGCGTCTGGCACAGATCGAGCAACGGGACGAGGAACAGGCCGAGTTCGACACCCGCGCGCGCCGCATCGAGCAGGCCCGCAGCGAGCATGCGCGGCACCGAACCGACTGCGAGCAGCAACGCCAGCGGGTCGCGGCACTGTCCACGCACCTGCAGACCTGCGAAGCACGGCTGCGCGAATTGCTGGGCGAGCATGCCCAGGCTGCCGCCTGGCAGACGGCCTTGCACGATCAGGTCGAGACGGCGCGCGAGCAGGAACGGCAAGTCGACCGCCAGCAACAGGATCTACGAACCCAGACAGTGCAGACCGCCAGCGCCCTGGAGGCCGACACTCAGCAGCAGGCCCAACTGCAGCGAGCCCTGGCCGACGTGCAGCAAGCCCTGCACGCCTGGCGCGAGCAGCGTCCGCACCTGGACGACGATGGGTTGCGGGCACTGCTCGCCATCGATGAACCCCAGGTCGATGCGCTGCGCAGCCGCCTGCAAACCACGGAAAAGGCCTTGGAACAGGCGCGCATCCGCTTGCACGAACGCGAACAGCGCCAGCAGGCCCATCGCGCAGAGCTCGACGCGATCGCCAGCGCCGAAGCACTGGACGCACAACACGCCGCCCTGCTGCTGGACGCCGAACGGCAGGAACATCACTGCGCCGAACTGCGCGCCCGGCAGACTGAAGACCAGCGCCGGCACGGTGCCAACCAGGCCCTGCAGACGCAGATTGCCGAGGCCGATGCGCTCTACCAGCGCTGCGCGCGACTGGCGGCGCTGATCGGCTCGGCCGAGGGCGATCGCTTCCGCAAGATTGCCCAGGCCTACAACCTCGACCTGCTGGTGCACCACGCCAACGTGCAACTGCGCCAACTGGTGCGGCGCTACCGGCTCAAGCGCGGCGGCAGCATGCTCGGGTTACTGGTGCTGGACACTGAAATGGGCGACGAACTGCGCTCGGTGCATTCGTTGTCGGGCGGGGAAACGTTTCTGGTTTCACTGGCATTGGCTTTGGGCCTGGCGTCGATGGCCTCGAGCACACTGCGCATCGAGTCGCTGTTCATCGACGAGGGCTTCGGCAGCCTGGACCCCGAGTCGCTGCAGCTGGCCATGGACGCCCTCGACGGCCTGCAGGCGCAGGGCCGCAAGGTGGCAGTGATTTCCCACGTGCAGGAGATGCACGAGCGCATTCCGGTGCAGATTCAGGTGCGGCGCCTGGGCAACGGCTTGAGCAGCGTGCAGGTCACAGGCTGAGTCGGCGTTCCCCCGGTTGCGCATACTGCCGCGCAGCCGGGGGTCAACGGCCGACCATCATCGGGTCAGGAATTTCACGTCCGACGGGGCATCCTGCGCGAAGCGCTGCACCGTCTCACCCAGCTTGCCGGTGCTCGCATCGCGCCTGAGCACGGTGATCTGGTTGCTTTTCTGGTTGGCGATCAACAGGAAGTGGCCGGTAGGGTCGAGGGTGAATTCACGCGGATGATCGCCGTCCACGTCACGACGCTGGATTTCCTCGAGCTGGCCATTGCCGGCTGCAACGCTGAATACCAGCATCTGATTCGCCGTGCCGCGGTTGCTCACATAGAGAAAGCGGCCATCGGCCGACAGGTGCAACGCGCCGCTGGCGCTTTGCTTGCCGGCCGTGCCCAGTTCGAGCAGTTGCTGGCGTACCAGGTTGCCGTCCCTGACGTCGAACATGGCCAGTTGGCCGCTCATTTCCAGGGTCAGGTAGGCGTGCTTGCCATCGCGACTGAACAGCAGATGACGCGGGCCACTGCCGTCCGGCAGCTGGACCGAGGCAGGTTGCGCCGGCACCAGTGGACGCTCGGCGGACTCGGGCTGGTAGCGGTACACGTACACCCGGTCGGCGCCCAGGTCGCTGGCATAGACGTAGTTGCCAGAGGGCAGCGATACCACCGAATGCACATGCGGCCCGGCCTGACGCTCGGGATTCACCTGGCTGGCAACGTGCTTGAGTTGCTGCACCACATCGCTGAGCGTGCCGTTCTCGGCCACCTTGAACACGCTCAGGCTGCCACCTGGGTTGGCGTTCACGGCATAGTTGGAAACGAACAGGTAGCGCCCGTCCTGGCTCAGGCTGGAATGGGTCGGTTCATCGCCCCGGGTGGCCACCTGGCCGACCTGGCTGAGTTCGTGGGTGTTGCCGTCCACTGTGAAACTGCTGACCTTGCCGACCACCTCTTTCTGCCCGGGGCCGTTTTCGTTGACCACGAACAGGCGCCGCTGGTCCTGGGACAAGGTCAGCCAGGACGGGTTGGAACTCTTGAATGTCTGCCGTGGCTGCGCCTCGATCTGGCCGGTAGCGCTGTCGAAGGCATAGCGGTAGATGCCTTCGCTGGCGCCCTGGGTATAGGTGCCCACCAGCAGGTCGTATTTTTCGGCTGCGCCGGCGTGCAGTGAGGTCAGGACCAAACCGTTGACAAGCATAGATAGCAGAACTCGCTTCATGAAGGTCTCTCCGAGCCTGTTGTGAGTGGCCGATTTTTCGTGGCACCGAGTGTTGTAGCGGCAGCAGGAGCGAACGTGGATCGGACTCTAGAGACCGCCGCGTTCAAGCCTGGGTTTCATCTTCTTCGTCGCGGGCCGAAAACGCGCTGAGGCACGTCAGTTGGTGAGACACGCCGGCCTGGCTGATGACGAAGCTGTTCGGTTCGGCGCCGGGCTGGGCGGCCTGCTGTTCTTGCAGGGTGAACTGCCAGCGCTTGAGTTCGCGGCCGTCCATGCACTGGATGTGCAGGGTGTGCTCCTCGTCGAAGGAAAAATCAAAGGCGTGCAGGGTGTCGATCAGCAGCATGTCGCAGGTTTGCAGCGCGATAGGCAGGCTCATGGTCGGATCTCCGGGGGTGATATCCGACCATGATAACCGCGATGCGCGCCTCTGGCCTGCTCGCCAGTACGCGCTACAGGATGCCCACGTTGCCCGGTGCGAAAGCGGCCTCGGCCTGGCCGATGCTGTTCACCAAAGGGGCGCCGAAGGCGGGCAGGCTGATTTCGAACTGGTCACCCAGCTGGGTGACGACGCCGTCGGCGAACGACAGCGTGGCGGTGCCGAAGAAATGCACATGCACGTCGCCAGGATTGAGAAACTGCGCGTACTTGAAATGGTGGTACTCGAGGTTGTCGAAGCTGTGGCACATGTTCGCTTCGCCACTGAGGAATTCCTTCTCCCAGATCACCTCGCCAGCCCGGCGGATACGGCTGGTACCGGCAAGGTGCTCGGGCAGCTCACCCACGCGCAGCTCGGGGCCGTAGCTGCAGCTGCGCAGCTTGGAATGGGCGAGGTAAAGGTAGTTCTTGCGCTCCATCACGTGGTCGGAGAACTCATTGCCCAGGGCGAACCCCACGCGATACGGCCGTCGGTCCGGGCCGATCACGTACAGCCCACCCAGCTCGGGCTCTTCGCCGGCGTCCTCGGCAAACGGCGGGACCGGGAATGCCTGGCCGGGCCGCACGACAATGCTGCCATCGCCTTTGTAGAACCACTCCGGCTGCACGCCAGGCCGGCCTGCAGCAGGCTTGCCGCCCTCCACGCCCCACTGGAACACTTTCATGCTGTCGGTAACGGCGGCGTCACCGCTTTGCTGGTGCATCTTGTCGCGGGTGGCGGCGCTGCCCAGGTGGGTCAGGCCGGTGCCGGTCACCAGCATATGGGCCGGGTCGGGGTGATCCAGAGGCGCGAGAACGCGACCCTGTTCGAGCAGCTGCGCGTAGTCATGCTGTTCACCCAGGCCACACCCGTCCACCGCCTGGGCCAAGCCGTGGCCTGCGGCAATGGCGTTCATGGCCAGCTCGCGGACACTGTGGGCGCCGCGCACTTCGTGCACGCGGTCGCCATCGACCAACCCCACCCGACGTTGCCCGTCTTTCAATTCGAATTGCACCAGATGCATGATCGCTTCCTCTTGCTGAATTCAGGTACGGGCGCTGGCGGCGAACGCATCGGCCGGCAGCACGTGGCGGCGCTCCAGGAGCTGGTAGACCACTGCGGTCAGCAGTAGCCCGAACACCATCACGCCGCTGAGAAAATACAGGCCGCTGGCCAGGTTGCCGGTGTACTCCTTGAGTGCGCCGATCACGAACGGCCCGATGTAGCCGCCCAGGTTGCCCACCGAGTTGATCAGGGCAATGCCCGCCGCCGCACTGGCGCCGGCGAAGAAGCGGCCCGGCAGGGTCCAGAACACCGCCGTGCACGAGAACAGGCTGAACGCTACCAGGCACAAAGCCGCCAGCTGCGCCGCCGGCACACTCAGCCAGGCGCTGAGGAACAGGCCGACAGCGCCCAGCACGTACAGCACGGCCAGGTGACCGTAGCGGTCATTGAGGCGGTCCGAGCTGCGCGGGATGAGCAACAGACCGACGATGCCGAATACATAAGGCACCGACGACACGAAACCGGTGGTCAGGTCACTGCCGCCGAACTGTTTGATCAGGGTCGGTAACCACAGGCCCAGGCCATAGATGCTCAAGGTGACCGGCAGGTAGAACAGCGCCAGCAGCAACACGCGAAAATCCTTGAGCGCGTGCAGTGGGTTGCCATGCCGGGTCTGCCCATAGGCCTGCAGGTCCTTCTCGAGTTCGCTGGCCAGCCAGTTCTTTTCCTCCTGGTTCATCCATTTGACCTGCTGCGGGCCGTCGGGCAGCCAGCGCAGCACCGGCCAGGTGAGGAGGATGGCCGGGGTACCGATGACGATGAACAGCCACTGCCAGCCATGCAGGCCCAGTACGCCGTCCATGCCCAGCAGCGCACCGGACACTGGCCCGGTGATCATCATGGCGATGGGCTGGGACAGGATGAACAGGCCGAGGATCTTGCCGCGATGACGGACCGGAAACCACTGCGTGATGTAGTACAGCACGCCGGGGAAGAAGCCCGCTTCGGCAGCGCCCAGCAGAAAGCGCATGACATAGAAGCTGTGCGGCCCCTGCACGAAGGCCATGCCGATGGTGATGGCGCCCCAGGTGATCATGATGCGGGCGAACCAGCGACGGGCGCCGAAGCGTTCGAGCATCAGGTTGCTGGGAATCTCCAGGAGGAAGTAGCCGATGAAGAACAAGCCGGCACCCAGGCCGTAGGCCGCATCGCCGATGCCCACGTCTGCGCCCATGTGCAGCTTGGCGAAGCCCACTGCGGAGCGATCCACGTAGGCGATCAGGTACAGCAGAATCAGGAACGGAATCAATTTGAAGGTGATGCGGCGTATAAGCCCCAATTCCTGGCTCATGGGATCGATCTCCACTTTCTTGTTCTTATGGTCGTTGACGTGCGACGGCTGTACGGACACTCGCCGGTGTCTCGCTGAAACCTGCAGCCCTCATTGAAATCGACTTTATAGTATTACTATTTACTCCACAAGCTCTTCCAATCGTCGTTTCAATGGCCTATTTTTAGGGCATACACAAAAACAAGTCTTACAATAAGAGAGCCACCATGCCTGATAACAAAACGCCCCTGCGCTCGGCCCAATGGTTCGGTACGGCAGACAAGAACGGCTTCATGTACCGCAGCTGGATGAAGAACCAAGGCATTGCCGACCACCAGTTCAACGGCAAGCCGATCATCGGCATCTGCAACACCTGGTCCGAGCTGACGCCGTGCAACGCCCACTTCCGTACCATCGCCGAACACGTCAAGCGGGGCGTGATCGAAGCCGGTGGTTTTCCGGTGGAATTCCCGGTGTTCTCCAATGGCGAGTCCAACCTGCGGCCCACGGCGATGCTGACCCGCAACCTGGCGAGCATGGACGTAGAGGAAGCCATTCGCGGCAACCCGATCGACGGCGTGGTGCTGCTCACCGGCTGCGACAAGACCACCCCTGCCCTGCTGATGGGCGCGGCGAGCTGCGACGTACCGGCCATCGTGGTCACGGGCGGGCCGATGCTCAACGGCAAGCACAAGGGCAAGGACATCGGTGCTGGCACCATCGTCTGGCAGATGCATGAGTCGTACAAGGCCGGCCAGATCAGCCTGGACGAATTTCTCTCCGCCGAAGCCGGCATGTCGCGCTCGGCCGGTACCTGCAACACCATGGGCACGGCCTCCACCATGGCCTGCATGGCCGAGGCACTGGGCACCTCGCTGCCGCACAATGCGGCCATTCCGGCGGTGGATTCGCGCCGCTACGTGCTGGCGCACATGTCCGGCATGCGGGCGGTGGCGATGGTCCGCGAAGACTTGCGCCTGTCCAAGATCCTGACTAAAGAGGCGTTCGAAAACGCCATCCGGGTGAATGCGGCCATTGGCGGATCGACCAATGCGGTGATCCATCTCAAGGCGATTGCCGGGCGTATCGGCGTCGAGCTGGAGCTCGACGACTGGACCCGGATCGGCCGTGGCACGCCGACCCTGGTGGACCTGCAGCCCTCCGGGCGCTTCCTGATGGAAGAGTTCTACTATGCCGGCGGCCTGCCAGCCGTGCTGCGACGCCTGGGTGAAAACGGCCTGATTCCTCATCCAGACGCCTTGACGGTCAACGGTCAGTCACTGTGGCAGAACGTGCAGCATTCGCCGATCTATGGCGAGGACGAGGTGATCCGCGCTATCGACAACCCATTGGTGGCCGACGGCGGAATCTGCGTGTTACGCGGTAACCTGGCGCCGCTGGGGGCAGTGCTCAAGCCCTCGGCCGCGACCCCGGCGCTGATGACCCATCGCGGCCGCGCAGTGGTGTTCGAAAACTTCGACATGTACAAGGCACGCATCAACGATCCGGACCTGGACGTGGACGCCAGCTCCATCCTGGTCATGAAGAACTGTGGACCCAAGGGTTATCCAGGCATGGCCGAGGTCGGCAACATGGGCCTGCCGGCCAAGCTGCTGGCACAGGGAGTGACCGATATGGTGCGCATCTCGGATGCGCGCATGAGCGGCACGGCCTACGGCACGGTGGTGCTGCACGTGGCGCCGGAAGCGGCCGCCGGGGGACCACTGGCAGTGGTTCGCGAGGGTGATTTCATCGAGCTGGACTGCGCCAGCGGGCGGTTGCACCTGGACATCTCCGACAGCGAGCTGCAGGCCCGCCTGGCCGACTGGCAGGCACCGGCGCAATCGTTGCTGGTGGGCGGCTATCGGCAACTGTACATCGACCACGTGATGCAGGCTGACCAGGGCTGTGATTTCGATTTCCTGGTCGGCTGCAGGGGGTCCGAGGTGCCGCGGCATTCGCACTGACCCCCCGCCCCGCCGGCCTGTAGGAGCGGCCAGTGGCCGCGAAAAGAGCACCGCGGTGTGACAGGTATACCGTGGTGAATTTTTCGCGGCCGATGACCGCTCCTACGGAATAGGCGGTGATTGGGCATAAAAAACCCGACTCCAGGTCGGGTTTTTGCATCGCAGTCAAGCAGGCTGGAAGCTTACTTGGCGCGACCTTTGTACGAACCGCCTTCACGGGTGTCGATCTCGATCATGTCGCCGATCTCGATGAAGTCCGCAACGCTCAGCTCGGTACCGTTCTTCAGTTTGGCAGGCTTCATCACCTTGCCCGAAGTGTCGCCGCGAGCGGAACCTTCGGTGTAGTCGACCTGACGCACGATGGTAGTCGGCAGCTCGACACTGACCAGACGCTCTTCGAAGAACACGGCTTCGCAGACGTCGGTCATGCCTTCTTCGACGAATGGCAGAACGGCCTCGATGTCTTCGGCGTTCAATTCGTACATGGTGTAGTCGGTGGTATCCATGAACGTGTAGCTGTCACCGCTGATGAACGACAGGGTCGCTTCCTTGCGGTCCAGGATCACGTCGTCCAGCTTGTCGTCGGCACTGTAGACGGTTTCGGTCTTGTAGCCGGTCAGCAGGTTCTTCAGCTTGGTCTTCATGATCGCGCTGTTACGGCCCGACTTGGTGAATTCAGCTTTCTGAACCAACCAAGGGTCGTTGTCGATACGGATCACGGTACCGGGTTTCAGTTCTTTACCAGTTTTCATTACGAATATCCGAATTTGGATGGTGATTTACAAAAATCTAGGCCGCGTATCATAGCCAATTTCGGTAAAACTGCACCAGCGTCGTTGCAAGATCAGGCTGAGCGGCCTGTGTGGCGCACCATTGCCGCGCGTGCGCGACCAGTTCCGGCCAGTGCCGAATGGCCTCGCGCCATGCCGGGCCGATGTCGGCGCCCTCCACGCTCTGGTTCCAGGCCCGCCACAGCCCGCGCAACGCGGCGTAGGCTGCGGGCGAGAGGCCCTGGCCGTAGCGATCGAGAAACGCCTCGAGTTTTTCCCAGTGCGCGTATTCCTCCTGGACGTAGATATGCCAGACCATCGGTGCGGCCGCCCACTGGGCGCGAACGAACGAGTCCTCACCGCGCACGGCATTGAAATCGCAGCACCACAGCAGCCGGTCGTACTCGCTCTGACGGACGAACGGCAGCACCTGCACCTTCAGGCTGCCCCGTTGTACCTGGCTGCCGACGTCCAGCGATGCCTCGCCCAACCATTGGCGCACGTCGGCCAGCACTCGGCCTTCGGGGACCAGCAGGTGGTTGCTGCGCGTGTCATCGGCCAGGGCATCCAGCCACGACCCCAGCCCGCTGTGCTCATAGGCGAACAACGACAACAGGCGGGCATCGGGCTGGGGCTCGACGCCCAGCCCGGCCAGAAACGTCTGCCGTGCTGCGGGATCGGCTTCGAAGGCCTTGCGGTGCTCGACCAGGCAGGCTTCGCGCAGCAAACCGCCGGTACCGGTGGTGAAGCCGGGAAAGAAGAAGAACTTGCGCAGCCCACCCGGCTGCGGCGACGGCAGGCCATGGCAGCCATCGACCCAGGTTTCGGCGCTGAGGTAATCAAGGTTCAACCACAACGGGGACCGGCTGCGCGCTGCCATGGCGTCGACGTATTCAGGAGGCAGCTTGCAGGCGAAGGCACCTACCACCACATCGGCAACCTCGGTGGCCTGCCATTCGCCGCGCCAATGGCGGACTTCCACGCCGTCGTGCCACTGCTGCGGCTGTTCGGCGCTGGCGGCAGGCCACAGACGGGCGAATGGCACCAAGTCGTCGACCCACAGGCGCACCTGCATACCGTGTTCGACCTGCAGTTGGCGGGCCAGGCGCCAGGTGATGCCGATGTCGCCGTAGTTGTCCACGACCGTGCAGAAAATGTCCCAGGTGGCCTTCATGGCTGACTCCAACGCAAACGTTTACACAAAGCCGGCTATTGTCCGCATAAACGTCCGCGCACAGAAGCACTAAAGGCGGTTCGTGCGACAATTGCCCGCTCGTTCCCACCGTCAGTCCAACCATGAACAAACCTGCCCTGTTGCAAGCCATCATCGAACGCCTGACCGTTGATCTGGACGTGGCTCAGCGTGCCGCGCAGACGGCCTATGAAACCGCCACCCATGAAGAGAACGTGGCCGAGAACAAGTACGACACGCTCGGGTTGGAGGCGTCCTACCTGGCCACCGGGCAAGCGCGGCGCATGGAAGAGATTCGCCACGGGCTGGCGAAATTCCGTGCACTGCAGTTGCGTGATCTTCAGGCAGGGATCGAACTGGGCGCACTGGTGGCGCTGGATTCGGAAAGCGGTGTGCGCCAGTGGTTTTTCCTGGGGCCCGATGCGGCGGGGTTGAAGCTGGATTTCGAAGGCTGCCCGGTCATGGTCATCACCCCGCGCTCGCCCTTGGGGCAAAGCCTGTTGGGCAAGAGCGTGGATGATGAGGTCAGCATGGCGGGCAATGTTCAGGTCATTGCCCAGGTGATTTGACGCCCGGCGCAAGTAGACACACCGCGTGAACCGTTGACGCGGTTTGCCTGGTACACCGCGTGCAACATTGACGCTGCGATCCCCTGTAGCAGCGGCGCAAGCCGCGTCCGGCCTCAACGCGAATTGTCTGATACACCGCATGCGCCGCCGACGCGGCTCGCGCCGCTGCTACAGGGATGGTGCAAGCCGCGTCTGTGTGCAACGCGGTTTGTTTGGCGCACCGCGTGCAACATTGACGCTGCGATCCCCTGTAGCAGCGGCGCAAGCCGCGTCCGGCCTCGGCGCGGATTGTCTGATACACCGCATGCGCCGCCGACGCGGCTCGCGCCGCTGCTACAGGGATGGTGCAAGCCGCCTCTGTGTGCAACGCGGTTTGTTTGGCACACCGCGTGCAACATTGACGCTGCGATCCCCTGTAGCAGCGGCGCAAGCCGCGTCCGGCCTCGGCGCGGTTTGCCGGGTACACGGCGAGTGCCATGCACGCGGCGTGGGGGTTACTTCTTGTCGGGCAGGGCGTAGGCGATCACGTAGTCACCGCGATCCGGCGACTGGCGCGCACCACCGGCGGTGATGACCACATATTGCTTGCCGGTCTTGGGCGAAACAAAGGTCATCGGGCCGCCCTGGCTGCCAACCGGCAGACGGGCTTTCCACGCCTCTTCACCCGTCGCCGAGTTGAACGCACGCAGGTAGTAATCCTGGGTACCGGCAATGAACACCAGGCCGCCCTGGGTCGACAGCGTGCCGCCCAGTGTCGGCATGCCGATTGGAAGCGGCAGGTGCATTTTCACCCCCATCGGCCCGGTATCTTCCACGGTCCCCACTGGCACCTGCCAGGCAACTTTCTGGGTCTTCATGTCGATTGCGGTCAAGGTACCGAACGGCGGCGCCTGGCACGGAATGCCGGCGATGGATAGGAAGCGGTTCTTGTTCACCGCATACGGCGTGCCCTTGAGCGGTACCGCGCCCATGCCGGTGTTGAGCGCTTCGCCACCCGAAGACGCCTTGGCATCCTTCTGCTGAGGCACCATCTGTACCCACAGGCCCAGACGCATGTCATTCACGAAGATGAAGCCATGCACCGGATCGGTCGACAGGCTGCCCCAGTTCATCCCACCCAGAGACCCTGGGAAGCTGAGCGACACATCGGTACCCGGCGCGGTGTACAGACCCTCATAGCGCATTTTCTTGAACGAGATCCGGCACAGCATCTGGTCGAACGGAGTCGCACCCCACATGTCCGACTCGGTCAGGTGTTGCGCGCCGATCTGCGGCATGCCCACCGACAACGGCTGGGTCTTGGCATAGGGTTCGCCAGGAATGTCCGAGCCCTTGACTGGAATGTCCTGCACGGCCGTCAGCGGTTGACCGGTCGCGCGGTCCAGCACATAGATCTGCCCCGCCTTGGTGCCGATCACCACTGCCGGCACACTGCTGCCGTCAGGCTTGGGGAAGTCCATCAGGGTTGGCTGCATGGGCAGGTCGAAGTCCCAGAGGTCGTTGCGCACGGTCTGGTAGACCCACTTCTCTTCACCGGTGGTCGCGTTCAACGCCAGGATCGAAGCACCATAGCGGTGATTCAGCGGCGTGCGCTCGACACCGTAGATATCGGTCGACGAACTGCCCATGGGCAGGAACACGGTGTTCATCTTCGGATCGTACGACATCGGTGCCCAGCTGTTGGGCGTGCTGCGCACATAGGTGTTGTCGCCGGTCGGCGCCTGCTTGTCCTCGGGGTTGCCCGGATCGAACGCCCAGCGCATTTCGCCAGTGACCACATCGAAACCGCGGATCACACCGCCCGGCATGTCCGCCTGGACGTTGTCGGCGACACGACCACCGACCACTACCGTGGTACCGGCCATCAACGGCGCGGAGGACAACTGATAGTAGGAATCCGGGACATTCCCCAGGCCCGCTTTCAGGTCCACCTGACCCTTGTTGCCAAAACCTTCACAGAACTCGCCCGTGTCGGCATCCACGGCAATCAGGCGAGCATCGATGGTGTTGGTCAACAAGCGACGCTGGCAATTGGCACCCGGCGCGACCGCAACGGCCTTGACCGGCGTATTGCCTTCGCTCGACTCCACCACCGCACTGCTGGCGTCGAAGTAGGCCAGGCCACGGCAACGCTGCCAGACCGCAGCCTGAGCGTTGATCTGGTTTTTCCACAGCTCTTTGCCGGTGTCGGCGTTCAGCGCGATGATGTTGTTGTGCGGAGTGCAGATGAACACCTTGTCACCCACCTGCAGCGGCGTGGCCTGGTCTTCAGCGCCGTTGCCATTGCTGATGGCGACGTCACCGGTGTGGTAGGTCCAGGCTGGAACCAGATCGGCGACGTTGTCGCGATTGATCTGGTCGAGAGCGGCGAAGCGGTTGCCGCCTTCATCGTTGCCGTAATGGGCCCAGTCCTTCTGCGCGTTGGCCGGCGTGACCTGGGTCAGGCCTGGGCCTTCGCCGGTCGGGGCGACCGAGGCATGCGGCACGAACATGCCGGCGGCGCCCGCCACGACGGCCACTGCCAGCAGCGCACCAAGCGCATAGCCGGCGCGACCGCCGCTAAGCCCGTTGGCGCGACGCAAGGTGGGATAGGCCAATGCCACGACCAGACTCAGCACAGCCAGCGCGAACAGGCGGGAAATCTGCGGCCAGAAATTAAGCCCGGCGTCGACCAGTGCCCAGATCACCGAGAGCACCATCACCGTGGCAAACAGCCAGGCACCCAGCAGGCGCGACTTGAACAGAGCAATGGCGGCAACGGTCATGCCCAGGCCGGCCAGCAGGAAATACCAGCTGCCGCCCAGGGTGGCGAGGTAGCCCCCGCCCGCAAGGTAGAGCAGTCCGAACACGAGTACGCCCAAGGCGGCGACCCAGATGGGCCAGCGGCGCACCGCTGGTGAAGGTTGAGGCTTAGTCATGTTGCATGATCCTGTTGACGCATGAACGTTTCTGGAAGGTTGAGCAAAGTGTAGGCAAGCCTGTGCGACATGCTTGTCGGGACGATCTCGGTGAATACTTCCACGACCTGCACGGCCTCCCGGCCGTGTTCCACAAAGGACTGCCGGATGCCGCCACAGTATTAACTAATTAGTTAGTTACACAACGATATCAAAAAAAACCGGCAGCTGCGACAAATCGCCCTAGCGCTGGCCGGTGAAACACTGTTGCACAGGTTGTAAAGCTGCCTCGGGTTTGCCCCACGGCACCCGCGATCAAGGCACATCCTTGAAGAACGCATGACCGCCCAGCACCAGCGTACAGGTCGCTCCGGCTGTCCAGGCCGGTGGCCTGGGCAAGCGCAACGCATGGTAATGCGTGGCCCCGTCGGTGGGGTCCGCCGTACCGCCGGCGATGACCTGTTCGGCCACCATCAGTGCCTGGGCCCATTGCGCCTGCGCAATGGGCCGAGCGCCGCTGACACAGGGGTAATTGGGATCATCAGGGTTCCAGCAGCTGAACTGCCAGGGTTTATGGCACACGCCGATGTAGCCCTCGCCCCACCAGGATCGGCGGTTGGCATCATGCACACGGTTGCGGATGACCCACGCCACCGCTATCTGCCCGGCGATACCTTCGCCACGGGCCTCCCCCCATAGCGTTCGCGCAACGACGTCGTGTACCTGCTGAATGTGTGTCATGGTGATCTCTGAATATGAATGGCCAAGGCGACAAGGCTGGGCGAAGCCTCGTGGCAGTCCCGATTGCCTTGCCCGCGTGGCCAGATTGCTGAGCTCCACGAGGGTTTGCCAGCCGGCAGCAATTCCCCGCCTGCCAAGTCGTGGCTGCAGTTTCCCGTGGCGAGGGTCGATGCCAAAGGCTTGAGAATTGGCGGCATTGGCTCTACAAATGTCATCGCCATGCCCGGTCCGTCGCCCCGCGCCGACCTGCCCTCGATCGACCATCCCATCACGGAGTCCCATTGCCGATGCACGCACCCGACGACGACCTGGACACCGGTGCCCACACCTCCGGCTGGGGACTGAGCCGTCTGCATGCCGCAACATCAGTCAGGTGGGTAGCCAAGCTGTTGTCATGGGTGGCCCTGCTCACCGGTGCCACCGCGCTCTGCGAATACCTGCTGGGCCAGCCATTGCTGGGCTATCTGGTGCCGGGCCTGATGGGCATGTCGCCGTTGACCGCCATGGCGCTTTGCGCTCTGGCGCTGTCCAGCCTTCTGGGACGTCGCGCGCGACCCAGCTGGTTGCTTGCCGGCCTGGCTTCGAGCAGCGCATTCGCCTTGCTGGGCACACACCTGTTGCTCGGTGCAGACGTCTTGAGCCCGGCGCTGAACGCCTGGCTGTTTCCGCCTTCGGCGCTCCTGGTCGGTAGCGTTTCGCCGGCCACGGCGAGCTGCCTGGCTTTGCTGGGCGTGGCCCGCATGGCCCAGTTGGCTGGCCGCCACAAAGCCTGCGATGTGCTTGCCCTGCTCGCCTTCGGCCTGGCCGGCATCGGCCTGCTGGGCTATGCCTACGGCGTCAAGGATTTGTACTCGGTGCTGCTGTTCAATGCCATGGCGGTCCACACCGCTGCAGCGCTGGCCTGCCTGGCTGTTTCAACGATGCTTTTTCAGGCCGATCAGGGTTGGCTGAACGTGGTCACGCTGAGCAACCGTGCAGGCGCCGTCACCCGTCGGCAATTGCTGCTCACGGCCATCCTGCCAGTGATCGGCTGGCTGTTGCTGTCGGCCATCAACGCCCGCGCCATCGGTGCGCCCGCTGCCCTGGCCCTGGTGGTGGCGACGGTGTTTCTGCCGCTGGTCATCCTGATCATCAAGGACGGCCGGGTCACGGCGCGCCTGGACCTGCAACGGCAGAAGCAGCGTCGCCTGGAAACCACCATCAGGCAGCGTCTGGAACTGGAGCTGGATCAGAAGCGCGCCGAACTGGAACAGGAGTCGGCGCAACGCATCGTCGCCGAACAGGTGATGAACCGCGCCCAACGCCTGGATGCAATCGGACAACTGACGGGCGGTATCGCCCACGATTTCAACAACCTGCTGATGGGCATTTCAGGCAACCTCGAGCTGCTGCATCGCCACGTCGAGAGCGATCCCAAGGCCTCGAAGTACGTGACTCGGGCGACGCTGTCCACGGAAAAGGGCATTCGCCTGACCGGGCAGCTGCTGGCGTTCTCGCGTACGCAACGGCTGAACGTATCGGCAGTCAGCCTTGCCGACACCGTCACTGCGGCCTTCGAACTGGTTGGTAACGCGCTGGGCCCCGACATCAATATCGACATGCAGACGCCTGACCGTAGCCTGTTCGTCAGCACCGACCCCCTGCAATTGGAAATGGCCATACTCAACCTCGCCCTGAACGCCAGGGACGCGATGCCCGACGGCGGCTGGTTCACCGTCAAATGCTCGCCGACCGCTCCGCCGGTTACACCGCCCAGCGTATCGATCCGGGTCAGTGACAGTGGTACCGGCATGTCCGCGGAAGTGCTGGCCAAGGCGTGCGAGCCGTTCTTCACCACCAAGGAATCGGGCCGTGGCACCGGGCTGGGTCTGGCGCAGGTCTACGGCCTGTGCCGTCAATGTGGCGGCGACCTGAAGATCACCAGTGAACCGGGCCAAGGCTCGACCTTCGAACTGGTACTGCCCATGGCCGAGCGTCCACGCGCGAATTCCATCAACCCGCAGCCGACCAGCGTCACGGTGGCGCTCGCCCCTCTCGCCCAACCGGTGCTGGTGGTCGACGATGACGATGCAGTGCGCACGGTGCTGGTCGACGATCTGCGGGTGCGGGGCTATCAGGTGCTCGAAGCCGATCGTGGCGGCAAGGCCCTGGCGATACTGGGCAACACGCGCTGCGCCGCGGCGGTCATCGATTTCCTGATGCCCGAGATGAACGGCGCCGAATTGGCGCGCAAGGCACGCCAACTCGTCCCGCAGTTACCGATCATCTTCATCAGTGGCTATGCCGACACCCTTGCACTGGATGCCATCGCCGGCGCCGTGGTGCTGCGCAAGCCGTTTGAACTCGACGAGCTGGACCGACTGGTCAGGGAGTTGGCCGGCGCGCCTGGGTCGGACGCCTGACGGCGACGTACATTTGGCCGATTTGCGATCCACGACAACGTGCCGGAAAAGACTGGCAAGCCGCCCATTTCAAAAAAATCGGAACCTTCCGCCAAACAGGGCGACCTAAACACAGCGTACGTACCATGCCTACGCCATGGCTGCCTCTTGGGTCTGAGCCAGACCGTCCACCAAGGAGATTTTGAAATGACCGACGCTCATAAAGAAACGATCAAGGTACTCAACGACCTCATCGAAACATCGAAAGATGGTGAGGCTGGTTTCAAGGATCTCGCCGAAAACACCAACAACCCTGAGCTGAAGGCAGTCTTCGCAGCCGCCGCTTCCGACACCGCCAGCGGTGCTGCAGAACTGCAGAACGAAGTACGCAAGCTCGGTGGCGAACCCGAAACCACCACCAGCGTTGCAGGCGATCTGCACCGTCGTTGGGTCGACCTGAAGTCGGCCATCACCGGCAAGGACGACGTCGCACTGCTCAACGAAGCAGAGCGCGGCGAAGACGTTGCCAAGAAGAGCTACACCAAAGCGCTGGAAAACCATGACGTGACCCCTGAGGTACGCGCCGTGATCCAGAAGCAGTTCGATGGCGTCATGCGCAACCATGACAAGATCAAGGCACTGCGTGACGCAGCTCGCGCTCAGAAATGAGTGAGGGGCTTGGGCGGCTGCCAAGGCCGCCCGAGCCGTGCTTCTTCCGCAACGTCCCCCGCCTTGACAACATCCCCGCCTTCACCCGATCCACTCAACGTGTCACATAGCCCATGACTGGGGCCGGTACCTTGACGTCGCCCTGAAAGCGATGCCATTCCTTGTCGATTTCCTTGTAGCTCATGAACACACTCACCCGCTTGGCGTCGGCCAGGTCGGTATTGGTCATGGACTGGGTGTAGCGCGTCGGCACGAATGCCACCGTAATACCGACTACCGAGCCGTCATCTGCATACACCGGACCGCCCGACATGCCCATGGCGCTCGGACCGTCGTGAATGGAATAGAGCACGCCGTCGTTGAGGTTGCTGAGCAACAGCTTGCCTTCCTTCACCTTGCCGCTGCCTTTGACGGGCATCAACAGTGGACTGAAGCCGACGGCGGTGACGTTTTCACCGACCGACGCCTGACGCCAGTGAGGAGCCGTCGGAGCCTTGCGCTTGATGAAGACCACATCGCCACGACCACGGTGCGCAACGTCACTGAGGTAAGGGGTGTGCTTGGCAGAAACCGCGTAATCCTCATTCCATTGCACGGCCGAGGCCTGATACAGGAGAGGGGCGGGAAGACTCGAGGTGACCATGAAAGCGTCTTTGTAGGCGGCATCGCTGACAAAGGGAGTTGGCATGCCATTGCAGCCGGACAGAAGCAGGCCGAACATCAGGCAGATAGATCGATTCATCGTGTTCCAGTGTAGCAATCCCATTTCTGGGACTATTGAAGCAACCTTGCTTGCGTGGTTCTCATCCCTCTGGACGAGAATAGGTTCGCGTGCGCGAGTGTTTGTAAAGACCCTGGAAACCGGCGCGTTGATGCCGTGCGCTACGCGGTGTTCCAGGCCGCCATTGTTCCCTGGCGATCCTGTCGGATCGTGACTGACAGCGTGATCGGGTCTTGGTGGGCATGATCGCGAAGCATTGCGAGCCTTCGAACGCCACGTCCGGCCAACCAAAGCCTCAACGCTCCAAAATTCGGAACGTGGTGGCCGATGATGACATTATGACATCATCCATCTTTCACCGGCAACATGAATAATGGCACATGGCCATTTATTTTGGTTGCACAGTGAAAAGGGTATCGGACGGGTCGAGGAAGTCTTTAATAGCAATATGCTACTACTGTGACGTGGTTCCGATTTCGCTGGCGGACGCCAGCATGACCCTTGCGCCGCACACCTACTCCCAAGGCGGCCCATCAACGAAGTGCGATTCGATCCAGGCCTTGAATGCCAGGACGGTCGCTGCCGGAAACTTCGAAGAGGGTCGTATCAGGTAGATTCCGCCCACTGAGTCCAATCGCCAGTCGGGCAGTATCTGAACCAGGTCGCCGGACGCCAGCTGGCGGCTCATCAGCCATTCGCCCGCACCCAGAATGCCCGTGCCAGCCATTGCGGCGCTGAGCAGGGTTTCGCTGTCGTTGGATGTCAGGGTGCCTTGCGTGGTCACGCTTTCCTGACGGTCTGCGCGGTGCAGCTTCCATTCCGGAAACGAGGCCAGCCCGCTGAAACGCAGGCAGTTGTGCCTGACCAGATCTGCAGGCATCAGCGGCATGCCGCAGCGTTCCACGTAGGCAGGGGATGCACAGAGAATGCGGCGATGGTCGCAGAGCTTGTTGGCAATCAGTCGGCTGTCTTCCAGCTCGCCGATGCGCAGGGCCAGGTCATAGCCTTGCTCGATGATGTCGACGACGTGCTCGCTGTAGTCGGCAACGATCGACACACCGGGGTGTGCGCTCAAGAACTCGGGCAGCAACGGGGCCACCCACAGGCGCCCCATGGCCGCTGGCAGCGCCAGGCGCAGGACCCCGCGCACCTGAGAAACGCCTGACGTGGCCTGCTGCTCGGCTTCGACGATCTGGCTCAGGGCTGCGCGCAGGCGCTGTTCCAGCTTGGCGCCGACTTCGGTAATCCGGACCTGGCGAGTGGAGCGCTCCATGAGGCGCACGCCCAGCCGCTTTTCCATGGCGGCCAGACGCTTGGAGATCACCGTAGGATGACGCTGGAGCAAGCGACCGGCAGCGACGAACGAGCCTTGGCTGGCCACGGCGAGGAAGGCGGCGATCTCGTCGCTGTGCTGACTGTCGAGCAGGTCCGGGGTCATGGGGCGAGAATGATCGCCCCGCCGGACTGACCCGATTCGAGCGCCTCATGGGCGCGAGCCGCTTCGGTCAAGGGATAGGTCTTCCAGATCCGCGGGGTGATGATGCCCGCCTCGACCGCCGCCAGCACGTCGGCTGCGCGCTCCTGGTATTCGGCTGTGGACGCGGTGTGCGCAACGATGGAAGGTCGGGTCAGGAACAGCGAGCCCTTGCCGTTGAGGGTCGACAGCTCGACCGCGCTGGGCGCACCCGACGATGCGCCGAACGACACCATCAGGCCGCGCGGACGCAGGCTGTCCAGCGACACTTCGAAGGAGATACGGCCAATCGGGTCGTAGACCACATCGACCTTGCGCCCCTGGGTGAGCTTGGCCACGTCCGCGGCGAGCGTGGCCGCATCGAATACCAGCACCTCGTCGCAGCCCACCGCCTTTGCCCGCTCGACGCTCTCGGGTTTGGACACCACACCGATGACGTACGCCCCCAGGTGTTTGGCCCACTGCCCCATGATCTGGCCCAGGCCGCCGGCGACGCCGTACAGCAGCATCGTCGTACCGGGGCCTACCGGGTAGGTGGATTTCAACAGGTACTGTGCAGTGATGCCTTTGAACAACACGGCCGCGGCCTGCTCGAAGCTGACCCCGGCCGGCAGCTTCACCAGCCGTTCGGCCGGATAGAGCCTTTGCGCCGCATAGCCGCCCAAGGGCCCGGTGGCATAGGCGACGCGGTCGCCTGGCTGCACGTTGGTCACCCCTGGCCCCACCGAGATCACGGTGCCCGCGCCTTCCAGGCCCAAGCCGGACGGCAGCGGTACCTTAACCGCACCATTGCGCTGGGTGACATCCAGGTAGTTCACGCCCACGGCCGCCTGCTGCAGCCACGCCTGCCCTTCGCCCGGCGCCTGCTCGACCACGGTGTCTTCCCACAGCACGGAGGAATCACCGGGTTGATTGAAACGGATCACTGCGGCCATGTCGTTCTCCAGTCGGTCAATAGTGCCGACGAGTATGGAAACGCGCCCAACGTTACACAAGACGGTGAATCTGCAGTATATACCTGCACTGGGTGCAGCAATGATCAGAGGACGATTGATGTGTTGTGCTCGGACCGATTGCCTGTCGTTGCGGGTTTGTTTACCGTTCAGGCCACTGGTCGACACTCGGTGCATCGCTCACAGGGACACGTCATGGCTGTAGTTGCAGACAAAGGCACGACTTCCATAGGCCTGGTGCACGAAGCCCTGCACGGTGCAATGCAGCGCGGATTCGACATCCAGCCGGTGCTGCGAGACGCGGGCATCGACCCAGGGTTGCTCGATGCGCCCCAGGCCAGAGTCTCCGCAGTCGCGTTTTCTCGACTCTGGATTGCGCTGGCCAATGCGCTGGACGACGAGTTTTTCGCCATCGACAGCCATCCGCTGCGCAGAGGCAGCTTTCGGCTCATGTGCCACGTGGCCCTGGGCTGCCACTCGCTGGAGCAGGCGCTGCGGCGGATCCTGATGTTTCTGCGCAGCGCCCTGGACGACGTCTACGGCGAGCTGACGTACGAAGACGACTCGGCGGTGCTGGTCATTCACGACCACGGCGTGGAAAGACGCCTGTTCAGCTATGGCACCTGGCTGATCCTGGTGCACGGACTGCTCTGCTGGCTGGGCGGCCGGCGCTTGCCTATCCAAAGCATCGGCTTCCGGCCGGCGCAACCTTTGGACGACAGCGACTACCGCCTGCGCTTTTGCGAGTCGCTGGTGTTCGGTGTCGCCCAGACCACCGTCCGGTTCGATCGCAGCCTCCTCGCCCTCAAGGTTGTGCAGACACCCGCAACCCTCACACCCTTCCTGGAGGAGTCGCCCGGCAATTTGCTGGTCAAGTATCGGAACGATGAAAGCACGGGAGCGAAGGTTCGTCAGAAGCTGCGCGGTGTGGATCCGGAGGACTGGCCCGAGTTCGACAGGTTGGCAAAATCGCTGAGCACGTCGAGTTCGACGCTACAACGACGGTTGCACATCGAAGGCTTGAGCTACCAGCGGCTGAAAGACGATCTTCGTCGGGACATGGCCATCCATCTGCTGGGCCGTGAAGAGCTGACGGTCGTGGAAGTTGCACTGCAAACCGGTTTTCAGGATGCCAGTGCCTTCCATCGCGCGTTCAAGAAGTGGACGGGCGTCAGTCCCGGTTGCTATCGCCGCAACGAAGCCGATGAAACGTAGGCCTCACTGCTCCCCCTTCTGAAAGATTCACGATCCGTCCCTTTCCTGTCCCCGCCCCGGACTGTCCAAACACCCCAATCAGAACGACGACTTTGGACATGGGCGTAGCCCATGCCGGCGCCTACGATAGCCGAACCCCAGCCATGGCCGCTGCCCATGGCCTGGTCGGCAGAACACCTGTGCACTTCAAAACAAAAATAAAACCGAAGGAGACACGCTATGCAACCCGTGAACGTTTTCGCGCTGGCAAAGGATTCAAGGTTCAACCGCTTCCATGGCCTGATCCTGTTCTGGTGCGTGCTCATCCTGATCATCGACGGCTATGACCTCGCCGTTGTGGGTGCGGCACTGCCGGCCATCATGAAGGACATGAACATCGAGGCGACCAGTGCCGGCATCATGGCCGGCTCGGCGCTGTTCGGCACCATGCTCGGGGCAATTTTTCTCGGCACGCTGGCCGATCGCATCGGTCGGCCGAAGATGACGGCCATCTGCGTTGCGCTGTTCAGTCTGTTCACTGCGGGTGCCGGGCTGACCAACGACCCCATCAGCTTCAGCGTCATGCGTTTCATCGCAGGGCTGGGCATTGGCGGCGTACTGCCCATCTGCACCGCGCAAATGGGCGAGTTTTCGCCATTGAAACTGCGCACCCGCCTGGTAACGCTGGTATTCGCCGGTTATTCCGTGGGTGGCATCCTGGTCGCCCTCACCGCAAAACAGCTGATCGAAAGTCACGGCTGGCAATGGGTGTTCTACGTCGCGGGCCTGCCCGTGATCCTCATCCCGTTCATTCTCAAGAGCATGCCTGACTCCATCGGCTACATGCTCAAACAGGGCCAGCAGGACGCACTCAGGGAGGTGGCGCGAAAGCTCGATCCCGGCAACATGATTCCTGACGATGCGGTGATGGCCGGCAACCCGGAGATCCTCGATAAACAGGATTCCCCGGTGCGCAACCTGTTCGCCGACGGCCGCGGTTTCAGCACGGTCATGATCTGGGCGGCATTCATGACCGGGTTGTTCATGGTCTACGCGCTGAACTCCTGGCTGACCAAGCTGATGGCCATGGCGGGTTTCAGCCTGGGTTCGGCGCTGAATTTTGTGATCGTGTTCAATGTCGGTGCCATCGTCGGCGCGCTGGGCGGTGGCTGGCTGGGCGACAGGTTCAACATCAAGCGTGTGCTGGTGTGCTTCTACATCGTCGGCGCCCTGGCGCTGGTCATGCTTGCCTACACCCGCTCGCCGGGCCTGCTCTACGCCGTGGTGTTCACGGTCGGCGCATCGACCTTGGGTACGCAACTGCTGGCCTACGCCTACGCCGGCGATTTCTACCCTTCGACCATCAGGGCCACCGGCGTCGGCTTTGCATCGGGCGTGGGCCGCATAGGCGCCATCGTGGCCCCGGTACTGATCGGTTGGTTGATCTCGATGCACTTGCCGCTGGAGCAGAACTTCATGGCCATCGCCCTTGCCGGGCTGATCGGTGCGGCGGCGGTTTCGCTGATCAATCAGTCCCTCGCCGATTCTTCCCAGGCACGCTCGACCCGCCGCGCGCCATCGGCCACCGACAGTGCGGCCTTGAATCCTGCAACCTCCAAATCCACCTGACTGGGGGCACTTATGAATCGACTGTCTCAACCGCCGTCAAGCCCCGCCCTGGTTGTGGAGGCTGTGGACTGGGCGATCAGGTCTCGGCGCAGCATCAGGGCTTTTCTTCCCGACCCCGTGGCCCAGGAAGACGTGGAAAGCATCCTCGATGTCGCCCGCTTCTGCGCGACGGGCGTGAACATGCAGCCCTGGCGTGTGCACGTGGTCACTGGCGACGCCAAACGGCAGCTGTCCAACGCCATAGCGGATATAGACAACGATCCCGCCCATGCCAACCAGCTGCTCGCCCCCTACGAGTACTACCCCAGAGAGTGGGTGACGCCCTATGCGGACAGGAAAAAGAAAGTCGGCTGGGAGCTGTACGGGCTGCTGGGCATCGCCAAGGGCGACAAGCAACGCATGCATGAGCAGCACGGCCGCAACTACCGGTTCTTCGATGCGCCGGTAGGCCTGCTGTTCACCATCGACCGCGTGCTTCAGCAAGGAAGCCTGCTGGACTACGGCATGTTCCTGCAGAGCGTGATGGTGGCTGCCAGGGCTCGCGGGTTGCACACGTGCCCTCAGGCCGCCTTTCTGAAGTATCACCACGTCATCGCCGAAGTCCTTGGCATTCCCGACGAGCAAATGCTGGTCTGCGGCATGAGCCTGGGCTATGCGGACGCGTCCAGTGTCGAGAACGAGCTGGTCACCGAGCGCGAACCGGTCAGTGCATTCACCACCTTTCATCACAATAACAAAGAGACTCGCCCATGAAGCCTGCAGCCCTCAACGAGTGCCTCGACAAGACCCCGGCCAATCACCTCCCCCTGACCCCGTTGGGGTTTCTGGAAAGGGCTGCGTTGGCCCATCCGACACGGGCTGCGGTGGTGTATGGACCCATCACACGGACCTGGGCGCAGACGCGCGAGCGCTGCCTGCGACTGGCCAGTGCTCTGGTCGCTCGAGGATTAGGGGCTGGCGATACCGTCTCCATTCTGTGCCCGAATACGCCGGCCATGCTCGAAGCGCATTTTGGCATCCCGTTATCAGGCGCAGTGCTCAACACCATCAACTGCCGGCTCGATGCCGAAGGCGTGGCGTTCATTCTCAGGCATGCCGAGTCCAAGGCCATTCTGGTGGATCGCGAATACGCAAGCCTGGTTGCGGCGGCGCTCGAGCGGCTGGATCAGGCGCTGATCGTGATCGATATCGACGACCCCTTCGCGCCGTTGGGGCCATCGATCGGCGTGGTGGGTTATGAAGAGCTGCTCGCCAACGGCGATCCGGACTTCGCCGGCGTCTGGCCTGTCGATGAATGGCACCCTATCGCCCTGAACTACACCTCCGGTACCACGGGCGATCCCAAGGGGGTCGTCACCAGCCACCGCGCGACCTATCTGATGAGCCTGCTGCAGATGACCAACTGGCCGCTGCCGCGTGCGCCGCGCTACCTGTGGACGCTGCCGATGTTCCACGCCAACGGTTGGTGTTTTACCTGGGCGATCACCGCAGCGGCAGGCACTCATGTGTGCATGCGCAAGGTCAGTGCCGAGGCCGTGTTCGATGCCATCGATACCCACGGTGTGGACCATTTCTGCGCCGCACCCGTGGTCATGGCCATGATTGCCGATGCGCGTGATCGCGAGGTGTTGCGATCACCTGTGCGCGTGCTCACGGCCGGCTCCCCTCCACCGGCTTCGGTGCTCAGCGCGGTGGTTGCACTGGGCTTCGACGTGGATCACGTCTATGGCATCACCGAGGTATCCGGGACCCCGGTGAGCTGCGTGTGGCAAGACGGCTGGGACGCGCTGACGGACAGCGAACAACGCGCATTCCGGGTTCGCCAGGGCACGCGAGCGGCAACGTTCGAAGGGATGATGGTGGCCGATCCGGACACCTTGATCGCGGTGCCGCACGATGGTGTCACCACTGGCGAACTGTTGCTGCGCGGCAATACCGTGATGATGGGATACCTGAAGAACGCGTCGGCCACCGGCAAGGCCTTCGCGGGTGGATGGTTTCATACCGGGGACATCGCGGTGGTGCATGAAGGCGGCTACGTGCAAATCACCGATCGTTCCAAGGATGTCATCATCTCAGGCGGCGAGAACATCTCCTCGATCGAAGTCGAGGATGTCATCCACTGCCATCCCAGCGTCCTGCACGCGGCTGTCGTGGCCCAGCCCGACGACAAATGGGGTGAGGTACCGTGCGCCTTCATCGAACTCAAGGCCGGTGTCGCGGCGCCCACCGGTGCCGAGCTCATCGCGTTCTGCCAAACGCGACTGGCCAGGTTCAAATGCCCGCGACAGGTCATCTTCACGGAGCTGCCGAAGACGGCCACCGGCAAAATCCAGAAATTCGTGCTGCGCGAGCGTGCAGGCAGCAAGGCTGCCATCTCGAGGCTCGCGTCCGGAGGGTGAAGCCGTTCGTAGGTGTGCGTTCAATACAGAGGGGCAGTGTTCGACCCATCCTGAGCACTGCCTCCCCTGTTACCCATCAGTTGGACCCTGCTCGGTTTGAGTGCAGGATTCCCATTCTGGAGCACACTATTGCGCTCTCAAAAGCGCACCAGCAGAAAATATTCAGTGAAAACATCCAGTTACTGACAGCGGCCTGATTATTGCTTCGTTTGAGACGTCGCGCCCCACGCGACATCTGTTTCCTCCAGCGGCCCTCATGCCCTGGGCGACCCGGCCCCAACGATGCGGCTGCGGTCACAAGCGAAACGCTCGACACCCGTTCAGCCGACAGCGTCGTCGGTACGTGAGATCAGGCCCTACCCCCCTCGCCTGCATCTCATCCAGCCCCCACTCCATTCCTGTTTCCCGGTGCTTGCACGGGCAGCCCCTTCGGCTGTGCGCAAACCGGCAGGCGATGGCACGCAGGGCTGGTTCCAGGAGCACTGAGCATGGCTATCAATCGTCGTACCTTCCTGCGTTCGTCCGCCATTTCCGCTGCCGCACTGTCGGCGCTGAGCTTCAAGAGCCTGTCGGCCTTCGCCGCCGACGACGCCATCAAGATCGCCTCGCTGTACGACAGCTCGGGTGGCCTGGACATCTATGGCAAGCCGATCGTGGACGCGCTGACATTCGCCACCGAGGAACTCAATGCCCAGGGCGGCCTGCTCGGTCGGCCGTTGAATCTGATCAAGTACGACACCCAGTCCAACATGCAGCTGTACGCGCAGTACGCCCAGCAGGCGGCGCTCAAGGATCGTGCCGCCGTGGTGCACGCGGGCATCACTTCGGCGTCACGCGAAGTGGTACGGCCGGTACTGGACCGCTACAAGACGCTGTACTTCTACGACAACCAGTACGAAGGCGGCGTGTGCGATCGCAATTTCTTCGGCACCGGCGTGACGCCGGGGCAGACCGTGGAGAAGCTGGTGTCCCACGTAACCCAGAAGTGGGGCAAGAAGGTCTACATCGTGGCGGCGGACTACAACTACGGGCAGATCGTCACCGCCTGGGTGAAGAAGTACGTCGAGCAGGCCGGCGGGTCGAGCGTGGGTATCGAGTTCTTCCCGCTCGACGTGACCAACTTCGGCGCGACCATTTCGAAGATCCAGGAAGCCAAGCCGGACTTCGTCTGGTCGGCCCTGGTCGGCGGCGCGCACATGTCGTTCTACCGCCAGTGGAAGGCCGCCGGCATGACCGGCAAGCTGCCGATCGCCTCGACCACCTTCGCCGGTGGCAACGAGCACATCGTGCTCTCGCCCGAAGAGTGCAACGGCATCCTGATCTGCCAGAACTACGTGCAGGAACTGCAGACCCCGCTCAACACGGCGTTCGTCGAACGCTTCCACCAGCGCTTCGGCGCCGACTACCCGTACATCACCGAACTGGCCATGGGCGCCTACCAGGGCATGATGCTGTGGGCCGAGGGCGTGCGCCAGGCCGGTTCGATCGAACGCATGCCGGTCATCGAAGCGCTGGAGAAAGGCATCAGCCTGGACCTGCCCAGCGGCAAGGTCAGCATCGACCCGGCCACCCACCACTGCATTCTGGACGTGCACATCGCCGAGGTGCGCGATCGCCGCCTGGAGGTGGTTGAAAGCTTCGCCCAGCAGGCCCCTTCGGACACCGCCGCGGTTTGCGACCTGATCAAGAACCCCCGTGATGCCAAGCAATACAGCATCGCGCTGTAAGGAGACGGACATGGATTGGGCTGCGATTTTTTCCCTGCAGATAGTCGGCGCCATCGCCACGCTGGTGCTGCTCAGCATCGGCCTGGCGGTGGTGTTCGGCATGATGAAGATCATCAACCTGGCGCATGGCGAGTTCATGATGCTCGGCGGTTACGTGGCCGTCCTGGCCACCCACCACTGGCACGTGCCGATCTGGATCTCGATCCTGGTGCTGGCGCCGCTCACCGTGGGCCTGTTCGGCATGCTGGTCGAGCGCCTGCTGATACGCCACCTCTACGGCCGCATGATCGACACCATGCTGGCCACCTGGGGCCTGAGCCTGGGGCTGACCGGTGCGGCGACCATGCTGTTCGGCAACACCACGGTGGGCATCAGTTCACCGTTGCCGGGCATTACCTTGGGCGCCTATCAAACCAGTGGCTACGGACTGTTCGTGATTGCCGTGGCCGTGGCGGTCCTGCTGGGCCTGTGGGCGCTGCTGCGCTTCACCCAGTTTGGCCTGTGCGCGCGGGCGACCATGCAGAACGCCAAGATGGCCGCCGCCCTGGGCGCCAACCCCGGGCGCATCTACAGCCTTACCTTTGGCCTGGGTGCGGCCTTGGCCGGGCTCGGCGGCGCGGTCCTCGCGCCACTCACCGGGGTGATCCCGACGCTGGGCGCCAGCTACATCGCCAAGGCCTTCATCACCGTGATCGGCGGCGGCAGCGCGGTCATCACCGGCACGCTGAGTGCGGCCGGCGCGTTCGGCGTCATCAGCCAAGTGGTGACCTTCTTCAGTACCCCGGTGTTCGGTGAAGTGGCCCTGCTGCTGGCCGCCATCGTGCTGATCCGCGTGTTGCCCCAAGGCATCACCGGTCGTTTCTTTCGGAGGGCGTTCTGATGCCTGTCGCATTTCGTGATCTGCTGCCGGTGCTGGGCTGTGTGCTCGCGGCCGTGCTGGTCGGCGCTCTACCGCAGTGGCTGGACCTGTTCACCCTGCTCTCGCTGACCATCTACCTGGTCATGGCCTTGCTGGCGCTGAGCCTGGCGTTCATCTGGGGCTTTGGCGGCATCCTGTGTTTCGGCCAGGCTGCGTTCTTCGGCCTGGGCGCCTATGCCTATGCCATCGGCGTGCTGAACATCGGCGACAGCACCTGGCCGGTGCTGCTGGCCATTGCCGTACCCGCACTGTTCGCCGCGGCCATGGGCTATTTCATGTTCTATGGCGGCATCAGTGATGTGTACC
This sequence comes from Pseudomonas sp. CFBP 13710, assembly GCF_014842235.1. NCBI lineage: Bacteria > Pseudomonadati > Pseudomonadota > Gammaproteobacteria > Pseudomonadales > Pseudomonadaceae > Pseudomonas > Pseudomonas sp. CFBP 13710. The sequence goes on along the minus strand of NZ_JACYVJ010000005.1, from coordinate 24,948 downwards.
TGGGCGTGATCACCTTGGCGGTGACGTTGATTCTGTTCAACGTGATGAACTCCACCTCGGGCAGCGAATACCACATCGGCAGCGCGCTGCTGGGTGGTTTCAATGGCATTCCGGCGATCCCGACGCTCAACGTGCCGTTCGATCCGCAGCGCGTGCTGGAACCTGAAACCCTGTTCCAGGTGATCGGCGGCGCCTTGATTCTCTGCTACCTGGGCCTGCGCGGGCTGCTCGCCAGTCGCTTCGGCAAGGTGGTAGTGGCCATCCGTGAAAACGAGCAGCGTGCCGGGCTGCTGGGCTACGACACGCGCCTGCACAAGCTGATCGTGTTCAGCCTGGGCGGCGGCATTGCCGGGCTGGCCGGATGCCTGTTCGCCAACTGGGGTGCGTTCGTCAGCCCGGGCGTGTTTGGCCTGGCACAGTCGGCGCAGATCATCATCTGGGTCATCGTCGGCGGTCGCGGTACCTTGTTCGGGCCGATCCTGGCCTGCATCGGCCTGCAGGCGCTGATGGCACGCCTGGGCGAACAGCAGACGGTCGACAGCGGCCTGGTATTGGGCGCGATTCTGCTGACCTTCGTCATGCTGCTGCCGCGCGGCCTGCTGCCAAGCCTGGGGGCTTTGGCCTCGCGCCTCTTCAAGCGCCGCCCGGCGCCCAGCCCTGTCGTGCCACCGGAGAGCGTCGTATGAGCGTGCTACTGCAAACCCAGGGCCTGGGGGTCAGTTTCGGGGGTGTTCACGCCGTCAAGGCAGTGGATTTCACCCTTCACAGCGGTGAGCTGCGCTGCCTCATCGGCCCCAACGGTGCGGGTAAAAGCACCTTTTTCAAACTGCTCAGTGGGCAGTTGAAGCCGACCCACGGCACCTGCCACTTTCAGGCCAGGCGCATCAGTGGCCTGCCCCCGCACCGCATCGCCCGCATGGGTATCGGCATCAAGACCCAGACGCCCAGCGTGTTCGACGGCCTGGATGTATTCGAGAACCTGCGGCTGGCCGCCAGCCGTACGCAGAGCGCCGATCAGGCCCGGCAAAGCGCCGAACACACCCTTCAGCGCATCGACCTGGCCGAGCACCGTCATCGTCTGGTCGGCGACCTGGCCCACGGTCAACGTCAATGGGTCGAACTGGGCATGATCCTGGCCTCGCGGCCGACGTTGGTGCTGCTGGACGAGCCGGCCGCCGGCATGACTTATCAGGAAGTGCGCAAGACCGCCGAGCTGATCAAGGAGATCAATGCGCACAGCACCGTGGTGGTGGTCGAGCACGACATGGAGTTCATTCGCCTGATCGCCGGCACGGTCACCGTGTTCAACCAGGGGGCAATCCTCGCCCAGGGCAGCTTTGCCGAGGTGACCCAAGACCCGTTGGTGCGCGAAGCCTATCTGGGCAAACAGGAGATCAAACATGCTTGAAGTCAACGGATTGTGTTCCGGCTACGGGCGCGTGCCGGTGTTGCGCGACATCGGTCTGCGCAGCGCCACCGACAGCTGCATCGGCGTGCTCGGCCGTAACGGCATGGGCAAGACCACCCTGCTGCGCGCGCTGATCGGCGAGTTGCCGGCGCTGTCAGGCAGCGTGCGGTTCGCCGGCCAGGACCTGAGCCGCGCCGACGCCAGCCAGCGGGCACGGGCCGGTATCGGCTACGTGCCCCAGGGCCGGCAGATTTTCCCCTTTCTTACTGTTGGCGAAAACCTGCGCATGGGCTGCGTGAAGAATTTCACCGAGGCCAGCGCCACCATCGAGCGGATCCTGACGTATTTCCCGCGGCTGCAACGGCTGCTCGACCAGCCCGGCGGCGCGTTGTCGGGCGGCGAACAACAGCTGCTGGCCCTGGCTCGCTGCCTGTGCGGCAACCCGAAGCTGATTCTGCTCGATGAACCGACCGAGGGCATCCAGCCCTCCATCTGCGACGAGATCATCGAAACCCTGCAGCGCCTGCGTCGCGAACAGGGCCTGGGCATCATTCTGGTGGAGCAGGACATCGACTTTCTGACGGCGCTGGCCGACCGCATCCTGATCATCGAGAACGGTCGACTGGTCGATGAAGTCGACCCTGCCAGCACCACCACCGAAGCGCTTGCCGAGCGTTTCATGGGCTTTCATTCTTAAGGATTCATCGTCATGTCCATTCAACGTCCAACCCAGGTCGAGCTTGCCGAAACCGGCAACCAACTGGGCCTGCATCTGCCAGCGCCGTTACTGGCGCAGTATGCCGACATTCTCGAAGCGGTCTGGCAGGACTATGACCGTCTGGATCAGCTGCAACCGGTCAGCCCGCCGCAGCGGTATCCCAGGAATGCCGGGCAGATTCCCGCGCCGGCGCAGAACCCCTACAACGCCTGGTACGTACGTACCGACCTGCACGGCGCTGCCGAAGGCACCCTGAGCGGCAAGCGCATTGCCCTCAAGGACAACATCTGCCTGGCCGGTGTGCCCATGATGAATGGTTCGTCGACCCTGCAGGGTTACGTGCCCGATGTCGACGCCACCGTGGCCACGCGCGTGCTGGACGCCGGCGGCAGCATTCTGGGCAAGGCCCATTGCGAGTTTTTCTGCGTCTCGGGCAGCAGCCACACCAACGCCACCGGCGCAGTGCACAACCCGCGCAACCCAGGGCATTCCACCGGGGGGTCGTCGTCGGGGTGCGCCGCGCTGATCGTCGCCGGTGAAGTGGACCTGGCCATCGGCACCGATCAAGGCGGCTCGGTGCGCATTCCAGCGGCCTACTCGGGCATCTACGGCATGAAGCCGACCCACGGCTTGGTGCCCTACACCGGCATCATGCCCATCGAAATGACCCTGGACCACGCTGGCGTCATGAGCGCCACGGTGGCCGACAACGCACTGATGCTCGAGGTGCTGGCCGGCGCCGACGGCCTGGATCCGCGCCAGGATCGGCAGATGCCGGTGCAGGCCTATACCCAGGCCCTGGGCGCAGGTGTTGCGGGCCTGCGCATCGGCGTGGTCAGCGAAGGCTTCGGCCACGCCAATTCCGAAGCCGATGTCGACGCCGCCGTGCGCCGCGCTGCCGGTCTGTTCGCCGAATGGGGCGCCCTGGTGGAAGAGGCTTCCATCCCCCTGCACGCACTGGGCCATACCATCTGGACACCGATTGCCGTGGAGGGCACCACGCAACTGCTGCGCGGCTACAATTACGGTTCCAATTGGAAGGGCTTGTACGTGGAGAGCCTGATGCGCGCGCAACAAGACTGGCAACAGCAGGCCGACGCCTTCCCTCACGATCTGAAAACCTGCCTGCTGGCAGGCCACTATGCCCATCAGCGATTCGCCGGCCAGTACTATGCCAAGGCGCAGAACGCCGCACGCCAGCTGCGCGCCGCCTACGACGAGCAGTTGGCCCGCTACGATCTGCTGCTGATGCCGACCGTGCCGCTCAAGGCGCCCAAGCTTCCCGCAGCCGATGCCACGCCCGCAACCTGGGTTACCCGTGCCTTGGAAATGAACGCCAACACCGCCCCGTTCGACGTGACCGGCCACCCGGCCATGTCGATTCCCTGCGGGCTGGCGCAAGGGTTGCCTGTGGGACTCATGCTCATAGCCCGCGATTACCATGAGGCGACCCTTTACCAGGCTGCGCATCACTTCGAACAGCATATCGATTGGGAAAGCCTGACCTCATGAGCGGCGAAGACTACAAGGTAGGCCTGCTGTTTTCCCGCGCTAGCCTGACGGCGGCGTCGGAAACCGCCCAGGCCAATGCCACGCACCTGGCCATTGCCGAAATCAATGACAGCGGCGGCCTCGACGGCCGGCGCCTGCTGGCCGTCGACGGCGATCCCGGCGCCGATCCGAACGATTACCGCGACAGTGCACTGCAGCTGTGCGACCAGCATCAGGTGCAGGTGCTGTTCGGCACGCACATGTCGAGCACGCGCAAGGTCGTTCTGCCGGTGGTCGAAAGCCGTCGTCGATTGCTGTTCTACCCAACCCTGTACGAAGGTTTCGAATACTCGCCGTACTGCTTCTATACCGGCTCGGCACCCAATCAGAACTCGCTGCAGCTGGCCCGCTACGTGCTGGAAACCCATGGCGGGCGGGTGCTGTTCGTCGGGGGCTCGTATGTCTACCCCTACGAATCGAACCGCATCATGCGCGAGCTGTTCGAACAGGCCGGCGGCGAGGTCGTCGACGAGATCTACCTGCCTTTCCACGCCACCGCCGAAGATTTCGACCGGGTCATGCAGCGGGTGCGCGAAACCGCTCCCGACGCCATCTACTCGACCATCGTCGGCAGCGACATTCCGTCGCTGCACCGCGCCTATCGCCAGGCGGGGTTCGATCCTGCGGTCGTGCCCATCGTCAGCCTGGCCACCAACGAGGTCGACGTGCAAGCCATGAGCGACGAGGAAGCCGAAGGCCACATCTCCGCCGCGCCCTGGTTCTCGACCTTGCAGACGCCGGCCAGCCAGGCGTTCGTGGCACGCTACCGTGCGCGCTTCGGCGAACACGCCGCGATTACCTCGGGTGCCGAAGCGGCCTACTTTCAGGTTCACCTGTTCGCGCAAGCCGCGCGCCGCGCGTCCGATGACTCAGTGCAGGCCCTGCGCGAAGCACTGGCCGGGGCAAGCTTCGAGGCGCCTCAAGGCACCGTGCAGATCGACGCCCAGACCCAGCACACCTGGCTGTGGCCGCGCATCGCCCGGCTCGACCAGCGACGGCGATTCCAGCTGGTGCTGGAGAGCGCCGAAGCCGTGCAGCCGAGCCCCTATATGGTCGACTACCAGATGGACGTGCAGCCATGACCTGCCGGAGGCCGAGATGACCAGCGCGCCGTCCCTGCTGCGCGAACTCAAGGGCCTGCGCGTACTGGTGATTCACCCACAGGACGGTGAGGCACGCATCGTGCTCGACCAACTGCAGCGCATCGGCTGCATCGTCGAACAACGCTGGCCGGTGCCCACCACACTGCCCGAAGCGGTCGACGTGGTGCTGCTGGCCGTGGAACTGAGCCAGCGGTTGAACACGCAAACCTTGGTGGAAGGCCTGAGCGAGCAGGCGCCGCCAATCATCGCCGTGGTCGGTTACGAGAACCCGTCGATGCTGCAACTGGTGCTGGAGACGCAACCGGCGGCGGTCATCGAGCGGCCCCTGCGGCCCTTCGGCCTGCTGACCCAGTTGCTGATGGCGCGGGCCGCCTGGCGGGCGCGCATCGACATGCTCGCCGAGTTGCGCAAGCTGCAAAGCCGGCAACCGGCCGTGTCGAAAATCTCCATGGCCAAGGCACTGTTGATGGCGCGCCATCGCCTGGGCGAAAACGATGCTCATCGGCGCCTGCAACGCGAAGCCATGACGCGCCGCACCAGCATGGAGGCCATCGCCCAGCAGATCATCGATGCCGATCAACCTGCCGAACCCGAACAGCCGCTGCCCTAGCCCTGTGCTGAACCAGCGCCCCCAACCACAAGAATACGAGGTCACCCCATGCAAGGATTCACCTTCAGCAGCACTGCCCACCTCATCTGCGCCACCGGCAGCGCCGCTGGCCTGGCCGAACAGTGCGCCAGCCGCGGCGCCCAGCGGGTATTGCTGGTCACGGACGCCGGTATCCTCAAGCACGGCCTGCTCGACAGCGTGCTGCCGGGCTTCGCCACTGCGGGCATCGAACTGGCGGTGTACAGCGACGTGCTCGCCGACCCGGCGGAAGCGTTGGTGCTGGCAGCCACCGAGCAGGCCCGGGGCATGAACGCCGACCTGATCGTCGGCTTCGGCGGCGGCAGTTCCATGGACACCGCCAAACTGGTCGCCTACCTGGCACACCCTGGGCAACGGCAGAGCCTGAGCGACATCTACGGCGTGAACCAGGCCACCGGCCCGCGTTTGCCATTGATTCAGGTACCCACCACCGCGGGCACGGGTTCGGAAGTCACGCCCATCTCCATCGTCACCACGGCCACCGGCAAGTCCGGCGTGGTGGCAAACCAACTGTTGCCGGACCTGGCAATTCTCGACGCGCAACTGACCATCGGCCTGCCCGCCCCGGTCACCGCTGCCACCGGCATCGACGCCATGGTCCACGCCATCGAGGCCTACACCAGCAGGCACCGCAAGAACCCGCTCTCCGACCTGCTGGCGCGCGAAGCCTTGCGCCTGTTGGCGGCGAACCTGGAACGCGCGGTCAATACACCGCAGGACCTGGAAGCCCGCCAGGCGATGTTGCTGGGCGCCTGCCTGGCCGGCCAGGCCTTCGCCAACGCACCCGTCGCGGCCGTGCACGCCCTGGCCTACCCACTGGGCGTCAGCTTCCACCTGCCCCACGGCCTGTCCAATGCGCTGGTACTGCAGCAAGTGCTGCGCTTCAACCTGCCGGCCGCCCAGGGCCTGTACGCCGAGCTGGCGCCCTTTGTGCTGGGCGATCGCCTGCAACCGGGCGACGCGGCGCAGCAGTTCATCGACGAACTGCTCAGGCTTCATGTGGCCACCGGCCTGCCGCTGCGCCTGGGTGATGCCGGAGTGACCCGCGAGAGCCTGCCGGAACTGGCTCGCAGCGCAATGCTGCAACAGCGCCTGCTGGTCAACAACCCGCGCGAAGTCAGCGAGGCCGATGCGCTGGCGATCTATACCGCGGCGTTCTAGGTCGCGGCCGAACACCGCGCCTCCTGTGCTGCACGGCAGACAGCCCCATACCAAGGGGCTGTCTGCCTGCGAGCAACCCATCGCATCAACTCCATCAATGTTTACTATCGTGAAAGTCCGCTTTCTTTTCGCGGTGCCAGACGTTTATATGCGCGACTTATAGCAACTGTCTCGCTTTGGAGCTTCACGTGTACGCCCGCCCTGATTTGAAATACTCGCTTCTGTTCGCTTTGGCCAAATGTTCGATTGCTGGCTTGTCGTTTGCCATGGTGTGGTTGGACATCGCAGTCTTTCATACCGATATCCTTGAAATATCGTTTACCGAGATCACCCAGGAGCTCATGCTCGCGCTGTGCGCCCTGTTGTTCTGGAGCGCACCGGGACCGGCCCGCAAAGGCGGCTTCGAATACCTCGCCGCAGGATTTTTCGCCTGCCTGCTGACCCGAGAGCTGGACGGTCTGTTCGACCCCATCAGCCACAGTGCGTGGCTGTGGCCGTTCCTGGCTATCGCTGCAGTCGCCATAGGCAAGGCGGCAGGTGCCAGGCACAGACGGCAGACCCTGCAGTCCCTGGGCGCTTTCCTGCGCACGCCAACGTTCGCCGCGCTGGCCACGGGCTTCGCGGTGCTGATCTTTTCCAGGATCTTCGGCATGGGTGCGTTCTGGCACCAGGTCATGGGTGACGGCTACCAGCGCCTGGCGAAAACCACGGCCGAAGAAGGCGTGGAGCTGCTGGCATATGGCATCTGGCTGTGCGCCAGCTTCGAGTACTGGGTCAAATGCCGGCTTGGCGAAAGCTGGAGTCCTCAAACCGCAACGTCTTGATGTGGAGTCCGCTGATGACTATTCGATCGCCCGTACTGTTCGTGTCCCATGGTTCCCCCATGTTCGCGGTCGAGCCCGGCCTGGCTGGCAAACACCTGGCCGAGCTGGGTCGTGAGTTGCCGCGGCCCGAGGCCATCGTCATTCTTTCCCCGCACTGGATGACCCGCGGCGACATTCGCATGACCGCCAGTGCAGCCCCGCCGACCATTCACGATTTCGGCGGCTTTCCCGACGCCCTGTATCGGATTCAATACCCAGCACCGGGCGCACCGGCCCTGGCCGCGCGGATCGTCGACATGCTGCAGGCCGGCGGCTGGCAATCCCGCCTGGATGCCGAGCGGGGCCTGGACCACGGGGCCTGGGTACCGCTGCTGTATCTGGCGCCGGACGCGGACATACCGGTCATCCAGGTTTCCATGCCCGCTGCGCTCGATACTCATCAGGCCTGGAAGCTCGGCCAGGCGCTCCAACCACTGCGCGACATGAACGTACTGATCGTGGCGTCCGGCAGCCTGACGCACAACCTCTACGAATTCCGTGGCGCAACGCCCCATGGCGCGCAATACGTCAAGGATTTCGCCGCCTGGACGGCGAAGACCCTGGCCTCGGGTGATCTGCACGCGCTGCTGGACTACCGGCAATACGCCCCCTCGGCAGAACGCGCGCACCCCACGGACGAGCACTTCATGCCGTTGTTCATCGCACTCGGCGCGGCGGGTGAGCAGTATGAAACGCGGGTGATCGAGGGCGGCGTCGAGTATGGGGTGTTGGCGATGGACAGTTATTTGTTCACGTAAAGCAGCAAGCGTGAGCTACACGGGCGGCCACTGGAATGGCCAGCCCTGCCGAAGTGGAACGTTCTGCTACCAATCCTCACTGCGCTCTGCGTGTTGGTGCAAGATTCGATACACCAGAATGGCATTGCCTTTAAAGGTGTAGATCGCACGGTAGGGATACTTCGCAAAGATCAACTCACGGCAATCGGGGATGCCCGACGCCTTGCCCAGTTGAGGAAACGCCTCCAGCTGGCTCAAACCATCCAACATCTGAAACATGGTTTCTTCTGCTTTTTCAGGTCCTCTGAGCGCTTCGTAGTGCTCATGAATACCGTCGAGATCACTCGCCGCCTTGCTGGTTAATGCGACTTTCGGCACGCGCCACCCACTTAGCCTTTACGGCATCCAAATCGACCAGATTGCCTGCCTCTGCATCTGCGATGCCTTCGGCTACAGCACGGAAATGCCACGACTCGGATTCCACATAGCGAGCCAAAGCACGTTTCAAATGGTATTGACGATCTCGATCGGTGGCTTCGGCGAGCTGATCGAGCTGATCGATCAGCTCGGCTTCCACACGGAAAGAAAGAACGGGCGAACCCATGGCAGTACTCCTGGCACGTTTGTTTACGATGTATACGTTTATGCGCAACGTACACACTACCGATTGGAAGCTGCTTGAGCAATCCCTGTCGTGACTGATCCGGAAGTCAGCTGCTGCTTTCGAATACCAGGCTGCTGAAAAGCCTGGTGTGTACTGGTTAAATCACCACTGGCTGTACGGTATTACTTGCCAATTCGTCAGGTAGTTTCACTGCTACAACAACCCAGAGACCATACGGACATGCTCATCGACCTGCTGCCTGCCTTCGCCCTTTTCGCTCTGGTGTCGTCCATCACCCCAGGCCCGAACAACACCATGCTGCTGGCCTCGGGGGTGAACTTCGGTTTCCTGCGCACCATTCCCCATGCCTTGGGCATCAGCCTGGGTTTCATGCTGCTGGTGCTGGCAGTCGGACTGGGGCTGGGTGAAATATTCACCGCCGTGCCCTGGACCTACACCGCACTGCGCTGGATAGGCGCGGCCTACCTGCTTTACCTGGCATGGTGCATCGCCACCTCGGGCAGCATGAGCGAGGCGGGAGAACAGAACAGCACACCCATGACCTTCCTCGGCGCCGCCGCCTTTCAATGGGTCAACCCTAAAGCCTGGGTAATGGCGGTTGGCGCCATCACCACCTATGTGCCGGCGCAGGGTTACGTTTATAACGTGATGGTCATCGCTGCAGTGTTTGCACTGGTCAACCTGCCGAGCGTGTGCGTCTGGGCAGGTTTCGGCAGTGTGTTGCGCAACGTGCTGCGCGTGCCGCGCTGGTTGCGCTTGTTCAACTGGGGCATGGCGGGGTTGCTGGTGCTGTCGTTGTATCCGTTGCTGCAGAGCCCGGCGCCGGTGTGAGGTGTTGGAAAGTCATCCGCGTATTAGCGTTCAGGCGATGTATTGGGCTATTCCCTGATGGCCCAGTCTTGCGATATGCAATGTAGGCGACGGTTTTACAACGCGCTTTTGAGCTAGCATTGTAGATACTATGTTTATACAAAACGCTTGTAACTGGCTCGCCATGTATCTACAATGTGTACACTTTTCAGGAGGTTGCCATGGAAGTCAAAGTGCAGCAGTGGGGCAATAGCGCGGCGATTCGCCTGCCAGCAACTGTGCTCAAGATGATGAATCTGGTCAGCGGCGATGTGCTGAAACTCGATGTGTCCGCCGAGGTGATGACCCTCAAGCCTGCGAAAGCCAAGCCGCATTACTCGCTGGCCGAGCTGATGGCGCAGTGTGACTTGAGCGCGCCGGAACCTGCCGACATGGCAGCGTGGAATGCCATGTCGGCCGTTGGGCGTGAGGCGTGAGGCGGGCCAAGTTCAACCGTGGCGATATTGTGCGCCTGAACCTGAACCCCACCGCCGGCCGTGAGCAGCAAGGCGATTTCCGTCCGGCGCTGATCATTTCGCCTGCGGCCTTCAACGTGTCGGGCTTGGTCCTGATTGCGCCCATCACCCAAGGCGGGGATTTTGCCCGCCATGCTGGTTTTGCCGTGCCACTAAGTGGTTCCGGCACCGAGACGCAAGGCGTGGTGTTGTGCAATCAACTACGCACCGTTGACCTCGAGGCTCGTGGAGGCAAACGCGTAGAGACGGCCCCTGAGGTGGTGATGGACGATGTACTGGCCCGCATTCAGGTGTTGATTGAGTAAGGAAAACAATACCAGCGCCGGCCCTCGCGGAAGAATCCATTGGAAAATACGCTGCAATATCGGCAGCGACACCTACCGGCCCACACTGGATACACCCATGAAATACAGCATCCTGGCTTCGCTGTTGGCTTTGAGCCTGAACGCATCGGCCGCTCAACAGAGTCTTGATCTACCCAGTTGCGACATCAAAGCCCAACGCGAGCTGGTGGGAGAAACCGGCGGAAAGATCACCGACCCCCGACAAGCCCACATCTCGGTACGAGCCAACATTCTCAGCGCGGACATCGGCACCACGCGAAAGGCCCGCAAGATCAGCCAAGCTGAAGCCGATCGTATGATCGAACGTGTCGAAGCCGTCCGTCATCAAACCGACCAATTCGTACATCAGCAGGGCTTCTTGAGCGCAGCGGAAAAAGCCAGTTTCGACCGAGAGTTCGACAGCCTCGCCATGCAGTTGTGCAAGCAGAAGAGTCGGAGTGAATAGGTCGATGGTATGCTCACAACGCGTATAAAACGCCCGACTCACAACACCGCAGCTCACCTAAGAAGAGCATCCGCAACCCAGCGAATCGATCGAAGAAGGTCACCTCATGAAACTGAAAGCTTTTTACTATTGCACTGCTTTCCTGTGCGCGGCTACGTTGGCTGGTTGCTCCACCAACACGGTCGTCACGTTGCAGAACGGCACACAGTACATCACCAAGGATGTACCTGACGCCAAAACGAAAGACGGCTTCTATGAGTTCGAAGATGTTTCGGGCAAGCGGGTAAGAGTCAAGGCAGATGAAGTGGCTACCGTGAAGGAAGAGGATTGATCCTGCCGTAACGCCTGGCCCCGGCGACACAGAGGATCACCGCCACGGTGACGCCGAACATGCCAAGGCTGACCTGTTCGTGCAGCAGTACCGCGGCCAGTGCCAGGCCAAAAAATGGTTGAAGCAGTTGTAGCTGGCCGACAGCGGCGATGCCGCCCTGCACCAGGCCGCGGTACCAGAACACGAAGCCGATCAGCATGCTGAACAACGACACGTAAGCCAGGCTCAGCCACGCCGGTGTGCTGATGCCGGAAAACGAAGCGGGCGCCAACCATGCTGTCAGTGGCATCACGACCGGCAGCGCCAACACCAGCGCCCAGCAGATCACCTGCCAACCACCCAATGTTTTGGAAATTTTTGCCCCTTCGGCGTAGCCGAGGCCGCAGGCAAGAATGGCCAAGAGCATCAGAATGTCGCCGGTCGGTGAGGCGGTCAGCCCTTGGGTGACGGCAAACCCGACGACTATCAGACTGCCCAGCACCGAGAAAAACCAGAACGCCGCCCCAGGGCGCTCGCCACCGCGCAGGACGCCGAACGCGGCAGTCGCCAGTGGCAACAGGCCGACGAACACAATGGAATGGGCCGACGTCACGTGCTGCAATGCCAACGCCGTCAGCAGCGGAAAACCGATCACAACGCCCATCGCCACAATGATCAAAGGTAATAACTGCTGACGTGCCGGTCGCCGCTCTTTGAACAGCATGAGCAGGCACAGCGCGAGCACGCCGGCGATGGCTGCCCGTGCCACGGTCAGAAATACCGGGTCGAGTTCCAGCACAGCGATGCGAGTGGCGGGCAGCGAACCGCTGAAGATCACGACACCGATGAGACCATTGACCACCCCACTCGCGGGTTTTGCTGTCGCCTGGCTGTGCACGTCAGAGGTGCGTTCCATTGAGTGTCCACTCCATGTCGGGTTGCATGTAGCGCATCGTATGACCGACTATCGTGACAATCAAAAAATTGTCATGGATACACTTCGAGATGGCTCGTCCCCGGTACAAGTCCCTGGTAGATACCTTTGCAGCCGATATTCGCGCCGGACGTCTACCTCCCGGCGCGCGCTTGCCGACACACCGCCAACTCGCAGCGACCCATGGATTGGCCTTGGTCACCGCCAGCCGGGTGTATGCGGAGTTAGAAGCCATGGGACTGGTCAGCGGCGAGACCGGGCGCGGGACGTTCGTGCGGGAAACCTCACTGCCGCCCGGCCAAGGTATCGATCAGCCGGACGTTGCTGCGGGTGTGATCGACCTCAACTTCAACTATCCGGCCATGCCAGGTCAGGCCGACCTGTTGCGCAGTGCCTTGCGCCAGCTGGCGTTGTCCGGCGACCTGGAAGCGCATTTACGCTATCAGCCACATGCGGGTCGCCTGCATGAACGGGCTTCAATCGCCCGTCATCTGATTCATCGTGGCGTCACGGTCGATCCCGAGCAGATTCTGATTGTCAGCGGCGCCCAACACGGTTTGGCGATAAGCCTGATGGCATTGCTGAAACCAGGGGACGTGATCGCGGCCGATGCGTTGACCTATCCTGGCTTCAAGTTGCTGGCCAAGACATTGCACCTTGAAGTGCTGCCGATTCCTGTCACTGCTCAGGGGCCGGATCTCGATGCCCTCGCCTCGCTCTGCCGCCGTCGTTCGGTGCGCGCCGTGTACACCATGCCCACGTTGCATAATCCATTGGGCTGGGTGCTGCCTGCCGAGCAGCGCGAGCGGTTGGTGGGGATCGCTCGCGAGCATGACCTGATGATTATTGAAGACGCAGCCTACGCGTTTCTGGCGCAGGATCCGCCGCCACCCATCATTGAGTTAGCGCCTGAAAGAACGTTTTACGTGTCAGGATTTTCCAAGAACATCGCCACCGGCTTGCGCGTCGGCTTCGTCGCAGCCCCTGTGCATCGAGTGGACGCGTTGAAGCGCACGGTCAAGGCCACGACCTGGAACACACCCGGCGTCATGACCGCCATCATCTGCGCCTGGCTCGACGATGGCACGGTCGCCGCGCTGGAGACGAAAAAGCGCGCGGACGCGCAGGCCCGGCAGGCGTTGGCTGACACGTTGTTGTCAGGGTTACCGGTGGTGCGTCATCCCTCTTCGTACTTTCTATGGCTGCCGTTGGCGGAGGATGCAAGGGCGGATCAAATCGCCCTGGAACTGATGCGCGAGCATGTGTCGGTCTCGACGGCCGAGCCGTTTTCGATCTCGGTGCACGTCCCTCATGCACTACGGCTGGCACTTGGGTCGGTGAGCATGGACGCCCTGGGTGAGGCGCTGGGCACCGTAAAGCGGGTGGTGGGGGCGTATATCTGATCCCAGTTCACCCAGGTAAGAAAACGAGACACCACGTCGTCTACTCGACCGCCGAATGCGATATGAGGTGAGTTTGGACATGTGGCCATCAAACACGTTTGATTGCGTACATAAAAGCAAAAACAGCCAGGATCTTGAAAGTTGCCAAAAACCCTTTAAGGGCCAAAGAATACCACTCTGTTCCTTCAACACAGTCCATGCACTGCAGCGACGCAGGCGAGCTTCCTGACTTCTTGAACTCCAGTTCGCGGCAGTAGCCATAAAACATGAACGACCAGAGAAGCATGACCGCGCCCAATGCTTTGATCTTGTCTCTGGATGAGTAGATGACCTCTGGCTCAAGAAGGTAAACCACGCCTGCCAAGACAAAAATCAACATGCCCACATAAGCCATTTTTTTTCGGCATCTTGGCGACGCCCGAAAATTGTTGAATACATCGAAAGGATGAAATGTACGGTCCCTCTGTAATCTATCTTCGAGGGAAACCAAATAGCCGGAGCAAAAAGCAAGCATCCCAATAATAAGAACAAGGATCATATGAAGCCCCGCATTAGCAAAACTGGGCAGAACACCGATCTACCATTTCCCGATCAGGCTGTGGCTCCCACGACCTCAATACTAACACCGGTACCCGCCATCGGAATATGATGCGGCAGTGGTGTCAACGCCCCCTTCTCGCGCGATCTATCGCCCGGCTCGGGTGCTAAAATCCCTCGTCCCTGGACTCCGCCCGAGTGATGCACTCATGCTCCTGAATCTCGAAATCCGCAGCTATGAGTGTGAAAACCCTCATCACTCCCACGATCATGCTCAATTGGTCCTGCCGGTTCGTGGCCAGATGGAAATCGATGTAGACGGTCGCGGCGGGAGCATTGATCAGTCATTGGCCGCCGTGGTGAGGCCAGGCTCGGTGCACTCTCAGCTCAGCCGCGCAGACAGCTGTTTTCTGGTGCTGGACTGCGCGCCGGCTCTGCTGGAGACACTTCAGATGGAGCATCTGGCTCGAAAGACGTACGTACCTATCTCCCCTGCGACACGACGGCTCATCGAGTTCGCCGAGCTCATCGGCAACAAGCGACTAGCCTTGGACGCTCCACAGTTGAGCGTCTTGCACGGCCGTCGCCGCGAGCTTCGATCAGACCAGCATCGACCAGCTGACTCAGCCGCCGCTGCGCGGTACGTCGGGCTAGCTGAGGATGCTGCGCAAGGATCTCTGCCAATGTCAGGCCAGACGCCGATTCAAGGATGGTTTCCTTCAGAGCTTCCAAATTTGGCATAGTGTTTTGGCGCGATTCGAAACAAGGATGGCGCAATTGTGGCGCGATTTCGAGAATCGCGCCAATTTCTGGCGCGATTTATGGCGCGATCTGCAGAATCGCGCCAACTGTCTTGGACGTTGCAGGAAACCAACACCGGCAACGACAGCGTCCGGGAGCAATTTCCTTCAATACAGCCCCTCCCATGATCTCTACCGTCAGTGCTCCCTCGCCCGTTTTGAAGGTGCCTGATGAGTATCGTCGTTTCCATGGCCGTTTTTGCACTGGCCTCTTCCATAAGCCCCGGCCCGGTCAACCTGGTCTCTTTGAGTTGCGGTGCCCACCACGGACTGCGGGCCGCCCTGCCCCACGTCACGGGGGCGACTCTGGGGTTCATCCTGCTGCTTTTGCTCATGGGCCTGGGACTGCACGAGATGCTGAACCGCTGGCCATGGTTGACGCAGCTGATTCGCATGGCCGGCGTGATATTCCTGCTGTACCTGACCTACAGACTGGCAAGCAGTGACGGGCGATTGGACACGGCGCACGTGCAGACCCGACCTTCCGCCTTCACCGGCGCGCTGATGCAATGGCTCAATCCGAAAGCGTGGCTCGCGTGCCTTGCAGGCATGGGCGCCTTCGTTGCCGATGGCGATGTGCGAATGGTGTGGATGTTCGCACTGATCTATCTGGTGGTCTGCTGGCTATCACTGGCCAGTTGGGCCTGGGCCGGTGCCTCGTTGCGCGACTATTTGAGCAACACTGCCAGACTGCGCGGGTTCAATCGCGTCATGGCCGCGCTGCTCGGGGGCTGCGCCGTGTATCTATTGCTCGAGTAGGCACACCGCGATAGTGCCCTGGCGTCGTCGCCAAGGCGCGCTTGAACAGCCGCTGCAAGTGCGCTTGATCCGCAAAGCCAACGCGCGCCGCGACCTGGGCGATGTCTTCCCCCTGGCGCAGGCCATCGCGGGCCAGCTTGAGGCGGCAATCAATCAAGTACCCATGAGGCGTAAGCCCATGGCACGCTTTAAACGCGCGGATCAGATAGGAAGGTGAAAGCTGTACGGCCGACGCTATATCCTCCAGCCGCAGTGCATCAGCGCAATGCTCACGGATGAATTCCGCTGCCTGGGCCATCTTGTGCGGTTCACTTTTGGCGTCATTGCTGACCGGCTGCAACCGCGCCACCAGTCGCTGGAAGAACCCCAGCGTTGCACCCTGCATGATGTTTGGCGGGCAGTCGCTGGCCGTGAGCGTGCGGTACAGATCGTCCAGCTCGTCAAACAGACTGACGTCGGCGCTATAGGTCTGCGCAAAAGGCACGAAGTCTTTTTGCGTACCGGAACCCGGCTGTTGCAGCGTCGCGAGCCACTGGGCATCCACGTAGAACATGCGGTATGCCCAAGGCTGTTCGTGCACGGGATTGCAGGCATGCACCACACCGGGGTTCATGAGCACCACGCTGCCGGCACTGATCAGGCGGCTACTGTCGCCGTTCAAATAAGTGCTCTGCCCCTGCATGATCGCGCCAATGGAGAACGTCGAATGAGAGTGGCGCGCGTGGCTGAACGTGCGACCGTCCTCGACGTTGCGGATTTCCAGGTGTGCGAGCGCAGGATGACGCCAGTAGTGAGACATAGGTCCTTCCATCCCGTGGGGCTGGCATGCAGAAAGGGGCAGCGTTGCCGTTGGGCACGATTCAGCTTGATCCTGAGCTTATACCGAGGGTCGGCTCTCGGCCAACTGCCGTCGTGAGGGCAATGAAGGAGTAGCGATGCTAAGCCGGCGCACTCATTGCTGCTGCGTAATAAGCACGCCGCTGGTGCGACCCTAAAAGAGATCAGCAAGTGAGTACTGGAAAAATCAGCTGCCAATATGTTACGGTATAACATATTACTACTCACCTGAGGCAATGACTATGAAACCCGGAATCCACCCTGACTACCGCACCGTCCTGTTCCACGATACGGCTGCGGACGTCTATTTCCTGATCGGTTCGACAGTGGAAACGGATCGAACCCAGACCCATACGGATGGCAACGTGTACCCGTATGTCGCCCTCGATGTCTCGAGTGCTTCACACCCTGTCTACACCGGCCAGGTCCGCAAGACACAGGCGGAAGGCCGTATTGCCGGGTTCAACAAGCGTTTTGCCGGTTTCGCGTCGAACAACAAGTGACCCCTCATAACCTGTGTCGTGAAGCCAGTGCGCCCCGCTGGCTTTGGTCCTGGCGACACGTCCACTCGGCTGCACGTCACAGACCGTCGTGCCAAGCCCTCTATCGCGACGGTATGCAGTTAGACTGTGCACACATTTCAGGTATGGATCCCGAGCCGTGAGCGTGATTCTGATCAGCATTGTGTGCATCATCTTCTGGACCACTGTGTCATGGCTCTCAGGCACTGCGGAGCCGTGGGACGCAGCGGGTTACTGGACCACTGTCTATCCAGCGGCGCTGGTGCTGTCAGCCATTCTGGGGGCAATTTTTCTACGCCTGAGCCTGATAGCAGGCGCGATAGTCATGTTTGCCCAACTCCCGGTGGTCGTAGTGTCTGCCGGCGTTTCGCCCTTGCTGGCTGTGGGGGTCATCTATGTCGCTCTCCTTTCCATCCCTGCAATGATGATCTCCTGGGTGTCCGGAAAACTGCGGCTTTTTTGCAGCGGTTGAGTAGCGGCAGGCTGCTGGCCCCTCTGCTCGGAATTGATCCTTACAGTATCGGGTGATGAGGCATCGGAGATGCTTCGATGGCCAATATCCTCGATTAGGAGATGCGAGATGAAGGATCAGGACAACCATGCGCTGGTGAGCACGTTGATATTCCCCATTGCTCCCATCGTGGTGATTTTCGCGCTTTCGGCTCTCTGCGCAGATATGTGGCACGCAGCCCATTACACGCCAGGCGAAGATGGTGGTGAAGCTGAGCCTGCCATGGCGCTTATTCTGATACCGCTGCTGCTGACGATTTTCGCCATGGTCCTTGCAGGAATGACAGCACTCAATCGCTGGGTCGCCCGACGGTTCGCTCCGGGCGTCTGGTGGCGCCTCGCAATGGCCATTCCGCGAATGCTGCTGGCGGGCCTTTCACTGCTGCTTTTTCTCGTCTCCGCTGGTTTCTTCATGGGCGACGTAACGGCCATAGGACACTGGCAGGTAGTTTGCGCCTGGATTGCCTGCCTCATCGTAGTAGCGACGTTCGTTGTTCAGCAGTATCGCCGCCTGACTGAATGAAAATCGGACGTCGGCACCGCCGACGACTTCGTAGCGGCGGGTGGTTCTTCGATCTGGAACAGTCGAGGCGAAAGCCTCTGCAGTGCTGGTGCAGAGCATGAAGCGTTGATTGCGTATGACATGGAGACTGACGAAGTGGGTGTTTTTAGCCTGGTGTAAAACCCCACACTTGATGTCGCGGCAAAGGCCATTGCGGATTACCTGCGCGCAAGCCCGGCGATACCACTGCACAGAAAAATTTTGTAGACGACCGGTCGGTATGTGTTTACCATGCTGCCCATCATGAAGAAACCAGCTCAAGACATGCGGCAGCACATCATCGATGTGGCTCGTTCGCTGATGACCAACAAAGGCTATACGGCCGTTGGCTTGGCCGAAGTGCTGAGCACGGCGGGTGTGCCCAAAGGGTCGTTCTATTACTACTTCAAGTCGAAGGAAGAATTCGGCCAGGCTTTGCTGGAAGAATATTTCTCCGAGTACCTGGGCCGCGTGGACGCGCTCATGGCAAAGCCTGGAAGCGGCGCCGAACGCTTGCTGGCCTATTTCAACTACTGGACTCAAACCCAAGGCACTGACCTGCCCGAGGGCAAATGCCTGGTGGTCAAGTTAGGCGCAGAGGTCTGCGATTTGTCTGAAGACATGCGCGCTGTGCTCGAAGTCGGTACGGCGAAGATCATTCAGCGCATCACAGCATGCGTGGACATGGGCGTAGCCGACGGCAGCATTCATCCAGAAGGTGACCCTGCAGCCTTTGCTGAATCACTCTACCAGCTATGGTTGGGCGCCTCCCTGCTGGTCAAGGTGAACAGATCCACAGAGTCCTTTTCAAAAGCTCTGATCATGACCAAGCGCTTGCTGCACTAGTACGCGCTTTTTATTTACCCAATTCAGTAGACGACCGGTCCACTACTAAGGCTTAGAACATGAACGACATCAGCAATACCACTGACCTGTTTTCTCCCGTACGCATGGGTGCCATCGAACTGGCTAACCGCATTGTCATGGCGCCCGTCACCC
This sequence comes from Pseudomonas sp. CFBP 13710, assembly GCF_014842235.1. NCBI lineage: Bacteria > Pseudomonadati > Pseudomonadota > Gammaproteobacteria > Pseudomonadales > Pseudomonadaceae > Pseudomonas > Pseudomonas sp. CFBP 13710. The sequence goes on along the minus strand of NZ_JACYVJ010000005.1, from coordinate 5,868 downwards.
GTAGTCGTTACGGCGAAGCAGGTATCCCCACTGAGTTGCACGCCACTTATTACGCTCAGCGGGCCACCGCTGGATTGATCGTGGCTGAGGCGACCAACATCTCGGCTCAAGGCCGCGGCTACGCGGCGACCCCTGGCATCTGGAGCGAGGAGCAGGTAGCGGGATGGAAAAAGGTCACCGATGCGGTGCACGCTGCAGGTGGCAAGATTGTCAGTCAGCTCTGGCATGTAGGGCGCTTTTCAAGCGTCGACCTGCAACCCAATGGCGAGGCGCCGGTAGCACCTTCCGCTATCCAGGCAGAGGGTAATACCTACACAGCCGATGGGTTTGTGCCTGTGTCCATGCCGCGAGCGCTCGAAACCGACGAGATTCCCGGCATCATCGAGCAGTACCAACACGCGGCCAAGAATGCCAAGCGCGCGGGTTTCGACGGTGTAGAAGTGCATTCGGCCAACAGCTACCTGCTGGACCAATTCCTCCGCGATTCCACCAACCAGCGTACAGACCAGTACGGCGGGTCCATCGAGAATCGCGCGCGTCTGACCCTTGAAGTGACCCGAGCAATCGTCGATGTCTGGGGCAATGACCGCGTAGGCATTCGCCTGTCACCGGTGACACCGGATGCGGGAAACACGCCACCGGACAGCAACGTCATGGGCCTTCACGGCTACCTTATCCAACAGCTCAACGCGCTGGATCTGGCCTACCTGCATTTTGTCGAAGGGGCCACAGCCACCTCCCGAGAAGTGCCGGAAGGTGTCGACATGGACGCATTGAGTGCCCAGTTCAATGGTCGGTTCATTGGCAACAACAACTACGACCTGGAGATGGCGGTCGAGCGGCGTGCAGCGGGCAAGATCGACGCTGTGGCATTCGGCCGCCTGTTCATTTCCAACCCAGACCTCGTCGCGCGCCTGCGCCACGGTGCCGAGCTGACCATCGCGCCTCGTGAGTCGTACTACGGCGGTGGCGCCGAAGGCTACACCGACTGGCCATTGGGTAATTACTAAGACCAGCACTTACCTACTCCCCTGCCCGGTTCATCTGGCACTCCCCAACGGTTAGTACGCGCCACCTACGCGGGAACACCGCCACAAAGGAACACGACATGAATTACCTGGACAAGAAAACCGCCATCGTCACTGGCGCCTCTTCTGGCATTGGAGCCGCCACGGCTAGAGCGCTGGCGGCCCATGGCGCCAACGTCATCGCCGCGGCCCACGAAGAAGCGGGCCTCGTCGTTCTGGTCAGCGAGCTACGTGCCGCCGGTTATGAAGCGGTGAGCTACGTAACGGACGTTACCTGCCCAGAGCAAACACTGGCGATGGCCCAGTTCGCCAAGGACACCTACGGCTCAGTGGATATCTTGGTGAACAACGCAGGCCTGATGCTGTTTTCCAACTGGGTCGACCTCGCCACCCGCGACTGGAACGCCATGATCGATGTGAATATCAAGGGCTACCTGAACGCCATCGCGGCCGTTCTCCCATTCATGATTCAGCAGAAGTCCGGACAGATCTTGAACATGGACTCAGTGGCAGGGCATCAGGTCGGCCCAGCCGCCGGTGTCTACAGCGCTACCAAATTCTTCGTTCAGGCTATGACTGAATCCATGCGCAAGGAGTTGGGTGTGCACCACGGCATCCGCGTCAACACCGTAAGTCCAGGCGTGATCAATACCGGCTGGGCCGACAAAGTGACCGATCCCGAAGGCCGCAAAGCCGCCAAGGCGCTGAATGAAATCGCTATCGCGCCCGAGGACATCAGTCGCGCGGTGATCTACGCACTCAATCAACCAGCCAACGTAACTGTGAACGATCTGATCATTTCGCCGACGCGTCAGGACTGGTGATCGGATTATGCACGTCGATGTAACCCAGTGATCCGTCGAATCCAACTTCAGGAGAAACACCCTATGAGCAACAACATCAAAGCCGTGCCAACCAGCGATTACAACGCCGTCATCGAAACCGCCAGCAACTATGTCGAAGGCTTGCGTGCAGGCAGCGTTGCCATCATCGCGGAAGCGTTTCATAAAGACGCCGTGATGTACGGCTTCACCAACGGTCAACTGTTGGGCGGGCCGATCAGCAACCTGTATACGTTCGTCGAAACCAACGGCACGGCGCCAGACATCAGCACTCGTCTGGACGTGCTGGCTATCACTCCGACCACCGCTGTCGTACGCGTCGATATGGAAAAAGACGCGATCGGCGCTGACTACAACGACTACCTGACGTTGATCAAAATCGATGGTGCCTGGAAAGTCATTGCCAAGGTTTACCACCAATTCGAAGGCTGACTGCGCAGGCCTGTGCCGGTGCAAGCCGCACCGGCACTTCCCCACAACAGGAGCAACCCATGTCCAGAGTTTTTGTCATTGGCGCCGCCGGTAAAGTCGGCAAACGCCTTGTCAGTCTTCTTGTCAGCAACGGTCACGACGTAGCCCCACTGCATCGGCAGCGCGTCGATTGATTTGGCTGCAAGCACGCTCAGCCAACGATAATTTTTAAAGATATGGCTTTGAAGGCTTTTGGAGTTTGATGTATGGCAACAGTTGAATACAGCGCCGTTATCGCAACCACTGCAGAACACGCCTGGAAAGTGCTAAGAAACTTTGGGGAAATAGCCCAATGGCACCCGGCAATCAATGAAAGCAGCCTCGAAGATGGGCAATCAGAAAGCACGATTGGCTCAGTCAGACGGCTTGATCTGGCAGACGGAGGCGTTCTTCGCGAACGCCTTCTGGTACTGGATAACCCCCAGATGCGCTTAACATACAAATTCGAAGAATCACCTCTACCGCTCGACAACTATCGAGCAGACGTCAGGGTGATCAAGGTCAGTGGAGAGCTTCAGTGTGTCATTGAATGGCGTGCGAGCTTCGACGTCCGCGATGCAGAAATGACTGCCCACTTTGAAGCGCTGATCACCCGGCTGGTCGTGGATGGCCATGACAGCCTGGTGCTGTACCTCGCTCAGTCACCGCCGTGTAAAGACGGGCACTGAAGCCAGCCGGTTTGAAGGACTACTGATGCCCCATCACCGGCCAGCCTGCGATCTAAAGCGGCGGGCGCTCGAGGGCGACCCAGGCCTGCACGCTGGGGCGCTGCCATTGACGTTGCGCATACTCCACCAACGCTGAAGGCACAGCATCGCCATTGAGTATCAGCCGGTTGAGCATGAGCGCCAGATCGACATCCACTATCGACCATTGGCCGAAAAGATTTTCTGCGCCGTCTTTGAGCAGCGCTTGCGCCGTATAGAACAACTTGTCCGCTGACTCACGAGCCGTCGGCGACAAAGGGCCATATTGCTGACCATAGAACACCCCAGCAGTGGAGCGCTCCTGCCTGATGGGCAGCAGATCGCTGCGAATCCAGGCCTGAACCTGCCGCGCCTTCGCCAGTAGCCGAACGTCTTTCGGATAAATCGGCACTTCGGGGTAAACGCTTTCGAGATACTCCGTGATTGCTGAAGATTCCGACAAGGCAAAATCTCCATCCACCAAGGTTGGGACCCTCTGGGTTTGCGAGAGAACAGCGTAGGCATCTGCCTGGTGTTCAAGTTTCTGCAGGTCGACTGCGCTCATCGCAAAATCGATGCCTTTCTCGCGCAGTGCAACAAACACCGACAGGGCATAGGGGCTGGTGAACTGCGAATCGACGTACAAGTGCAAACGGCTCATGGACTGATCTCCTTATGCAGAAGACTCCACGCTACGAGATTAAGCAGAGAGAGGGAAATCAATGATTTTCATGGGGGTATTCTTGGTAGGAATGGGCGGTGTTGGGGTGTTGGTCTGGATAGGCTAGGGTCTGGGTCGATAGTACCCAGACCACGCGTTTATCGGCTCAGGCGAGTACCGGCTCGGTGCGGACCATGGCAGTCTCGAGGTACGAATCAAGCGTCCCAGTGGCTACGCGATTCCAGACCAGGCGTTTAAAGGTTGGCACAAGTGACAGCTTGTTTGATATCATAGCCTCGTCAGCACAGACCGGAACCTTCGCTTGAAGGGGTGTTGATTTCGGAGCGAAAGCTCTCCCAGCCAGTGTGCGGGATAAGGCGCAAGCCGAAAGAACAGGCCGATATTGAGACACGCAAAAAGCCCCTGTGCGTAAGCACAGGGGCTTTTTGCTTCCTGTCACACCGACTTTCCTTTATTGCGCATCTCCAGTACGTAACGCGTGTTGAATGCTTTCCCTTTGGGCAGCGAGTGGCGACCCCAGGTATCAACCTCATAAGCGCTGATGACGTGCATTCGCAGTAGATTCGTCGTTTCGGCGGGCTTGGTGATGGAAAAGAAAATCGCGTAATCATGTAGATCCAGACAAAAGTACCTCTGGCCACTGTTCTTGCTGTTATGCGGCACTACCATTCCGGTATAGAAGCGGCGCTCTATGTAGTCACGCAGCTGGGTGCTGCAGTGGTACCGCGAAGGGCAGAAATATCTATGTTCATGCTTGTGCCGCAGCGGCTCACCGTTGCCTTTATCGTCCGTGAAGCAATGAAAGCCGAATTCGAAACGGACGGTCAGCTGGTTACCAGCCACCTCGAAGGTCATCTCGAACGGCTGCAAATGCGCCATACTCTTGGTAACACCGTTGATGACCAGATGATTCCATTGCATGTTCAGTAGCAGTCCAAGCGCCCTGTGAGGCGGGCATTGTATCGTTGCTGAGACAGATTGCATTCCGCGTCCAGGTAGACCTTTCCAACCTACCGAGATGAGCCATCACTTGATGCCAGAATATCCCTGCGGTTGGCATGCCGTGTGGCTGCTTTGGCTGCATTGCGAGACTTGTGTTTGGCGCGATCAACAGAATGAATCGCGCCAATCTCCTTCCAAGTCACTCACCGCGAATCAACAACGCATCTACCAATGCCTTCGCCCCCTCGATGCAATGCACCGTGGCGCCAACCAGTCCTGGATCCACCACCCGGGCATCGCACATTTCAGATGCCGAAGCATGGGCGCACGTCAGCAGATGGGACAATTGCGTCAAGGCATCTTCCAAGGCAACACCGGAGTTAACACTGAATATCGGCTGCTGGTCCGAGCCATGGCGGCCGAACGGCAAGACGTTGGTTTCCGTGATTTCGATCATGGTCAATCTCCTTATCTACAATGAACACGCCAACAGGCTTAACTACAGGCAGGCACCTGTGGAAGCGGGCCCTGCCCACAGGCAGGCATCTGTGGGAGCGAGCCCCGCCCACAGGCGGGCACCTGTGGGAGCGGGCTCTGCCCGCGAATGCCGCGCCGCGGTCTATGTCCGCCAGAACTGCCAAAAGCGCCGCGGCGGCTGACTCTCGCGCTGCGCATTTCTCCGCGCCTGCTCCATCAACGCACGCTGACGCTGGAAACGCTCGGCCAGCACACGGCCATCGGTCTCAGAAAAGTCTGTTGCGAAATGAAACAACGGGTGATCGGAAGGAAGATCGACAACGGGTGGATCGGGGGTCGGCTTGACCATGATGCAACTCCTGACGGCTCGATTGAACCGCCACCTTCCGCTGCTAAACGAAAAGGGTGGCAGCTGTACGCGGGTTAGCAGACCGGACCGTCAGGCACCCGGCGCACCCGAAGGTGCCCCACGCACAGCCGCCATAGATCGACACTGTAGGCGAAAAAAAACGCCGACAATGGGTATGGAGGCGCTGTACGCCTGACGAATTGTTCGAGCTGCTAAACCCGGTCGCTGAATTGGCAGCGACGGGTGTGAGGTTAGCGGAGGTGGTGGGGGAAGGCAAGGTTGGGGGGGGAAGGCGTTGCTGGTCCCAGGCGATGGTTGAACGACCGCTTTCGGCCAGAAGCAGACAACAAACTACACTTTATCGAAGATCTCGCTACAGGTAAGATTTGAC